>NZ_JBANRK010000001.1:851674-861118 GCF_037860795.1 Sphingobium mellinum | reverse complement strand
CTCGCTGGCTGCGATCAAGGCACGGCTATGGGGCGACGGGACTATGCGATCCTCATGCTGCTAGCCCGGTTGGGGTTCCTGAGGCACGCCGAACACGAGCGCGGCGGCTCGATCGGGACACGCAACTGCCGGCTTGCCGCGATCCGGAGCTTCTTCAACTTCGTGGCGACCAGGGATCCCGCATCGATCGCGCAATGCGTCGAAATCCTCAACATCCCCGTCACCCGACCAACGGCTGTTCGTCAACCGCTATGGCGAACCGCTCAGCGCATCGGGCGCCCGGTTCAAACTTGCCGCCTACGTGAAAGCAGCGAGCGAAACCACGCCAACGCTGTGTGCCAAGCATGTGACGCCGCACGCCTTCCGGCACGCCACCGCCGTGCACCTCATATCGGCGGGCGTCGACGTTACGGTCATCCGTAGCTGGCTCGGCCATGTGAGCCTCGACACGACCAACCACTATGCCAGGGCCAATCTGGAAACGAAGCGGAAGGCCCTGGAACAGGTCGCCGTTCCGACAACACCCGGCGGTCAGACATCGTGGAAGCGCGATGCAAGCGTGCTTATCTGGCTCGATACGCTCTGAAATAATGTGAAGGAACGTTGGCAGGAAACCGCAGACATCAGCCAATCTGGCCGCGCTCCTTCACATTACCGCCACCTCGCGATTACTCGACTTATGCTCACCTCGCGATAATTGGAGCCATGCGCCGATATAATCTGCGTGCCGCACTGTAGGTGCTATGCCCAGTTCCGCACAGAGGAAGGCGCTGGCCATCTCGGCACACAGTTCCTCACGGGCATAATCGGCACTGCCGAAACCCGCGCCGGTGAGCCGGTCGAGGCGCGAGGCATGGCCCGTCCAGTGCCCGAGCTCATGCAGCACGGTGCGATACCAGTTGATCGGTTCATAGTAAGCTGACTGGTCCGGCACGCGGATATAGTCGGGGCTAGGCGCATAAAAGGCGCTCTCCCCGCCCACCCGGACATCGGCGCCACTGGCCCGGATCAGTCGATGCGCCTGCGGCACCAACTCCTCGGGCAAGCGGACTTCGGGACCCGCCATCAGTTCTTCGGGCAGGTCCTCGCACTGCGCGACATTGAAGAGGGTGAAGCGCTTCAGGAAAGCGATCTGCCGGGCCTCGCGTTGTTCGTCGCGGGCCTTCTCCTGCTCGTCCTTGGGGGTGAAGCGGTCGGCATAGCAAACGGTGGTGCCCGCCTCGCCCTTGCGGACATAGCCACCCAAGGCCTGCGCCTGTTTATAGGTCAGCCAGCGTTGCAGGCTATAGCCGCAGGCGAAAAGTTGGTCCCACAGGATCAGCACATTGATCCCGGAATAGCAGCGTCCCGTTACAGCATTGCGCGGCAATCCCGTCGCCGCCTTGCCGCTGTCCCAAGGCTGCACCCATGGCAGCCGTCCTTCTTCCAGTTGCGCGATAATGCGCTGGGTCACCTCGTCGTACAGCGATCCGTTCGATTGAAACTCCTTGACCATGTCCTTTCTCCTGCCCTTCCAGCACCGGCCGCCGGAAGGGCGGGGTGGGCGGCGAGGAGGCGCACGGCAGGCCCGGGCAGGGAGGCGGGCTGCACCCGCAGGGCCGAAACACAAGAGAAGGAGCCGGCAAGTCCGGCTTGCAGCCCGCCGGCACGGGCCTAGAGGGAGCCGACGCCCACCCCGCACTTCTGGCGGCCCTTCAAACCGACCCCAGCGCGGCCAGGCCGCGATGCCCGCTTGGGCTTGCCACAGGCAGCGCCCCACGCGTCAGCGATCATCGCCCGGCAGGGACGAGACAAGCGCAGTGCAGGCTCGGTGAAGCACAAGCGAAGCAGAGCGCGGTCGGCCGCAGGCCGAGACGCAAAGGCACCCGACGGCACCAAGGAGGCGCTGTTGCCTGAACGTGGCGTGGTTGATCCTGCGCGGCATGAAGACGTTCAAGACCCGCCATCAATTCTATCTTCCCGATGACCTGTCGGCGAAGCTGGATGCGCTGACCGCCAGCCCGGGCACTTCCAAGACGCAGATACTGACCGATGCGCTCAATGCCTGGCTCGAGCGCAAGGGCGCACAGGAACTGAACCAGCGGTTCGGGCCACGGCTCGATCGGCAGAACCGCACCGCCGAGCGGCTCGAGCGCAAGGTCGATGTGCTGACCGAGATGCTGGGGGTCTTCATCCTCCACCAGCTGACGCTCGTGGCCCATCAGCCGCCATTCGACGGCGACACCGCCCGGCTGGGCCGGACCCGCTATGGCAGCTTCCTGAAGTTGGTCGAACAGCGGCTGATGCGAGCCAACGGCGGCGAAGCGACGGCCCTTACGAAACAGGAGGAACAGCCATGAGCCTCGACCCATCGCCCGCACCCATCACGGTCCGGATCAAGGATGCCTGCCGCATGACTGGCATTGGTCGTTCGAAGCTCTATCTGCTAATCGCAGAAGGGGCGATCGAGACGCTCAAGGTAGGAAGCATGACGCTCATACCCGTCGCATCGCTTGAGGAATTTCTTCGCAGCCAACAGAACAGCCCATCGGTGACACGTTTAGATGCTTAGAATGATGACAACTTTTAAGCACCCGTTCTGCAAGGCAATTGTTTTTCCCGCTTTTTATCAAATACCCGGCGCGTGGAAATGGATAGGATTGCCATTGATCGTGTCAAGCCACTTGTGAAAGAGCCGCTGTCGGTAGATTTGCCTCCATTAGGGGTCAACGGAATACCTACAGATCGGGTGAGGTGATGACGCCTCTTCAGTTCCGAGGTGTCTCCCGGGAAGGCGGGGGAATAGCAGTAACCGCCGCCTGATCGACCACCAACCCCGGCGTAGTGATCGGACCGGTTGGATCGCGGATCGTCCGGTTCGCGAGTTCCGACCGGGAGCCAATACCGTCCAGCGCCCGGATCATCGGAGTCAGCAAGGGAACATCGCCATCATTGCGGGAGCGAGCATAATGGGTGTCGGGGTCGTACAGCGTCTCGTCAGGTAACAGATAATGGCCATCCAGCGCGCCCATGGCAGCCAGTAGCCTTGCCTCAGCGAGATAGGCTTCTGTCCTTGAATTGTTCAGCGCGGTGCGAGCGGTCAACAACTCCCGCGCCAGATCAAGGACGTCGAGCGTGGTGCGTAACCCAGCGCGCTCCTGCTGCAGTGCCCCGTCATATGCGCGTTGGGCAGAATCTGCTGACGCCATGAGTTCCACGACGCTTGCACGCTGGGCAACCATCATATTCCACGCTGAGGCTACTTCGACGCGGCTGTCGCGGAGAGCCGCATCGATGAGCCGCCAGTCCGAGTCATTGGCCTCCCGGGCTTCAGCAATCCGCGCTCGGCGCAGGCCACTATCGAAGATCGGGGCGGAGACGACTACCTCGCCGCGCAGGCTCGTCTGTCGCAATGCGCTGCTGTACGGTTGGATTGTCCCCGACTCGGCACGACCCCGCAGATCGACGCGGGGCATCTGTTCGGCTCGCGCGGCCTGAAGCGCGGCGCGCGATACCTTCTCGCGAGAGTAAGCCGCCGCTAGGATGGGATCGCTGCGTTGGGCAAAGGCATAGGCTTCCTCCAACGAAGCTACTGGCAGGCTCAACGATTGGGGGGCGGCCAGGTCGCCCGGCAAGCCGCCGGTAGCGCGCAAAAATTCAGCACGGCTGGATTCGAGCTGCTCCTGAGCGGCATAGAGCTGTGCTCTGCCGAGGCTGACCCGGGTCTCCACTTGCTGATGATCTGTTGATGTGGCTTCCCCCGCATGCAGGCGGGTCGCAGTATCTGCAGATTCGCGGGCCAGCAGCGCCAGGTTATCCCGCGCGATAATGACGCCATCATTGTCACGGATGAATGAGGCATAGGCAACAATAGCGTTGAGCAAAACCTTCATTTCGGTGGCGCGAAGGGCATTGCGTCCGAAAGAGATGTTCGCGTTCGCCCCGCGTTCGTCGGCGGCAATGCGCCCGAAGGTGTATAAAGGTTGCGTGACAACGGCTGCCGCCGTTGCTGTCCAGTCAGCCGCCGCGATGTAGCCACCGGTGCTCAGTTCGAAATTGTCTCTCTCATAACCATAGCTTCCCGAGATATCGAGCTTGGGGCCATAGCCGGCACGCGCCTGGGGCAAGCGGTAATCCAATGCGCGGAGTTGCGCCCGCTGCGCCAGCAGGGTCGGGTTGGTCCAATAGGCACGTTTGACCGCTTCGTGGAGCGTTTGGACAGGAGTAGCAATATCTATTGCTGGCTTCGATCCATAGACCGATGGCGTCGGTATCTGACCGTAATTTGCCGAAGGAGCTCCGTCGACTGTCCTGGCTTGAGGTTCGGTTTGCGCCGATGCGCAGATGCTCGTCACGCTGAGCGCCGTCGCCATGAACAACGCAACCGATAAACGCAGCATGCTTACTTATCCCGAAAGCTGCGGGCGAACTGGTCGCGCAGCGGCTTGGTGATATAGGACAGCATCGATCGATTGCCCGTCTCGATATAAACCTCCGCCGGCATGCCTCCCCTCAGCTGAAGCCCAGCGGCGTTGAGCGCGGCAGGATCAACGGTGATCCGGGCGGTGTAAAAGGCGCTCTTGCCCTCGGGATCGACAGACTTGTCGCTGGCAACATAAGTGACACGTCCAGGAATCTCGGGCGTCGCCGCCCTGTTGAACGAAGAAAAGCGAATGCGTGCCTTTTGGCCAGAGCGGACCCGATCGATATCCATCGGGCTGAGGGCTGCCTCGACGATCATCTGATCGCGATCGGGCACGATCTCCATGATGGGTTCGGCCGGCTTGATTACGTCGCCGACTGCGGCGAAGGCGATCTTCTCGACAATGCCGTCATAGGGCGCCCGGATTTCGCTTCTGGTCTGCTGATCGCTGGCGGCAACGCTACGTACTCGCTGCTGGTTCAATGCGGTGTTGACCTGATTGAGCTCCACCCCAGCCTGCGACCGGCGCGTGTCACCAAGCTGGATGGCTTGTTCCCTCGTCTCGCTGATCTTCGCGCGCGACTGGGCGATCTGCGCGTTGAGAGAGGCGATATTGCCATCGATGCTGGCGGCGGTGCGCTCCAGTTCGTTCATTCGGTTGATCGTCACGAGCTGCTGGGACCATAAGTCCTTCACACCGCGTCGCTCGGGCTCGATGAGAGTGCGCTGCCGTTGCAAGGCGATGATCTGGGCCTGAAAGCCCGCGATCTCCTGGCTATATTGGGTCTGGCGAGCGGCGAGCTGGGCGCGTAATCCCGCCTCTTCGCTGGCCTTTATCGTGTAGAGCCGCTGTTCGTCAGCCATGGCTTGGCGGGCGCTCGCTGTGTTGGCTTGGGTCAACTCGGGCGGAAACCGCAGCTTTCCAGAACCCAGCTGTTCTGCCTCCAGCCGGGCGCGTTGCGCCAACAATTGTTCGACCGTCAGGTTGGAATAGGTGGCATCCGCGCCCGTCACCTTGTTATCCAGGCGGATCAGCAGCTGTCCGCGCGCGACATGTTGGCCGTTGCTCACCAGGATTTCGGTGATGACGCCGCCGGTGGGGTGGGCGATCCGCTTGACGCGTGACTCCGCTCCCACCTGACCCGAGCCGATGACCGCCGAACCAATCGGGATGATGGCTGCCGCCAGCATCAGCGCCGCAAACAGGCCTGCAAGAACATACATGAGCCGTTGAAGGCCAAATGCGCTCTGCGCTTCCTGCTCGCTGGCTTCGCTGAGGAAAAGGGCGAGCTGCTGGTTGGGGTCATCGCGACGCAGGGGCAGGTTCATGCAACTTTCCCCGCACGAGTGGAGGCCACCACAGTGCCGTTGCCCGAGGCCTGATCGGTTGTTGGGGCAAGCAGCGCCAGGACCTTATCCCTTTCGCCGAAGGACTCCATCTTGCCTCCTCGCAGCAAGAGAATGTGGCTGATCGGGCCAAGCGCCGCCGGGCGATGGGTAATCAACACGACGATGCCACCACGCTTGCGCACATCGATAATCGCTTGCGCCAGCGCGGCATCGCCCTCGGCGTCAAGATTGGAATTGGGTTCGTCGAGCACGATGAGGAATGGATCGCCATATAGGGCGCGTGCCAAGCCTAGCCGCTGTCGCTGCCCGGCCGACAATTCGTTTCCGCCATTGCTGAGCAAGGTGTCATAGCCCTTTTCCAGCCCGACGATCATCTCATGCATTCCAGCGGCCCGTGCTGCCGCAATGACCGCTTCGGAACTCGCATCCGGTTCGAAGCGCGCGATATTCTCGCCAATCGTTCCCTCGAACAGTTCGACCTGCTGCGCGACATAGCCGAAGCTCTTTCCGAGCGTGTCGCGATCCCACTGATCATAGGTCGCGCCTTCCAGCCGCAACGAACCACGGCTGACATTCCAAATGCCCAGCAGCGCCTTGGCCAAGGTCGTCTTGCCGGCCGCGCTGGGGCCGATCACACCAAGAGCCTGCCCCGGACGCAGCGTCATGGTGACGCCGCCAATCGTGAAGCGATTGCTGCCCGGCGGAGACACCCAAACGTCATTCAGAACCAGATCGCCGGAGGGAGGGGGAAGGACGACTGTGAGGTCCGGGTTCGGACGGATCGCGTTCAGCATCACGCTCAGGCGCTGCCAGCCGGCCCGGGCGGCGGCAAAGCTGCGCCAGTTGGCAATGAGTTGGTCAACCGGAGACAAGGCGCGCCCGGACAGCACCGACGACGCCAGGATTACGCCTCCACTGGCCTTGCCATCGATGACCAGAAGGGCGCCTACCGTCAGGATCGTGGACTGCAGGAAAATCCGGAACACCCGCCCGCTACCACCCAGTTGGGCGACGATCAGGGCAAGCTTGGATTGGGCGGTGAGATATTGAAGATCCCAGGCCGTGCTCCTGGCCAGCATGCGCTTCTGCATACCCATGGCGGTTGTCGCTTCACCGAACCGGATGGCTGTATTTGCCGTGCCAGCGCGGCGAGCCGCGATCTGGGCCAGTTCTCGCGTGCCGTCCTGCGTGGCCCTGTTGGTCCACAGCGTCAGCGCCGCGAGAATGATGACCCCGAATAACGCAGTCAGCCCCAGCCAGAAATGGAGCGCGAAAAGCACCAGCAGGAACAGGATCATCCACGGAAGATCGATGAAGGCGGTCGGCCCATTGCCGCTGAGGAAGCTATGAATCTGGTCCAGATCGCGTATCGGCTGCATGCCATCGCCTTCGCCAGCGCCAGCCCGCAGCGGGCGGTTGACCGCCGCATAATGGACGGCCGGAGCCAGTTCGCCATGCAGTGAATTCGCGATGGCCAGCAGCGCCCGCGATCGGATCAGGTCGAACACCGCCTGAAACGCGTAAAGCACGGCCAGCAGGAGGAACAAGCCGAGTAGTGTCGGTATGCTGTGACTGGGCAGGACTGAATCATACACCAGCATCATGTAGATCGAGCCGGTGAAGACCAGCACGTTCAGCAGGAAGCTCGCCATTCCGATGACAATGAGCCCGCTCCGGTAACGAGCTATGAACCGAGAATACAAGGCGCCCCCCATCGTTCCCCGTGGTTCAAGACACGTATGGCCTAATGCTCTATGGAGCAAGGCATACGTGTTTCCTTTGATCGCAGCTAGCGTTGCTGTGGCATGTCCCGGACGTCGCCTGTCATTGGGCCAAAAACTACTCCCATTTTTTGGTGATTTCACCAGCCCCGCCTGGCTACGTTTGGATGGAAGGTGCCGACAGGCTTGACCAAAGGCCACGCCAAGATAGTTATTCTAACCACCATCATATGACTATAGTTATATAACTTAACGTTTATGACATGTTTTGTTTTGGGACTATAGCAAAGATAGTAAATTGCCTTGCACCTCTGGATTAAGAATGGTTTTGTCTACGTCGGGGCAAGGGGGTGAAAGTTGCGATTCGTTCCAGGATCGCGTTCTTCCTAATAAATAAGCCTTAGGATTGGTCGCAGCATAGGAGCCGGCAGGGTTTGTCTCTGCATGGATAAGTATTGCTGTGTCTATGCTGCGCTCAAATGAATTCCGTGATCGCAAAATGCGATCTGGTTGAATGAGATGGGCGGGATTAAGAGCGATGGGCAAATGCAGCGCACTAGATATTCCGGCCCGGTCTTCTTCCTTGTGCCAGCGAGCGGATGTCGCCGGCGCCGCTAAAATTCCAACATCAAGTCGAATGGGAGTTCTCCTGCAAAGGCCTGATCGGCTTGGTGGGACCTTTCTGTCCACGCTCTCGCGCAATGCGAGGGGGCTAACGCGCTTGGGCGAACGGGCGCTGGGAGTGCAAATCCATGGGTGATATCTCGGGTGCCGGCGGCACGACCACCTCGTTCAGCAACACGCCGCAGGCGAAAGACGACCTCTTTCTGTCGATCGATACACGCCTGACCGAGGACTCGTCGCAGATCGTCTATCTCGACGTGATGGCGAATGACCTTGGCGGAAATGCCAAGACGCTGTTTTCCATCGATGATAGCATTAATAGCTCCGGCGTCATTAGTCCGGCAGACCTGCTGAAGCAGGACACTGTCCGTGCGGAGGCGACGAGCACAGATTACAGCCTGAACGGGGCTCATATCTGGATCACCACAGATGGCAAAGTGGGCTACGACACCTCGTCTCTGAGTGCCAGCTTCAGGACCCAATTGCAGTCGCTTAACGCCGGCCAGTTCCTCACAGACACGTTTACCTATGCCATTCGGCTGGGCAACGGCACGCTGAGCTGGGCGACTGCAACCGTGCAGTTTGCCGGCACCAATGACAATGCCTCGATCAGCGGCACGGCGACCGGAAATGTCGTTGAAGCCGGGGGGGTAAACAACGCCCTGCCGGGGGCACCGAATGTTGGCGGTACTCTTGCAGTTGCTGATGTGGATGCAGGGCAGGCGACGTTCGCCGCCGTGTCGTCTTCCAATCTCAACGGCACTTACGGGACGTTCACATTCAACAGCTCAACTGGTCAGTGGACCTATGCGCTCGATAACGCACGTGCGGCGACGCAGGGCCTCACTCAGGGCCAACTGGTCTATGATACGCTGATGGTCAACTCGGCCGATGGCACCGCCTCGCAGCAGATCAAGGTCACAGTCACCGGCAGCAACGATGCTGCGGTTATTGTCGGAAATTCAAATGGGTCTGTGACGGAGCCGATTTACGCGGTGTCAGTCACCGCTACGGGTACGGTGACCGATACCGACGTAGATAATCCTGCAAATACGTTCCAGGCTGTTTCGTCGGGGGCGACGACAGACCATGGTTATGGCAGCTTTGGGGTCACGGTTGGAGGGCAATGGACCTACACGCTGGATCATGCGAATGCATCCGTTCTTGGCCTGGGTGGCGGTCAAACGCTGACAGACACTTTCACGGTCCATTCAGTTGATGGAACCGCGCAGCAGGTAACAATTGTAATTCATGGAACTGACGACACTCGGGTCAATCTGAGCGCCTCGACGGTCAGCGAGAACGCGGCGGACACCAGCTACGTGTTCACGGCGACGCTGACGAACG
>NZ_JBANRK010000001.1:318117-851574 GCF_037860795.1 Sphingobium mellinum | reverse complement strand
TGGTCGGCACCGGGACGGCGACGGCGCACGTCAACGACACGATCGACACGACGACGGTCAATCTGAGCGCCTCGACGGTCAGCGAGAACGCGGCGGACACCAGCTACGTGTTCACGGCGACGCTGACGAACGCGTCGCAGGGCGTCACCACGATCCACACCGACAAGGGCGACATCACGATCGCCGATGGCGCGCTCAGCGGCACGCTGGTGATCGCCTCGGGCCAGGGCGAGGATCCCTACCTCGACGCCACGAGCAAGACCGCGACGATCACCGGGACCGAGGGCGGCAACTTCGAGAACCTGGTGGTCGGCACCGGGACGGCGACGGCGCACGTCAACGACACGATCGACACGACGACGGTCAATCTGAGCGCCTCGACGCAAGCAGAAGATCCGAACGCGACTTACGTCTTCACCGCGACTCTAAGTAATGCCTCACATGGTACGACAACTATCGTTACCGATCAGGGCACCATCGCCATCGCCGATGGCGCGACCAGCGGCAACCTGACTCTTGCCGCAGGAAACATACAAGACGACGCAAGCCTCACGGCAACCATCACAAGTGCCACGGGCGGCAACTTCGAGCACCTGGTGGTCGGCACCGGGACGGCGACAGCGCACATCACGGGTGTAAACGATGCGCCGACGGCAAGCGCGCCGACGAATCACTATTCGGCAATCGAGCAGTTGGCGCTTAGCCTCAAGGGCACTGGACTCTCGGTGAATGACGTCGATGCCCGCACCGGCACACTGACGGCGACGCTTTCGGTTGGCGAAGGAACGCTGACGGCAACCGCGGGCGACAGCGGCGTAACAGTCGGCGGCAGCGGAAGCTTGTCGCTGACTATCAGCGGTACCCTAGCCCAACTCAATGCGTTCCTCGGCGCCTCCGGCACCAGCACGCTGAGTTACGTCGACAATACCGACACGCCGTCCGCCTCGACAACCCTGAGCCTGTCAGTCAACGATAATGGCAACACAGGCAGCGGCGGTCCGCTAACTGGAAACGCTACTTCCACAATCGACATCACGCCGATCAACGATGCTCCGGTCGCCAAAGCCGATACCGGCAGCGTCACCGCCAGCAACACCCTGACCGTCACGGCGGCCAATGGTGTCATCCAAGGCGTCGGTGCGGACACCGACGTCGACAATGCCACCAATACGCTTGTCGTATCCGGGGCGGTGGCCGGGACCGGCGCGGTGACGCAGGGTCAGGGCGTGGCCACCATGCTGAACGGCACCTACGGCCACCTCACGCTCAACGCGAACGGCTCGTATACCTACATCGCCGACAATGCCGGCAACATCGCGGGCGGCTCGAGCGCGTTCGATACCTTCACCTACACGGCGAAGGATCCGGGCGGGCTGGTGTCGAACACCACCACCCTGACCATCACGGTCAACGGCAACAACCACGCCCCGGTGGTGAACCCGGTGAATGCCGGCACGCTGACCGATACGGCCGCCAACGACACGTTCGGCAACCTGACCGGCAGCATCTCGGCGAGCGATGCCGACGGCCAGACGCTCACTTACGGGATAAGCGGAGTCACACCCTCGGGCGGCGTTGCCACGCTGGTCGGCACCTACGGCATGCTGTCGGTCACGACCGCCACCGGAGCCTACACGTTCACGCCCAACAACACCGCGATCAACACGCTGGCGGCGGGCAGCAACCCGGACCAGACATTCACGATCACCGCTTCGGATGGCACTGCGATGGGCAGTAACACGCTGACCGTGCACCTTGTCGGCGCGAATGACACGCCGGTGGTCAATGCAACCACCAAGGCGCTCACCGACACCGCGGTCCAGGATGCAGGCACCGTGGTTTCGACCGGTACGGCCGGAACGGCTGGCACAGGCGTGCTGGCAAGCGACAGCGACCGCGATGGCGACAGCCTGAGCGTTTCGGCGGTGAACGGCGTGGCGGGGAACGTCGGCAACAGCGTCGGCGGGGCCTACGGCAACCTGACCCTCAATTCGAACGGCAGCTATAGCTATACCGCGAATTCTGCTTACGACGCGCTCAAGGCCAGCGACCCGCTCAAGACGGACACCTTCGCCTACACCGTTTCGGATGGGCACGGCGGCACGGTCACGCAGAACCTGGTGTTTAACATCCAGGGCGTGAACGACACGCCGGTCGTCAATGCGACTACCAAGCCGCTCACCGACACTGCGGCCAAGGATGCGGGCACGGTGGTCTCGAGCGGGACGGCAGGCACCGCCGGCACGGGAGTGCTTGCCGGCGACAGCGACCGCGACGGTGACACCCTGACCCTCACAGCGGTGAACGGCTCGGCCGGCAATCTCGGCGTCAACGTCGCCGGCACATACGGCACGCTCGTTCTCAACTCGAACGGCAGCTACACTTACACCGCGAACGCGGCTTACGACGCGCTCAAGCCGACCGACGGCTTGAAGACCGACACATTCAGCTACACCGCCTCGGACAGCAACGGCGGCACGATTACCCAGAACCTGGTGTTCAACATCACCGGTGTGAACGACGCGCCGGTGGTCAATGCGGTGAACGCGGGCACACTGACCGATACAGCGGCGAGCGACACATTCTCTAACCTGACCGGCAACATCGTCGCGGCCGACTCGGAAGGCCAGACGCTGACCTACGGAATCAGCGGTGGAACGGTGTCTGCCGGCACTTCGACGCTGGTCGGAACCTATGGGGCGCTCACGGTCAATACTTCGACAGGGGCTTACACGTTTACCCCGAACAATGCGGCAATCAATGGTTTGCCCGCAGGCAGTAACCCCGATCAGACCTTCACGATCACGGCGTCGGACGGCTCGTTGACCGGTAACAACACCTTGGCAGTACATCTGGTTGGTGCTAACGACCCGCCAGCATTGAGTGGAGCAACTTGGACCTGGGGCACTTCACCGCATCAGAAGGAACTCACCATTGCGGGGTCAATTTCCGACCCGGACGGTAGTGCGGGCTCTGAAACCGTTAGCATCGACTGGGGTGACGGAACGACCACGCAAGTAGCCGCCAATGCAAGTGGATCTTTCCCGGCTCAAACGCACACGTACAAGAACGCGAGCGCCCAGACGGTTATCCTCACGGTAACCGATTCCTTTGGAGCATTTGTCTCGAAATCTACCATAACCAGCACTAGCGGAACCGGTACCTTCCCCGCCGGTGTCGCGGGTTCGCCTATAAACCTCGGTCTTGACCATCCTGCTGATGCGACGTTGGCAACGATCTTTATAGCGGCTTTGCCAGCCGGCTGGCATATTGAGGGCGGCGAACAACAGGCGGATGGCAGCTGGGTTGTCCAGACACATGACGCAAGCACTCTAACCGTAACAACATCGCCGGATTTTGTGGGCGCAGGGGTTTTGGATCTTTCCATCAATTGGACCGATGCGAGCGGTGTGGGGCACACACAATTTGTTGCCGACAACGTCGAGGCCTATGCCGCCGGTACCCCGATCTTCGCCTGGTCGGGCGACGACACGCTGACCGGCTCGGCGGCTGCAGATACGTTCGTGTTCTCGCAGCCGATCGGGGCCGACACGATCCACGCGTTCGACACGGCGGATGATGTCGTCGATCTGATCGGCTACGACCAATTTTCCAGCTTTGCGGACATCATCGCGCACGTTTCCGACAACGCGTCGGGCGATGCTGTGCTTGATCTGGGCAGTGGCCAGTCGATCACCTTCAACGGCGTTCACGCGGCCGACCTGGTGTCGGACAATTTCGAACTCGATGTGCAGCCGAGCTGGAGCAACTCCGCCTCGATCACAATCGGCGACGGGGCGATGCTACCAATGAGCGGGGCGCTGGCGAACAGCGGCACCATCGAGTTACAGGATGCCGGTAGCGGGACGTTGCTGCAGATCATCCAGCATGGCCTGACGCTGACCGGCGGCGGATCGCTGGTGCTGTCCGATAGCCTCGGCAACACGATCACCGGCACTCTGGCAACGGTCACCCTGACCAACGTCAACAACACGATCTCGGGCGCGGGGCAACTGGGCGGCGGAACGCTGACCCTGGTCAACGGTGGCACGATCCTGGCCAATGGCACCCACGCTCTGGTGATTGATACCGGCTCCAACACGATCGCCAACAGCGGCATGCTGGAAGCGACCGGATCGGGGGGGCTGTCGGTCTTGAGTTCACTCGACAATAGCGGGCACCTGTGGGCCAATGGCGGCGCGCTGAGCTTTGCCTCCGGTGTGAGCGGTACGGGCGATGCGACGGTCAGTGGTGCTGGCTCGATCGAGTTCGATGGTGCCTCGTCGATGAACGTGCTGTTCGATGCCTCGGCGGCCGGCACCCTGACGCTGACCGCGCCTGGACTCTACAGCGGCACGGTGTCCGGTTTCGACGGCAACGACCAGATCGACTTCAGCCACCTGATGTTCGACCAGTCGAGCACGGTTGGCTATGTCGAGGATACGGACGGTCTCGGCGGCGTCCTGACGGTAGCTGGCGGTGGGGAGACGGCGCAGTTGCACCTTGCGGGGGACTATAGTGCTGTCGATTTCGCGCTAGGGACGGATGGGCATGGTGGTATCCTGGTGACGGTGACGCATCACGATCCGGTGCTCGAACAGCCGGGCATGCTGACCCTTTAGCATAGGCGCCGGTTTTTGCGCGACGGGCGTGCGCGGATATCGCACGCCCGCTCCCATGAGGCATAATCGGTGATTTCCAAGTCTCTCTCCTTGCATGGGTTTGCCGAGTCCTCGATGACCGTAAAGCTGGGCAATACGATGCGGCACTCCGGTCGCGACCGAAGAGCTATGGGCGAGTTTCATGGAACTTGCGCTGGCGTGGCCACAGCAGAAGGCGAGTTAGACCTGCGCCGATTGATCAAGCCGCATATCCGCCATAGCCGTCGACCTGAAGGACGCCGACGAAGTCGCCCAGTTGCGCTTCGCCCCGCTTACTGTTGCGATTGACAGCATAGAAATAGGCGACCATGCGGCTCTCCGCCACCCCAAGGGCGGTCATCGCGCCGTAGGCCCATAGCTGCCCAGTCTTCGTCTTCCGGTATGGGGTTGAGCACCGGCGCCGTCGTCTCGTCAACGAACAGCGGTTCGGCTCGTTGCAGTTTCTCCAGAAAGGGTGAATTTATCCACAATATGTCGAGATGCGACTGGCGAATTAAATAAATCAAGGGCGTTTAAATTGTAACGTCTGCTTGGCGACTAAATTCGATCCAAAGTGCCCAGTCGGCGGTAGGCCATTCATGCTCATACAGAAGCGTCTGGACAGATCCAAATTCGTCCGCCATCATGCTATTAAGCTGGTGATTTTACGGCCGGCAGAGATATCCGTGGGTACGAATGTGGGAAAGCTTGGTTGGCGTGAACAGAAATTCGGGATTTCTGCCGTTTTTAATCACGGTTATTAATCCCTCCCTCTCCGCCAGTAACCATTGAAATCGTTGGGTTTTCTGGCGAATACAGGGCGCTATCCGCCACCAGGCCCGTCATCGTGAAATGCGCTGGGATGCGACATGATGAACCGGGTCGGGCATAGTCCGATTTGACCTCCGTCAATGAAGGCTGGCCGCCTTTCCGCTCTGCTGCCCGGGCGCCGGCTTCATGCGGGAGCAGGAATGCGGAGGTTCAAAAAGATGGACGAGGAATATACATTCGAACGCGGCTATGTGGTCTATCCCGATGTTCCGGATGACGATCCCGCCGCGAAGGCGCCGTATCGCGACGTGGGCACGGGGCTGATTGCGCCTCAGCGCTATTTCGATACGCAGGAGGCGAATCTCGAATGGGAGAAGCTGTGGACCAGAACATGGTGCTGGGCGGGTGTGACGCATGACCTGGCGCATGTCGGTGACTTTCTGCGCTTCGACATAGGCCGCGAGTCCTTCGTGATCGTGCGATCAGAGGCCGGTCGCATCCAGGCTTTCTACAATGTCTGCCCGCATCGCGGCAATTATCTGGTCACCGCCGACAGCGGCAATATCCGCGACGGCGCCTCACTCTATTGCAGGTTCCATGGATGGCGTTTCAATCTGGATGGCAGCCTGCGTTCGATCAAGGATCGGCACACCTTCCATGAGGAGGTGCTGTGCGGCACGGAGTCGCTCAAGGAGGTTCGCTGCGAGACCTGGAACGAGATGGTCTTCATCAACATGGACCAGGATGCCGAGCCGCTGACGCAGTATATGGGCGTCGTGACCCACCATCTGGCGAATTACGATTTTTCCCGGATGCGTATCTATAATGACGTCGAGGGCGTCATCGACGCGAACTGGAAGACGGCGCTGGAAGCCTTCATCGAATTTTACCATGCCGACGACACCCATCCTCAGGTCATTCCGATCACGTCCACGCTGAAGACTCAATATGATCTTTACGACAAGGGCGTCAGCAGGATGATCATTCCGACGGGCTATTCCGGTGATCGGGCCGCCCATCCCGAAGAGGTGTCCGAAACGCTGCAGGGCTTCGTCGCCTTTTTCGGTGGCAAGAATGCCGAATATGCCGGCATCAAGGGCAGCGATTATCGCGTGGCTTTCGCCGATACGCTGCGCAAATGGGCAAAGCGGAACGGACATGCCGACCTGTTCGACCGTCTGACCGACGGGCAGTTAACGGACGATTGGAACTACCATCTGTTCCCGAACGTCACCCTGAATGTCTTTTCGCACAGCCTGCTGATCCAGAGCTGGACGCCGCATGCGACGGATCCTGAGAAGTGCACCTATCGCGCGCTGAGCCTGGTACTGCCGGTCAGCGACCCGAATCAGCATGTGATGGACCCCGGCTCCTTCGCCGTATCGGGCGAGCCGGGCTGGACCGGCGCAACGCGCCCGGCGCGTGTCTATCCCAAGACGCTGGAGGAATGGGGAACCGTGCTGGCGCAGGATGTGGAACGACTGCCGATGATCCAGCGCGGCATCCGGTCGAGAAGCTATGACGGCAGCCGCCTGAGTGAATCGGAATGCCGGATCAGGCATTATCTGAAGGAGGTGGACCGATATCTGGGGCGGGACGACAATCGGCGATAAGCCCGAACATGCGCGCGCACCGAACTCAAGAAACATCTTCTGCCAGCATCCTTTCAGTCCCGCGCCGCGCTGATGCGCATGAGGTGGCCGGTTGTAGCGGCATGTGCGGATCAGCCGATGTCGCGATCCTCATCCCGCTCGACCAGTCCGGGCGCGGGTCGCCCGCGAATAACGACGGCCAAGGCGGCTGCCATCTGACCTGTCCCGCCGCTCGGCGCATCGACAAGGGGCGGTGCGGCTATGGCCCGGCGCTTTGTGACGCCCGGGGATTTTTTCGTCCGTTTTGACTGTCGTCAAATCGGTTTCCCGGGCGGTGGCTTATCCCTCCTTTGACAAGGGAGAAGCTCAATGATCCACTTTATCGCTGCTCATTTTTCGTCAGCAGTCGTCATCGTCATGCTGACCTTCATGGTCGTGCTGGGCGGGCTGTCGCTGGAGGATGCTATTCGCGGGCAGCGCGTTTGAGCGCCGCCAGCGACGCACGGTCGCCCTTCGACATGCTGGGCGGCCGGGATGGCGTGACGGCCATCGTCGAGCGTTTCTACGACCTGATGGAGGGTGACCCGACCTATGAGGAGCTTCGCGCGCTGCACGCCCACGACCTGACGCCGATGCGCCATTCGCTCGCCGGCTTCCTGACGGGATGGCTCGGGGGCCCGCGTGACTGGTTCGCCGCCAACCCCGGCAAATGCATGATGTCGGCGCATGGCTCCGTGGCCGTCGACTCCACGACCACCCACCAGTGGGTAAGGGCGATGGCGGAGGCGATCCACGATTGCGGTGTCGAACCTGAGCTGGCGTCGCGGATGACAGATGCCTTTTCGAGCATGGCGTCCGGGATGATTCCACGCGCCTAGATCGCGTGGCTGAACGGCCTTTCCGCCGGCATCAGATAGGCGTCGAAGCAGGCGGCGATGCTGCGGGCATAGGGCAGCGCCTGGGGTGTCAGCAGCACCCGGCCTTCGCTTAGCCGGACAAGCCCGCGCTCCTCGAAGCGGGTAAGGTCGAACAAGGGGTCGGCAGCTCCGAGATAGGCTTCCCCCTTGCAGAGGATCGCTTCGATGATCCGACCACGGCGGCGGTCCTCCGGTGTACGGGGTGTCCCGCGCGCCGCAGCGAGCGCGCATGCCTCCACCAGGTGCCGCCAGTCGCCCGCCTGCTTTTCATTCTGGACGATCAGATCCGGGAAGAGGCTGATCGCGCTGGCGCCAAGCCCGATCAGGACATCGGCGGGATCGTCGGTGAAGCCCTGGAAATTGCGCCGCAACCGTCCTTCGCGCGCGGCGCGGGCGAGACCGTCGTGGGGCAGAGCGAAATGGTCGAAACCAAGCGCCTGATAGCCCGCTTCCGTCAGCATGCGATGGCCGTCCGCCGCCATTGCAAAGCGGGTCGCAAGATCAGGCAACAAGCTGCCGTCGATGCGGCGCTGGCGCGGCACGTGGGTTGGCATATGGGCATAGCCGAAAAGCGCGACGCGCGCTGGAGCCATGCGGATGGTCGCCTCGATCGTGGCAGCCAGGTCGTCGCGGCTCTGGCCGGGTAGCCCGTACATGAGGTCGAAGCCAGTGGCGATGCCGACGCGGGCCAGTTGTTCCACCGCACGCTCGACCATGTCCAGCGGCTGTATCCTGCCGATCGCGGCCTGCACATGCGGGGTGAAGGTCTGGACCCCAAGATTGACGCGGTCGACGCCCATCGCCGCCATGGCGGAGATCCACTGCGTGTCGAGCCGGCGCGGGTCGAGTTCCACCGACAATTCGGCGCCCGCTGCGCGGAAGCAGAGCAGCAACTGTTGTTGCAGGCGCACGAAGTCGACGAGCGGCAGGGAGTTGGGACTACCGCCGCCAAAGGCTATCCGGCGCACCCGGCCGCGCCCGTCGAGCCGCCCGGCGATGAGCGCCATTTCCTGCTCCAGCGCTTCCACATAGGCGGTCAGGCGATGCGTGCGGGTCGCGGCGCCGGTGTTGCAGCCGCAATACCAGCACATGTCATGGCAATAGGGGATGTGGACATAGAGCGAGAGGGCGGTGTCCTCCTCGACAGCGTCGAGACGGGCGGCGAGTTCGGGCGCGCCCACCTGCGGCGTGAACTCCGCCGCCGTGGGATAGCTGGTGTAGCGCGGCACGGTCCGCGCCAGCAGGTCAGGATGATATGTCCACATGCCCCACTTATCGCGATACGCTTCGCCCGGGGCATTGAGCCAGGTCAAAATGCCGGTTGTGCGGTATCCCGACTCCGTCATCTTGGGCGTCGGCATGGGCGCGAATTGCTGAACGTCACGCGGCGGCGAGCGCCTTCACCACGAAGGGGAGGCGCTCGCCGCCGGCTTCGGTAAGCGTCAGGTAACTGCCGGGCTGGATGCTGTGCGTTTCCAGGTGGAAGATGGCTTCGTCGTCATCCTCACCCGGCTCATAGGAGAGCGTCCAGCCGTCGGCGCTGCGCAGCAGGCAGCCGCAGCGATCCGGCTCGTTCGGCCAAAAGCGCCGCACCGTGGCGAGTTCGGGATGACGCCGAAATTCCCTTTCGTCGATCAGCCCGTCCGGGCCGACGGGCAACCGCATGACATAGCTGCGAGCCGCCGATCCGTTGGGGAAAGCAGGAGAGCGCGCAAGTTCGAGCCGTATCGTCGTCCAGGTCATGCCTGTTTTCATCGGGCCTGCGATAGCGAAAGACCATAAGGACTATTCCTGATGGAGGCCGTGCCCCCCGTGCCCTAGCCAAGGGGCGCAAGATGCGTCCGACCGGCGGGGAGATACGCCATGAAATCCATTCTGCTGCACGTCCACGACGATCTGGGTCTTGAAAGCCGTCTGCGGGCGGCCTGCGACATCGCCCGTGCGACGAACGGCCATATTCACTGTGTCCAGATTTCGGCCATGCCTGATTTCGTGGCAGCCGATATGTATGGCGGGGCGGGGCTGGCGCCGGAAATGCTGGCCGACCTGGACGAGATGGACGAGACGGTGCGTCTGCGAACCCAGGAACGGCTGACGCGGGAAGGCGTAGGTTGGGACTGGAGGCATTTGCGGGCAGACACGGTGAGGGGATTGCTTGCCTCTGCCGGCCTGTCTGATCTGCTGGTCGTCACCCTGCCCCATGGACCACGCAAGGATTATCGCGACCCCGAGCCGATTGCCGCTGAACTGGTACTGGCCAGTCGCGTCCCGGTGATGGCGGTGCCGCAGGACGCCAGGGCGCTGGACGTGCCGGGGCGGGCACTGGTGGCCTGGGACGGATCTGAGGAATCGTCCACCGCCTTGCGGCTGGCGCTGCCGCTGCTCAAGCTTGCGGACGACGTGCATGTGGTGACGGTGGCGGAAGAAGGTAAACCTGTCTTTCCGGCGACGGACCCGGTCGAATATCTGTCCCGCCACGGCATCAAGTCGGAGCTCCATAGCTGGCCGAGGGAAGGCCGCACGGTGGACGCGGCCCTGAACGCCGCGATCGCCGCGCTGAAGCCGGACTGGATGGCGATGGGCGCGTTTGGCCACAGCAGGCTGCGCCAGTTCGTGCTGGGCGGCGTCACGCGGACGATGTTGAGACAAGCTGATCTGCCGCTCTTGCTGGCCCACTGAACTAGCGGCATGATAAGTCATGGCGGTTGCGGACGACGACACCGACGGGCAGGCCGAAAGGGACCATCGCCTGGAACAGGCCCTGCTGGGATCGATCCTGGCGACCGTGCCCGATGCCCTGATCGTCATCGACATGGCGGGCCGGATCGTTTCGTTCAGCACGGCGGCGCAGCGCATGTTCCAATATGCCGCCAGCGACGTTCTGGGCGAGAATATCTCGATGCTGATGCCGTCCCCCGACAGGGAACGGCATAATGGCTATATCCGCCATTATCTCGACACGGGCGAAAAGCGGATCATCGGGATCGGCCGCCTCACCAGCGCGCGCCGCCGGGACGGGTCGATCTTCCCGATCGAATTGTCGGTAGGAGAGGTGCGGAATGAAGGCCGGCGGCTGTTCACCGGCTTCATTCGCGACCTGACCGAACGCCAGCAGACCGAGCGGCGCGTGGCCGACCTGCAGGCGGAACTGGCCCATGCCAGCCGGGTAATGGCCATGGGGACGCTGGCGTCGGCGCTGGCGCACGAACTCAACCAGCCGCTGACCGCCATCGCCAATTATCTGGAGGCTGGGCGTGACATGCTGGACAGCGGCGGGCCGGTGGACCGCGAACTGCTGCGCGAGGCTATGGAGGAAAGCGCGGCGCAGGCGCTGCGTGCCGGCGAGATCATCCGGTCGCTGCGCGAGTTCATCAAGCGCGGGGACACCATCCGTCAGCCGACCCCGCTCCGCGCGCTGCTGGCAGAAGGCGCCGCCCTGGCCTTCATCGGCGTCGACAGCCGGGGCATCGACATGGACATCAGCGTCGACCGGCGCGTCGACAAGGTGCTGGTCAATCGCGTGCAGTTGCAGCAGGTCATCATCAACCTGGTGAAGAATGCGGTGGAGGCGATGGCGGACAGCCGAGCGCGCATCCTGCGTCTGTCGGCCGTGCCGGCCGGGGACGGGCGGGTCGAGGTGATCGTGGCCGACAGCGGACCGGGGCTGGCCCCTGCCATGTCGCGGACTCTGTTCGTCCCGTTCAGCACCACGAAGGCCACAGGGATGGGTGTCGGCCTGTCCATCAGCCAAACCATCATCGAAGGCCATGGCGGGCGCATCTGGGCCGAACCGTCGCAATGGGGCGGCACGGCCTTTCATTTCACCCTCGACCCTGCGGACTGAAGCATGAGCGAAATTTTCCCTATCTATGTCCTGGACGATGACGAGGCGGTGCGCCGGTCCTTGTCCTTCATGTTGCGGACCAGTGGCTATGGCGTGCGGCTGTTCGAGGGCGGACTCTCTTTCCTGAAGGCCGCCGCCGATCTGGAGCCAGGATGCGTACTGCTGGATGTGCGCATGCCGGAGATGGACGGGCTGGAAGTTCAGCGCGAGCTGCGCACACGCGGCATCATGCTCCCGGTCATCATCATGACCGGCCATGGCGACATCGACATGGCGGTGGGCGCGATGAAGGCGGGTGCCAGCGACTTCATCGAAAAGCCGTTCGAAAAAGCGGCGCTGATCGCCTGCCTTGAAGCGGCCCGTCATGCTTCGGTGGCAGACCGGGGCCTCAGCGCACGGGCGCAGGACGCGCGGGCACGGCTCAACATCCTGACCGACCGGGAGCGCGACGTGCTGAGGGGGCTGGCCGAGGGATTGCCCAACAAGACGATTGCCTATGACCTGGGCATCAGCCCGCGCACCGTCGAGATCCATCGCGCCAACCTGATGCAGAAACTCGAAGCAAGGAGCCTCGCCGAAACGCTGCGGATCGCCTTCCATGCGGGAATCGAAAAGAGAACGGAGGGGTAAAGGGGGCGACTGGCCTTGACGGCGTCGTGAAAGAATCTGGAGTGTCCCGCGGCGCACGAATGAAATCAAAAGCAGACTATCACCTGTCCGACCCTTTCCGCCGTCGAAATTGCCCAACCCACATAGGGACAATTACGGATAGGTCTTGTGCTCCTGCGGAGTCATGCAGCGGGCATGAAGATGCAAGTTGATCTGGCGCAAAATGCGCGTCGCGATGTCGATAGGGTGGGGGTGATGACACCCGGTCCTGGCGGATGCGGTGCCGGCTATTGCGCGCGATGCGTCGTTCGGGACCAGGCGATCTGTGCCGGCCTCGGGGGGGAGGAACGGGGCGCACTGAACCGGATCGGGCGGCGCGTGACGCTGCAACCCGGCCAGACGGTGATGTGGGAAGGCGACAGTTCCACGCTGGTCGCCAATGTCGTCAACGGCACGCTGAAGCTTTCCACCGCCACCAGCGACGGGCGCGAACAGATTGTCGGCGTCGTCTATGCGGCGGACTTTATCGGGCGGCCGTTCGGCGCGCGTACGCCACACAGCGTAACGGCGCTGACCGATGCGCAACTATGCCTCTATCCCCGCGGTGCCTTCGACGCTTTCGCGCGCGAGCATCCGCAACTGCAACATCGGCTGCTTCAACGGACGCTGGACGATCTCGACCGGACCCGCGCCTGGATGCTGCTGCTGGGGCGCAAAAGTGCGCGCGAGAAAGTGGCAACCCTGCTGCTCGACATGGAGCGGCGGGTACGGTCCGACGCAGACGGCGTCATCGACCTCCCCCTGTCGCGGCAGCAGATCGCCGACATATTGGGTCTGACGATCGAGACCGTGTCGCGCCAGATCAGCGAGCTGAAACGCCTGAAGGTCATCGCGCTCGCGGGACGGCGCGGCGTTCGGATCATCGACTCCGTTCGGCTGGAGCGGATGGCCGAGGGAGAGTGAGCGGCGCGTGCCGCCGACGCATGGACGCAGGCTTCTTACAGCGCTCGCCTGTCCCTGAAACGACGAAAATTTTTGAACTTCCGCTTGAGCGGAGAACGGGACATCTCCATCTTCCCGACCTCGACTCTACACGGACCAGGAGCCATTCCGCATTACATTCACATCCCTCCCGCTCCGTCGCTCTTTCTTCTGACGAGCAGGTTAGGACTTTCGATGCATCCTGCGGTTCTGCGCTGCCTTGCCCTGCTGCTGGCCTGTCTTCCTTCGCTGGTCCATGCGCTGCCTTTCAACCGGCCTACGCCCGGGCTTACCCGCGTCGCGATAGAAACCAGTCTGGGCACGATCACTGTCGCGGTAGACATGAAGCGCGCGCCGCGTACCTCTGCCAATTTCCTGGCCTATGTCGATGACGGGCGGTTCGATGGCGTTACCTTCTACCGGGCGGCACGGCGCAAGAGCGACCCCCGGCTGGGGCTGATCCAGGGCGGCATCGACACCGATGCACGCCGGGCGCTGCCGCCCATCCCGCACGAACCGACGACGAAGACGGGCATCCGCCACCTTGACGCGACGCTGTCGATGGCGCGGCCCAACCGGCCGGATTCGGCGATGGGCAATTTCTTCATTACGGCCGGCGCCACCCCCAATATGGACGCGCGCGGCGACTATATCGGCTATGCCGCCTTTGGCCATGTCGTGGCGGGCATGGATGTCGTGCGCCGCATCCTTGCTCTGCCTACCTGTTGTGGCTCCGGGCCGATGCGCGGGCAGATGATCATCAAGCCGGTCACCATCCTGCGTGCGCGGCGGCTGGACGGGGTGGCGCGACCGACGGGCGGGGTAAAGCCCTGGCTGCTCGGCTTGCGCCGCAAGCCTGCGCCCTGACGCTTTTTGCTGGCAGGCCCGGGGCTTGCCGGTCAGGATGCGCCGCACAGGAGGCGGTCGATGACGGGACGGATCAGGGTTGGCATCGGCGGATGGACGTTCGAACCATGGCGCGGCACCTTTTATCCCGAAGGACTGCGGCAGAAGGACGAACTGGCCTATGTTGGCCAGCATCTGACCGCGACGGAGATCAATGCCACCTATTACAGCACGCAGAAGCCCGCGACGTTCGCCAACTGGGCGAAGGCCGTGCCGGACGGATTCCAGTTCGCCGTCAAGGCGTCGCGCTTCTGCACCAACCGGCGGGTACTGGCGGATGCGGGCGAATCGATCGAGCGTTTCGTCAATCAGGGCATTGCGGAATTGGGCGACCGATTGGGGCCGATTCTGTGGCAGTTCATGCCGACCAAGAAATTCGATGCGGCCGATTTCGGCGCCTTTCTGCAACTGCTGCCCAGCGCGGTCGGCGGCGTTCGGCTGCGCCATGCGGTGGAGGTGCGGCACGAGAGCTTCGATGATCCCGCTTTCCTGACGATGGCGCGCGAGGCGGGCGCAGCTGTGGTGTTCGCCGACCATGACGAATATCCCGCGATCCACGGCCATGATGTCGGCTTTACCTATGCCCGACTGATGCGGACGCGGGAGGAGGAGGCGGCCGGCTATCCCGCCGCGCTCATTCGGCACTGGGCGGCGATGGCGAAGCGCGAGGCGGATAAGGGCGATGTTTTTGCCTTCTTCATCAGCGGCGCAAAGGTGCGCGCGCCTGCCGCGGCCCAGGCGATGATCGTGGCTTTGGGGTAACAGGCCTGTTGCATTTGCTGCAACTGCGAAGCCGGGCTTTGCGATTGTGACAGGATGATGACCGGCGCATAGACGTTCCTGCCGCAAGACGGTAAAAACAAAATAGCAGGAACCCAGAACATGCGACACACTGTGCAGGGCGTTGCGCTGCTGGTTGCGGTCGGCGCTCAGGTGCTGACCTTCTACTCGGTGCTTTTCGTCTGAGCGATTATTCGCTCTCACCCATCCCTCTTAATGGAGGGTTTTTAAAGAGGCCGCCCCCGCACTTGCCCGGGCGGCTTTTTTAATGTCTTTTGCAAGCGAGCCTTTTAATTCGATCATGGAGTCCGCCTGACGATGAACCCCGGCGAAGCGTTGCTGTTCGTCTATGGCACGTTGCGTCCCGGCTTCAGCGGCCCGATGGCGGCATGGCTGGCGTCGGTCGCGGAGCATGGCGGCCGGGCCACCGCACGAGGCGCGCTGTATCGCGTCGACTATTATCCCGCCTTCGTGCCCGGCGGGCAGGGGCAGGTCGTCGGCGACCTCATGCTGTTGCGGGATGCCGCCGCGCTGTTGCCAGTGATCGATGCGCATGAAGAATGCACCGCGGAGTTCCCGATGCCGCACGAATATCGGCGCGAGCGGCTGATCGTGGAGTCGATGACAGGGCCAGTCGAAGCGTGGACCTATGTCTATGCCCGTCCCGTCGACCAGTTGGAACGGATCGAGGGCGGCGACTTCATGCGCGTCTGACCGCTTGCGCCCGCCAGCCGATCGCATAGGGTGGCGCCGGGGGCATTTCGTGCGAGGACGCCCATGAGCAACGATATCGAACGCCTGCCCGAGGACCGCAGCTGGATCGACCTGACGGGCATCGACCGGCGCAAGCTGCTGGCAGGCGGGGCCTTTGCCGCCGGTTTCGCCGCCGCCTGCCGCCCGGTGTCCAGCAGCGCGGTGCAAACCTCGGGCGAGGGGCTGAAGGAAGAGACCGTCAGCATCGCGGCCAGCGACGGCTTTGCGGTGCCGACCTTCGTCGCCCGGCCACAGGGCTCCGGCAAGCGACCGGTGATCTGCGTCGTGCATGAGATCTTCGGGGTGCATGAATGGGTTCGCGACATGTGCCGCCGCTTTGCCAAGGCCGGTTATCTGGCGATCGCCCCTGATCTTTTTGCGCGGCACGGCGACGCCACCAAGATAGCGGATATCAAGCAGCTCGTTTCGACGATCGTGTCGAAGGCGCCGGACGCGCAGGTCCTGGCTGACGTGGACAGTGTCTTTGGCTGGGCCGGCAGCCATGGCGGCGACGGGCGGCGGCGCGGTATCACCGGCTTTTGCTGGGGCGGACGGATCGTCTGGCTCTATGCGGCCCACAGCCCCGATCTGGACGCGGGCGTTGCCTTTTACGGCCGGCTGGTGAGCGACAAGACGCCGTTGCAGCCGCTCAGCGTGATCGAGCAGACAGGCGCGCTCAGGGCGCCGGTGCTCGGTCAATATGGTGGCCTGGACAAGGGTATTCCGCTTGCCGATGTGGAGGCGATGCGTGCCGCGCTGAAAAAGGCGGGCAAGTCGCCGCCGGACGCCATCACCGTCTATCCCGGGGCGGACCATGGCTTTATGGCGGACTATCGCCCGAGCTACAATGAAGCGGCGGCCAAGGCCGCCTGGACGGCGACGCTCGACTGGTTCGGCCGCTATGTGAAAGGCGGCAAGGCGGGCTAAGCCTCGCGGCCTATTTCTGCTGCATCGCCTGCACGGCGGCGAGCGTGCTCTTCATATGCCCGGCATAGCTCATCTCGCTGTGAACGAAGGCGATGCGACCGCTCGGCGCGATGACATAGGAGGTGCGGTCGGTCATGCCCGGCCGCATCTTCAGCGCGACGTCATAGTCCGACACGATCGCCGGCCCGGCGGACGCGACGGCAAACTTGCCAGCGCATTCCTTGGTCGAAAAGGCGACAAGGTCGTCCACCGGGTCGGCGGACATGCCGATGACCGTGGCGCCAGCCTTGCGGAAGTCATCAACATGTTCGGCGAACTCCCGCGCCTCCGCCGAGCAGCCGGGCGTGAACGCCTTGGGGAAGAAATAGAGCACGACCGGACCGCGCCGCAGCTGGTGCGAAAGGGTCAGGGTGAAGGTCTTGCCCGCCTTCGCGCCCCGCGTGGTGAAATCGGGCGCTTTCGCCCCGACGGCCAGTGCGGCGATAGCGCTGGGCGCAACCAAGGTGGAGGCACAAAGGACGGTGGCCAGACCCAGGGCGATCTTCAAACTCTTCGTCATCCGCATGTCTCCTTGTCGTCCCCTTGCGTTAGCATGGACGCGAGGGCAAGTCTCCCTCATGGGAACCCGTCGTCGGATCACCGGTTCATTGCGGATGCGCGTCCTGTTCGCCATGCCGCTGCTGCTGCTGGCCGCCTGCGAAAACAGGGATGGCGACAAGTCCGGCATCTCGACCAACATCGTCGAATACCAGGCCACGACCGATACTCCGGGCGCTGCGCCGGAGCCGGACGCCAATTCCGCCGATGCCTCGGCGTCTTCCGCCGACGCACAGGCAGGACCGCCGCATCCCGACGCGCGCGCGGGATCGCCGACCGCAACGATCCCGGTGTCACTGCAAGGACGCTGGACCGGCTTGAACGATGTCTGCGGCGATCGATCGGCCGATCTGGAACTGACGGTGAAGGCAGGGAGCCTGATCTTCCATGAAAGCGTCGGGACGGTGAAGGGCGTGGCGTCCGGCGCGAACGGAAGCCTGCGGATCGACGCCGCCTTCACGGGGGAAGGCGACAGCTGGAGCAAGACGCTGCAACTGCGCCCGTCCGCCAGCGGGCGCGAACTGACGATCATCAATGATGGCAGGGCGGTGACGCGCAAACGCTGTTGAAGGAACGTGCGGCCGGGCGCCCCGGCCTGTTCCAGCTGCCGCCTTTATGGTCTAGAGAGCCCCGATGATCGGCCGTCTTACCCTAAGCGATTTCCGCAATCATGCGGATGCGCTGATCGTGCCCGATCATGGCTTCATCGTCCTCACCGGCGAAAATGGCGCGGGCAAGACCAATATATTGGAAGCCGTGTCGATGCTGGCCCCCGGCCGGGGACTGCGCGGCGCGGCCCTGCGCGACATGGCGCGACAGGACGGCCCGGGCGGCTTCGGTGTCGCGGCGGAGGTCGACGGGGTGGTGCTGGGAACCGGCGTATCGGCACAGGCGCCGGACCGCCGGCAGGTGCGGATTGGCGGCGTAGCCGCGTCGGCCAATGGGCTGGCCGATCATCTTGCCATAATGTGGCTCACCCCGGCGATGGATCGGCTGTTCATGGACAGTCCCGGCGGGCGGCGGCGTTTCCTCGACCGGCTGACGCTGGCGCTGCATCCGGCCCATGCGGTGCACAGCGCCCGCTATGAAGCGGCGATGCGGGCGCGCAACCGCCTTCTCGCCGACCTGCGCGCCGCCGATCCTGGCTGGCTCAGCGCCCTGGAAGCGCAGATGGACGAACATGGCACGCCGCTGGCGGAGGCGCGCGTCGACACAATCGCGCGCCTGACCAATCAGCTGGCGCGGCAGCCGGACCAGCCCTTCGCGCGTCCCCTTCTCGCGATCGAGGGGGATGGGGGCGGAGAGGTGCCACTGGAGCAGCGGTTGGCGAGCGAGCGTCGCCGCGATGCCGCGGCCGGGCGAACGCTCTCCGGCCCGCACCGCCAAGACCTCATGGTCACGCATGCGGCCAAGGGGCAAGCGGCCGCCCTCTGTTCGACCGGGGAGCAGAAGGCGCTGCTGCTGTCCATCCTGCTCGGCCATGCAGCGCTGGTCACCGCCCATCGCGGCCAGCCGCCAGTGCTGCTGCTTGACGAGGTGGCAGCCCATCTCGACCCGATGCGCCGGGCGGCTTTGTTTGATCGGCTGCGCCAAACCGGCGGACAGGTGTGGATGACGGGGACAGAGGACAGCCTTTTCAATGACCTGCCGCTCTCGACGCGATTTGCCGTAACAGCGGGCCAGGTGTTTCGTTCCGCAGCTTAACCCGGACCAGGCTCAACTCACCGCCCAACGCTTCTCAACTCGTCCTGTCTCTGCCCTAAGAGAAGCACAGGGTTGATAAGACAGAAAAAGTCGGGGGTCGTTTCGCACATGATCGGTGGTTTTCGCGTTGTTTTCGCAGCAGTGATGCTCGCGCTCGGCGCCCTGATCGTAACCCCTGCCTCCGCCGGCACGCTGCAATGCGCGCCCTTTGCCCGCCAGCTTTCCGGCATCGACCTCTATGGCAACGCCAGCAGCTGGTGGGGCCAGGCCGAAGGCCGCTATGCGCGCGGCCACCAGCCCCGCGAGGGCGCGGTTCTGGCCTTCGCCGCCAGCCGTTCGATGCCGGTCGGCCACGTCGCCATGGTCAGCAAGGTGGTGAGCGATCGCGAAGTGCTGCTGACCCACGCCAACTGGTCCTATCGCGGCGGAGTCGAGCGCAATGTCCGCGCCATCGACGTGTCGCCCAACAATGACTGGACCGACGTGCGCGTCTGGTACGGCCCGACCGGAGGGCTGGGGTTGCGCTCCAACGCGGCCAAGGGCTTCATCTACCCGCATCAGGCGAGCGAGGCCGCGCCCGTGCAGATCGCCATGGCCAGCGCGACGGACGCGGGGGCCGACAGCTCGCGTGGTGCTTTCTGATCGCTTAACCAGATTCTAACGGCCGCCACCTAGGACGGATCGCGGAAGGGGCGTTCTGGTCCGGGATAAGGTAGCGGTCGATGTCACCAAAAGTCCGCAGTGCGGCATTGCTGCTGATCGGGCTGGTTGCGGCGCCCACGTCGGCCGCCACGGCCCTGCAATGCGTGCCCTATGCGCGGATCGTGTCGGGCGTGAATATCCGTGGCGACGCGCTGACCTGGTGGGATAAGGCGGAGGATCGTTATGCACGCGGCCATGTGCCTCGGCGCGGCGCGGTGCTGGCATTTCGTCCGACCGGCCCGATGACGCTGGGCCATGTGGCGGTGGTCAGCAAGATACTGGACGACCGGCGCGTTCTCATCCGCCATGCCAACTGGTCGGCTCCCGGCGCCATCGAGGAAGATGTGCTGGCGATCGACGTGTCCGAAGCGGGAGACTGGAGCCAGGTGCGCGTCTGGTACAGCCCGGCCGGGCAGATGGGCACGCGAACCAATCCTACCTTCGGCTTCATCTATCCCGACAAGGCGCGGCTGCATCGATTTGAGCCCGATCCGACCCTGGGCACCAGCGTTCGCCTCGCCCGCAACGCTCCCGCTCCCGATGAGCGAGACGCGGAGGATGACGAGACCAATGCGACCAAAGCCGCCCCGGTGCGTGTCGCCAGCCTGGGCCGTACCCCTGGCAAGGCGCCGGGCGAGCCGCGCCTCGAAACCGATTTCAGCGCCATCCATTTCGCCGATGCGACACCATCTGGCCGATCGCTGGGCGACATCATCGCCGACGTAAAGCGCGACGCCCGGCTGCGTTAGCCGATCCCGGCCCGATGGGGGAGGCGCGACCTACTCTGCCTCGGTCTCGCCCTCGGCGCCCTCGGCAGGGCGCTCGAACCAGGCTTCGACCGGCCCCGTCAGCTTGATCGTCAGCGGGTTGCCGTGACGGTCGCGTGTCTTGCCGGCGGCAACGCGGATCCAGCCTTCGGAAATGCAATATTCCTCGACATCATTGCGGACCCGGTCCTTGAACCGGATGCCGATGCCCCGCTGCAGCACGTCCATGTCAAAATGGGGGCTGCGCGGATTGGTGGAAAGGCGGTCGGGGGGCGTGTCGCTCATGGCTTGCTCAAAGTCCTTCGTTTCGCGCCGCCTAGCGCTTCGGCCGCGCCGCCGTCAACCGGGGCGGTTCATCGACATCGCAGAAGATGCGACGGATCACGCCCTGTTCCAGCCATGAGGCGAAACGTGTTTCGGCGTCGGCAAGGCCGGTGAATGGGTAAGCGACCGGTCGCTCATTCACCGCGCCGCTGGCCTTTACCAGCCGCATCATGGCATCGGGCGCGGTAGTCAGAATGCGGCCCCGCCGGTCGGTTGCCGCGCTGTTTACCCCCACGACATGGCCATCCTCCGCGAAAACCGGTCCGCCGCTGATGCCCGAGAGCGTATCGTCGCTTTCCGGCAGCCGTGCGACCTCGGCCCAGGCCAGCACCGGCTGCATGTCTTGCGTCCGGCCTCGCCGCGCGCTGGCCGGGCCGATCAGTTCGGATACGACCAGCACTGGCCGTCCCGATGGGAAGCCCATATGGAAGCCCAGCGATCCCGGCGCGGGCATCTGGTCGGACAAGGGCAGGGCATGGTCCGTGGGCACGCCGTCCCGTACGATCGCCGCGTCCGCCTCCCGGCTCTCGACCACGCGGGTTACGGCGCGGGCAACGCCGCCTTCGTCGATGCCGATGCGGGAGCAGCCGTGGGTCACATGCTCCGCGGTGAGCCAGGCGCCGTCCCGGTCGGCGGCGAAAGTGGTGCCCATGCTGTCGGTCGGCGCTTCGGCCCGATCCTCGATGACGAAGGCCTCGTCGCTCCATTGCGGCATCGGGCGGCGAGGGGATCGAGGGTCGAACGCTTCGATGTGGAGCGGCGGGGGCTGGGTGACCTCGCCGATCCAGGCGATCGCCAGGATGCCGCCCAGCATCAGCGGCAGGCAGCCCAGGCGCCTGCGCTCCACGTCAGCCGGCCACGGCCGCAGCAGTCAGGCAGGCGATCGCGGCTTTCATCATGGCAAGGAAAATGGCGGCTGACCGCTCGTCCGCCTCGATCCGCGCCGACAGCGAACCCAGCAGGAAATCGACGAATCGGAAGGCTATAAGTTGCAGCACCAGCGTGACACTGCCCCAGATCATGACGTCCCAGACGTTAACCGAACCCGCGAGGCATAGCGCCAGCGGCACGGCAAGGCCGATAGCTGCCCCGCCCAATGAAATCGCTGCGGCTTCGTTGCCGGCGCGGATCAGCGCGAATTCGTCATGCGGGGTGATCCACATATAGATGGCCAGCGCCACCACCCAGGCAAGCGTGGCGCAGGCAAGGTGCAGCAGAAAGATGGGGAGCCCGGACAGCAGGCTTTGCACGACGGGCATGGGATCGCTCATGCCTCGCAGGATGCCGCAACCCTGCCGCCGGTTCAATCGGCGATGGGTTGCGGCATTATTTCAGATCAGTCCTTTAGCGGCAGATGCGTATGCGGACGTCACGGTCGCGGTAATAATCGTAGCGCCATTCGGTCCAGCAACGCTGGCGGTAGCGATAGTTGTCGCGCCCGTCGCGCCAGTAACGGCGGTCATCGTCATGCCATCGACGCCTGTCCCAGCGTCCGTCGCGGTCGCGATCCCAGTCACGATGGCCGCGCCATTCCCCGCGATAGCCGTCGCCATAGCCATAATATTGCGCCTGCGCCGGCACCGCCGCCGCACCCAGCGCGGTTATCGTCAGACCCAGCGCCGCGGCGCCCTTCCACAAGATATTCATAGTGTCTCTCCTCACGTCCACCTCGGCGCCAAGGCGCAATCGAGGGCATGAAGAGAAGATGCATCGGGCCAACTGAACCGAGCGGGAACGGAGCCGTCAGCGATTGTTCAGGGGCTGGCCCGGCGGCGAGCGCCGCTGTTTTCACTTGCCTCGCAGCGCCGCCTCCGCCTCACCGATATAATCGCGCGTGATGGGGAGCGCCCGGCGATCGCGGACATATTGCACCTGGTAATTGACCATGCTGCCATGTTCGAAAACGGTCGCTGCTCCTGCCAGGTAGAAGGTCCACAGGCGGAAAAACCGTTCGTCATAGAGAGCGATTATTTCGGCCTTGTGGGCGAGGGTGCGCTTGTACCATTCGCGGATGGTGAGGCCGTAATGCATCCTGAGCACCTCGACGTCAGTCACCATCAGGCGCGTGCCCTCGCTGCCCTGGATCATCTCCGAAAGGGCAGGGATATAGCCGCCGGGGAAAATATATTTCTGCGTGAAGGCGTCAGTGATGCCGGGGCCATCGACCCGACCGATCGTGTGGATCAACATCACGCCGTCTGGCGTCAGCAACTCGCGGCACTTGTTGTAGAAGGTGCGGTAATGGGCTGTCCCGACATGTTCGAACATGCCCACTGAGACGATCCGGTCGAAGGGTCCCTGAACGTCGCGATAGTCGATCAGCTCGAAACGGACATGATCCGACACGCCCGCTTCCTCGGCGCGCTGCCGCGCGACCTTCAGCTGTTCTTCCGACAGAGTAACGCCGGTCACGTCCACGCCGCAGGTGCGGTGAAGATAGAGCGCCATGCCGCCCCAGCCACAGCCGATGTCCAGCACCTTCATACCCGGCCTCAGGTTCAGCTTGGCCGCGATGTGCGCCTTCTTGTCCTCCTGCGCCTGTTCCAGGCTGATCCCGGCTTCATTGTCGGCGTCGGGCCAGTAGGCGCAGCTATATTGGCGGTCGCGGTCAAGGAAGAGGGCATAGAGCGCCCCCGACAGGTCGTAATGATGGGCGACATTGGCCTTTGCTCGTGAGCGATGGTTCGCGGCCCAGAGCGACCGGCGGATCGATTTAAAGCCGCGCTTCAAGGACCCCTTGTCGCTGATCGACTTGCCGCTTTCCCAGGCGTTATTCGACCGGATGAGCGAGATCAGTTCCATGATCCCCCCGCCCTCTATGGTGACGCGCCCATCGATATAGGCCTCCGCCATGCCGAGGCGCGGATCCTTGATGATGTCGAACGGCACGCGCCGGTCGTGGAATCGCAGCGCCAGTGAAGGGAAGGCCGGATCGGGGGTCCCGACCGTCGCTTTCCTGCCGTTCTGATAGATGATTGTCAGCTGTCCGCGCGTGACCAGCCGCCTGATGACCCGATCGAATATTCTCATGGGCGCGCAACCTGTCAGGTCATTTCGTCCGCGTCAAATGCCCGCATACCAATCATAGCCGGCGTGGTCCTCCCAATATCCCCCTTTGCCGCCGTAGGTGTTGGACAGCGTATCGGTCGCCCTGATCTGCATTAGATATTTGGCCTGTTTATAGCCCAGATGCCGCTCCGCGCGCAGCCGCAACGGCGCACCATTGGCCACGCGCAACGGCTGGTCGTTGAGGGCAAAGGCCAGGATCGTCTGTGGGTGGAAGGCGTCGATCAGGTCGATGCTTTCATAGTAGGGATGGCCGCTGCCCATCATGTCCGCGCATTCCATGACGATGTAGCGCGCGCGGCTCTTCATCCGCGCGGCCTCCAGGATGAGCCCCAGCGGCACGCCCCGCCATTTGCCGATCGCGCTCCACCCCTCGACGCAGTCATGGCGGGTGATCTGCTCGCGATGGGGCAGGCCATGGAACTGAGCGAGCGAGAGGGACAGCGGTCGGTCGACAAGTCCCGAAACCTTGAGCCGCCAGTCGGCAAAGCCGTTGCGCCACAGGGCGCGATATTCCGGCGTGTCCGGATTGGCGGTGCCGTTGGGGCGGAAGAAGGGCGAGATCTGGTCGGGCCGGAATTCCTGCGCCAGCGCGTCGCGCACCATCAGCCCTCGCTGCGCCCATTTATGGAAATTCTCCGCCGAAAACAGCACATCGCGCACCGTTTGGTTGCGGGCGAGCCGATCGCATCCGGCAAGGCTCGCCGCCGCGCCGACGATCAGTGTTCGTCGGTTCAGGATCAGGCTCATGCCCGTGCCCGCGGCAGGCGATAGCGGCCGGTGATCATCGATCGGACCTCATTCACGGGCCCCGCCAGCAGCACCATCAGCATATGGACCAGAAAGAAGGCGACGAGGCCGAAGGCCGTGATGAAGTGGATCGACCGCGCCGACTGCCGCCCGCCAAACAGGTCGACCAGCCAGGGCCAGGCTGCGTTCATTCCGGGAGACATGGTGAGGCCCGTCAGGACGACCAGCGGCAGGGCGATGAAGATGACGGCGACATAGCTCGCCTTTTGCAGCACATTGTAGCGCAGCGCCGCCTCCCCGGTGGGAAAACGCAGGCGCGCATGATCGGCGATGTCGCGCCAGACGTGGCGGGGTGCCAGCTCGCCGCGTCGGAAGGCGAGGTCACGGAACAGATGTCCGCCGAAAAGGCTCCAGAGCATATAGGCCAGCAGCGCGAAGGCGAAGATCGGCGCGGCCGTCAGGTGCCAGTGTCGCGACAGCGCAAGGTTATAATGGGCAGGCAGGGTAATCCAGCCGCCAAACCGCTCCAGCGTCAGCCAGGGATGATCGAAATTGGCGCCATACTGCCCCCAGTAGAGTCGGGGATGCGCGTTGAAGATGCCAAGCCCGCTCGTGAACAGGGTGTAGAGCAACAGCGCGTTCGCCCAGTGCCAGAGCCGTACGGGCCAGCGGTGACGCAATACCAGCGGCGGCTGCAATGGCGGCGCGGGGGAAGGATCGTCATCCATCCGGTCATGTTACCCCCTTGCATCAGTGGCGTCAAAAACGCCCTTTCGCATTGCCAAGGGTCAGATGCGGCAAGCCATTCATCTTCCAGCCAGAAAGGCCATTCAATAAGCGGGCCGGCGAGAGGGGGTATGGCCACCCGCTGACCCATCAACGGCACTGTTGCGAAAAGGCATCATTCACCGATAATATTCATTGTGATATTGAAACGGCGATGAAAGAACAGCATATGGCCGTCAGCCGATAGACATATATCGGCAAGCAGGATGGGAGTATAGGGGTATCGCATTTTGCGATATCTCAAAGGTTATCAAAAAAATATCGCAAAATCTGCTCCTGTGAACGCCAATGCGTGCGCCCAATACTTGGGTAAGTCGCGCAATATCAAATGAGGAATTTATGAAGACTGTGATTTTCGCAGCCGCTGCTGCTGTCTCTGCCATTTCAGTTCCCGCTTTCGCGCAGGAAGCCGCGCCTTTCACCGGCGCGCATGCCGAAGTGCTGGCCGGTTATGACAAGCTGGACACCAACGGTGGCATCATCGGCAACCCTGACGGCGTACTCTATGGCCTCAATCTGGGCTATGATTTCCAGGTCGGCAGCGCAGTCCTGGGCGTTGAAGCAGAAGCCACCGATGCGTCCACCCACCGCAGCATCGCCGGCGTCGACACCGATGCCGAGCGCGATCTCTATGTCGGTGCGCGCGCTGGTTTCACTGTAGGTGAACAGACCCTTCTCTATGTGAAGGCCGGCTATACCAACGCCCGCTTCAAGACCGAAGGCTTCAAGGGCGACAATGGCGATGGCGTGCGCGTGGGTGCGGGCCTGGAACATAAGCTCGCCGGCAACCTGCTGGTGAAGGGCGAATATCGCTATTCCAACTATGAAGGCGACGTCGAGCGCCATCAGCTTCTCGCGGGTCTCGGCATCCGTTTCTGATCGTCAGCGACAGGGCATGAAGAAAGGGGCGGTCCCGTCGGGGCCGCCCTTTTTGTGCGTGGCACCTTGCCCTGGCTCTTCCGAAATAAAGTGGGCGAAGCGGCTCGGTTAAAATGTCCCCGCCAGCGCCAGCACAACGCCGCCCATGACCAGCGCCAACCCCATGACTTCGCTGCGGCGCATCCGCTCGCCCAGGTAGAAATGGCCAAAGCCCAGCGTGAAGGCAATCTCCACCTGGCCCACGATCCGCACCAGCGCGACCGGCGCGGTCGCAAAGCCGGTGAACCAGCAGGCCGATCCCAGCGCGGAGAGCAGCCCCACCTGCCCGGACACGCGCCAGCCGCGCAGTAGCTTGCCCATTTCCCCGGGCTCGCGCAGCAGCAGGTAGCCGCCCTGCATCAGCGTCTGGAGCGTGACCGTCACCGCCAGCACGATCAGCGCTGCCAGGATCGGGTCGCCGCCGCCCACCTCCTGTGTCGCGCGGCGGATGGCAACGGCGGTCAGCGCGAAAAAGAAGCCTGACGCGATACCGGTGAGCGCGGCTGGTTGGCCCAGCGCGCGCAGCAGGTCGATCGGCCCCATACGCCTGCCGCCGGTGGACAGCAGCATCACGCCCAGCACACCGCATCCGATGCCTGCCCAGGCGAGCGGGCTCAATCGCTCCCCCATCAGCAGGAAGGAAAGGATCGCGCCCTGCACCGCCTCCGTCTTGGCATAGGCGGTGCCGACCACGAAGTTGCGATGGGCAAAGGCCAGGATCAGCAGGTTGGTCGCGATGATCTGCGCGAGGCCGCCGGCCAGCGCGAACAGCAGGAACAGGGGATCGGGCGCGGGGAGAGGGGCGGCAAAGGCCAGCCGGTAGCCGCAGAGCAGCGCGATTGCGAAAGGCAGGCCGTACAGATAGCGCACCAGCCCTGCGGCATTGACCGACAGGCTGTGACTGACCCGCCGCTGCACCGCGGTCCGCCACGCCTGCGTCGCGCCCGCCAGCAGCGTGGCGGGCAACCAGATGGGGGAGGAAATCATGGCCGCCCTATAGCGGGTTTTGCGGCCGCGTCATGCCTCCTGGCGGAGGGCCTGATTTCGGCCAATGCGTACCGTTTCCCTCGGTTTGAGGGCTTGCCGAAACTGTCATTGGCCGACACCACGCTCAGGCTCCTCGCGTCGGACCCTCATCAAAACATGAACTTGGCCCCGATCTTTACGGTCCGCGGTTCGACCACCCGGCTCAGCCTGCCTTCAACGGGACCCTCTGTGTCGTAGGACGGGATGTAGGATTCGTAATAATAGGCGATATCCTTGTCCCGACTGTCGAAGACGTTGAGCACTTCGCCATAGATCTGGATAGGTCCGCCCTTCCACGCCGCGCGCGCATTAACGACCGTGCTGCCATGATCGCGCACGGAATTGTCCTCGACAAGCGGATAGGGGCCAAGGTGGCGCAGGCGGATGCTCGCTTCCCACGGATCGAGCACGATGGCGGCGCCCGCGGACGCGGCGTTTTCGAAGGCGTTGGGAATCCGGTCGCCATTGTCGTAGCGCGAGTGGCTGGCGGTATAGTTGCCGTCGAGCGCGAGCCAGGGCAGCGGCCGCCAGAAGGCAACGATCTCGTAGCCGTGACGCTTGCTGGCGCCGGTCGGCTCGACGGCATTGGAGTCGCCGACGAAGCGCAGTTCGCTTCCGACATCGAGCCACCAATATGTTCCCGTCATTGAAAAGCCGCCGACCTGAAGGCGTGCCCCGAACTCCTTGCCGGTTCCGCGGACGAGGACGGGAACCGGCGTCTCCACGTTCACCGCGCCGCGCACGTCGTTGGAATGGAAGCCTCGTCCCCAGTTGGCATAGACCTCAAACTTCGGGGTGACCTGATAGGCGGCCGAAAGCTTGGGCGAAACGATCGAATCGTGGCCGCTGCCTTCGCCCAGCATGGCGGCGGCAGTGTCGCGGGCGCGGACGGTGTAATCGTAATAATCGCCGCGCAGGCCTCCGGTCAGGCGCAGGCCTTTTACCGGCTTGACTGTCGCCTCGCCATAGAGCGCGGCCGACATTTCCTGGACATTGTAGCGACCGAGCGAGAAGAGGTCCTGTCGGTCCGCGGTGCGCTTCACCCCAACCTTGCCGATGTGATCGTAGCGGTTTTCCGTGCCCACGGTCAGTTGCAGGGCAGGCGACACGTCCCATTGCTTGCGGGCGGTAAGACCGGCGATCCAGCGCCGGTCAAACTGGTCGATCTGCGCGCTTGTGCCGTCCAGGTCGGCATAGGTGGGGTTCGAATACATGTTCCAGCCGTAATATTGGCCGTAGAGGTTCGCGCTCCAGTCCGGCTCCCGAACCGCGAGGTTGGCCACGAGCCGCGTCGTCTCGCCTCGTGCCGACGGGTCGGGCGAGCAGAAGCGGTCCGCGCATTGGGCGCTGCCGATGATGCGCTCGGGGATCTGCTCGGTCGGCCGCCAGGTCGCGCGATAGCCGTGGAACGTCGCTTCCGCCGTACCCGCGCCCGCAGGCATCACATATTTGGCGAAGCCTGAATAGTGACGCAACCGCTCGGCTTCCTGCCACGGCCCGTCATAGCGCTTCGCCTGTCCGACCAGGGTCAGGTCGCCCGCGCCCAGGCCTTTTATCGTCCCGCCTGCGGCAACCCGACGCGAGCCGTAAGAGCCGCCTTCAATTGCGACCCAGGGCCTGTCGAACCCGTCAATTGTCGTCATGTAGGCCGCGCCCGCCAACGCGAAGTCGCCGCCGTCAGCGCGGTAGGGACCTTTGCGGAAATCCTCACGCGCGACAATCTCGGGGATCAACCCGTTGAGATCGAGGTAACCCTGGCCGTGGCCATGCGTGCGGAAATTCATCTGCACGCCGTCAATATAGGTGGTGAAATCCGAACCGTGGTCGAGATTGAAACCACGCAAAAAATATTGGTTGGCCTTGCCGCTGCCCGAATGCTGTGCCGCGACCATGCCGGGCACGGCCTCCAGCAGTTCCGCGACGCGCAGCAGCGGGCGGACCAGCAAATCCGCCCCGGCGACGCTGCCCTCGCTGGCGGCGTGGGCGGTGCCGATCTTCGCCTCACCGCGCCCGAATACCACGATTTCGCTCGCGGCGGTCGTGTCCTCGCCAGAAGTGGATGCGCCTTCATCATCAGCGGCAAAGACAGGCGTACCCAAGGCGGCGATAATGCCGGCCACGCCCAGCGCGAAGGTCTGTATGTTCGATTTCATATTCGGTCCCCGGCGTCAGCGACTGGCTGGCGGAGGCCTGCCGTGCGCGACCATCGGCGCATGGCCGACTATCGACGACGGTCGGCACGCGTCGGCAGCCGGACGCCCCAGGCGACCACCGCGCGAACCGATGCGGCCTCCACCGCTCGTTCGTCGCTCAGACGGAAAGATACCGGGCCACGGCCATCCCCTGGGCCAAGGCAAGAGCGACCAGACGCCGGCAGGTCTCCTGGCTCACGGGTCATCGCGCGATGCACGGCCTTCCCAGGCCTCGCAGGATTTAGCGTCCGGCCCAGTGGCTGACGGCGAGGAACCATGTCCCGCCGCGCATGTACATCGCGCTCACCGCTTACAGTTGCAGGGACAGCCTCGGATTCGAAGGTCGCCCTTCTCACCGTGTTCCCTATTAAGCCCCTTGCAAGGCACCGGCGCGATCTTTGTCCGACCCATTTGCAAAGCCCGGACGCGCCGCTCTTATCCCGGCGCTGGCGCACTGACAAGCCGTCTGGTCTGCAAGGTTGGAACCAGACTTACTTTCAGCCAGCCCCTTCAAAAAAAACGCCGCCCGAATTTCACGAGCGGCGCCTCTTTGTCGTCGATCAGCCCGGTATCAGGCGCCTTCGAGCAGATGCTCCTTGCGGATCTTTTCCTGCCACACCAGCGGGGCCAGGCGGTGGACATTCTGGCCGTCGCTGTCGACAGCGACGGTCACCGGCATGTCCTGCACGTCGAATTCGTAGATCGCTTCCATGCCAAGGTCCTCAAAGCCGACCACCTTGGCCGCCTTGATCGCCCGCGCCACCAGATAGGCCGCGCCGCCGACCGCCATCAGATAGGCGCTCTTGTGCTTTGCGATGCTGTCGGTCGCCGCCGGACCGCGCTCGGCCTTGCCGACACAGGCGGCGAGGCCCTGTTCCAGCATCATGTCCATGAACTTGTCCATGCGGGTCGCCGTGGTGGGGCCGGCGGGGCCGACCACTTCGTCGCGCACCGGGTCCACCGGCCCGACATAATAGATGACGCGGCCTTTGAAATCGACCGGCAGCGGCTCGCCCTTGGCCAGCATGTCCTGGATGCGCTTGTGCGCTGCGTCGCGGCCGGTCAGCATCTTGCCGTTGAGCAGCAGGCGGTCGCCATGCTTCCAGCTCTGCACCACGTCGGGGGTCAGCGTGTCGAGATCGACGCGGATCGCTTCCTTGCTCGGCTTCCAGTCGACCTGCGGCCATTCGGAAATCTTCGGCGCTTCCAAATAGGCCGGACCCGACCCATCCAGCGTGAAATGCGCGTGACGGGTCGCCGCGCAATTGGGGATCATCGCCACCGGCTTGCCGGCCGCATGGCAGGGATAATCGTAGATCTTGACGTCGAGGATGGTGGACAGGCCGCCCAGGCCCTGCGCGCCGATGCCGAGCGCGTTGACCTTGTCGAAAATCTCGATGCGCAGGCGCTCGATATCGTTCTGCGGCCCGCGCGCTTTCAATTCACCCATGTCGATGGATTCCATCAGCGATTCCTTCGCCAGCGCCACGGCCTTTTCCGCGGTGCCACCGATGCCGATGCCCAACATGCCGGGCGGGCACCAGCCCGCGCCCATTTGCGGCACCATTTCCAGCACCCAGTCGACGATGGAGTCGCTGGGGTTCATCATCTTGAACTTGGTCTTGTTTTCCGACCCGCCGCCCTTCGCCGCGACATCGACGGTGACCTTGTTGCCCGGCACCATCTCGACATTGAGCACGCAGGGCGTGTTGTCCTTGGTGTTGACGCGGCTGAACGCAGGATCCTTCAGGATCGACGCGCGCAGGCGGTTTTCGGGGTTCAGATAGGCGCGGCGCACACCTTCATCGACGACCTCCTGCATCGAGCGGCTGTTGTCGTCGAGGCGGCACTCCATGCCCCATTTGATGAAGACGTTGACGATGCCGGTGTCCTGGCAGATCGGGCGATGTCCCTCGGCGCACATGCGGCTGTTGGTCAGGATCTGGGCGATGGCGTCCTTCGCCGCCGGATTGGCTTCCGCCTCATAGGCTTTGCCCAGCGCGCGGATATAATCCATCGGATGATAATAGCTGATGAACTGGAGAGCGTCGGCGACGCTTTCGATCAGGTCGGCGGTCTTGATGACGGTCATTTGGCCAAGTCCCTTAGTCTTCCGCCCGCCCTGCGCGACGGGTCCTCGCCCGCGCGGCTAATAGGGATTGCGTCCCGAGTCCAGCCGTCCCGTTCCCCTCAGCCTTTGGCGAAGGGGAACATATGCCACCAGCGCTCCTTCTCCGCCAGCACGCGCGCGAAGCTCTCCCGCGCCTCCAACCGGTAAAGATAGGCGGCCAGGGTCGGAAAGCCGCGGCGCATCGGCTCGATCTTGTCGGCATAGAAGAGCGAAGGCGCCGCCGCGCAGTCCGCCAGGGTGAAATCATCGCCCGCCGCCCAGTGGCGCCCGGCCATCCGCTGCTCCAGCATCGCATAGGCCTTGCCCAGCGTCTGCCGCGCATTGCCCACCGTCAGCGGATCGCTTGATCCGTCGGGACGAATCCGGTCAGAGACGATCGCCTGCATCGGCGCCATCACATAATTGTCGAATAGCCGGTCCATCAGCCGGGCCTCCAGCGCCTGTTCCGGATCGGCGGGGATCGGACGAAACGGGCCCGGACAATGCTGCCCCAGATATTCGATGATGATGCTGGTCTCGCCCAACGTTGTGTCGCGCGCCTCGTCGCGCAGCACCGGGAACTTGCCGATGGGCCACAGCGCCAGCCAGGCTTCAGGAACGCCTGCATCCTCCATCATCCGGCGTTCGAAAGGCGTGTCATTCTCGTAAAGGGCGATCAGCGCTTTCCAGCAGTAGGAGGAGAGGGGGTGATAATAGAGAATCATGGGCTTGGCTCCGTTCGCACATTGTCACGCCGGCGCTGGCTGGCCTCTGGCGACGCCGGGCAACCACAATATCTGGTGCCCGGTCAGCGACGAACGTCGGGCATCCACAGGCTATCCACAGATTCGGATGGCAAGCCAAATTTATTTTCGTTCGTATATTGTCCCTCTTGCCTTTTGCGGGAGCGCGGAAAGTCCATGCGTCGCTGCGCTGCGGCGTGGCGACAGGGCGACGAGACGAGTCCGATCGTCGCCGAACTGAGTCTTCAGAGTGTCATTTACCCTCTTGCAAGCTTTTGAGGCTGTGGCACTATCCCTTGTATCGGGTTAACGGGGGTTACCCAACAGATTGTGATTGCACCGGCCGGACCTTTTTCCGGACGAGGGCGGTTTTGCCCTGTGCGGTCCGTTCTGTGGACCCCATGTTCGTCCCGCGCGCGGTTCGGTTGCATGCGCCTTGTTCCGCTTAGTCGGGGAGGCTTGACCGAATCGAACGGAACAGGAACATTCGGGGGCTCGTATGGATTTTCGTGATAGCGAACAGACAGGTGCAGGTGACGTGGCGACGGTGATCGACGAAGTGGTGGAAGCAGTGGCGGAGAAGAAGAAATCTGCGCCTGCGAAGGCGCCGTCCTCCTCGTCGATTCAGGCGCGGCGGTTCGACGTCGTGACCGACGAAAGCCGCGACGCGCTGCTGACCGAATTTGGCAAGGATACGCTCAAGGACCGCTATCTGCTGCCCGGCGAAAGCTATCAGGATCTGTTCGCCCGTGTCGCGGCCGCCTATGCCGACGACCAGGCCCATGCCCAGCGCGTCTACGACTATATCTCGCGGCTCTGGTTCATGCCGGCGACGCCTGTCCTGTCGAATGGCGGTACGGGGCGCGGCCTGCCGATCAGCTGTTATCTGAACTCGGTCGACGACAGCCTGGAAGGCATCGTCAACACGTGGAACGAGAATGTCTGGCTCGCCTCGCGGGGCGGCGGCATCGGCACCTATTGGGGCAGCGTGCGCGGCATTGGCGAGCCGGTCGGCCTCAACGGCAAGACGAGCGGCATCATTCCTTTCGTCCGGGTGATGGACAGCCTGACGCTGGCGATCAGCCAGGGGTCGCTGCGCCGTGGCTCGGCCGCCTGCTATCTCGACATCTCCCATCCTGAGATCGAGGAGTTCCTGGAAATCCGCAAGCCCTCGGGCGACTTCAACCGCAAGGCGCTGAACCTTCACCACGGCGTGCTTTTGACCGACGAGTTCATGGAAGCGGTGCGCGACGGCAAGGAATTTGACCTCAAATCGCCCAAAGATGGATCGGTGCGTGGCAAGGTCGATGCGCGCAACCTGTTCCAGAAGCTGGTCGAAACGCGGCTGGCGACCGGCGAGCCGTATATCGTGTTCAACGACACCGTGAACAGCACGATGCCCAAGCATCATCGTGACCTGGGGCTCAAGGTGTCGACGTCCAACCTGTGTTCTGAAATCACTTTGCCGACGGGTCGCGACCATCTCGGCAATGACCGGACGGCGGTCTGCTGCCTTTCGTCCCTGAATCTGGAAACCTGGGACGAATGGAACAAGGACTCCGTCTTTATCGAGGATGTCATGCGCTTCCTCGATAACGTGCTGCAGGACTATATCGACCGCGCGCCGGACGAAATGGCGCGGGCGAAATATTCGGCGGCGCGTGAACGGTCAGTGGGCCTGGGGGTGATGGGGTTCCACTCCTTCCTCCAGGCCCGGGGCCTTCCGTTCGAAGGCGCCATGGCCAAGTCGTGGAACCTGCGCATCTTCAAGCATATCAACGAGAAGGTGAACGAAGCATCGATGCAGCTGGCGGTTGAGCGCGGGCCGTGCCCGGACGCCGCCGACATGGGCGTGATGGAACGTTTTTCCTGCAAGATGGCGATCGCGCCCACCGCGTCGATCAGCATCATCTGCGGCGGCACCAGCGCCTGCATCGAGCCGATCCCGGCCAATATCTACACCCACAAGACGCTGTCCGGCAGCTTCGTGGTGAAGAACCCCTATCTGGAAAAGATCCTGCGCGACAAGTCTAAGGATTCGACCAATGTCTGGAACACGATCCTGGAACGCGGCGGGTCGGTCCAGCATCTCGACTTCCTCAGCCAGGAAGAAAAGGACACGTTCAAGACCAGCTTCGAAATCGACCAGCGCTGGCTGCTCGAACTCGCCGCCGACCGCACGCCCTATATCGACCAGGCGCAGTCGCTGAACCTGTTCATCCCCGCGGATGTGGAAAAATGGGACCTGCTGATGCTCCATTTCCGCGCTTGGGAACTGGGCATCAAGTCGCTCTACTATCTGCGCTCGAAGTCGGTGCAGCGCGCCGGGTTCGCCGGCGGGGTAGAAGCCGACAACACGATCGACGCGCCGAAGTTCGAGATTGGCCAAACCACCGACTATGACGAGTGCCTGGCGTGTCAGTGATCCGCAGGGCTTCCGGCGCCGGCCGGCGCGGGCGCCCGGTCAAAGAGCTAAAGGGGGGGATGGGCGCGGCGGTAACCCCCGCCGCGCCCACACATCCCACGGCAGAAGCTTCAGCCGTTGCCGCTTCAGCCTTCGTCCTCTTCCTCTTCGAAAAGGACGGCGTTGGCGCCGCTCGCGGACAGCCTTACAGTGCCATCTTCTTCGACGGCAGCGATCAGGCCCTGGCTGATATAATGATGATGTCCCCGATGACTGCCTTCGCCGCTGTCCGCCTTGACCAGCTTGATACGGTCGCCGTCAACATGATCGACGGTGCCGACATGCGCGCCATCAGCGCCGATAACCTCGGCATGTTCCTTGATGCTGGTGAGATCAACCATCATATTGCTCCTGTGTCGGGGGTGACGGCAACTGAACGTCCCGCGCCCGCTCAGGTTGCTTCCATCCATTGATTGCGGAGCCGACCCATGCCCCTTCTCCAAGCCAGCAAGGTCTACAAGCCCTTCGAATATCCCTGGGCCTATGAATATTGGAAGCGGCAGCAGCAGCTCCACTGGCTGCCCGAGGAAGTGCCGCTGGGCGAGGATTGCCGCGACTGGGCACAGAAGCTCAGCGACCATGAACGCAACCTGCTGACGCAGATCTTCCGCTTCTTCACCCAGGCGGACGTGGAAGTGCAGGATTGCTACCACGAAAAATATGGCCGCGTGTTCAAGCCGACCGAAGTGAAGATGATGCTGACCGCGTTCAGCAACATGGAAACGGTCCATATCGCCGCCTACAGCCATCTGCTCGACACGATCGGCATGCCCGAAACCGAATATTCGGCCTTCATGCAATATAAGGAGATGAAGGATAAGCATGACTATCTGAGCCAGTTCGGCGTCGACACGGACGAGGATATCGCCAAGACGCTGGCGATGTTCGGCGGCTTTACCGAAGGACTCCAGCTCTTCGCCAGCTTCGCGATGCTGATGAACTTCCCGCGCTTCAACAAGATGAAGGGCATGGGGCAGATCGTCACCTGGTCGGTGCGCGACGAAACGCTGCACTGCGAAGGCATCATCAAGCTGTTCCACGCCTTCGTGAAGGAACGCGACTGCCTGACCGCGTCGGTCAAGGAAGACATCATGGACATGTGCCAGAAGACGGTGCGGATCGAGGACGCGTTCATCGACCTCGTCTTCGAAATGGGCCCGGTCCCGGGCATGACGCCCAAGGACATCAAGAAATATGTCCGCTACATCGCCGACTGGCGGCTGGGCCAGCTGGGTTTGAAGCCCATCTACATGATCGACGAACACCCCCTGCCATGGCTGGCGCCGCTACTCAACGGCGTCGAACACGCCAACTTCTTCGAAACCCGCGCGACCGAATATTCAAAGGGCGCGACAAGGGGCCAGTGGAACGAGGTGTGGGACGCGTTCGACCGGCGGAAGAAGCTGAAGGCCGGTGATGCGGCCAACGCGGACGAGGCGAGCGACCCGGATATGTTCAAGGCTGCGGGGATCGCGGCGGAGTAAAAAGAATAAGCGAAAGGCGACACCGTTGGCGCGGTGCCGCCTTTCGGCCGATAGGAAACGCTGCCCCTATCGACAGGGCGAAGTCTAGGACCTTACCCGGCATTTGGGTTCTATAGTCTTCTGCTCCCCTTAGCAACCAAGGCGGCGGGAGACTGCAAAAATGCAACGACAGTACCCTTCATATTTCATATATCGCGACATAGCGGGCTTATGGCGATGGAGATATGACGCGAGCAATGGGCGAACAATCGCAGTAAGTAGCGAAAGCTATTTTAATCGAAGCGATTGCGAGCGTGGTATCGACATTATGAAAGCTTCGTTCACGGTTCCGGTTTGGATACCGAACGTCGACGCTAACGTAGCCTAACAGATGGCAGAGCTGCCCTGCAGCTCTGCCATTTTTTTAGAAAGGCTCCGTCAGAAAATCTCCGGATACTTGCCGAGTGTGCACGATCGTCAGCACATCCACATCGGTATCTGACGCGATCTGATAGACGATCAAATAAGGCAACCCGACTACCGAAAATTCGCGTGTGCCCTCGACTGACCCGGCGCGTCCCAGCAGCGGGAATTGCCCGAACATCATCGCCGTCTGAACGATCCGGGCGACGACGCGATCAGCGGCCCGCTCCTCTCCTGCGCGGTCCAGTCCCGTATCGCCGCCAGATCATCCCGCGCCTGCGGCGTGAAATTAACGTTCAAGGCCGAAGTCGCGCAATATCCTGTCCATCGGGATCAGGCTGGCCCGATCCTGCGCCTGCGCCAGACCGCGCTCGATCTTGGCGCGCTTCCATGCCTCATGACCCCGCTCCGCAGCGCCGTGCTGCTCGGCCAATTTATCTTGCGGATCGTTCCGCGTCTTCATCATGCAAAAAATGCCCTTTCACCCGACCAATTGCAAGGCGACCGCTCCAAACGGACACAACTCATTCCGGATCGGTCTGACCTCGGCGCTGTCCTATATCCCCTGACTTTGTTAAAAGGGGCCTCGGCTCTTTGACCCTGTTGGAAATAGGAAAAAATAGGATCGGCGTTTTGCTGCAATCAACGGTGTGAACTTCGCTACTTCGCAAAGTTCGTCGGAGCGCAAAACCATCACCTGTCCCGCCCCTGAACGCGATGTTTTGTTCCGTTCATGCAACGTCCATCCGCTTTCATGTGTTTAGCACCACAGCCTGACAAAACAGGACAAGGAGCCAGACGATGAAATTCTCGATGAAGCGCGCCATTGCCGCTTTTTCGCTCGGCGCGATGACGTTGACGGGCATTGCCGCCACTCCCGCCCTCGCGCAGCCGGGCCATGGCCGCCATGACGAGCGGCATGGTGGCAAGCATGACCGCGACTGGCGCGGGGATCGCGACCATCGCGACTGGAAGCGCGAAGGCCGCCACGACAATGGCCGCCATAATGGATGGCGCCGTCCCGGCGGGGTCGTCTACAGATATGACTGGAACCGGCCCGATCCGCGCTACGGCCGCTATTATCGCCCCGACCGTTATTATCGCGGCGGCTATGAGCCGATCCGCGTGACGCGCGGAACCCGCATCTATCGCGGCTATGACGACCGCTATTATTGCCGCCGGTCCGACGGCACCACCGGCCTGATCGTCGGGGCGGCGCTGGGCGGCCTGCTCGGCAGCCAGCTGGATCGCGGCTATTCCAACACCGCCGGGGTGCTGATCGGCGCGGGCGCGGGCGCTCTGCTCGGCCGGGAGATCGACCGCGGCAATATTAGTTGCCGCTAACTACGGCACCAGGGCTGGCGGGCTCCTGTCCAAGGGCGCGCCAGCCCTTCCTTTACCAGCATGGCGCCAAGCGATCGGCCATTCCGCGTAACAACCCGGAGCGCACGGCCATAGCGGTCGCGATCGCGCTCGACGGGCTCCAGCGAAAAGGCACCCGCGTTTAGAAGGGCGAGCAGCCGCCCCGTCGCCCGCTGACCCCAGGCCCGTTCCGCCGGACACTGCGGCCGATGCGTTTCGGGCGTATCGATGTCGGCGACACGGATCTTCTGCCCGTCCAGCCAGAAGGTGTCGCCATCGACCACACAGTCCATGCCCCCGCCGCGCGCACAAAGCCTGAACCGCTCGGCACATGCGGGGGCAGCGGTGAAGGCTGCCAGGGCGGCGGCCAGGGTGAGAGCGGCAAGGCGGCTGCGGCGGATAGGCATGCGGCCAGCATAGGCAGCGCAATGCCCTCCGCCCGATCAAGCTGATCCGCATTCCCTCCGTTCCGGCGGGATGCTCAGCCTTCCTCCTCGTCCTCCTGTCCGATCATGTCGAACTCATCATCCAGCTCTTCGGTATCGGCTTGCGCGAGCGCGTCTTCCTCATCGTCCATCGACGGCTCGCCGGCATAGGCGTCGAAGTCGATATGTCCGGAACGGTCCATTTCCTCCATCCGCTCGACCAGGTCGGGCGTGTCATCGGGAATGATCTGGGCGGGGTTGGGCCTGCCGCCGCGCTCGCTGTCCTCCGACAGATCGGTGGAGCGAACCCGGGCCTCCCCGGTCACGCTGTGCGCCTGGGCATCCTCATCGCGCTGCCCGTCATTGTCCTCGATCGGATCGGGAAGGACATTCTTCTCCTGCTGGTCCATCGCTAGTCTCCTTTCCGCTCCAACGGACCAGCCCCGCCGCACGTTCCTCGCGGTCCCAAAAGGCGCTGGACAGCGGCGGCGGGAGGGGGCAAGAGCCGCCGCAATCCTTTCCCCACTTGGCCTTCCAAGGAATTTTCCATGTCGCGCACACTGATTTCCTCAGGCTCGCCCTTCGAGGCGCAGGTCGGCTATTCCCGCGCCGTGGTCCAGGGTGACTGGTGCTTCGTCGCCGGCACCACCGGCACCGACCCGGAAACCAAGACGATGCCGGAAAGTGTCGTGGACCAGACCGCCAACGCGCTGAAGGTGATCGGCAAGGCGCTGGAGGATGCGGGCTTTTCCTTCGCCGATACGGTGCGCGTCACCTACTATATCACCGACCCCGCCCATTGGGACGAGATCGGCAAGGCGACCGCGCCGGTCTTCGGCGAGATCCGCCCGGCCGCCAGCTGCATCGTCACCGGCCTCATCAAGCCGGAGATGAAGGTCGAAGTCGAACTCACCGCGTTCAAGGGATAAGCCGTCATGATCACCATGTATGGCATCAAGAATTGCGACACGATCAAGAAGGCGCGCAATTTCCTGGACAATGAGCGGGTCGCCTACAGCTTTCACGACTATAAGGTGTCGGGCGTGGACAAGGGCAAGCTTGAGGAATGGGTGATGGAGCATGGATGGGAAACCATCCTCAACCGCTCCGGCACCACCTTCAAGGCGCTGGATGCGGGCGACAAGGCGCATATCGACGCGGACAAGGCGATCCAGCTGATGATGGCCAACCCGTCGATGATCAAGCGGCCGATCCTGGACCTGGGCGGCCGCACCGTCGTCGGCTTCAAGGCGACGACCTATGAAGAGGCGCTGAAAGCCGCGGCCTGACGCAAAGCAAGCGCTTGTCAAATGAGGCGCGCGGGCGAATAACGAATCCATGCTTTCGCAGAAGACCCGCTACGCCATCCGCGCGCTTCAGCATCTCGCCGACCGTTATCGCCAGGGACCTGTCCCACTCAATGAGATCGCGACGCGGCAGAATATCCCTGCCAAATTCCTGACGGTGATCCTGTCCGAATTGTCGCGCGAGGGGCTGGTCGCGACCCAGCGGGGGCGGGACGGGGGCTATTGGCTGGCGCTGGCCCCTGTCGACATCAGCTATGGTGACATCGTCCGCCTGACGCGGGGATCGCTGGCCCTGACGCCCTGCGCCAGCCGCTTTGCCCACGAAAGTTGCACCAACTGCCTGCCTGAATCGGAATGTCGCCTGCACCGTGTGATGCTGCGCGTGCGCGATGAAACCGCGAAGGTGCTGGACAGCATCAGCCTGGCCGAACCGCTGGCGATGGAGGACGCGGGCTAGCCCTTGCGTCGCGACCGCAGCTTCGCCACATCGGCGGCATGACCACGCCCCCGCTCAAAGCCGCGCTGATTCCGGTAACACCGCTCCAGCAGAACTGCACCCTCTTCTGGTGTACCGCCACCAATCGCGGGGCGTTTGTCGATCCTGGCGGCGACCTGCCTCGGTTGAAAGCCGCTGCCGAGCAGCAGGGCGTGACGATCGAAAAGATCCTGGTGACACACGGCCATATCGATCATTGCGGCGAGGCGGGCATTCTGGCGAAAGAACTGGGCGTGCCGATCGAAGGCCCGCATGAGGCAGACCGCTTCTGGATCAGTCGGCTGGGCGACGACGGCCGGGCATATGGCGTGAATGGGCAGGTGTTCGAGCCGGACCGCTGGCTGGTCGATGGCGACAGGGTCACGGTCGGCAATCTGGAACTGGACGTCTATCATTGCCCGGGCCACACGCCTGGCCATGTCGTCTTTCATCATGCGCCCAGCAAGCTCGCTATCGTGGGCGACGTGCTGTTTCAAGGTTCGATAGGGCGCACCGACTTTCCGATGGGCAATCACCAGCAGCTGATCGACGCGATCACCGGCAAGCTGTGGCCGCTGGGCGGCGACACGGCTTTCGTGCCCGGTCATGGCCCGATGAGCAATTTCGCCCATGAGCGCCGCACCAACCCGTTCGTGGGTGACGCGGTGCTCGCCTGATCCTCAGATCCGGGAGGCGAGGTCAGGCGGGGCCGGGATCGTCCGCGTCGCTCGGTAGGCGGTGTGCAGGGCGATAAACGCCAGCGCCGCCATGACGACCCAGGTGATGAGGGCGCCGCCGCCGCGCCAGATCGTCGGATGGTCTGCATCCATCCCATGGCCGTGCGCGACCCGTGCGATGACATAGATCAACGCGCCCGCCCATAGCCAGGCGGGCGATCCGATCGCCAGCTCAATCAGGGCGAACAGGATGAGGATGATCGGCGTATATTCGGTGAAATTCCCGTGGGCGCGCATCCGCCGCGCCAGCAGCGGGTTGCCGTCGTCGCCATGCAATGCCTTGCTGTCCACCCGAATCCGCGCGCAGCGAAAGGCGAGCCACAAGTTCAGCAGCGCGCAGGCGGCGGCCAAGGTGAGCGTGATCGGCAACAGCATAGCGATGATTTTCTTTACCCGTTCCGTTGGTTCGCACCATAGTCGGCCGGCGGGCCGGGACAAGGAAGGACTTGCGCGCGGAACAAAAAGCGCTATAGGCGCATGGCTTCGCGATCACCCGGGCCGCATGGGTCTGCGGCGCCTGTGGCGTCGGCATCCATCGGATACTGGCCAGTCGCATAACCAGATCTACTTATGGAATAAGGTGCCGACATGGCTGTCCCCAAGAGGAAAACGTCTCCTTCCCGTCGCGGCATGCGCCGCAGCCACGATTCCCTGCGCGTCGAAGCTTACCAGGAATGCTCGAACTGCGGTGAACTCAAGCGCCCGCACAATCTGTGCGACGCCTGCGGCCATTACAACGGCCGTGAAATCGTTGCCGTCGGGGCCTGACGACACACCCTCTCCTGTAAAGGTGTCCTGAAGTGTCCAGCCAACCGCGAATCGCAATCGACGCGATGGGCGGGGATGAAGGCGTGCGCGTGATGATGGCGGGCGTGGCGCTCGCCCGTCGCCGTCACGATGGGCTGCGCTTCACCCTCTTCGGCGATGAAGCGCGGATCAAGGCCGCGCTCGACAACCACCCCAATTTGCGCGCGGCATCCGAAGTGGTGCACGCCGCCGATGTCGTGGATGCAAGCGACAGACCGAGTGTGGCGATTCGCAAGAAGGCCAGCTCGATGAGCATGGCCATCGCCGCGGTAAAGGCTGGCGACGCTGGTGCCGCCGTTTCGTCGGGCAATACCGGCGCGCTGATGGCGATGGCGAAGCTCGCGCTGCGGACCATGGCCGGCGTCGATCGTCCCGCGCTTGCCGCGCTGCTGCCTACGCTGGGCAGCAACGACGTGGTCATGCTGGACCTGGGCGCGAATACCGAATGCGACGCGCGCAACCTCGTCCAGTTCGCCGTGATGGGCGCCGCCTATGCGCGGATCGCCTTTGATCTTGAACGTCCGCGCGTGCGCCTGATGAACATCGGCACGGAAGACATGAAGGGCACCGAAGAGATCAGGGACGCCGCCGCCATGCTGCGCGCCGCGACAAGCCTGCCTCTGTCTTTCGAAGGCTTCACCGAAGGCGACAAGATCGGCCGAGGTGAGGCCGATGTCATCGTCAGCGACGGCTTTTCCGGCAACGTCGCGCTCAAAACCGCGGAGGGAACAGCGCGTTTCGTCACCGATCTGCTGCGCACCGCCTTCACGAGCTCGGTGCGGTCGAAGATCGGCTTCCTCATCTCCAAGCCAGCGATGCATCTGCTGAAGCACCATCTCGACCCCAACAATCACAATGGTGCTGTCTTCCTGGGCCTGAACGGCGTAGTGGTAAAAAGTCACGGCAGCGCCAACGACAAGGGCGTCGCCAATGCGGTGCATGTCGCCGCCCGTCTGCTGGAGGAAGATATTACGCGGCGCATCGCGGCCGACATGGCGGGTATCGCCTCGCTCAAGGCGGTGGCGTCGAAACAGGAGCTGGCTGCAAAGTGATCCGCCGATCTGTTCTCCTGGGCACGGGGTCGGCCCTGCCGGTTCGCGCCGTCAGCAATGCCGAACTGGCGCAGACCGTGGATACGAGCGACGAATGGATCGTCGAGCGGACGGGAATCCGCAATCGCTATATCGCTGGCGAAGGGGAAACCACCGCAAGCCTTGCCACCGACGCCGCGCGCGCGGCGCTTGAGACCGCCGGCCTCACGGCCCGGGACATCGACCTCATCATCCTGGCAACGGCCACGCCGGACCAGACCTTTCCGGCAAGCGCCACGCTGGTGCAGGCGGCGCTGGGCATCAACGACTGCGTGGCCTTCGATGTGGCGGCGGTCTGTTCGGGCTTTCTTTACGCCGTGACGGTGGCGGACAGCATGATCCGATCGGGCGCGGCCAACCGCGCGCTGGTGATCGGGTCGGAAACCTTCAGCCGCATCCTGGATTGGGAAGATCGCACCACCTGCGTCCTGTTCGGCGACGGCGCCGGCGCGATCGTGCTGGGAGCGGAGGAAAGCGCCGATGGTCGGCGGGGCATCCTGGCTTCGAAGCTGCACGCTGATGGGCGCCATAACCAGCTTCTCTATGTCGACGGTGGCCCCTCGACCACAAAAACCGTGGGCAAACTGCGGATGAAAGGGCAGGAAGTCTTCCGACACGCCGTCGTGAACCTGGCATCAGTCCTGAACGAAGTCATGGAACTGGCCGGCATGACCACGGCGGACATTGATTGGCTGATCCCGCATCAGGCCAATGCCCGCATTCTTGACGCAACGGCGCGTAAACTGAAGTTGTCGCCCGAAAAGGTCGTGGTGACTGTCGACCGCCACGCCAACACTTCCGCCGCTTCGGTTCCGTTGGCGCTTGACCTTGCGATGCGCGACCGCCGCATACGCCCCGGTGACCTCCTTGTCCTTGAAGCCATGGGCGGCGGCTTTACCTGGGGCGCGTGCGTCCTGCGGGTCTGAAGGCCCATCCCCCCGAATTTCTTGCCCATTTTCCGCTTGTCACTTGCCGAATCGCTCAGCTTGTCGCACAATTTGACCTTGTCATCCGCATTGAACCCGGCGGATGAGGTGGGGACATTCGATGACTGATACTGGCACTCTGACGCGCGCCGATCTTGCGGAGAGCGTGAATCGGCACATTGGTCTCTCCCGCTCGGAATCGGCCGCACTCGTTGAATCCATATTGGAGCATATGTCCGCTGCGCTGCAACGCGGGGAAAATGTGAAGATTTCCAGCTTCGGCACCTTCGTGCTGCGGGACAAGACGCAGCGCATGGGCCGTAATCCCAAGACCGGCGTGGAAGTGCCGATCGAACCGCGGCGCGTGCTCACCTTTCGCGCCAGCCAGACCATGCGGGATCGTATCGCCGCTTCATAAGAGCGGTTCGGCGCGTCGGTTTTGCCTCGTCCCTGGGGTGGTTGACCTTTGCGCCCCGGAGGGTGCAACATCGTCAGCATGGACAAGGCAGAGGGCGCATTCCTGACGATCAGCGAACTGTCGGCTGAACTGGGATTGCCGCAGCATATATTGCGCTACTGGGAAGCGCGCTTTCCACAGTTGCGGCCGATGCAGCGTTCGGGCAATCGCCGCTATTATCGGCCTGCAGACGTGGCCCTGGTCCGGCGCATCAATCAGTTACTGAATGTGGAGGGCTTCACCGTCCGTGGCGCGCAGAAGGTGCTTGGCAATGGAACAGCGCGGGCGAACGCGAAGCCTGCTTCGGCCGCAGCCATATCCACCGCCGCCCCGCCGGACGGGGAGCAGCAACCCAAGCAGGATCTGCTGGATCGCCTGACGACCATCCGCGCAACATTGGCACGGGCGATCGGCGAATAGCGGCGGGGATCGAGACGAGGAAACCCGCCCCTTACAAGATCCGGGCATAGATGAGGTCGCGGAACGCTTCCTCACCGACCATGAAGGTCGTTTCGCCAATCTCTTCGAAGCCATGCCGGGCGTAAAAGCGCCGGGCGCGATCGTTGGCGGGATAGACGGCGAGCAGCACGCGTCTTGCGCCGCGCAGCCGAGCCTGGTCCAGCACCGTCCCCATCAGTGCATCGCCATTGCCGCCGCCCTGCCAGGGACCGAGGAGGTAGAAGCGCTTGATTTCCACGTCCTGACGTTCGTCGATCTCGACGGGCAGATCCGGCGGCGTCAGCATGGCGTAGCCGACCGGCGCTCCCAGCGGCGTCTCGCCGATCCAGACCTGCCGCGCCGGATCAACCAATGCGGCGCGATAGGCGCTTTCGTCATGCGCGTTGCGGATATGGGCAATCAGCGCCGGCCCCGGATGATCGTGCGCGAAGCTGGCGAGGAAGGTCGCCCCGCCCAATACCGCCAGCGCCGGCGCATCGGCGGGCGTGGCCTGTCGCCAGAGAATCGGCGTCATCGACCCGACATCAGCGCGATCCGGGTCCCAGTGCCGGGTCAAGATCGCGCGGGCGGGTGAAGCTGACCAGCGTGGCGATGGTCGGGCGGGCATCGACCCATCGATCAATGGCAAGGTCCATCACGGCCAGGCTCGCCGTCGGGAATTTCGCCTCCACATCGGGGCGGAGCGGGCTGGCCCCGTCATCGGGCACCAGTTCCAGGATCAGTTCTTCCAGGCCCGGATTGTGGCCGGCCATGATCGCGTTTGTCGCGGTTTCCGGCAAGTCGCGGATCACGTCGAACAATGTGGGGGCGGAGGCGAGATAGATGCGCCGGTCCCAATGTGGCTCCAACCCTTCGCCATAACCGGCCAGGAACGTATCGAGCGTCTGCACTACGCGTACTGCGGGCGAGGCGACCAGCAGGTCGAACTGCATCTTGCGGCTCCTGGCGAACTGGCCCATCAGCAGCGCCGCCTTCTCGCCCCGACGGTTCAGTGGCCGGTCGAAATCGCGCGCGACCGGATCGTCCCAATCTGACTTGGCATGGCGCAACAGGGTCAGGCGCTTCATTTTTGCTCCAGGTCGCAGGTGCCGGATTCGAATCCCTGCTGCCCTAACGCCATGCTGTCGGTAAGGCCAGCGCGCGAGTGAGCGCTGACGGCGATAATGGTTTCGTCCAGAGTCAGCCTGCGGATCGGCGTGCCCGGCGGAAAGGCGCTGAGCAATCGCGAGGGCATGGCCGCCGACAGGATGACGAAGCTGCCCCGGTCTTCCGCCCGGCGGATGAGGCGTCCGAACGCCTGGGCGAGCCGCGCGCGAATGAGGCGGTCGTCATAGCCCGCGCCGCCCCCCGCCAGCCGGCGTGCGGCATGCAGCACGGTAGGCTTGGGCCAGGGAACACCCTCCATCACCACCAGCCGCAAGGAGTGGCCGGGAACGTCGACGCCGTCCCGCAGCGCATCGGTGCCGAGCAGCGACGCGCGCGGATCGTCCCGGAAGATATCGATCAGCGTGCCGGTGTCCATGGGATCGACATGCTGGGCATAGAGCGGCAGTCCCGCGCGCGCCAGCCGGTCGGCGATACGGGCATGAACAGCGCGCAGCCGGCGGATCGCGGTGAACAGGCCCAGTGTCCCACCGCCCGACGCTTCGATCAGCCGCGCGTAGGCGCCCGACAGCGCGGCGATGTCACCCCGCTTGATGTCGGTGACGATCAGCACCTCCGCCCGGCTGGGATAGTCGAAGGGGCTGGGCGCTTCGAACCGCTCGGCACCACGGGGCAGGTGATTGGCGCCGCTGCGGCTTTCGGCGTTGGCCCAGTCGCCGCCGCCCTTGAGCGTCGCCGAGGTGATAAGCACGCCCTGCGCCGGCTTCAGCACCGTTTCGGCAAGCGGTCGGGTGGGGTCGAGCCAGTGGCGGTGAATGCCGATGTCATATTCCCGGCCCTCGACCCGGTCTACCGTCAGCCAGTCGACGAAGGTGGCGTCCGCCGGTCCGCCGATCCGGGTGAGCAGCGCCAGCCATGCGGCGATCAGGTCGCCCCGCCAGCCCAGCGAAGCGATTGCACCTTCGATCCGCGCCCGCGCCGCGCCGTCCAGCCAGTCGGGCGCATCCTCGACCACCGCCTCCAGCCGCTTGGCAAGCCGGTTCAGCGGCCGGAGCAGCGCGTCAAGCGCCAGCGCCGCCTCCTGCGCAGCTTCGACCAGCGGGCCGTCAGGTTCGGCCAATTCGGTTTCCAGCCCGTAGCCGGCATCCGCCTCTCCTATGTCGGCGGCGCGCGCGTAGACGGTGCCGCGTACCGCCGCCAGTAGCTGTTCCACCGGGCCGAACGGTTCGCCCGCGACGATGCGCTTGAGCCATTCGTCGGCGGGCAGGGCGCGCGCTGCGTCGGCCGCCGCGCGGATCGCGTCGCCGCCTCCCTCATCATAGCTGGCAAGGTCGGACAGGCGCGCGGCGAGGCCCCGCCGTCGCCCGCGCGTATTGCCTTCCGGTCCCATGATCCAGCGGCGAAGCTCGATTGCCTCCTGGCCTGAGAGCGCGACCGAGAAGGTAGAATCGGCCGCGTCGAACAGATGATGACCTTCGTCGAAGATGATGCGTTGCGGCCTTTGCCCCGCCTCTCGCCCGCGCGCGGCGTTGATCATCACGAGCGCATGATTGGCGATGATGATATCCGCTTCGGCCGATGCGCGGGCCGACCGTTCGATGAAGCATTTGCGATAGTGTGGGCAGCCGGCATAGATGCATTCGCCCCGCCTGTCGGTCAGCGCCGTAGAGCCATTGCGGCGGAACAGAGTCGGCAGCCAGCCCGGCAGGTCGCCGCCGACCATGTCGCCATCCTTGCTATAGGCGGCCCAGCGCGCGACCAATTGCGCGAGAATTGCCGCCCGGCCGGCAAAGCCGCCTTGCAGCGCGTCCTCCAGGTTCAGCAGGCACAGATAATTTTCCCGGCCCTTGCGTACCACCAACCGTTTCGCCGCCGTGGCGGGATCGGGAAAGAGGCGCAGGGTTTCGCGGTCGAGCTGTCGCTGCAGCGCCTTGGTATAGGTGGAGATCCAGACCGCGCCCTGTGCTTCCGCCGCCCAGAGCGAGGCGGGGGCGAGATAGCCGAGCGTCTTGCCGATGCCGGTCCCGGCTTCGGCGAGCAGCATGTTGGGCTGGTCGCGATGAGCGCGCGGACGGAAGGCTTCTATGGCCGCGCTGGCATAGGCGCGCTGGCCCGGGCGCGCTTCGGCCGCCGTGCCGGTAAGCTGTGCGAGACGGGCCAGTACGGCTTGCTCATCCAGCGAGATGGTGCGCGGCGCCGGTCGCGGCGGCGCTTCCTCCCATTCGGGCAGGCGGGAAAAGAGCCAGCGTTCTGCCTCGCGCGGCTGGCGGATGCGCGGCGCGACCAGGGGGGCCCAGGGCCAGCGCAGGCGGTGCAGCGACTGAGCGGCGGTCCAGCCGCCTTCGCGCTCAGCCCAGCCGTCGGACTGTAGGGTTGCGAGCATCGCGCCGGTCGCCGCCTGCAACAGCGCTGGAATGTCGGACTCGAGCGCCGGGCGTTGGAGGCCCAGCGCCTCGGCAAGGCCCTTGGGCGTCGGCACGAGGAAGCGGGCGGGGTGAACAAAGGCCCAGAGTTCGAGCAGGTCAAGCCCGTTCAGATCGGGATAGCCAAGGCGCTGACCGGCGAGCGGCGCATTGAGCATCAGCGTCGGCGTTTCGGCGGCGCAGGCAATGGCGCTGCCCTTGGCCACCGCCTGCGTCCTTTCGCCCTCGCGCAACCAGATGCCGCCATGGCTGGCGTGAAGGGCGGGCAGGGCAGCAGGATCGATCACTCGCCGGGATTAGGCGAACGGGAACAAAAGGAAAACCTGAAATGCGATCCGTTCAGCCCATCCGGCGAGTAGATACCCGGGCTGGGGGAGTGCCGCTGCGAGCCAGGAAAGGCGTTCCCTTTCGTCTCTCGCTTGGGTAGGGGCTGTGCATCATGACTGTGTCCGAAACCCTCCGCACCGCAGCTCAGGCATCCAAGGCCTGGCCCTATGAAGAAGCCCGCAAGCTGCTGAAGCGCTATCAGCACGGCGCCCCCGAAAAGGGGCATGTCCTGTTCGAAACGGGCTATGGTCCGTCGGGCCTGCCGCATATCGGCACGTTCAACGAAGTGCTGCGTACCACCATGGTCCGCAATGCCTATCATGCGCTGTCGGACATTCCGACGCGGCTGATCGCCTTCAGCGACGACATGGATGGTCTGCGCAAGGTGCCGGACAATGTGCCGAACCAGGCGATGCTCGCTGAACATCTTGGCAAGCCGCTGACAGAGGTTCCGGACCCGTTCGGCAAGTTCGAAAGCTTCGCGCACCATAATAACGCAATGCTGCGCGAGTTTCTCGATCGCTTCGGCTTCGACTATGAGTTCGTGTCGGCGACCGACCGTTACCGGTCCGGCGCGTTTGACGACGCGTTGAGGAATGTCCTGCGCCATTATCAGGATATCATGGACATCATGCTGCCGACGTTGCGCAAGGAACGGCAGGCAACCTACTCGCCGGTGCTGCCGATCAGCCCCAAGAGCGGCATCGTGCTCCAGGTGCCGGTCGAGGTGATCGACGCGCAGACTGGCCTTGTTCGCTTCGAGGATGAAGGCGAGGTGATTGAACAGTCGATCCTGTCGGGCGGCGCGAAGCTGCAATGGAAGGTCGACTGGGCGATGCGCTGGGTCGCCTTGGGCGTGGATTATGAGATGGCGGGCAAGGATCTGATCGATTCGGTCACCCAAAGCTCGAAGATCTGCCGCGCGCTGGGCGCCCGGCCGCCGGAAGGCTTCAATTACGAGATGTTCCTGGACGAAAAGGGGGAGAAAATCTCCAAGTCCAAGGGGAACGGCCTTAGCCTGGAGCAATGGCTGACCTACGGCCCGCAGGAGAGCCTGGCCTTCTACGCCTATCGCGAGCCGAAGAAGGCCAAGCAGCTGCATATGGGCGTCATCCCCCGCGCGGTGGACGACTATTGGCAGTTCCGCGGCAATTATCCGCGCCAGCCGATCGAGCAGCAACTCGGCAACCCCGTCCACCATATTCATGACGGCAAGCTGCCTGAGGGCGAATTGCCGGTCACCTTCGGACTGTTGCTGAACCTAGTCGGCGTGATGAGCGAGGCCAGCCGTGAACAGGTGTGGGGGTATCTGCAAAACTATGTGCCCGGTTCCAGCGCGGAAGCCTATCCGGAACTGGATGCCCTGATCGGTCATGCGCTGGCCTATCACCGCGATTTCGTCGCGCCGACGCTGCATCGCCGTGCACCAACGGAAAGCGAATCCGCAGCGCTGCGAAGGCTGGATGAGGAACTGGCCGTGCTGCCCGAGGGAGCCACGGCCGAAGATATCCAGAATATCGTCTATGCCATCGGCAAGGACGAGGCGTTCGGCTTTGCCGAACTGCGGGACTGGTTCAAAGCGCTCTACCAGACGCTGCTCGGCGCGGATCAGGGGCCGCGCATGGGCAGCTTCATCGCCCTTTACGGCGTGGCCGACAGCCGCCGACTGATCGCCGAGGCGCTGGCGTACTGACCGGCGATCAGGGGAACATTTGGCGCGTCGGAACGTTTCTCCTTACGGTCCACCCCCTTTCGGACTGATGGCGCGTCCGCGCGTCATCGGCCGCGCCTGCCTGGAGACGGGCGGCGCGGCCAAGGGACGGCTTCCCTGAAGCCCTAGATGAAGCAGAACGGCTCCGGATCATTGATCCGGAGCCGCTGCGTTTGATCAAGCGTCGTGCTTACCAGAAGAAGCCGCGATGCACTTCGACGACCCGCCCGGTGCGAATGTTCACCAGCAGGACGTCATTATAGTGCCTCACCCAGCGCAGATTGGCCGCAGGACGGGGCAGGCGATACCGATAGGGATCGCTGATATAATAGCGCGAGCTGTAATAGGTCGGTCGCAACCGCGCGCCCACATCCCAGCGATTGTAGCGGAAGGGCGCCCGCCAGTTGCCGCCACGATAGACGTCGCGGTGTGAACGGCGGTAGTCCTGCCAGTCTTCACGCAATTCCTGGCGTGCTTCGCGTACGTCACGGCGTTCCTCACGCACATCGTGGCGAGTGCCATAGCGCTCCGCATCGCGCAGTTCGCGCCGTTCCTGACGAAGCTCGCGCGCACTGTCGCGAACCTCTGCACGAGATTGCGCCATCGCCATGCCCGGCATTGCGGTGGCGGCGATCAGGCCTAGGATTATCAACTTACGCATATATTTTTCTCCCATCAGCTTGGCGGCTGAAACCGGCGGGGGATAAAACATCCTTCGGCCGCTCCTGTTCCGATGCCAACGGTTCGCTTATGCCTTCTCATCGCTGAACCAGCGGGGAACAGGATCGTCAGGAATCAGTCATTTATGTCGCGATTTGTAACAATGGCGTGACAGGCGCCGGGCGTTAAGATGGAGTCCAGCGACGTTCCCGAAACCATTTGGTGACGACATATTTGGAACCGCTTTTCACCGGCAGGGCGGCGTGCAGGCTGGAGCGGTTGGGCGATCCGTCTGGGCTCATGTTGTTCCACATCAGGATCATGCCTTCGATTGGAGGCACCATGAATTCGCAGTGCGGGAAATGCGTTTCACCGCCCGCGGGCACAGACGAAACGTATATCATCGCGGTCCAGCTGCGCTGCCCGCCCGTTCGCATCATTGCCGGCCAATAGCTGGCGGTCACCGGGAAATAATCGCAATGCGCCTTATATTCCTGGCCGACGGCATAGCGCTGGCCCTGCAACGTCTCCCCCTGTTCAGCGGGCAGACCCATCATGCCGCAGATGCGGTCGCTTACGGCCTTGACCAGCGGGTCCCACGCGATGAGGTTACAACTGTGGCTGGTCCGATAGTCGGCATTGGCGCTGCCTGAAAAGAGTGTGGAAGGTTGCGCGCCGGCGTCGATCATCGTGCGGAGCGCCGCACATTCCTCGCTGCTCAGAAATTCATGGCGCCCAAAGATTTCCAGTTGCGGGGTGTCGATCCGGCTGACCATGGGATTGCGGTTCAGCCTTTCCCGCACGGTCTCCCCGATGCGCGCCCTCGCCGGCGATGCCACGCCGCCATCATCGATCATATCGGTCATCCGCGCACTCCTGCCACCGGATCGCGCTCATTCGCAAATGAAAAGGGCCCGAAGCGCGTAGCTTCAGGCCCGATCGTTCCTGACGAGAATATCAGGAACCGTTCTTCATCAGCTGTTACCAGAAGAAGTCATGGATGACGTCGACGACATAGCCGTCGCGTATGTCAACCAGCAGCGCATCGTCATAATAGCGGACCCAGCGCAGTGTGCCATAGGCCGGTGGCAGACGATAAGACCATGGATCATCGATCCAGTAACTCTGATCATACAACAGGCCGTTCAGGAAAACGCCCACCGAGAATCGACTGTAGCCATAGCTCCAGCCCCTCGGCGCGTAATAGCGGCCGAGCCGGTAGCGGTCGCCATAACGCGAACGATAGCTCGACCAATCATAGCGCCGGTCCTGCCGCCAATCATTGTCCCAGCGCCGCTGGCCAGTCCAGCGGCTGCGATCGTCGAAGCGGCGCGTGGTAACGACATTGCCGCTCCCGCGCCGGCCATCGTCGCGCCAGTGATTGTCCCGATCGCCTTCACGACGTTCATAGCGCCAGTCCTGCCGGATTTCACCGCGCTGCGCATCGCCGCGCCATTGCGGCCGTTCCGCCGGAGGCTGGCCCACGACGCGATTGTCGGTGCGCCAGGCGGGCCGAACATTATCGTCGCGACCCGGACGGCCGCCTTGCCACTGCCGCTCAAGGCGCGTCTGGTCGGGCTGAGGGGCCGGCCGCGGCTGTTCGGTGCGAGGTTGGGCGCCGCCCGGACGGGCGTCGTTACCACCCTGCCATCGCTGTCCCGCGCCATCGGCCCGGCCGCGATCGCCGCGGTCGCCATCGGACCGACCCGCCTGGTTGCCGCGACCACGCCATCCGTTTCCGTCGCCTTGTTGAGCGTAGGCTGGGCCTATGCCACCCATGACGGTGGCAGCCATCAACCCGGCCAATAAGAAGTTCTTCGTCATGATCTTCGCTTTCCAAAGGGGCGCCTTGCCCCGCATGCTATCCTTTTACGGCTGATCCCATGTCGACAGCCTGAACTTGTTGGTCAGCTACGCGAAAGAATCGGTCGCGTAAGCGTTGCGGGACGACACGCTTGTGGATCGGTACGGCAATGCCCCCGTGTAAAAGCGTCAAATTGCCGGGCCAATTTTAAAAGCTGATCCAGATCAAGGCATCACCCCTCAACAGCCTTTAGGTACGCCTAGTGAGAATAATGCCCCATGTTGGCCGCGTCCGGCAGGCCCTACGGGACGCAACGATGGCGAACCATCAGCGCGTCGATGAACTGTTTTCCTGTTTCTCGCTCGATTCGGCTTCGGGCTATGCTGCCTTTCTTCAGGCGCATGCCCGGGCTCTCGCACCGCTGGAAGCGATCGCCCGGCCTGAATCGCCGCGCCTGCCGCACCTGGCGCAGGATCTTGCCGCGCTGGGTCGGGGGCTGCCGGATCCGCTTGTCCTGCCACGACAGGACACGGACGGCTTCCGCTGGGGGGCGCTCTACGCGCTTGAAGGTTCGCGTCTCGGTGGGGCAATGCTGGAACGGCGCGTCGCGCCGGGCCTACCGCGCGCCTATTTGTCCTCTGTTCACGATAGGGGCGGATGGGTGGCATTCCAGCAGTCGCTCGACCGCGCGGCGGAGGAAGGCGGAGAAACATGGGTCGATGACGCGATCAAGGGCGCGGAGGCCGCTTTCGCCTTGTTCGCGACCGCCGCGGCGACCGAGCAGGCGGCCGACCATGGTTGACGGCGGCGATCCAGGTCCGCCCCCCTTCGCGGTCGATATAACCAATTGCGACCGGGAGCCCATTCACGTGCTGGGCGCCGTCCAGCCTTACGGTTTCCTTATCGCGTTGACCGCCGACTGGCTGGTGTCGCGGGTGTCCGCCAATAGCGGGGAATTCATCGGCCTTTCACCCGACCAACTGCTGGGCCGGCCAGTGAGCGACATCTTCTCCGGCGACGCTATCCACACGCTGCGCAACCGCATCACCTTGTTGCGGGGACCCGACGCGGTCGAGCGGATATTCTCGCTGGTCCTGATCGATGGGTTGTCACCCTTCGACGTGGCGGTGCATTTCTCCGGTTCCCTCGTCGTGATCGAGGCGGAGCGCGCCAGCGCGGACGAGATGGAGGCCAGCAGCATGGTGCGGTCGATGGTGGCCCGGTTGGCCCAGGTCGACGGCATGCCTGCTTTCCTGCGCGACGGGGCGCGGCAGGTACGGGCGTTGACCGGCTTTGACAGGGTGATGGTCTATCGCTTCGCCGAGGGTGGCGACGGCGAAGTGGTGGCCGAGGCGTTGCGTCCGGGTATCGACAGCTTCTTTGGCCTGCACTATCCGGCGTCCGACATCCCCTTGCAGGCGCGCGCTCTGTATCTGCGGAACATTTTCCGCGTGATCGCTGACGTGAAGGCGGAGCCGGTGCCTGTCGTTCCGACGCTCGACCCTTCCGGCGCGGCGCTGGACATGTCGTTGTGCCTCACCCGTGCGGTGTCGCCGATCCATATCGAATATCTCGGCAATATGGGGGTGGACGCTTCCCTTTCCATCTCGATCGTCGTGGGCGGCCGCCTGTGGGGTCTGTTCGCCTGCCACCATTATGCGCCGCGACTGCCCAGCTTCGCGCAGCGCAGCGCGGCCGAACTGTTCGGCCAGATCTTCTCAATGATGCTGGAAAGCCGCGAGCGGGCCGAAACGGCGGATTATGAGACTAAGGCGCGACAGGTCGCTGATAGGTTGATGTCGGCTTTGGCGCAGGACCACGACCTTTTGTCCAACGCACGCTGGCTGGGTGATGTCGTCCATGACACGGTGCCGTCCGACGGGGTTGGCGTCTATATCGACGGCCAGATCACTCTTTCGGGGCTGACGCCTGACGAGGGCACCTTTGCCGCGATCGTGACGATGCTGAATCGCACAGCCGCCAGCCAGCTTTTCGCCACCGACTGCCTCAGCCGGATCATGCCCGAGGCGGAACGCTTCGCCGATCGCGCCGCCGGTCTGCTGGCCATTCCGCTGTCCCGCCTTCCGCGCGACTATGTCGTGCTGTTCCGCGCCGAGCAGTTGCGGTCAGTGCGCTGGGCCGGCAGCCAGGAAAAGCATATCGAATATGGGCCCAATGGCCCCCGGCTGACGCCGCGCAAGAGTTTCGAAGAATGGTCGGAACTGGTGAAAGGCACCGCCATTCCCTTCACCGCAGCCGAACTGCGGGTGGCCGAAGCGCTGCGCACCGCCCTGCTGGAGGTCGTCTTGCGCCTGTCGGATTCGGCGCACGAGGAACGGCAGCGCGCGCATGACAAGCAGGAACTGCTAATTGCTGAGCTGAACCATCGTGTCCGCAACATCCTGTCGCTGATCCGCGGGCTGTTGTCGCAGACGCGGGACAGCGCCCGGTCGGTCGACGAATTCATCGATACGCTGGAAAGCCGCGTCCACGCGCTCGCACGCGCCCACGACCAGATCACCGCCGACCGCTGGGCGCCTGCGCGTCTCTATGATTTGATCGAGGTGGAGGCGGGCGCCTATCTGGGGGAAAAGCGCGACCGTGTGCGACTGAACGGCCCCGACGTGTTGCTGACTCCTTCGGCCTTCACGGTGATGGCGCTGGTGATCCACGAACTTCTGACCAACGCTGCCAAATACGGCGCGCTGTCGGACAGCGGCATCGTCGCGATCGACTGGCACCAGGATGCCGATGGGAACCTGTTGCTTCATTGGATGGAAAGAGGTGGTCCGGCTGTTGTCGCGCCTGCGCGGCGCGGTTTCGGATCGACGGTCATCGAACGATCCGTTCCCTATGACCTGGATGGCAAGGCAGAGGTGACCTATGGCCCGGCGGGACTGGAAGCGCGCTTCTGTGTTCCTCCCGTGCACGTCGTGGCGGTGTTGCCCGACATGGGACTGCGCGAACGCAAGCATATCATCGCGGCGCCGACGCCGGGACTACTCAAGGGCCGCCATGTCCTGCTGGTCGAGGACAATATGATCATCGCCATGGATGGCGAGGACGCGCTGCGGGATCTTGGCGCAGAGGTCGTCACCGCCGCCAGTGTCGCGCGCGCGCGGGAGGCACTGGCACTTCATCAGGTGGATTTCGCCGTGCTCGACTTCAATCTCGGCAAGGAAACGAGCCTGCCCATCGCGGACCTGCTGGCGAAGCAGGGCGTACCCTTCCTCTTCGCCACCGGCTATGGCGACAGACTGGACCTGCCGCAACGGTTCGTCGATGTGCTGCTGTTGAAGAAGCCATATTCGGGAGCGGTTCTCGCTCAGGCGATCGCGCCAGTCCTTGGAGACAGCGCCTAGAGCGTTGGCGAAACGGACGGTTTCGCGTCCTGACATTGCGTGCGGGGCGATCCGGACCAATGTCACGCGGATGAAACAGCCTAGTCTCTTCATCCCCCACGGCGGCGGTCCCTGCTTCTTCATGGACCCCGCCGACCCCGACCGTCCGCACAGCGACCCGATGTGGCATCCGATGCAGGCCTATCTGACCGCTCTGATCGGGACCCTGCCGGAAAGGCCGCGCGCCCTGCTGATAGTGTCGGGCCATTGGGAGCAGCCGGTCTTCACCGTCCATAAGGGGGAAGCGCCGCCGCTGCTGTTCGACTATTACAACTTCCCGCCCCACACCTACCAGCTGGGCTGGGATGCGCCGGGCGCGCCTGAACTCGCCGGACGCGCGGCCGGCCTGCTGCGCGACGCGGGATTTGCGGTCGGCGAGGAAGCAACGCGCGGATGGGACCATGGCGTATTCATCCCGATGAAGGTGGCGGTGCCACAAGCCGACATTCCCGTGCTGCAACTGTCATTGCGGCAGGACCTTGATCCAGAGCCGCATATCGCGGCCGGGCGGGCTTTGGCGCCGCTGCGCGATGAGGGCGTGCTGATCGTCGGGTCGGGCATGAGCTTCCACAATCTGCGGGTTCGGGGAGTGCCGGCGCTTGCTCGCTCTGCCCTGTGGGATGAGGCGCTGACGGAAGCCGTGACCGATCCTGATGCCGCGCGCCGTGCCGCGCGCGTCGGCGCATGGCGCAGCCTTCCCGAATCAGCCTTCGCCCATCCGCGTGAGGAGCATCTCCTGCCGCTGATGGTGGCGCTCGGCGCAGGTGCCGAGGATCCGGCCAGGCTGGACCATCGCAGCGTGGTGCTCGGCTGGACGGTTTCGGCCTATCGTTTCGGATAGCCGCGCTACGGCCGGCGCAGCGCAGGCACGGCGCGGGCAGCGTCCTGCGCCGCTATGCCAGGCGGTGGCGCGCCGACCACCTGTTCCTCACCGCGCATGACTCGTCCGGCCCGGCGGATCGCGCCGCGGAGGCGGGGATAGATGCCACAGCGGCAGATATTGGTGATGGCGGCGTCAATATCCGCGTCGCTCGGGTCGGCGTTGCGCTTCAGCAGGACCGACGCCGCCATGATCATGCCGGGAATGCAATAGCCGCATTGCGAGACGTTGTCGGCGGCAAACACCTGTTGCAGCGGATGGCCCCGGTCGGGCGAGAGGCCCTCGATCGTGGTGACGAAGCGACCTTCGGTGTTTCGGATGCTGATCTGGCAGGAACGCACGGCGTCCCCGTCGATGTCGACCGTGCATGCGCCGCAGTCTCCGGTGCCGCAGCCATATTTCGTGCCGGTGAGGTTGGACGCGTCGCGCAGGGCCCAGAGCAATGGTGTGTCCGGGTCCATCCGATATTGAACCGGCCGGTCGTTGACGGTGAACTTCGTCATGCCGTTTCGTCCTCCGCCTTGTGATAGAGCACTTCGTTACGGATGTGGATCGTGCGCGATGCCAACCGGATTTCCTGGATGAAAGTACCGAACGCCGCTGCCTGCAACATCATCGCGAGGCTGAACAGGATGGCGATCGGAGTGCCGAGATGGGCCCCGAACAAATTGCCCGCGAACAGCAGGATGACGACCAGGCAGACGGCGCAGGCGGACGCAACCGACAGGAAGATGGCGCTGTTGACGACGCTCATCCGCCGGTCGAGGACGCGGATCTCGCTCACCATCCGGTCATGTTCCGTGCCCCGGCTGGCCAGCACCTTGCCCTCCACCGTCCGGGCGCGGTCGATGATTCTGGCAAGCCGGCCGACGCAGACATTGAGGAAGGCGCCGATGCCCGCCAGCAGGAAAACCGGGGCGAGGGCGAGCTGGATCGTCTGCGCAACCTGGGACACCTGGGGGATGGGGATCATTGTCGTCCTGCCTCAGCCTGGCGACAATGCAGCGCAAGGCGCGGGAAATGACAAGGCCGTAGATTGGTGCCCTTGCTGTACCGGCCAGACGGCCTTGGCGCCCGATCGCATGTCAGTCCCAGGCGGGCGCGCCCGAATTCAGGCGGCGCCTTTGGTCGATGGCGTGTTGACTCCCATCGATTTCAGATATTGCCTGATGTTGCGGGCGGCCTGCCGCAGTCGCTGCTCATTTTCGACCATGGCGATGCGGACATAGCCTTCACCATCCTCGCCATAGCCCACTCCGGGCGCGACCGCGACCTTGGCATGGGTCAGGAGTTGCTTGGAAAATTCCAGGCTGCCCATTTCCTTGAGCGAAGGGGGCAGCGGCGCCCAAGCGAACATCGACGCCTTGGGCGCGGGGATTTCCCAGCCGGCGCGACCGAAGGCCTCGACCATCACGTCGCGGCGCTTGTGATAGAGTTGGCGGTTTTTCTGGACGATATCCTGCGGTCCATTCAGCGCGGCGCAGGCCGCCGCCTGGATCGGCGTGAAGGCGCCGTAGTCGAGATAGGATTTGACGCGCTTCAGCGCCGTGATCAACTGCTTGTTGCCGACCGCGAAGCCGATGCGCCAGCCGGCCATCGAATAGGTCTTGCTGAGCGAGGTGAATTCGACCGCGATATCCTTGGCGCCAGGCACCTGCAGGATCGATGGGGTCGGATTGCCGTCATAATAAAGTTCGGAATAGGCAAGGTCGGATAGCACCCAGACATTGTTTTCCTTCGCCCAGGCGACCAGGCGCTCATAGAAGGCGAGGTCGACCGTTTCTGCCGTCGGATTGCTGGGATAGCCGACCACCAGGATCGACGGGCGCGGCACGGTGAAGGCCATCGCCCGCTCCAGCGACTTCCAATATTGTTCGTCGGGCGTCGTGGGCACGGAACGGATGGTCGCACCCGCGATGATGAAGCCGAACATATGGATGGGATAGCTGGGGTTGGGCGCCAGCACGACGTCGCCCGGCGCAGTGATTGCGGTGGCAAGGCTGGCAAGCCCTTCCTTTGACCCCATGGTCACGACCACTTCGGTTTCCGGATCCAGCTCTACGCCGAAACGGCGGCCATAATAGTTCGCCTGCGCCCGCCGCAGTCCCGGGATGCCCATCGACTGGGAATAGCCATGCGCGCTCGGCTTCTGCGCGACCTCGCACAGCTTGGCGATGACGTGATCGGGCGGTGGCAGGTCGGGATTGCCCATGCCAAGATCGATAATGTCCTCGCCCGCGGCTCGCGCGGCGGCCCGCATCGCATTGACTTCGGCGATGACATAGGGCGGCAGGCGCTTCATGCGGTAGAATTCTTCGGACATTATAGGGCTTTCCCGAAAGGTCTCCATGAGGGATAGTGACGTGAGCGCCTGGGCGCGACGCGGTTCGGCTATAGCCCGCCAAACGGCCTCGCGCTAGCGAAAGCGGCGAAGACGACGATGCCAGGAGGAGGAAGGTGGCCATGGAAGCGCAGAACCTCAATGAGCCCCAATTGCCGTCGCTGGAACAGATGCAGCAGTGGACAGAAGTGCTCGGCCGGGCGCAGCAATTGCTGCTCGAGCAGGCGGCCGGGGCGACCGGCAGCACCCTGCCGTTCGACCCCCACGCGGTGGCGCGCATCCAGACCGGCTTCGCCAATGAGGGGATGGCGCTATGGCAGCGATTCCTCAATTCGGGCGGCATGTTGCGGGACCGTCCCGAACCACCGCCGCCCGGTAGCCCGGCAGCGCAGAAGGACCGCCGCTTCGCCGACCCGTCCTGGACCAATCATCCCTTCTACGACCTCATCCGGCAAAGCTATCTGCTGCTGTCCGACTATCTTTTGAAACTGACCGATGCCGTCGATGGCGTCGATCCCAAGCAGAAGGCGAAGCTGCGTTTCGCCACCACCGGCATGCTCGATGCCATGGCGCCCAGCAATTTCCCCCTGACCAACCCGATGGTGGTCGAAAAGACGCTGCAGACCGGCGGCGAGAATCTGGTCAAGGGTCTCAAGCATATGCTCGCGGACCTGGAAAAGGGGCAACTGACCCACGCCGACGGATCCGCGTTCGAAGTTGGGCGAAACATCGCGGCCACGCCGGGCAAGGTCATCAAGGAAACGCCGCTCTATCAGCTGATCCATTACGCCCCGACAACGGAAACGGTGCTGGAAACGCCGCTGCTCATCTTCCCGCCCTGGATCAATCGCTTCTACATCCTCGATCTGGCTCCGGAAAAAAGCTTCGTCAAATGGGCGCTGGATCAGGGGATCAGCGTGTTCCTGGTGTCATGGAAATCGGCGGATGCGTCGATGAAGGATCTGGTCTGGGACGATTATATCGTCCGCGGGCAGGTCGACGCGATCGACTCGGTGCGCGATCTGCTGGGTGTGCCAAGCGTGCACACCATCGGCTATTGCGTCGCGGGCACCACGCTGGCCGCGACTCTGGCGCTGCTGGCCGAACGGGGGGAAGCGGAAAAGGTGGCAAGCGCCACCTTCTTCACCGCGCAGGTGGATTTTAGCGAGGCGGGCGATCTTTGCCTGTTCATCGATGACGAGCAGATGAAACTGGTCGATCAGCTTTCGGCCGGCGGCTATCTCGACGGCCGCTACATGGCCGCCACCTTCAATCTGCTGCGTGGCCGCGACCTCATCTGGAACTACGTCGTCAACAACTATCTCCTGGGGCAGGATTACCCGCCCTTCGACCTGCTCTACTGGAACGGCGACACGACAAACCTGCCAGCGCGCTGGCATCGGGAATATCTGACCCGGCTCTACCGCGACAATCTGCTGGTCGTGCCTGGCGCGATCAGTGTTGAGGGCACGCCGATCGACCTGCGCAAGGTGAAGACTCCCGCCTATGTGCAGGCCGGCAGGGAGGATCATATCGCGCCGGCCGAAAGCGTATGGAAGATTACGCAGCATCTTGCAGGACCCGTGCGCTTCCTGCTGGCCGGGTCCGGCCATATTGCCGGCGTCGTCAATCCGCCGGCCGCGTGCAAATATCAATATTGGACTTGTGAGGAGCCCCAAACTTCGCTGGACGACTTTATCGCACGTGCGAAGGAAGTGAAGGGGAGCTGGTGGCCCGACTGGCGCATATGGATCGAATCACTGGGTGATTCGAAGGTCTCTGCAAAAAGCGGTGCCAGGGTCCCCGGCGGGGGATCGCTCAAGGCCATCGAAGATGCGCCGGGACGCTACGTAAAGGCCGTGTGATTCATTGAAATTGCTCCCTTTTGCGGAGCTTGGCGCCAAGGCGGATACGGCCTGCGGCGTGCCTGATTGCTGCGATGCACAAAAGGCTTGCCAACACCCCCTGCAATGAGTATTGTGCAGTGCAACAACGGAGGGTGTTTCATGGCAGTGACTCCAAAGCCAGTTCGTCGCAAGCCGGCGGTTAAGAAGTCCTCGTCGACCCTTTCGGCCAGTGAAGCGCTGAAGGCCGCCGAGGCAGCGATCGAAAGCAATCCGAAAGCGTCCTCGAGCCCGAAGACGCCTTCGGTCCGGAAGGTGCCGGTGAAGGAAAGTCCGGCGCCTGTTGTTCAGGCCGATCCGGTCGCCGTCATCGCTGCGACCACGGCGGTGGATGCTGCGCCTGAACCGCCTGTACCTGAATCGCCGGCGGTTGAGCCGCTTGCGGCCGATCTGGTGTCGTCAGCACCGGAGGCGCCCGAAACGGCGCCCGCGCCAGTCGAGGAAGTCAAGAGCCTGTCAGTCAAGGCCGGGCCGGTAGAGCCCAAATTGCTGCCTGCCACAGAAGGAACAAAGATGATGAATGATGTGATCGAAACCGGAAAGAAGTTCGCCGAAGAAACCAAGGCCAAGCTGGAAACGGCTTATGCCGATTTCAACGAGAAGGCGAAGGCCAGCGTCGAGAAGTCGACCAAGGCGATTGAAGAGATGAGCGACATCGCCAAGGGTAATGTCGAAGCGCTGGTAGAATCCGGCAAGATTGCGGCCAAGGGCATTGAAGGCCTGGGCCAGGAAGCTGTGGAATACAGCCGCAAGAGCTTCGAGAAGGCGACCGCCTCGCTCAAGAGCTTCTCGACCGTGAAGACCCCGACCGAATTCTTCCAGCTGCAGAGCCAGCTGCTGTCCAGCAGCTTCGATGAGATGACCAAGGAAGCCGCGAAGAACAGCGAAGCGCTGATCAAGCTGGCGGGTGACGTCGCACAGCCGCTGACGGCGCGCATGACGATGGTCACGGACAAGGTGAAGTCGCTCGCCGTCTGATCGGCAATCGACTGAGTTAAAGGGAAGCGGCTCTCGCGCAGGCTGAGGGCCGCTTCTTCTGTTGCTGCGGAAATCCTGCTGCAATCCCCTAACCCCGCCCTTGCCATGGAGCGCGGAATCGCCATATTCTCCCCTGTCATGAACAGCATCAGCGCAACGGCATATCCCGTGACTATGGCGGGCAGGGGGCAGGACGACCAGGGCGATGGCCCGGGCGGCCCCAATGTCGGCATCGCGACTCGCACCCGTACCCGGACGAAGAAGCCTTCGCTCTACAAGGTGTTGATGCTGAACGACGATTACACGCCAATGGAATTTGTCGTACATGTCCTTCAGCAGTTCTTCCGCATGGATATGGAGGAAGCGACGCGGGTCATGTTGCATGTGCACCAGCGCGGCGTCGGCGTGTGCGGTATCTTCAGCTATGAAGTGGCGGAAACAAAGGTGAACCAGGTGATGGACTTCGCCCGCCAGAATCAGCATCCGCTGCAATGCACGCTGGAAAAAGCCTGATCTACTGACATGGCAAGATGGGGATGGCCCCACTGCCGATATTCTGGCGCACGCAGGAAAATCGCAGAGGCTGGTGGCTGCCTTTTCCTCCGGACGACTTAACCATGGTTAGCATATATTAACGATAAGCGGCTATTCCGGCGTGGACATGTTCGCGCCATACCGCTCTCCACCCCCCCTCATTTCGCCACTGTTGGCTGGCACGGCCTATTTCTTCATGGCTTCGCTGGCACTTGTGTGTTCGCGCTTCGATGGTGGCCTCGCGTTCATCTGGGCCGCCAACGCATTGCTCATGGCGGAGCTACTATCGTCGCGGACCGAGTACTGGCCGAGGGTAATTCTGGCCTGCGGAATTGCCAGCATGATTTCGACGGCACTGTTCGGCATGGGGCCTTTGGCTGCGGCGCCGATGGCCCTGATCAACATTGCCGAATCACTGATCGTCGCAGCGTGCTGCCGTTGGTTCGTGAGCGCCAAACATATGTCGTCGGCGTCCAAGCAGCCCCTGCTGGTATTCGTGCTGGCGCTCTGCGGCCCCGCCAATATCCTGATGGGCCTTTTGGCTGCGCTTGTCGCGTCGGCCCTCACCCCGGTATCGTTCGGGGCTTCCTGGCTGCACTGGTATAGCGGGCATGTGCTGGGCGGCCTGACATGCGCGCCGGTGCTGATCATGCTCCTGGAAGGCCGGGTAAGTCGCTGGATCCGCGAGGCCTCCGTAGCGGAGAAGCTGGAAGCCATCTGTCTGCTGCTGTTCCTCGCTGCAGCGACGTATCACGTCTTCTACATCGCGCATTATCCGATGCTGTTCGCGCTGCTGATGCCGTTGGTCCTGATCGCCTTTCGGACCGGCTACATCGGCACAGCGGCGGCGATCGTGCTGGTTACGATAATCGGCGGGACGGCAACCATCACCGGCCATGGTCCGTTGCATCTGGTCGCCGCGACCATAGGTCAGCGGACCCAGTTCTTTCAGCTTTTCCTGGCATTCAGTTTTCTGCTGACGATGCCGATCGCAGCTGAGCTTCACGCCCGGCGACGCCTGTTCCAGATGCTGCAGGAAAGCGAGGCGCGTTACCGCGCCATCGCCGAACATAGCGGCGACGTGGTCCTGAATGTGAGCGTGTCGGGCGTGATCGAATATGCTTCGCCATCGGCCGCCGAGCATGTCGGCTGCGCGCCCGATATGCTGGTAGGGCAGGAAGCCGCCATATTGGTGGACCCGGAACATCGGCAGGAAGTCGTGCGGGCTCATCGCCGGGCGCTTGCCTCGCCAGGCGACAGTCAGACTGTGGAGTTTCGTCCCAACCTGCAGGCGGCCGGTCTCGATTGGTGCGAAATGGTGACTCGTGCCGTGCTGGACGAACGCGGAATTCCGACAGGTGTCGTCAGCACGATTCGCGATATGTCGCGTCACAAAGCGCGGCAGCGCGCGCTACAGAAGGTCGCGGCCGTGGACATGCTGACCGGCGCCGACAGTCGTTGGGCCTTTCTGGAAAAGCTGGACCAGGAAATTCAGCGGGTTACGCGGGGCGGCAAGGCCTGCCTGGTGCTGGCCGATGTCGATCATTTCAAGGCGGTGAACGATCGTTATGGTCATGGCGTCGGCGACAGGGTGCTGGCGGCTTTCGTCGAACATTTGCGGCCGGGCCTGCGCGGCGTGGACAGCATTGGTCGTCTGGGCGGAGAGGAATTTGGTATCCTCTTGTCCGGCACCGATATTGAGCGCGCCAGCGCCGTCTGCGAGCGGCTGCGGCACATGGTTGCCGCACATCGGACGACGATCGAAACCGGTGAAACCATCGCGGTGACCTTCAGCGCGGGACTGGTCGAACTTGACGGGCTGCGGAGCCGGAGCGACCTGCTTGAGGCTGCCGACAAGGCGCTTTATCAAGCCAAGCATGGCGGACGCAACTGCTTGCGCCTCGCGGCCTGAGATTTGCCCGCCAAGGCGAGGGAAGGCAATCAGTCCCTGGCGGCCCACGGCACGTAATGATATGTTGTAACTTCATCGGCGCCGGCCTATGTACGGGCTGTCATGCTGATAAGCCTTCGCTCCAGCCTCCACAGCGGTCGCATCGACCGTTTCGCGATTGCGCTTTCGGGCATGTGCGTCGCCCATTGTCTGGGTACCGCCGTGTTGCTGGGTGTACTTGCTTCGGCGGGAGGCGTTTTTGCCAACCCCATCTTTCATGAGACCGGACTGATGCTGGCGATCCTACTGGGCGCGCTGGCGCTTGGTCACGGCGCCTTGGCGCATGGCTTCATGATGCCCGCGGCGGTTGGCTCGCTTGGACTTGGCATCATGGCCGGCGCGCTGACGCTGGATCATGGATGGCAGGAAAGCGCCTATACGCTGGTCGGCGTCGCCATTCTGGCGCTGGGCCACGACCTCAATCATCGCGCGGGCCGCTGAGACTGGGGCGGAAAGCAAAGGGGACCGGCTGGGTCCCCTTTCTTCGTCACGCCTTTGGAGAGCGTTGGAGACCTACTGTTTCCGATCAAGATGATGTTCACCCTTGACCCAGCGCACCGTGCCCGTGCTGGCGCGCATCACGACGCTGTCCGTTGTCAGCTTGGCGCCCGGCAGGCGCTTGACGCCGGCCAGCAGCGATCCGTCCGTCACCCCGGTCGCCGCGAAGATGCAGTCGCCCTTCGCCAGTTCCTTGAGGTCATAGACCTTGTCCAGGTCGGTGATGCCCCATTTATAGGCCCGGTTCCGCTCATCGTCGTTGCGGAACAGCAGCTTGCCCTTGAACTGCCCGCCGACGCAGCGCAGCGCCGCGCAGGCCAGCACGCCTTCGGGCGCGCCGCCTGATCCCATATACATGTCGATATTGGTTTCGGGGTCGGTCGTCGCGATCACGCCCGCTACGTCACCGTCGGGGATGAGCATGATGCCGCAGCCGATTTCGCGCAGTTCGGCGATCAGCTTTTCGTGGCGCGGGCGGTCCAGTACGCAGACGATGATTTCGGCGGGGCTGACGCCCTTCGCCCCGGCGACCGCCTGGACATTGTCCTTCACCGACTTGTTGAGGTCGATGATGCCTTCGGGATAGCCCGGGCCGACCGCCAGCTTTTCCATGTAGACGTCGGGTGCGTTGAGCAGGCCGCCTTCCTCGGAAATGGCCAGCACCGCGAGCGCGTTGGGGCCGGCCTTGGCCGTGATTGTGGTGCCTTCCAGCGGATCGAGCGCGATGTCGATCTTTGGGCCGGTGCCGATCGCATTGCCGACCTTCTCACCGATATAGAGCATTGGTGCTTCGTCGCGTTCGCCTTCGCCGATGACGACCGTGCCGTCCATGTAGAGATCGTTGAAGGCGAGGCGCATCGCTTCGACTGCTGCGGCATCGGCAGCCTTTTCGTCACCGCGCCCGACCAGCCTGGATGCGGCGATGGCGGCCGCTTCGGTGACGCGCACCATTTCAAGCACCAAGACACGATCCAGTATCGAGCTAGCCTGCACCATGATTGTTCCTCTGCTGTCGCTGTTCGTTCAGGCGATAGGAGGTCGGCCGGACCTTGTCGAGCACCCCGGTGGCCGGGAAACGCATTTCACGGCGGCCATGCAACGGAAAGGCGATCATCGCGTTGCATCGCGAAAGGGAAAAGGGTTCGCCAAGATGATTGCCCTGCTGATCGCCGCCAGCATTGTTCAGGCACCGGTGCCCGCCAAGAAGGCGGCTTCGGCCGCCCCCTGTCATGCCGTCCCGGCGCTTTGCCTGATGAGCGATCAGGAAAGGTTGCAGCCGCTCGTCGACCGACCGCTCCCCCGCGACAACAAGATGAGTGCCTATCGCTTCGACGCACGACCCTGCCGGGTGATCGGCAATTTCGGATGTCCCAAACAAGCGAGGCTTCGCTTGTTCCGGCTGGGCGAACCGATCGGCGAGACCCTTTTGCGGACTTTCCTTCCCCGCTGAGGGGCCGACTTCAATCGAGGATGTGCATTACGACGGGCTGCTGCAGCAGGCTATCCGATCCCGCCAGCCGCTCCAGGGTATTGATGACGCAGCGCTCCTCGCCGGCATGGGTGACGATGGCCAGCAGCACGCCCTCTTCCTCCTGGCTGGTGCCGCGCTGGATCATACTTTCGATCGATACGCCCGCATCGCGCGTGGCAGCGGCAATCTCGGCCAGAACGCCGGGCCGATCCTGGACCTTGAAACGCAAATAGGCGCGTCCCACCCGTTGGCCGGCATCGGCCGGATTCTGCTGGGCGAGTGCGGCAACGGGCATGGCGAGCGCATCACCATATTCGTCGCGCGCCACGTCGATCAGGTCTGCAACCACGGCTGACGCGGTCGGACCGTCGCCGGCGCCGCGCCCCTGGAAGAAGAGGCGTCCGACGAAATTGCCCTCCACCACGACCGCGTTCAGCGATCCGTCGACATGGGCCAGCGGATGATCGAGCGGGACGAGCATGGGGTGCACGCGCTGAAACAGGCCGTCCGGGCCATTTTCGGCCATGCCGACCAGACGGATGCGATAACCCAGTGCAGCGGCTTCTGCGATGTCCGCCGCAATCACGTGGCGGATGCCGGTGATCGCGACACTGTCGAAATCGAGTTCGGTGCCAAAGGCCAGGCCGGCCAGGATGGTCAGCTTGTGCGCCGCATCGACTCCATCAATGTCGAAGCTGGGATCGGCTTCGGCGAAGCCCAGTTCCTGGGCTTCCTTGAGAACATCGTCGAAGCCCCGGGCTTCCTTCTCCATGGTCGTGAGGATGTAGTTGCAGGTGCCGTTGAGGATGCCATAGACGCGGCTGATCTCATTGGCCGCGGCGCCTTCGCGCATTCCCTTGATGACTGGAATGCCCCCCGCCACCGCCGCCTCATATTTCAGCGCGACGCCCGCCTTCTCCGCCAGCGCCGCCAGATCCATGCCGTGATGGGCCAGCATTGCCTTGTTCGCGGTGACGAAGGGCTTTCCGGCATTCAGGCACTGACGTGCCAGGGTGAGCGCCGGGCCGTCGGCACCGCCGATCAGTTCCACCACGACGTCAATATCGTCGCGCGTGGGCAGCGTCGTCATGTCGTCGACCCACTCATAGGGCGACAGATCGACGCCGCGGTCCTTGCTGCGGTCGCGCGCGGAAATGGCGACGATCTGGATCGGGCAGCCGGCGCGCCGCGCGATCAGGTCGGCATTGGTTTGCAGCAGCCGAATGACGCCTCCGCCCACCGTGCCGAGGCCGACAAGCGCGACGCGCAGCGGGGCATGGCGATGCAGATTGGTCATGATTTCTGTTTCCGGTCCTTGCAGGCTGGCTGAAGCGGCGCTGATAGCCGCCAATCCCTCCCTGTCCAAGAAAAAGGACAGGGAAGACGTCGAGCGGAGCCAGGTCAGGAGTTGGAACGGGAGCGCTCGCACCGGCCGAGCGATTGGAGAACGAAGGTGTAGTCGGCGCGAGCGGCGTCGGCATCTTGCGGCTGCAGCGCGGCCACGGACCTGTCTGGAAGTGTTGGCGGCAGGGTGCAAGCCAGGCGATACCACAGCAGGCTCTCGGGCGCGGGCGGGCGAGCTGCTTCGTCGACGATTTCACCCAGCGCGACCGCCCATCGGGGCGCCTGACCGGGGCGGCGCAGGATCGACAGGGATACAGGCTCGCCCGTCTCGGTCCGCAGGAAGATCTGCGTCTCTCCTTCGCCGGCTATGGTGCCGGCAACGTGGAAGGCGTCGCCAAGGCCAACGATTCGAGCGGGCGCCCCGTTTACCATCAATTCGGAAAGGACCGCCCGGGCCTTGGCCTGATAGGCAGGGGTGGCAGGCAACTGCGCGTCACGGGCGACGAGCTGGACTTCCCCCGGCCGCTCCCCGCGCCGGGCGAAAAGGATGACTTCGGCCTTTTTCAGCTTGGGCACCTTGCCCCGCATGTCGACCGGGGCGTCGTAAAGATAGCTTACCGTCGGGCTGATTCCCCCGTCTCCGCGAATCAGATTCTCGACGCTGGCCTCAATATACAGCCGGCGGTGCCCTGCAGGCACTGGTCCGGCTCGCTCGGGGGACAATGCGATAATGTTGCGGATTTTCGCCACTGCCACGAGCGGGGCTGCATCCGCCAGATCCGCGATGTCGGCGTAGGAGAGCCTGTCGGCAGGAGCGACAGCAGGCGCGGGCGGGACGATCTGGGCCCCGGAAACACGCGGGTATGCGGCGGAAATGAGGCATGCGGCCGCAATTATGATTAACGGAGTGGGGGATTTGCTTTTCATGTTCGTCCTGAGGGTTGCTGGCCGTGACATTGATGCCACAGGCAAGTCGTTCCGATAGTGAATGATAATCGAAAATGAGGATATCGATAAAGCGTTTGCGTGCCACGGTTGGCCGCGATAGGAGTTCGCACGGTAGCAAATGGACGGATAGGGGCCAAAGGTGACCGGGATAGTCCGGCCAGCTATGGTCGTTTTTGGCTTATTTGCCGATAATCAACTGGTAAAGCTGAGTTAAGGAGTGTCGTTGCCGAATGGCCTATGCTGACCACTCGCAAGGATCGAGTCGCACGATCTCGATCGTTATCGTCGCCCTGATTCACGCTGTTCTCGGTTATGCTTTCGTCACCGGTCTTGGCATGAAATATGTCAAAAAGGCGGCGGAACAGCTGAACGTGATCGACGTGAAGGAGGAACCGCCGCCACCGGACGAGGAGCCGCCGCCGCCGCCGCCGGATCAGCCGGTCGAGCCGCCGCCCGTGGTTGCGCCGCCGCCGATAGTCCAGACGCCGGTTCAGGCGCCGCCTATCCAGACCGTGCGTACGCCGCCGCCGGTGTTCAATCCGGTTCCGGTTGCAGCGCCTCCTCCGCCTCCTCCTCCGCCGCCTGTCGCTGCGACCCGCGCTTCGCCGCGCAGCGCACCCGGCAGCTGGTTGAGCGATGCGGACTACCCGAGCCGCGCGCAGCGTGAGGAACGCTCGGGTACGGCTGGCTTCCGGCTTGAGATCGGCCCGGACGGGCGTGTCACCAACTGCACCATCACGTCTTCGACGGGCCATTCGGACCTCGATGAAGCGACCTGCCGCCTCCTGCCGAAGCGCGCGCGCTTCAAGCCGGCCGTGGGCAGCGATGGCCAGCCGATGGCGGACACCTATAACGGCCGTATTACCTGGCGACTGCCTGAATGATTGTAACGGGAAGGCCGGCCGTGCTGCCGCCTTCCCCTTCTATTGATCCTTTGAGAGGGAAGTCTTGAAAATGTTGATGTATCTCGCAGCGGCGGCCGCGCCGAAGTCGGAGAACCCTTACGGCCTCATGGAAGCCCTTCAGCAGGGCGGACTGATCGCGCAGACCGTTTTCGGCATTCTGTGCCTTATGTCGGTCGGCACCTTCTACATCCTGTTCACCAAGCTGATCGAGCAGCAGAAGGTGATCAACCAGGGCAAGAAGGTCCGGGCGACCTTCTGGCGCGCCGCGTCGCTGAAGGAAGGTTCGGCGAAGCTCGAAAAGAACTCGGCCTACAAGCAGATCGTCGATGACGGCATCAAGGCGCAGGACGAGCATGGCAAGCTGAAGGATCCGGTGGAAGCCCATGACTGGCTGCACGGTTCGTTGGCTCGTTCGGAAGCTGCCATCAATTCGAGCCTCGGCGGCGGTCTGGCGTTCCTCGCCACCGTCGGTTCGACCTCGCCGTTCATCGGTCTGTTCGGTACGGTTATCGGTATCTACCGCGCGCTCATCAAGATCGGTGCTGCCGGTCAGGCTTCGATCGATGCCGTTGCCGGCCCGGTTGGTGAAGCTCTGATCATGACGGCCCTGGGTCTGGCCGTGGCCGTTCCCGCGGTGCTCGCCTACAACTTCCTGCAGCGCCGCAACAAGTCGATCGCCGAACAGCTCAACGGCTTCACCGTCGATCTGCTAGCCTATCTGGTGTCGGACGGTGCAGTGAAGCCCTCCTTCACCGCAGCCCCTGCCGCTCCGGCCGCAAAGCCGGCGACCGCTTCGACCAAGGCCTGATTGGGTCAAGGCGCCGGTTCGGGAACCGGCGGGCGGCTGCGACCGCATAAGGTTCCCGCACCGGCCAAGGGCCCCGGAAGCGCCGGGGTGCCATCGACACGCATGTTAGGAAATTATCAATGGCAATGAGTGTTGGCTCCGACGGCGGTGATGACAAGCCGATGTCCGACATCAACACGACGCCGCTCGTCGACGTCATGCTGGTGTTGCTCATCATCTTCCTCATCGCGGTTCCGGTCGTCGTCCAGACGGTTCAGCTGCAGCTCCCCAAGGTGGCGTTCGAGCCGACCACGACGAAGCCGGAAAATGTGTCTCTTTCGGTCACCGCAGCGCCCGACGGCAGCTGTGCCGTCTACTGGAACCTGACCAAGGTGTCTTCGGGTGAGCTGCTCGACCGTGCGGTCGCGAAGCTTGAAGCGGACATCAAGAAAGCTGGCGGCGCGGAAAATCTGACGCCTGACGATCTGCCCGAAGTGCATATCCGCGGCGACATCAATGTCCCGTACCGGTGCATCGGCGGCACCATCTACACGATGCAGCGCGCTGGATTCCCGAAGGTCGGCTTCATCTCCGAACCCGAACCGGGTACCTCGGTGCAGCGGCTTTAAGTTTTAGGAGTATCGCCCCATGGCAATGAGTGCCGGAAAAGAAGATGGCGAGCCGATGGTGGAGATGAACACGACGCCGTTGATCGACGTCATGCTCGTTCTCCTCATCATGTTCATCATCACCATCCCGATCCAGACCCACGCGGTCAAGATCGACCTGCCGCAGAACGCGCCGCCGACGGACAGCGTGATTGACCCTGTGAAGAACAAGGTCGCGATTGACGCTGGCGGCGTGATCACATGGAATGGTTCGACCATCGACCTGCTGACCCTGCGTCAGTATCTGGCGCAGTCACTGCGGCTTCCGGTGGAACCCGAACTGCAGTTCCAGCCCAATGCACAAACCCGCTACGTCGTCGTTGACGAGGTTCTCGCAGAGATCAAGCGTGCAGGGGTGACGAAGCTGGGCTTTGTCGGCAACGAACAATATGGCAATTTCTGACGTCTGAAAGCGCTGCCGTTCCGGCCGTGAATGTCTGACTTCCTGTTCCCGGGCGGGCAGGGGCGACGCGATCAGAAAGCAGATCACAAGTTTAAGGGGCCGCGTCATGCGGCCCCTTTTCTTTGGCCAAGCCAGACATCCTAAGGCTTTTTTAACCCTGATCGACGATGGTGCCGATGAGGACGCGACATCAGCCATGGGTGCAGAATATCAGATCGATGTGACGCGCAGAAACGGCCGGATGGCCGAACGGCGTTATGTGCGCGTTCCAGTCAAGGTCCGGCGCCCCGGCGAGACATGGTTCAAGAGCCATATCGCCGATCTGTCTGTCAACGGCTTCCGACTGGAAAGCTTCATGAAGCTGAACAGCGGCGACACGCTGTGGATCATGCTGCCGGGATTTGAAGGGCGGCGCGCCGAGGTTCTCTGGACCCGCGGGCATGAAGCCGGTTGCCAGTTCGACCGGCCTCTCCATCCCGCAATTCTCGACCATATCGTCAGGATCAGCCTGTGAGGCATAACGCGACGGGGTGCAGCCGGTTCTGCGAGATGGTCCGGACCGCCTAAAGCCAGCGTTCAGTTCACCGGACCGTCCTGGAACTGCAAGCTCGCCAATCGCGCGTAAAGTCCCTTGGCTGTCATCAGAGAGGCATGGTCGCCCTGTTCGACGATGTCGCCCTTGTCCAGCACGATGATGCGGTCAGCCGCGCGCACCGTCGCGAGCCGGTGCGCAATAACGATCGTCGTGCGGCCGATCATCAGCCGTCCAAGTGCCTCCTGCACCAGCCGTTCGGACTCCGCGTCCAACGCCGAGGTGGCCTCGTCGAGCAACAGGATCGGAGCGTCACGCAGCAGCGCCCGGGCGATCGATAGTCGCTGGCGTTGTCCGCCCGACAGCCGTGCGCCGCCTTCGCCGAGATAAGTATCCAGACCTTCCGGCAGGGCACGCAGGAAGTCCTCCGCATTGGCGGCCCGAGCGGCCTGCCAGATGTCCTCGTCGTCCGCATCCCATCGGCCAAACCGCAGATTGTCGCGCGCCGACGACGCGAAGATCACGCTGTCCTGTGGGACCATGGCCATCATGCCGCGCACCACGGCCGGGTCCGCTTGCGGCAGGGCAACGCCGTTCAGGCGGATTACGCCTGAATCCGGGTCGTAGAAGCGCAGTGCAAGCTGGATCAGCGTCGATTTGCCGGCTCCCGAAGGGCCTACGATCGCCACGGTTTCACCCGGCGCGATGTCGAGTGAAATACCATGCAGCGCCGCCTGTCCAGGCCGGGTCGGATAGCTGAAATGCACGTCCTCGAACTGCAGGCGTGCGCCCTCCGCCGTCGCGGGCAGGGGCATGGCATGCGCAGGCGCCATGATCTCCGGCCGGGCTGTCATGAGTTCATGAAGCCGGCTAGCGGCTCCCGCCCCGCGGAGCAGGTCACCCCAGGTTTCCGAAAGCGCGCCAAAGGCTCCCGCAACCAGTCCGCCCGTCAGCACGAAGGCGGCGATGCTGCCCCCCGACAGCTTCCCTGCCGCAACGTCCAGGGCCCCCTGCCACATCACGGCGGTGACCGATCCGAAGACCAGCGCGATCACCACTGCCGTCATGATGGCGCGCAGCAGGATGCGCTGCCGGGCCGTTGCGAAGCCTGCCTCCACCGTCGCGTCGAAGCGTGCGGCTTCGCGCTCCTCCTGTCCGAACGCCTGCACGATCTTCATCGCGCCCAATACCTCGGCGGTGACGCTACCCACCGCCGCCAGTTGATCCTGGCTGGCGCGGGACAGCCGTCGTACCCGTCGCCCCAGGCCAATCATCACGATCAGTATCAGGGGAATGCCCAGCACCAGCAGCCCCGCGAGCTTGGGCGCCAATGCAAACAGGTAGATGAGCCCGCCGGTGCCCGTGACCAGGTTCCGCAGCGCGACCGACACGGTGGATCCCACCACCTGATCAATGATCGCGGTGTCGGCAGTCATGCGCGAAGCGATCTCGGACGGCCGGTTCTCTTCGAAAAAACGCGGTTCGAGCCTGAGCAGATTGGCCTGCGTCGCCGATCGTATGTCCGCCACGACGCGCTCGCCCAGCCAGGACACGTAATAGAAACGCGCGGCACTGGCCAGCGCCAGGACCAGGACGATCAGCAGAAGATACTGGAACCAGCGGCTGATATCGCCACCACCCATGAAACCGCGATCGATGACCAGGCGAAAGCCGCTGGGAATCGCCAGCGTCGCCCCCGACGCGGTGATCAGCGCGATCAGGGCGCCGGCGATGCGGCCGGGATAGCGGGCGGCAAACCGCCAGAGCATGGCCAGGCTGCCTAGGGAGGAACGCGCGCCTTCGCGCGGCAAGTGTTGGTCCGCAACGTCCATGCGGGCGCGCTTAGCAGCCCCTGCAACAAGCCTCAACGAGGATCGCTGGAATGGTCATCGTGGCGATGTGATCGGGAACTCGATCCAGCACGTACCGCCGCGTCGGACCGCTATCTCTTTTCTCCGCCAAGGGGGTGCAGATCGCCCGTCAGCCCCTATTCCGGTCCCGTCTCGGGAGGTCGCGGAAGATCCCATCCTCCCATAGTGAATTTGGCAGACTAGCGACGCCGGGGCTTTTGCGCATAGAGACCTTCCATGGCCCGTCAAACTGCCTCAGAGGGAATACCGATGACCCGCATAATTTCCGCGACCGTTGAACGCTGGCCGGTGGCGGGAGCCTTCATCATCAGCCGGGGCGCGAAGACGGTGGTGGATGTGGTGACCTGCACTGTTGGCGACGGGACGCATCTCGGCCGGGGCGAGGGGACCGCCATCTATTATGAAGGGGAAACCGCCGAGGGCTGCGCCGCTGCCATCAACGCCTACAAAGGTCCGCTCGATCGGCAGACCCTGCTGGAAACCATGCCCCGCGGCGCAGCGCGCAACGCGCTGGATTGCGCCCTGTGGGACCTGGAAGCCAGGCAAGCGAGGCGGCCGGCATGGCAGCTTGCCGGTCTCGACGAGCCCGTGCCGCTGCCCACGGCCTTCACCATCAGTCTGAACGACCCCGACCGTATGGAAGCGGACGCGCGCGCAGCGGCCAGCCGGGGCTTTGCCCTGCTCAAATGCAAGCTGACGGGTGAGGACGACCGCGCCCGCATCCGGGCCGTTCGCGCCGGCGCGCCCGCCGCGCGGCTGATCGTCGATGCCAATGAAAGCTGGCATGATCTGGACATCGCCGCCGAGGCAGCGGCGCTAGCGGAAATGGGTGTGGAGATGGTCGAACAGCCGATCGTCCACGGCCGGGAGGAACGTCTGAACGGCGTCCGCGCGCCGCTGCCGCTCTGCGCCGACGAAAGCTGTCATACTCGCGCTGATCTTGACCGGCTGGGCGGATTCGATGCGGTCAATATCAAGCTCGACAAGGCAGGCGGCCTCACCGAAGCGCTCGCCCTGGCGCGAGAGGCACGGGCCAGGGGTTTTCGCGTCATGGTCGGCTGCATGCTCGGCACGTCGCTGGGCATAGCGCCAGCCGCGCTGGTCGCCCAGGGCGCCGACTGGATCGACCTTGACGGCGCCCTGTTGCTGTCGAAGGACAGGGATGGTGGACTCTCCTTGCAGGATGGCCTCCTCCAACCCGGCACGCTTTGGGGAATGGGTCAGTAACCCAGTGTCAGGCCGACCGCATAATATTTGGGGCCGACATTACCCTTCACCCGCAACATCGGGACCAACGGCATGGCGATGGTCGCATAGGGGCGCGTATTGTCGTCACTGAAGCGCACGCCCGCGCCGATCCTGCCAACGGCGGGCACAGAATAGGTCGCTTCCACCCGGCCGTAAAGCTTCGTGCCGCCGTCACGCAGATAGACCCCTGCCCCAGGCGTCAGGCTGAAGCCGGCAATATCCATGGCATAGCCCGCCCCGATTTCCGTGCCCCATCTGCCATCGGCCCGGCCGTAATTGACCTCCGCGCCCAGCCCTTCCGCGTCGGCGGCGGCTGGCGTGAGCAGGAGCATTGTCACCATGCCGCCGATGATCCATGTCATGCGTTTCGTCATGTCATTCCCTTTCGCAGCTTCATGGCCCGTCTCCTGCGGGCGCGCGCCCAGCCCGGCAAGAAGCCGGCCGACGAACGGAATCGGAAATCGGATCAGCCGATCGGCCGGCGCTGCGCACCCTTTCCGCCGCCCTCGTGATCGCGCTCCCCTGGGTAGGGCATGATCGCCCGCCCATCTGGCGCGGCAGTGAAGCTCGTCTGGGTGGGGTAGGCGAATTCAATGCCTTCGCGCCTGAATCGCTTCCAGATGGCCAGTCCGACGCGATGACGGCTCAAGAAATAGTCGTGCCGATCAGGATCAGGGACGTCGAAATTCAATTCGTAATCCAATGAGCTCGCGCCGAAGCGGACTAGGCCGGCATTGACGAAAAGCATGCCCTGCGCCTCTACGATCTCCTGTAGCATGGTCGGAATGGCGTCCGCCTGCGCGTCGGAGGTTTGATAGATGATGCCAAGGCTGAAGGTGACCCGCCGCTGGGCCAGCATCTGCAGGCTGGTGATTTCCTTCTGCAGCAGGTTGGCGTTGGAAATGACCTTCTTCTCGCCGGACATCGCGCGCAAGCGCGTGCTCTTGAGGCCGATCCGTTCCACCCGCGCAGTGGTCTGGTCATAGGTGATCACCTCGCCGCGACGGAACGGTTTGTCGAATATGATCGAAAGCGCGGCGAAAAGGTCGGAAAATATGCCTTGGGCGGCAAGGCCGATGGCGATGCCGCCGATGCCCAGGCCAGCCACCAGCCCGGTCACGTTGACGCCAAGATTGTCGAGCACCACCACCGCAGCGATCGCAAACAGCGCAACGCTCACCAGCACGCGTATGAGGCCCATCGCATTGGCCAGCGTTTCGCTATGGCCGTCATTTATGCTCGTGCGCCGCTCGATCAGGCCCAGGATGATCTCACGCGCCCAGATGGCGCCCTGGAATACGGCGGCGATGGTGAACAGGAAAACGACCGTCTTCAGCACCATCGGCGGTGGATTGGCATAGCCGACGACCAGCCGCGCAGCGACCATCACCATGAAGAAGTGGGCGGTGCGCGCTATTGCCCGGCCGAGCACGTTGGAGATGCCGAGCGTGTCGCCGGGCCGCCCCTTGATGCGCTTGCCGAACTGCCGCAGCGTCGCCAGCGCCAGATAGACGAGGATCGCCGCTCCCACGGCGATGAGGATCTGAAGCGAGTGAACAGAAAACCAATTCATCACGCCGCGCCACATTTCCCCGAGGCTCGGTGGTTGGATGTCAATGGCGGGACGGCTGGGTTGTTGCTTGGCGAGCATGGATATCCTTGAATCGTCGTGCGCCGGTCAGGCCGCCAGGGGAAGCACGGCGTTGCCGTCCTGCTGCTCCAAAAAGGCGATCAGCCCGCGTTCATACCGGCTCAGATAGCGCGTGCTACGCGGCAAGCGAAGCCCTTTGCGCCATTCGTCCTGACCCGATTTGCACAGATCGACCAGGGCGGGATGAATATAGCTCTTGCGGCTGATCGCGGGCGTGTTGCCAAGCGCCTCTGCCACCGGCGCGACCATCTGGGCAATCGAGACGGACCCGTTTGCCAGCGTTTCGAACGCGATCGCAGACGCGCCCCAGGTACGGAAATGCTTGGCCGTGAAGTCGCCTCCCGTCGCCCGAGAGATATAGGCGTTGACGTCGCTCGAACTGATCGGCCGTGCGACGCCGTCCTCGTCGAGATACTGGAACAGATGCTGCCCCGGAAGGTCCTGCATCGCTCGCACGAAACGCAGCAGTCGGCGGTCGCTGATCGTCTGCTCATGTTCCTTGCCGGACTTGCCGCGAAAGCGCAGCCGCAGCTTCTGACCTTTGATGTCCACATGACGGCGGCGCAGCGTCGTTGCACCGAAACTCTTGTTCGCCGAAGCATAATGTTCATTGCCGACCCTCACCTTGGCGAGGTCCAGCAGACGGACCACTGCCGCGATGGTCCTTTCCTTGCGCAGACCGCGACGTGACAGGTCGGTTTCTATCCGCGCGCGCAGCTTGGGCAGCGCCCGCCCGAACGCGACGCAGCCACCATATTTCTCCGCTTCCCGCGCCGCGCGGAATTCGGGATGATAGCGATATTGTTTGCGCCCCCGATCGTCATAGCCGGTCGCTTGGATGTGGCCGTTGCAGGAAAGGCAGAACCAGCAGTCGCGATAGGCCGGCGGCATCCCTATCGCGTTGAGGCGCTCGATCTCTTCGCGATCTGTGATGCGCATGCCATCAGGAAGGAAATAGGCCCATCCGCGCTTCAGCGCACGGCGCGATATTCCCGGCAGGCTGTCATTGCCATGGACGACGGACGTTGCGCGGCGTGTGTTTGGCATAGGGCTTCTCAAGAAATCGAGAACCCGCTGTGCCGGTCTTCGTTCCAGAGGGGTTTCAGCGGCGAAGCATGCCAAAGCCGATCAGGCGCCACCCGCCCGCGCCGTTCCGTCCCAGGCGCCAATGCCGCGGGTGGCGGCGGATGACCGACAGGTGCGCGAGCGTGAGCGTCCCTGCCAACGCGCCCGCCGGCACCGCGAAGGGCGTGCTTGCCGGCACCCACCAAGCGCCGATTATGGCGGCCAGAAGGGTCGCCGCCGCCAGCAAGGTGGCGTGCGCTTCGCCATCGGGTCCGCGCATCCAGAAGACGCAGCCGCTCATCCCCAGCGCAAACGCGACGGCAAGGCGCGGCGCCTGGCCCGGCTCGCCCAAGGCGCAACCGATCAGCAGCAGCAGGATGACACCGGCCAGTCCCCGGCGCGGCAGCCGCCCCAGCATGTGCGCGCCGATCGGATAGATCAGCAGTTCGCTGACCGCGATCGCCGCCAGAATCGACCCGGCGAGCGCCGCTTGTCCGGGACCCGCCATCAGTGCGACGACGGCCGTGCCGGCCCATGGCACCAGACGCGCCGGCGCCATGCGGATATGGCTTGCCCAGCCGCGAAGGCCCGCGCGCGTTTCCCAGCGCCGGTCGGCAAGCCGGAGCTGGAAGGCGGCGATGATGAAAAGCGCCTCCATGCCCCAGGGTAACCAATTCGGCCCGATCATTGGTGATGCCAGTACAAGGCCCAGCAGCAACCCATGCGCCATGCCCAGGATGCGGAGTTCTCCGCTCATCACATTCCCTCCCTTATGGGTCGCAACGATTCTAGTGGAAAGGCTTGGCCGCGCGCCGCCTGCCGACGTTTGCGGGTCAGATAGGTATCGAGCCCGATCTGCAGCGACAGCATCATGAAGATGAAGGGCTGGTAGGCGATGCCCACAAACAGCGATCCCACCATGTAGATGACATGCCCCTGCTGCAATGCCAGTGCGAAGGGCGCGACCCACGCCTCGTCCGGCCCGTCACGCTTCCGGTAAAGGCGGCGAATCGATTCGGTGCGGATGAAGCAGATGAAGTGGATCAGCAGCCACAATCCAAATCCGAACCAGCCCTGTTCGCCCAGCATTTCGAAATAGGCGCTATGATAGGCGCGGCCCTTGTCTGTCACCATGCGCCGTTCCAGGCGCGATCCGCCGCTGTCGGTCACCCGTTCCTGCATGAAATAGGTGAAGCTGTTCTGCAGATAATTGTCGAACCCGCCGCCGCCGGGATGTTCCTTCACATAGTCTAGCGTCCACTTCCATACGGCGAGGCGCGTCGAGGCGCTCTCGTCGCCCTGATGATTCTCGATGGTCGACATGCGCTGGGTGAAGCTGGCCGGCAGGAAGGGAATGGCGGCGAGCGCCGCGAAGGCCATGAGCGGCCCATAAACGAAACGCCGCTTCGACCGCATCAGCATCATCGCTGCCAGGATGACGATGCAGACCAGGCCCGTGCGCGCCTCTGTCCCGATCGGCATCAGCAGGCAGGCGAAGCAGAGCGCATAAGCAAAGCCGCGCACCTTCCAGTCCGGTGGAAAGACGGTGCCATGTTTCGCCAGCCAGAGGATCAGCGGGATCAGCGAAATGGCCACGCAACTGATGATGCTGCCTTCATACAGGCCGCTATTGTTGTCGACCATCAGGTTCAGCACGCCATAGCCGCCGCCCGAAAGCGCGGTCTTCATGCCGCCGTTGATGATGATCGCGCTGGCGCAGAGCACCATGAACAACGTCACCGCCTCCAGCCGCAGCCGCGTGCGCAAGGTTAGCGGCAGGAATATCGCGAAGATCATCGCCTTCCACACCCAGGCCCATTTGGTCGCCGCATTGATCGGGAAGTCGGCAGTCGCGGTCGTATAGCCGCACCAGGCGAGCAGGATCAGCAACAGCAGCTGCCGCGTCGCGAATCGGCAGTCCTTCTTGTCGTCGAAGGCAATCCAGGCCCCCACCGCCAGCACGAAGGCGATGGCGGAAATGGGAATGCTGTTGAGCAGGAAATAGGACAAGCGCTGGGGCGAGACGATGTCGATATAGGCATAGACGGCTATCAGCAGGAACGGCCGCCGCAGCCCCAGCAGGAAGAAGGCGCCAAGAAAGGCGACGAAGAACAGGTCACGCATCGGGCGCGCTCCCGCCTGCCAGCGATTCATCGTCCAGATCCGGACGCGACAGCAGCCGCCATGCCGCCAGCATGATCACGCCATGGCTGATCAGCAGGGAAAGTGCGTCAATCATCGCGCGAAGGATTCGTCCGGGGCCACGGCGCCTGTCCTAGCGCGGCAGAGTTGACGGGCCGTTAAACCTTTTCCGGCACAAGTTGCGCCATGACTCGGATACTCCATGTGCTCGATCACAGCCTGCCGCTGCACAGCGGCTACACGTTCCGCACCCGCGCCATCCTGCGTGCCCAGCAGGGCAGCGGCTGGAACGTGCGCGGCATCACCGGGCACCGCCACGAGGATGACGGCGCGCTTGAGGAAGTCGTCGACGGCCTGCATTTTCACCGCACGCCGGGCAAGGCCGCTACGGGCCATCCGCTGCTGCGCGAGTGGCGTGATATCTCCGCTCACGCCGATGCCATCGATGCGCTGGTGGCGCGCTGGCGCCCAGACATCATCCATGCCCATTCGCCCGTGCTGAACGCCATCGCCGCCCAGCGCGTCGCGAAGCGGCACGGCATACCGACGGTCTATGAAATCCGTGCCTTCTGGGAAGATGCAGCGGTCGGCAATGGCACGGGAACGGAGGGAAGCCCGCGCTACTGGCTGACCCGTCAATTGGAGACCCACGCAGTGCGCGCCGCCGATGCGGTTGCCGTCATCTGCGAAGGCTTGCGCAGCGATCTGGTCGCCCGCGGCGTCGACCCCACACATATTATCGTTTCGCCCAATGGCGTCGACATGGACCAGTTCGGCACGCCTGTCCCGCGCGACAAGTCGCTCACTGCGCGGCTGGGGCTTGAGGGCGCCGACGTCGTCGGCTTCATCGGCAGCTTCTATGATTATGAAGGGCTCGACGATCTCATCGCCGCGATGCCCAGACTCGTGCGGGCGCGGCCCAGGGTCAAACTGCTTCTGGTCGGTGGAGGCCCCCGCGAACAGGCGCTTCGCGATCAGGCGATAGCCTCTCCCTTTGCCGACCACATCGTCTTCGTCGGCCGCGTGCCGCATGACGAGGTTGAGGATTATTACGCCCAGGTTGATATCCTGGCCTATCCCCGCAAGGCGATGCGCCTGACCGAACTGGTGACGCCGCTCAAGCCGCTCGAGGCGATGGCGCAGGGCCGGCTGGTCGCGGCGTCTGCCGTGGGCGGCCATCGCGAACTCATTGAGGATGGCGTAACCGGCACATTGTTCGCGCCCGGCGATCCAGCGGCGATTGCGGCCGCGCTCGCCGGCATGTTTGCCGATCGCGGCTTCTGGGATGAGCGACGCGCCACGGCGCGCGCTTACGTCGAGCGCGAGCGTAACTGGTCGTCAAATATTCTGCGCTACGAACCGGTCTATCAGCGTCTGCTGGATCGGCCGCGCACGCGGGCTGCCGCTTGAGGAGCGTGATGACGATGGCGCGGTCCCGTCCGGTCATTGGCCCGGCGGCGTTGTGCGGCCTTGGCATCGCGGCGATCCTGCTGGCAATGCCGGTCGGCTTTCTGGAGACGCTGGTGGCGTCGAGCGGACTCAGCGAAGCGCTGCCCGCCGCCGCGCCGCCGCTGGGACTGAAGGCGCGGCTGCTGCTTGCGGCCTTTTGTGGAGTGATGGCTGCGGGAGCGGCTTGGGCAGGTCCGGGTCAAAGCCGGCCGGCGGAACGGGAACAGCAAGGTCGACGCCGCCAGGGCGTCGCGGGAGTTAAGATCATGGGTTTTGCATTGTCGAAGCTGAACTGGCTCGCACGCGGCCGGGGCGCTGGCGCCTCCCGCGGATCGCGCCTGGCGCTCCGCCGCGCGGACGCGCATCCGGATGCCCCGGCGCGGGCGCCGATCTTCGCCAGCCGCGACTTCGGTGGGCTCGACATTTTTCCGCGTGTCGCCCCGATGCGCCTGGGTGAGGCGGACGCAGCCGAGCCTGAGCAGCCGCCCGTCATCCGCGCGCTGCCGCGCGTGGCGGCGTCGCCTGCGCTCGATGAGGCGATCGAGGCGGAATATGAGGAAGTCATCGAGCCGACCATCGCGCCCCTTGCCGATCCCGCGCTCGAAGCATCCGTGCCCCCTGCGCCGCCGCTGTCCATCGCCGAACTGACCGAGCGCCTGGAACGCGGCCTTGCCCGCCGCACGCGGGAGCCAAGGACCGACTCTGGGGTCCTGGCGGACATGCCTGTGGAAGCGCCCGTGCCGGTTCGCGATGAGGTCGACGATCAGGCCGACCGGGCCCTTCGTGCCGCCTTGAGCACGCTGCGCGCCATGGCCGACCGCACGCGCTGAGCTGGGCTTACCGCCGAGCGGGCTCACCAATCCTCGATGGTGAGCGCCGAGAGTTCCAGCCATTCGCCGTCACCGTCCGAGCCGCTTGCGTCGATGCAAATGTCGGCGACGAAGTGACGTGGCAAGGTCCATTCGGCATCTTCCAGCCCTGTGGCGAAGTGAATGCGCCTGTCCGCTGCGTCTGCGCCTGACAGCCGCAGACGGATGGCGTGTCGGCGTCCCTGGAACAGTGCGCTTGCCCATGGGCGGCTGACCGCGCGCTCTATAGCGGCGGGCGTGCCCGCCCGTTCGATCAACTGCGACAGCAGGCGGGGCAGGGGATCGTCGCCGCCACGCCGCTTCGCTTCATTTGGGATGCAATTCCTCACCCGTCCATGGGGATCCATGCTTGTCATTGTTCGGCTCCCCTGCGATATGTGTTCATGAAATGTTCTACTCGTCTCTTTATGCGGTCCCCAGGCTCGCGCCCGTTACGCAAGTCGAACACCAGCCGAGGATCCCGTACGCTTTCCCGGCCGAAGCGCGTGGGCGGAATGCCATTGTCTCGCAGAAATTTCTCGATGGCTCGGATCAGCATGCCCCTGTTTCTCCTCGTATCGTGCGACTCGCTGGCTGCGAATCAATAGGACATTTCCTATCTGTTGCCCTATTTCCTACTTGTCTAGGAAAAATCCTATCATTATGGATGGATCATGGTCGGTAATGGAGAAGATGCCCGCGTCGTGCTGGAAAGGCTGATTGCCGAGCGGGGGGAGAATTATGCCGATCTCTCGCGCCTGCTGAAGCGCAATCCCGCCTATATCCAGCAGTTCATCAAGCGAGGGACGCCCCGCAAGCTTGATGAGGAGGATCGGCGCGTGCTGGCTCGCTATTTCGGCATCGCCGAGGATATGCTGGGCGGCCCGGTGACGGCCGCGCCGGTTCCCCGCCGATCGCGCCCGCTTCCTGCCGTTGTCACTGTCCCCCGCCTGTCGCTTGGCGCGTCGGCCGGTCCCGGATCCCTTGACGAGGATGAGCGCGCGACCGGCGCAATCGCGTTCGACGCCAACTGGCTACGCCATCTGGGGGTGCGGCCGCAGCGCGTCTCCATCATCCGGGTCGACGGCGAATCGATGGCGCCCACCCTCAACGACGGCGACGAAATCATGGTCGACCATGAGGACGGCGTCGAACGGCTGCGCGACGGCGTCTATGTGCTGCGGCTGGACGGGGTGTTGATGGTCAAGCGAATCGCGATGGGCCCGCGCCGGGGCCTGTTCAGCGTGCTCAGCGACAATGGCCATTATCCCGACTGGGTCGACATTGATCCCACCCTGGTCGCCATCGTCGGGCGCGTGGTCTGGACGGGCCGCCGTCTCATCTAGCTTGGCGAGGCGCAACCGCGTTCCTATGTCCGGGGACCAAAGGAGGCCGGCTTGAACGACAATGACGCGGTGACCCGCAAGGCTATCGAATGGCGGGGCGCGCCCATGGCGCTGGCGACGGTGGTGTCGACCTGGGGCTCCGCGCCGCGGCCGCGCGGCAGCCACATGCTCGTGCATCGCGACGGCCGGTTCGAAGGCAGCATTTCAGGCGGCTGTGTCGAAGCGGACGTATTGCAGCGCGCTGAAGAGGTGATTGCAGGCCGCGCCGCGCATGTCGAACGCTATGGCGTGGCGGATGGCGACGCCTGGTCGGTGGGACTGCCCTGCGGCGGCGACATCCGCGTCCTGGTGCAGCCGGTAGCGGAGGAGGGCTTCGCTCCTGCCCTTTTCGACCGGATCGCGGCGGCACGAGATCAGGGGCGGTCGGTTACCCTGTCCACCGATCTTGCGACCGGCCGCACGGCGGACGCGCTGGTCGATGGGCAGTTCCAGAACCGCTATGATCCGCCCCGCCGTCTGTTGATCGTCGGCGCGGTTCAGATCGCCCAGTCGCTGACGGCGCTGGCGCGGGCGATCGGGATCGCACCCGTGGTCATCGATCCGCGCGGCCGGTTCCTGACCGAGGAACGCTTCCCCGGCGTCGAACTGGACGATCGCTGGCCCGACGAGGCGATCGCCGCGCGTCTCCCCGGCGAAGCAACCGCCGTGGTCACGCTCAGCCACGACATCAAGATCGACGATCCCGCGCTCGCTGCCGCTTTGCGTGCCTCGACCGGCTACATCGCCGCGCTTGGCTCTCGTAAGAGTCACGCCGCACGGCTGGAGCGGTTGTCGGCCATGGGCTTTGCCGCCGCCGACCTTGCCCGCATCGATGGTCCGGCCGGGCTCGACATCGGCGCCGTCGGCGCGGCCGAGATCGCGCTGTCGATCGCGGCGGGCATGATTTCAGGCTTCAACGCGCGGGGCTGAGAGCTGCCCCTGGAGTGTTTTCCAAGCAGATGGCGTCATCTGCTGATTCGGAAAACGCGGCAAAATAATGGCCCGGGCCGTCCGGGCCGGTCCAATGGGACCGGAACATATTCTAGCAGCATTTCCCGCCATTGCGGCCGCCATAGCGCGCCTCCTGCCGCTCGCGGAAGAAGGCGATGCGATCCATCGGCGGTTCGCCAGGATGATGCTCACGCATGTGGCGCAAATACGTGTCATAGTCGGGCATGCCGACCATCATCGCGCCCAGCCGTCGCGCGGTCTGCAGCCAGTGCGTCATTCCGCCGGCGCCAGTTCCACGGGGATTTCCCGTGCCGTCGGCGCCCGCTCCTGCCTCGCGGCAAGGCAGGTGCGGATGGTGAAGAACAGCAGCGACAGCACGACGACCAGGAAAATGGCCACAAGCACCGCGTCCACGCGATCGTTGAAGATTATCTGCCGCATCTCCGCCATGGACTTGGCCGGTGCCATCACTTCGCTCCTGTCCGCTGCCCCACCGAACTTCGCGGCGTGACTCAGGAAACCGACCTTGGGATCGGCGGACAGCAGCTTCAGCGATCCGGCCGACAGGGTGCAGACCATCAGCCAGGCCGCCGGCAGCATCGTCACCCAAGCATAGCGGTCCTGCTTCATGCGGAACAGCACCGCCGTCCCCAGCATCAGCGCGATGGCGGCCAGCATCTGGTTGGAAATGCCGAACACCGGCCAGAGCGTGTTCACCCCGCCCAGGGGATCGGTTACGCCCTGATAGAGGAAGAAACCCCAGGCCGCGACTGTGAGGCCGGTGGCGACAACGCCCGCCGCCAACCCCTTTGCCTCCTTGAAGCCCGGCGCGGCCAGCCCAATCAGGTCCTGAAGCATGAAACGACCGGCCCTCGTCCCCGCATCCACTGCCGTCAGGATGAACAGCGCCTCGAACAGGATCGCAAAATGATACCAGAAGGCCTTCATCGCCGGCCCGCCGACGACATGGGAAAAGATTTCCGCCATCGCCACCGCCAATGTCGGCGCGCCGCCTGCGCGGGAGATGATCGTATGTTCGCCGACGTCCCTGGCCGTCTGGACGATCAGATCAGGGGAAATGGGAAAGCCCATCGCCGTCACCGCCGCCGCCGCACTCGCCGCATCCTTGCCGATCGCCGCTGCCGGGCTGTTCATCGTGAAGTAGATGCCCGGGTCCAGGATCGAGGCGCCCACCAGCGCCATGATCGCGACGAAGGCTTCCGTCAGCATCGCGCCATAGCCGATGATCGGCGCGTCGCTTTCGCTCGCGATCAGCTTCGGCGTCGTGCCGCTGGCTATCAGCGCATGGAAGCCCGACACCGCGCCACAGGCGATGGTGATGAAGAGAAATGGGAACAGCCCGCCCGACCAGACCGGGCCATTGCCATTCACGAACGGCGTGACCGCATGCATCTTGAGCGGCGGCGCCATGATGAAGATGCCTATTGCCAGTGCCGCGATCGCGCCAATCTTCAGGAAAGTCGACAGATAATCGCGCGGCGCCAGGAGCAGCCAGACCGGCAGCACCGACGCCACCGCGCCATAGCCGATCAAGATCCAGCACAGCTGCACCGGCGTGAAGGTGAAGATTGGCGCCCAGACCGGTGATTGCGCCACGGACTGTCCATAGATGATCGCAGCCAGCAGGCCGACGAGGCCGATCAGCGACACCTCGCCAATCCGGCCCGGCCGTATCCACCGGGTATAGGCGCCCATGACCATGGCAAGCGGCACCGTCGCTGCCACCGTGAACATGCCCCAGGGGCTCTCCGCAAGGGCCTTGACCACGATCAGCGCCAGCACTGCGAGGATGATGACCATGATCATGAAGGCGCCGAGCAGCGCGATTGTGCCCGCGACCTGGCCCATTTCCATGCGTATGAGTTCGCCCAGCGACTTGCCGTCGCGGCGCATGGAAATGAACAGGACCATGAAATCCTGCACCGCGCCTGCCAGCACCACACCGGCGATGATCCAGATGGTGCCGGGCAGATAGCCCATCTGCGCGGCCAGAACCGGGCCGACCAGCGGGCCGGCGCCGGCGATGGCGGCGAAATGATGGCCGAACAGAACGACGCGATCGGTCGCGACATAGTCCAGGCCGTCCGCCCGCCGGATGGCGGGCGTGGGCCTCTTCGCGTCCAGCCGCATGACCGCCCGCCCGATGAACAGCGCATAATAGCGGTAGGCGACCAGGAAGCTGCTGACTGCCGCGACCACGATCCACAGGGCGTTCACTGCTTCTCCGCGCGACACCGCGACGACCGACAGGGCGACCGCGCCGACGATCGCGATCAGGATCCATGGGATGTGCCGGGTCATCGCTCTCTCTATGCTGGCCTGGGATTGCCGGGCCACAGTAAGCCCACGTCCTTCAAAGACAATCGCGCTTTCGTGCGAAGGGCCAGTCAATGGCACCGCTTGCCCAAAGCGCCCACCAGATAATCACCGGCTGCAACGCCAGTCGCGGCCCGTGATACCACCAGCCAAGATGCACGCCACCCAGCGGTATATCGTTGATCGCATGGTTGAGGTTGGCCGGCCACACGCACAGCGCATAGAGCGCCAGGCCCACCCCCGCCGCGCGCCGCAGCTGCGGGACGGCCAGGCCGATGGCTCCCGCGACTTCCGCCAGGCCGGTGAAAGCGATCACCTCCGGCGCCCAGGGCACCCAAGCCGGCGTAATTGCGACGAAGCCCGCGGGCCGCGCCAGATGCGCGGTGCCCGCCAAAAGATAGAGAAGGGACAGCAACCAGCGCGCTATGCGCCGCGCCGCGCTTTCCCTGTCACTCGCGCTTGTCAGAGCCTGATCTCGCCTTCGTCCTCGCCGTCCCAGTAGTGGACGCGTTCCGCATGGACCTTGATCATCACCAGCCCGGGCGTGTCAACGCCCTGTTCGAACCAGCGGTCGAGGTCGCCGTTCCAATGCGCTTCGAACCGCGCCTTGTCGCGGATCAGGTCGGCACGTCCTTCGATGGCGACAAAGAGCGGGCGGTGGTTCAGCAGGCCCGCCTTTCCCTGGAAGGACAGGCCGACCTTCGGCTGGTGCTCGATATCCCTGACCATCAACGTGTCGTCGGTGGTGAAATAATAGCTGTCGCCATCATAATCGACATCGCGATTGTTGCTCATCGGCCGCGCGCCGATGCGACCGCCCTCGGTATGGGTAGCGAGCATGGCGAAATCGATGTCCTTCATCTTTTCCGCCAGTTGTTCGAGCGTCCGTTGCACCATCTTTGCCTCCTTCGATCACCACGCCGAAACGCGCGGAGAGCGGGAGCGGGTCCGAGGCGGACTCGCCGCCGGGACAAATAGAACATATAGTGAACATTTCCGGTGATTCGAAAGGCATCAGCCATGCGCCCTGCTATGCGCATCAAGCCACTATACAGGCTGTTCTTCGCATTGAAGCCGACCGCGGTGATCGCTCGACAGACCGACTATTTCGCGGCCTCCATCGGCGGCGGCCAAGACCGCATCCTGCCCGATCACCAGCATCTGACGCTTGCCGTCACCGCCGATCATGTCGACTATCCCTATGCCGTGGTCAAGGCGCTGCTGCGCGCCGGCACCGGCATTCTGGCTGAACCGTTCGACCTGTTGCTCGATCAGCTGAGCTTCAGCAACCGTTCTGCCGCCCTGCGCCCGTCGGGCGCCGTGCCCTTGTTGAGCGACTTGCAGCGGTCGGTTGCCACAGCGATGCGGGGGGCGGGGGTGGGGCTGCGTCCGGACTGGAGCTTCAGCCCGCACCAGACGCTCTTCTACCGAGACGGTCGGCCCGAGAAGAGAAAGGTCGATGGCTTTTCCTGGCGAGTCAAACAGTTCGTGCTGCTCTGCAGCCATGTCGGCCACCGGCACCACGAAATATTGGGCACTTGGCCGCTTAAGGGAGATGGGCAACTCAGCCTGTTCTGAGCGCTTCCATGACGGCCCTTCGGGCGAAACCCGGTTGCTCGGCAAGCGGCGGCGGTCAGCCTCGTCCGCCCCTTCACCCCTGCGTCACGCTCTCCAGCACCGCCGCGCGCAATTCCGCGATGCCCATACCCTTTTCACTCGATGTGGGAATGATGTCGGGATGGGCCGCCGGCCGCTTGCGGACGGCGTCGGCTGTCGCTTGCATGACTTCGGCCAGATGGCTGGCCTTTACCTTGTCCGCTTTGGTCAGCACGATTCGATAGCTGACCGCCGCCGCGTCGAGCATGTCGAATATGTCGGTGTCGACATCCTTGATGCCATGGCGGCTGTCGATCAGCACCAGCGTGCGTTTCAGCTTCGCCCGCCCGCGCAGATAGTCGTTCACCAGGAAACGCCATTTGCGCACCATGTCCTTGGGCGCCTTGGCATAGCCATAGCCTGGCATGTCGACCAGGCGGAACCGCAGTGGATTGCCGACATCGAAGAAGTTCAGCTCCTGCGTGCGCCCCGGTGTATTGGACGTGCGGGCAAGCCCGTTGCGGCCGGTCAGCGCGTTCAGCAGCGAAGACTTCCCGACATTGGAACGGCCCGCGAAGGCCACTTCATTGACCGACATGTCGGGCAGGAATTTGAGATCGGGCGCGGACTTGAGGAATGTGATGGGCCCCGCAAAGATCCTGCGCGCTTCCTCGACCAGGTCGGCTTCGTGCTGTTGCGTCATCCCTCACTCCGTTCGGTTCGAGCTTGTCGGGAAGCGCGACAAACCCGTTTCTCGACAAGCTCGAAACGAACGGGCGGGGCTGTCGACCTGCTACTTCGCCTGGACCGCGCTGCTCGGCACGGGATGCCGCCGGTAAAGCCACCATTGCTGCAGCATCGACAGGCAGTTGTTGGTGATCCAGTAGACCAGAAGCCCGGCCGCGAACGGCGCCATGATGAACATCATCATCCAGGGCATGATCGAAAAGACCTGCTGCTGCATCGGGTCCATCTGGGCCGGGTTCAGCTTGAACTGGAAGAACATGCTGATGCCCAGCAGCAGCGCCAGCAAGCCGATGCCCAGGAAAGCGGGCGGCGTGAATGGAAGCAGCCCAAACAGGTTGAGGATGTGCAGCGGATCGGGCGCCGACAGGTCCTTGATCCAGAGGACGAAGGGCTGGTGGCGCATTTCGATGGTCAGTTGCAGCACCTTGTAGAGCGCGAAGAAGATCGGGATCTGGAGGAAGATCGGCAGGCAGCCGGCAAGCGGATTCACCTTCTCGCGCTTGTACAGCGCCATCATCTCCTGCTGGAGCTTGGGCTTGTCGTCCTTATATTTCTCCTGCAGCGCCTTCATCTTGGGCTGCACCGCGCGCATCGCCGCCATGCTGGCGAACTGCCGCTGCGCGACCGGGAACATGAGCGCGCGCACGACGAAGGTCAGGCAGATGATCGCCACACCGAAATTGCCGATATGTTCGAACAACCAGTGGAGCAGCGCGAAGATCGGCTTTTCGAACCAGTAGAACCAGCCCCAGTCGATCGCCCGGTCGAACAGCGGAATGCCTGCGTCCTGATAGGCTTCCAGCGTCTTGACCTCCTTGGCGCCTACGAACAGGCGCGCTGTCTGCGTCATCGCCTTGCCCGGGGCCAGCATCGTCGGCTGCAGGCTGTAGTCGGCCTGATACTGCGTGCCTGCGCCCTTGCGGAACTGGCCTTCAAAAGCGGCCTTCTGGTCCGGCACCAGCGCGGACAGCCAATATTTGTCGGTGAAGCCGAGCCAGCCGCCGGTCGACTGGAAGCTCTGCATTGCCGGACCCTTCGCCAGGTCCTTGTAGTTCACGTCATAGTTGGCCGCGCCGTTGAACACGCCCATGGGACCCACATGGATGGTCCAGGTGTCCGGGTCCTTGGACGGGGTCGCGCGGCTGACATAGCCATAGCTCTTGACCGCCACTGCGCCGGGGCCGCTGTTGGATACCGTCTGCTGCGCGGTGATCATGTAATTCTGATCCACCGAGAAGCGGATTTCATAGGTCTGGCCCGCGCCATTGTTCCAGCGCAGCGTGACGGGGCTGGCGGGGGTCAGTTCCTTGCCCTGCGCCGTCCATATCGTGTTGACGTCCGGCGTCTTTGCGCCTTCGCCCTGCCAGCCAAAGCCGGCGAAGAAGGCATCCTGCGTGCCCGAGGGGCTGTAGAGGCGAATGGCGGGCGAATTCTTCGCGATCGTCTCGCTGTAGGTCGGCAGCACGATATCGTCGATGCGTGCGCCCTTGAGATTGATGGAGCCGACGAGCTTGGGCGTGCGGATCGGCACGCGCGGGCTTTCCTTCAGAACCAGCGCGCGGTCGCGGATCGCCGCGGGACCGTCGGCCGCGGGGCCGGGCTGGGCCAGCGGCTTGGTCTTGCCGCCCTCGATCTTCGTCGCGGGCGGATTCGCTGCGGGGAAGAAATGTTTGGACACATAGGGCCAGCCGAACAGGATCGCTGCGGTCAGCAGCACCGCCAGAACAATATTCTTCTTGTCGTCCACGCTAATCGGCTCCGCCGTGTTGGAATTCTGTGTCAGGGAACCGGGTCATAGCCCGACCCGCCCCATGGGTGGCATCGCATTAGCCGCTTCGTGGCCAGCCAGCTACCCTTCACCGCACCATATTTGCCGATTGCCTGGATTGCATATTCCGAGCAGGACGGGGCGTAGCGGCAGCTGGGCGGCAGAATGCGCGAAGGCCCCATTTGCCAGCAGCGCGCGATGAGGATCAGGATGCGGCTCATCACGCTCCAGTTCCTCCTTCGGATCGCGACAAGGCCGCCGACGGCCGCTTGCGCTGGTCGCCGGCAGGGCGACTCATCACCTTGCGCAGCGCCTTTTCCAACTCTGATCGCAGCAGGCCGAATTCGCGTTCCACGCCATCGGTTCGCCCGATCAGCACATGGTCGGCGCCGGCAACACCCAGCCGGGGCAACAATTCTCGCGCCAGGACGCGAAAACGGCGCTTCATCCGGTTGCGGATGACAGCGCCGCCAATCTTCTTCGTGACCGTGATGCCATACCGCATCGCCGCATCGCCATCGCCGCGTTCGCGCACCAGCAGGACAAAGCCCGGCATGGGCGCGCGACGCCCGCGATTCGCCGCCAAAAAGTCGGCGCGTCGGCGCATGACCGACGGCGCGCGTTCCAGCGGCGCGTCGTTCAGGCGCTCAGGCTCTTGCGGCCGCGTGATCGACGGGCGCGCAGCACGTTGCGGCCGCCGGGGGTCGCCATGCGGGCGCGGAAACCGTGACGGCGCTTCCGAACCAGATTGCTCGGCTGATAGGTGCGCTTCATCGTTCATTCCTCAAAGCAAACATAGAAATCGGGCGTGACAAAAAAGGGCCGCGATGGGCGGCCGCATGTCAGGGGGCGTCCGATAGGCAAAAGGGAAGGGTGAGTCAATGGCGGAGGAGCGAGGCGCTTCGCCTAATCGTCGCGCCGGCCCGCCTTCGTCAACTCCATGTCATACGGGCATGGTGTCCGGCCGGAGATAGGCGAACATGTGCGCCACATAATCCGCCTTGCCCAATTCCACGCCCTGGGCACGCAGGATCGCATAGGCGGCCACCAGGTGGAAATAGAACTGGGGCAGCGCCCAGTCACGGACATACTGCCCGGCGGTGAGATCGAAGATCATTCCCTGCGGCAGCCGATGCGCGATTGGGGTCGCCGGGTCTATTGCGGGTGTGTCGTCCGCGGCTTTTTTGACGATGTCGATCGTGGCGGCGATCACGCCCAGGGCGTCGGCGATCGTTCCGGGATGCTCGGCCCCGTTCCGTCCTTCCTCGAGCACCGCCTGGACCGACGGCGGAAAAGCTTCCTGTCGCAGCCGAAAGACGCCCTCCTGCGCCTGCACGCAGGCGAAGCGGATCTGCGTGGCAAGCGGGAACATGTCCGGCGCGAGCCGGGCAGTGAGCAGGGTTCGTGCTCCGTCGTCCAGGGGAGCGCTATCGACCTTGCCCAGCCAGGCCGCCAGCGCTTCCAGCATCTGGACATAGGTGGGAACAAGTATGTCCTTCAGCATGACGGCTAATTCTTCCGCACAGTCGCTATCGCCTTCTTCAGCGCATCATAGCCTACAGCACCGTTCAGCACCTGGTCCCCGACGACGAAGGTCGGCGTCCCGCTGGCATGAAGTTTCTGCGCCAGGGCGATGTTGGACTGGATTTCCGCGTCATATTTATGGCTGGCAATCGCCGCTTCGGCTTCGGCCTTGCCGATGCCGACCTTCGCCGCCGCCGCGAATATCGTGTCGCGCGTCACCCGGCCAGCGGCGTAGAGCGCGCGATGATAGGCCATATATTGACCCTTTTCCGCCGCCAGCAACGACACCTTCGCCGCGTCCGCGCTTTCATCAGACAGGATCGGCAACTCGCGATAAACGATCTTCAGCCCCTTGTCCTCACCCGCCAGCTTGGCGAGGTCGGGCAGCGAAGCGCGGCAATAGCCACAGGCGTAGTCGAAAAACTCGACCAGCGTCACGTCGGGCTTGGCCGCACCCTCCCAGGCACCGGCATAAGGCGTTTCGATCGCGCTGCGGCTCGCCCCGATACTGTCGGCCACGCGCTTGGCCTGCAACCGCTCGACCGCCTCGGGAATGATCTCGGGGTGCTCCAATATATAGTCGTGGACGATCCTTTCGATCGCAGCCTTGTCGCCGACGCCCCCGGTGCTCTGCATGCCGAGCGCGGCGCCTGTGGCGGTGGCGGCGATAAAGGCGAGGGCGCCGATCGTCATCTGGATCATCCTGTTTGAAAGAGCCGCGCGCAAAGCGGGCCTGCTGTTGTCGCTCATTTCTTTTTCCGCTTCTGCTCGACGGCGGCGCGGGAAACCATGGCGATATCCTGCGCCCGCAGATAATCGACCGTGCCGGGTTTGAGCCCCTGCATTGCAATGTCGGCGTTGCGCAGCGCCATCTGGTCCTCGCCGGTGAGCGCATAGCGTTCCGCCGTCGCCAGGGCGGCGCGCGCCGTGTCGCCGCGCCGTTCATAGACAACGCCTAATTGATACCAGGCAAAGGGATTTTCGCGATCGCGCGCCACCGCATTGCGGAGCACCTGCTCAGCCTCGGCGAAATTGCGGTCGTCTTCGGTCGCGATCAGCGCATGGCCCAACAGCGTTGCGATCAAGGGCTGATGGGTTTGGGCCACTGCTTCGCGCAGCGCGGGGATCGCTTCGGCTGGCTTGCCGCTTTCCAGCAGGATCTGACCTTTCAGTTCCAGGAAATAGGGGTCGTGCGGCAGCGCGGCGAGCAGCGCATCGGCTTCGGCAACCGCCTTGTCGGGATAGGCGCTCTTGTGCCAGGCATAGGCGCGCGCATAATGGGCCGGGATCGATTGGTCGCTTTCGGGATATTTGATCAATGTCTGATTGGGCTCGGACACGAAGCCGATCAGCTTCGCCTTGATCCGCTCAAACCGGGCTTCCAGCTTTGCGTCCACCGGCTTGTTCCAGGCCGGATCGCCCTCATAGACCTCGCGCAGCACATTGATGCGCTCGCCCGACAGCGGGTGGGTGCGGCCGTAGCTGTCGTCCTGCGGGATCGCGAGGCGATATTCCTGATTTTGCAGTTTCTTGAAGAATTCGAGGCTGCCCTTGCCCGAAATTCCGGCCCTGCTGAGGTAACGCGCGCCGGCAAGGTCCGCGGAGCTTTCCTGCGCCCGCGAAAAGGCAAGATATTTGCCCATCGCCGCCTGCTGGCCCATGCCTAATATGCCCATCCCCGCCTCGGCCCCGCCCGCTGCCACGGCGGCGGCCCCCAGCACCAGGCTGAGCAGCGTGATGCCGGTCGCTTCCTTTATCCCTTCGGCCGACCGGATGACGTGACCGCCCTCGATATGGCCCAGTTCATGTGCCACTACGCCCTGAAGCTGGTTCACATTGTCGGCCGCAGCGATCAGGCCGCTGTGGACCCAGACATATTGGCCGCCCGCAACGAACGCATTGATTTCAGGATCGTTGAGGACGAACACCTGTACGTTGCGCGGCTCCATGCCGGCCGCGCTGACCAGAGGGCCTGACATGTCGGCCATGAAGGCTTCGGTCTCGGCATCGCGCAATATCTGCTGCGCAGCAGCGGGGCGGGCGAGGAGCGCCAAGCTGGCCGTCAGGATCGCTGCCATGCGAAGCCACGGGCGCCTCATCGACCTGCGGGGAAAGACTGGATCGTCGGATGCATCGCGACCATCCGGTAGATGGGGGGCGATGAACCCCCGCTGAAACGGCATGCCGCCGCCGTCCGGTGAGACCGGTAAGGCGGCGGCGCTGCTCATGAGGACGAAACGCCCCTCTTACTGGCCGAAGGTGCGCTGCCACCAGCCACGGCGGGGCGAATCGCCTTCTTCGTCGGCTTCGGCTGTTTCCGCGCCATCGGCCGTCACGGCCTGCACGTCGGCCGTTTCGCTCGACTGCGGGATCGGCGCGGCGTCGGCTTCATCGGCCGCCTCCAGAGCTGCCGGCTCGACCGCTGGCGCGGCTTCCGTTTCGGCCTCGGCGGTAGCGTCCGCCTTCTTTCGGCGCGTGCGCTTGGGCTTGGCGGCGGCTTCCTCCGCCGCAGCCTCGGCAGGCGCTTCAGCAGCTTCGGCCGGGGCATCCGCCTTCTTTCGGCGCGTGCGCTTGGGCTTGGCGGAGACTTCCTCGGTCGCAACCTCAGCGGGCGCTTGGGTGGATTGCGCTACCGCTTCGGGCGCTTCCGTGACCTTGCGCGCGCGGGGCCGGCGACGGGCCTTGGGCGCTTGCTCCTCTGCCGCTTCCGCAACTTCTGCTAGCGGCTCAACTTCGGCCGCCTCGGGCGTTTCGGCAGCTTCAACCGGCTGTCCGGCGTTCTCGCCATCGGCTTGCTCCGCCGCGACCTCAGTGCCCTCGCGCCGACGGCGCCCGCCGCGACGGCCCCGGCGACCACGGCGACGACCCGCATCCTCGCCCTCGGCTTCGGTCCCGACAGCCGCCGTGTGCTCCGCATCATCCTCCGCGACGGCTCCGGCCTCGGCCTCTTCATCGCCAGCCTCGATCGCCTCTTCAGCGCCTTCATTGCTGGCTTCGCCTTCAGTCCGATGTTCGTCGCGCTGACCGCCGCGCCGACGGCGACGGCGGCGCCGACGGCGCCCGCCTTCGCGCTCCTCGCCCCGGTCACCGCGTTCCTCATGGGCTGCGGCGGCCTCGACTTCCTCGATCTCATCCTCCTCCAGTTCCTCGACGATCTCCAGATCATCTTCTTCCTGGGGAAGGGGCGTATATTCGACGACGCGTTCGGGCCGCGGGCCGCTGGCTTCCACCGACATGCGCGCGCCTTCGACCTCGCCATCGGGCAGGATCGCGATGCGCACGCCGTAGCGATGCTCGATCTCGTCCAGTTCGCGGCGCTTATTGTTGAGGACGTAGAACGCCGCCTCCTGGCTCGCACGGAGCGTAATCAGGCTGCCGCGACCACGCGCTGCTTCCTCTTCCAGCATGCGCAGCGCGGAAAGGCCGGCGGACGAGGCGGTGCGGACAAGACCCGTGCCCTCGCAATGCGGGCATTGGCGGGTCGAGGCTTCAAGGACGCCGGTGCGCAGCCGCTGGCGGCTCATTTCCATGAGGCCGAAGCCCGAAATGCGGCCAACCTGGATGCGGGCGCGATCGTCCTTCAACGCCTCCTTCATCGCCTTCTCGACCTTGCGGATATTGGAGTTCATCTCCATGTCGATGAAGTCGATGACCACCAGGCCCGCCATGTCGCGCAGCCGCAACTGACGGGCGATTTCGCGCGCCGCTTCCAGGTTGGTGGCGACCGCGGTCTGTTCGATTCCATGTTCGCGGGTCGACCGGCCCGAGTTGATGTCGATCGACACCAAAGCTTCGGTCGGGTTGATGACCAGATAACCGCCCGATTTGAGCTGCACCACGGGGTTATACATTGCCGCCAGCTGATCCTCGACGCTGGCGCGCTGGAACAGCGACACCGCATCGGCATATTGCTTCACCCGCCGGGCGTGGCTGGGCATCAGCAGCTTCATGAACTCCTTGGCGGCGCGATAGCCTTCCTCGCCTTCGACGATCACTTCCTCGATATCCTTGTTGTAGATATCGCGGATCGCGCGCTTGATGAGGTCGCTGTCATTATGGATCAGCGCCGGAGCCTCGGATTTGAGCGTTTTCTCGCGGATCTCGTCCCACAGGCGGGCGAGATAGTCGAAATCGCGCTTGATCTCTGGCTTCGTGCGCTGCAGCCCGGCGGTGCGGACGATGCAGCCCATGGACGAAGGCAGCGCCATTTCGGCGATGATCGACTTCAGCCGCTTGCGGTCGGCGGCGTTGCTGATCTTGCGCGAAATCCCGCCGCCGTGCGACGTGTTCGGCATCAGCACGCAATAGCGGCCGGCGAGCGAAAGATAGGTGGTCAGCGCCGCGCCCTTGTTGCCGCGCTCCTCCTTGACGACCTGGACCAGCAGCACCTGGCGACGCTTGATGACATCCTGGATCTTGTAGCGGCGGCGTAGCGCCATGCGCTTGCGGCGCAGCTCGTCAGCGGCATCGTCGCCATTGCCGCGCTTGCCGCGGCGGCCGGGCTTGTCGCCATTCTCGACGGCTTCGCCCTCGGCCCCTTCCTCATCTTCATGATGGGTGGCCTCGACCAGTTCGACGCCGTCATCGCCATGATGATCCTCGTCATCGTCGACCTCGGCGCGCAGCGCGGCCTCTTCCTCGGCATGCGCGCGTTCTTCGCGCAGCAGCGCCTCGCGGTCCTCGCGCGGGATCTGGTAATAGTCCGGGTGGATTTCGCTGAAAGCCAGGAAGCCGTGGCGATTGCCGCCATAATCGACGAACGCCGCTTGCAGCGACGGTTCTACACGGGTGACCTTGGCGAGATAGATGTTGCCCTTGAGCTGTTTGTGCTCGGCCGACTCGAAATCAAACTCCTCGATCCGGTTCCCTTTGACGACCGCGACCCGGGTCTCTTCCCGGTGGCGCGCATCGATCAGCATACGCATTGTCATTTATGAATCTCCGGCGCCGGCGGCCTGCATCATGGAGCGTAGCCGCGGCGCGATAGTGAAGGGACGAGCGCGTTCGCGCCGCCAGAGGCGGGCCCCAGGGCGTGGATTGTCGCATCGTCCGGTTTGAAAGGAAAAATTGCGCGTCTGCTGCCTGGGCAGGGCCGGGCAAATCGCCGGTCCGCACCATCCACGCCGCATCGCCCGTAACCGGGTTCAGCGGGGGATGGAAATCATGCCTCATGCAGCGTCAACCTGTTCGTCGCATCGGCGTCGGGCGATAAGGCGCCCGCCGATGCCGTCGTGAATGCTCCTGAAAGCTGAGCCTCATATGGGCAACCTCTTCAGGAATATGAATGGGTAGCAGCCAAAGTGCAGCCTCGCAACGGCTGCTCGAAATATTGTTTCACACAGGCTCGTTCATCCCGGTAGTCCCCATCCTGACGGTCAAGGATGAAGGAATGGTCAATTGCGTCACTGGCGCATGAAATTGGACTGGACGGCCGGCGGCGCAGCGAGGCACAAGCGCGGCATGTCGCACCGACTTGCCCTGGCAAGCGCATCGCTGTCACTGGCGCTGGTTCCCGCCCCCCCTCTTTCCGCCGCCGTTCTTGGGGATCAGGCGGGCGGGATCGCCTTTGACGCGTCCGCGCGGATGGCGCCGCGTCCGGCCAGGCGTCTGCACAGCATCACCGTGCCGATCCCGCCGGTTGCGCGCGGCATCGCTTTGCCAAAGGTTGAAGGCACGAGCGACGCATCCCGCCCGCTGGTCGTCATCGACGCCGGCCATGGCGGGCATGATCCGGGGGCCATCAACCCGCAGACCGGCGTGCGTGAAAAGGATGTGACGCTCGCACTGGCGCAGGCGATCCGCGACGAGTTGGTCCGGGCCGGGCGGATCCGCGTGGCGCTGACGCGGGACGATGACCGTTTTCTGGTGTTGCAGGAACGCTACGGGATCGCGCGCAAGCTGAACGCGGACCTGTTCATTTCCGTTCATGCCGATTCGGCCGATAACAAGGATGCGCAAGGGGCGACCATCTATACCTTGTCGGAAACCGCGTCGGACCGGGAAGCGGCGCGGCTGGCGGCGCGGGAGAACAGGGCGGACATACTGAACGGCGTCAACCTGGGCGGCCAGTCGGGCGACGTGTCGTCGATCCTGATCGATCTGACGCAGCGCGAAACCATGAACGTTTCAGCGAATTTCGCCCAGTTGCTGCGGCGGGAGGCGGGGGCCTATATGCCATTTCGGAAGGTCTATCACCGCTTTGCCTCGCTCATGGTTTTGAAGGCCCCCGACATGCCGTCGGTGCTGTTCGAAACCGGCTATCTCAGCAACGAGCGCGACGTCGCCTTCCTCGCCTCGCCCAAGGGCCGGGACAATGTCGCCAAGGGCGTCGCCCGCGCGATCGAGGTGCATTTCGCCCGTAAGCTGGCTCTGGGCCAACGCTAGTCGGTCGATCCGCACTGGCGCTGTCGTCATTTTGACCTTAGAGCCTGCCCCTCATGGAAGAGGTTCGCCCCGATACCGCCCGATCGTCCATCGCCGCCCGCCTGGCGAACCGCGCCAGGCCGCTCCGGGCGCGCCTCGCGCCCCATTGGGGCCGGCGCTGGGTACGCTGGATCGCCATCGGCCTGGGCGGCCTGCTCACGGCCTATGTCCTCTTCTGGCTGATCTTCGCGCGCGGCCTGCCCGACGCGGCGACATTGCTCAACTACGAGCCGCCGCTGCCCACGATCGTGCGCGACATCAACGGCCAGCCGGTCCACAGCTATGCCCGCGAACGCCGCGTCCAGCTGCAATATAGCGACTATCCGCCGCTCCTTATCCGCGCCTATCTGTCGGCGGAGGACAAGACGTTCTTCGAACATCATGGCGTCGACATCCCCGGCTTCCTGGGCGCGGTGTTCGACTATGTGATCAAGATCGGGTCGGGCCATCGCGCCAAGGGCGGGTCGACCATCACCCAGCAGGTCGCCAAGAACCTGCTGATCGGCGACGAATATTCGCCCACGCGCAAGGTCAAGGAGATGATCCTGGCCTATCGCATGGAAGGGGTGCTGTCGAAACAGCAGATCCTGGAACTCTACCTCAACCAGATATTCCTGGGCCGCAATGCCTACGGCGTTCAGGCCGCCGCCCGCGCCTATTTCGACAAGGACGTGGCGGACCTGACGCTGCCGGAAATGGCCTATCTCGCCATCCTGCCCAAGGGGCCGGCCAATTACCGCCCGGAAAGCCCGACCGGCCGTGAACGGGCGCTTGAACGCCGCAACTGGGTGCTGGGCGAGATGGAGAAGAACGGCTGGATCAGCAAGGCGCAGCGCGACGAGGCGCGCGCCCAGCCGCTCGGCACGGTGGCGGCCCACGGATCAAGCTTCGACGCGCGCGCGGGCGGCTATTATATGGAAGAGCTGCGCCGGCGCCTGATCCAGCTGTTCGGCGAAAAGGCGGCGGACGGCCCCAACAGCGTCTATGCCGGCGGCCTGTGGGTGCGCAGCCCCTATGATCCCAAATTGCAGGAAGGCGTCGCCACCGCGCTGCGCAACGGCCTGCTTCGCTTCGACGCGGGCAAGGGCTGGTCCGGCCCGGTTGGCCGGATCGACATGGACCGCGGCTGGCAGCGCGAACTGGCCGCGAGCTATGTCGGCATCGACTATGCCGGCTGGCAGGTAGCGGCCGTAATCAGCCGCAACAGCGGATCGGCCGAGATCGGCTTCGCCGACGGGTCGACCGGCACATTGTCGGCCGATGCCGCGCAACTGCCCTACCGGCGCACCGGCGGCCCTGCCTTTTCGGCGATGAAGCCAGGCGACCTGATCCTCGTTGCGCGCAACGGATCGGGCTGGGCGCTGCGCAACGTGCCCGAAGTGTCCGGCGGCATGATGGTCGAACAGGTCCATTCGGGCCGCGTGCTGGCCATGCAGGGCGGGTTCGACGACCGCCTGTCCTCCTACAACCGCGCGACCCAGGCGATGCGTCAGCCCGGATCGACGATCAAGCCCTTCGTCTATGCCGCCGCGCTCGACAATGGCATGACCCCGGCATCAATCATCGTCGACGGACCGCTTTGCATTGATCAAGGCGCCGGCCTGGGCCAGAAATGCTTCCGCAACTTCAGCGGCGGCAGCGCGGGGCCGCAGACGATGCGCTGGGGCGTCGAGCAGTCGCGCAACCTGATGACCGTGCGTGCCGCCAGCCAGACGGGGATGGACCGCGTGGTCCGCACCATCAAGGCGATGGGGATTGGCGACTATCAGCCCTATCTGTCCTTCGCGCTGGGCGCGGGCGAGACGACGGTCGAGCGGATGGTCAATGCCTATGCCATGCTCGCCAATCAGGGACGGCAGCTGTCGCCCAAGCTGATGGATTATGTCCAGGATCGTCGCGGCAAGGTGATCTGGCCGCACCGATGGCGCCCTTGTGACGGGTGCAACCTGGCGAACTGGGACGGCAAGCCGATGCCGCGCTTTGGCTTCGAAGGGCGGCAGGTGATGAACCCGATGACCGCTTTTCAGGTGGTGCATATCGCCGAAGGCGTGATCCAGCGCGGCACGGCGACGATCCTGTCCGACCTCAACCGGCCGCTGTTCGGCAAGACCGGCACGACCAATGGCCCGACCAACGTCTGGTTCGTGGGGGGATCACCCGATGTCATCGCCGGCGTCTATCTGGGCTACGACCAGCCGCGCAGCCTCGGCGGCTGGGCACAGGGTGGCCGGGTCGCCGCGCCGATCTGGAAAGCGGCGATGGCGCCTTATCTGGAAACCATGCCCAAGACGCCGTTCGTAGCGCCGGCCGGCATTCGCATGGTGACGATCGACCGTCGGTCGGGCAAGCGGGTCTATGGCGTCTGGCCGACCGATGAGCCCAAGCCCGCGGTGATCTGGGAAGCCTTCAAGCCCGAGACGGAACCGCGCCGGTCGATCCGCAAGGAAGAGGTCGCCGCGCAGGAGCAGGCAGCGCAACGGCACGAGGCGAGTACGCAGGCGCGGCTGCGAACCGACAGCGACTTCCTGCAGGAACAGGGCGGCATTTATTGAGCGCGTCGAAGACGCGCGCCCAATCAAGGTCTGCCCGGCACTTGGGGATCAGGGCAGGCTGCCTTCCTCGAACAGCCATTGCATTGCCTTGTCCCATTCATCCTTCGAGAATAGCTCGACATGGCTGTAGGGGATGACGCGCCGGGCCTGGATCTTGTTGAGCGCCGAAGCGATTATGATGGCATAAGGCCCTTTGTTTTCCGCCATCAACACCTGAAAAAGCGCCTCGAACGCGACGCTGACTTCAGGGGACTGAACGGGATAGTCGCGACAGTCGGCGATGGTCCGGTAGCTTTTCCGGGTTTGGAGTATCGTCCGGTGATGCACGTAGAATTGCCGCTCATAATCCCGGAACTCGTCGATGGTCCAATAGCCTTGCTGCACAACGGTAAGCAGCACGCGGCCGGCATCATAGGAAAAGCTGAACATAATTCCCACCCGAGCTTGTTCGAAATGTCAAATAGCCGGTTCCGCCGACATGTGACATGCAATGTTGCGAAATGGCGCTTTTCCCTGCCACCACCTCCGCCTTGTCGCGCATCCCCTTGCAGGGGAGGAACAGTATAGTCACTTTCCAAACATGCCAGCCTCGGATAGGGGCGGGCGTTTGATGCGTTCCTCTGCCGGACGCCAAGACGCGAGATTTCTGGAGACTTCCCATGCGCGCCGAAGCGCAGCAACATATCGACCGCATCGACGCCGCGCTGGACCTGTTGCGCCGCTTTCTGGATTGGGACCGGGCGCTGCGGCGTCTGGACGAACTCAATGCCCGCGTCGAGGACCCGACGCTGTGGGACAACCAGAAAATGGCGCAGGATGTCATGCGCGAGCGCACGCGGCTGGAGGCTGCGATCGGCGCGACGCGTGCGATCGACAGCGAAAAGACCGACACCGCCGAACTTATCGAAATGGCGGAGGCCGAGGGCGACGAGGATATGGTCAGTGAGGCCATTGCGTCGCTCAAGGCGCTGGCCGACCGGGCGGACGAGGACAAGATCAAGGCGCTGCTCGCCGGCGAGGCCGACGCCAGCGACACCTATCTGGAAATCCACGCGGGCGCCGGCGGCACGGAAAGCCAGGACTGGGCGGAGATGCTGAGCCGCATGTATCGCCGCTGGGCGGAGCGGCGCGGCTACAAGGTGGAACTGGTCGACTATCAGGCGGGCGACCAGGCCGGCATCAAGTCGGCGACCTTCCTGTTCAAGGGCGAAAATGCCTATGGCTATGCCAAGACCGAAAGCGGCGTGCATCGCCTGGTCCGCATCAGCCCCTATGACAGTTCGGCCCGACGCCATACCAGCTTCTCGTCGGTCTGGGTCTATCCGGTGATCGACGACGACATCGATATCGAGGTCAAGGAAAGCGACCTGAAGATCGATACCTATCGCGCGTCCGGCGCGGGCGGGCAGCACGTCAACACGACCGATTCCGCGGTCCGCATCACCCACGTGCCCTCGGGCATCATCGTCGCGTCGCAGAATGACCGGTCGCAGCACAAGAACCGCGCGACGGCCATGAACATGCTGAAGGCGCGCCTCTACGAGGCCGAACTGCGCCGCCGCGAGGAAGCCGCCTCGACCGACTATCAGGCCAAGACGGAGATCGGCTGGGGCCACCAGATCCGGTCCTACGTGCTCCAGCCCTATCAGTTGGTGAAGGACCTGCGCACCGGCGTCACCTCCACCTCGCCCGACGACGTGCTGGACGGCGCGCTCGACCCGTTCATGGCGGCCGCGCTCAGCCAGAAGGTCACGGGCGAGAAGGTCGATGTGGAGGATGTCGACTGATGAGGCACGGCCGGGCAGGGGGCGCGGCGCTGGCGGCTTCGCTGCTCCTGCTGGCCGGCTGCGGTCCCTTGTCCCGCAAGGACGACGATCGGCCGCCGGGGGCGAGGGATTTTCCCCGCGCGGACAGGCCGGTGGCGCCGGTCGTGTCGACCCGCTGGTCAAGCGAGGAGGCGCGCGATCGCGTCAACGAGGCGGACGACATCATGGGCCGCGCGGGTATCCGTCCAGGCATGACGGTGGCCGACATCGGCGCGGGCGAAGGCTATTATACCGTGCGGCTCGCCAAGCGGGTGGGGGGCAGGGGCCGGGTGCTCGCCGAGGACATCATGCCCGAGGTGATCGAGGCGCTGTCCCGCCGCATCACGCGCGAGGATTGGCGCAATGTCAGCGTGCGGCTGGGCGCGGCGGAAGACCCCAAGCTGCCGGAAAACAGCTTCGACCGCATCTTCATGGTCCATATGTATCACGAAATCGCCGAACCCTATGCGTTTCTGTGGCATCTCAGCCCGGCGCTCAAGCGCAACGGCGAACTGATCGTGGTGGATGCCAACCGGCCGACCGAGCAGCATGGCACGCCGCCGCGACTGCTCGCGTGCGAACTGGCCGCCGTCGGCTTTCGCATGGAGGAACTGGTGCCCAAGCCCACGGCGGGGGGCTATTTCGCGCGCTTCCGGCGTGCCGTCGCGCGGCCTGCGCCCGACGCCATCGTTCCTTGCGCCCTGCACTTCGACAAATGATCGGGGAAGGTCTTACCTTCCCGCTGAAACAAGGTTAATGGCGCGCCAACCCTGTTCTTCCGGGTGGTTTTGACGTTTAGGTGATGGAATGGCTTCGGGGGAGAGGCTGATATGACCGACCAATCCGGTTCCATGGCGGCCAATATGATGCAGCGGCGCCATGCCGCGCGGCGCAAGATGTTTGAGCCGGTTACGCTCAGTTTCGGCGGGACCGAGGTGCGCGCCCATTTTCTGGACCTGTCCTGCTCGGGTGCGCTCGTTCATTGCGAAACCCCGCCCGCGCCTGGCCATTATGTCAATGTCGGCGCGCCAGGCCTGGCAACGAGCGGCCGGGTGATGTGGGCAAAGGGCAAGCGGTTCGGCATCCAGTTCAGCCAGCCGTTGACGCAAGCACAGACCGACGCGCTGATAGCCGGCGCCTGACTTCAGCTGCCGCGGCGGCGCCATCTGCGAAAGGCGCAGGCGCCAAGCAGGCCCCCGCCCAACACAGCCGCGATCGCCACGCCCGCCGACGCCAGCGCCCAGGCGCCAGCCACGAGCAGGCCGGTCAGGAAATCGACGATGATGAGCGTCAGGTGGATTATGTTCTAGGTCCCCAGTTCCCTGGCTTCCTGATATTTGAGTTCCAGGAAGCGGTTCTGCACCGCCAGCTTGTCAAGATCGCCGGTCGCCAGAGTCTCGCTCACCCGCGACAATTCGGCATCGATCACGCCCAGCCCCTCGACCAGTTGCTGTTCAGGCACGCGGCCGTTGCGCTCCTGTCGGCGTAGCGGCGCGGGGATGGACTGGTAGCCGGTGACGAGTTCGGGCAGATGGTCGGCCAGCAGTCTGCGGATATCCTGGGCGGCGGGCTCCTGCTCGCCCAGCCGCTCAAGCTGCGGGGCCAGCGTCTCCAGCTTGACGCCGATGCTGTCGACCAGCGTGACGGCGGGCGCGGGCAGGGCCTTGCGTTGATGGTCGAGCCAGATTTCGGTCTGCAAGGGCAGCGCGGGCAGCGGGGTTGCGGCAAGCGCCTCCGTCCGGACCGCGCGTTCGGTCGGCAGGGTGAGGATCAGCAGCAACGCAGCGATCATCGCCCCGAGCGCGATCATGACGCCAGTCGTGCCCAGCGGTGTTATAAAACCCGCGATGATGCTGGCGATCAGCACCGCCGCGACGGCCCAGGCGCTATATTTGAGCTTGCGCATCAGCGCCGCGTTGCGCCGCTGGCGGGTGCGGGCGGACAGGCTGCGGCCACGTTCCGAATGGCGGCGCAGCACCGCTTCGGCATCGGCGAGAACGCGGTCGGAGCGGGTCATGCCGAGCGTGGCCAAGGCCATCGGGGCAGCGACAGGTCCGGGGTGGGGGAATGTCTCGCGCCCATCCGTCACGCCTCCAGCGCGCTCAGCAGTGGATTGTCGGCGCGGGTCTGGTTGGCCGCCTGGGCCTGACCTTCGGCGCGGGCGATATAGCCTTTGGACTTTTCCACCTCGTTCGACAGCGTATTCACCGTCGTCTTCATATTCTCCAGCGCCTTGGCCTTGAACGTGTCGATACTGTCCATCGTGTCGTAGATATTCTGGAACGCGCGCTGCAGGGTTTCGATCGGAATGGTGCTGGATGCCGCCTGCTCGTGGATCGCGGCGGTCTGGCTTTTCAGCATCTCGCCGGTCGAATCGATCATGTTGGCGGTGGTCGTGTTGAGTGCGGTAATCTGTTCCAGCACCAGCTTCTGCCCGACCAGCGCCTGCGCTACGGTGACGGCGGTTCGCAGCGCGGCGACGGTGGTGGTGCTGGCGCGGTCGACGCCTTTCACCAGCTCGACATTGTTTTTCTTGACGAGGTCGAGCGCGAGATAGCCCTGCACGGTCACAGCCATCTGCGTCAGCAGATCCTGCGTGCGCTGGCGGATGTAGAAGAGCGCGCTTTCGCGGATCGCCTTCGCCTTGGCGGGATCGGTCGCATCCAGTTCGAGCGCCTTCGCCTCAAGCCGGGCGTCCAACGTCTTCGAGATGTGGATCATCTGTTCGAGGCGCCCCATGGCGGCCCACATATTCTGCCGCTCGACATCGATGGCGGCATTGTCCTTGGTCAGCACGTCCTTGCCGCTGGCGAGGCTGTTCAGGATCGCATTGATGTGACTCTGCGCGCTTTTGTAGCTGTCGAAATAGTCGCGCATCCTGTTGCCGAAGGGGATGAGGCCGAACAGCTTCCTGGGCGCGGTCAGGCTGCCGCGCTTGCCGGGGTCGAGATCTTCCACCGTGCGCCGCAGTTCGGCTAGGTCAACGCCGACCTTGTTGTCGCTGTCCATCGCGCGCACCGGCCGGTCGAGGAAGCGGTTGGAGTGCCCGGCCGCCTCGGCGATTTCCTTGCGGCCCATATTGGTGAGCTGGTCCACGCGGGCGCCGAATTCGGGAGAGTTGGCGTCCTGCGCGACCAGGTCGTCGATGAAGGCGTCGACCTTTTCGTCGAGTTTGGATCGCTGTTCATCATCCAGCGGAACCAGGCCCGCCGCCCGGTCGGGCGCGACCGGAGGCACGGGGTCGGGCGGCGTCAGGTTCAGCGCGTCTGCGGTGGCGGTCGTCGTGGGCGCGGTGCTGGCCATGTCATCTCCCGAAGGCGTGTCTGCGGCTTTGCTGTTATATGTCACTATAACAGCAAAGCACAAGATGACGGCCGGTCGCGATTGACAGGCGAGTTCGCCTCACAGCGCGCGGGCGCGGTCCAGATGCTTGCGCAGCGTGGGAATCGTGGCGGTCGCCATCGCCCGGACCGACCGGTCGCGGGCGATTTTAGCCTGCATCTGATAGTCGGCGATATCCTTGCGATGATCTTCGATCATATGCTGTTTGAACGCGGTGTCGAAACGGTGGCCGCGCAGCCCGCGCAGCATCCGCTCCGCCTTCATCGCGTCGGGCGTCATCGCGCTGGTCGGGCGCACGTTCAGCGACCGGCCGAGCGCGGCCAGTTTCTGCTTGTGCTGGCCATGGTCGGCGACCAGCAGCCGGCCATAGGCGCGCACCGCCGGGCTGGCGCCGCGATCCTGCGCCAGGCGGCCGAGCGTCACTTCGCCATTGTCGCCTTTCATGGCATCGGCCAGGAACTGGCGGTCGGATCGGGGTGCGGCCTGTGCCGCGCTGGCCAGCAAGGCGGATGCGGCGATCGTCAGGGCAATGAACTTCATGGCAAGTCTCTCCTGTCATCTTTATGGGACCCTGCGCCAACGTAGGGCCGGCGCTGTCGTTCCAGCCGCACCCCGCCGCTGTCGCCCTTGCCGCAGCGCGGCATTTCCTGTAGGGGCGCGCCCGATAGTCTGGTCAGGCGCGGTGCCGGCCCGGAAACACGACATCCCAAAGGCAACTCATGTCCCTGCGTAATATCGCGATCATCGCGCACGTCGACCATGGCAAGACCACGCTTGTCGACCAGCTGTTCCGCCAGTCCGGCACCTTCCGCGACAACCAGCGCGTGGAAGAGCGCGCGATGGATTCGAACGACCTGGAAAAGGAGCGCGGGATCACCATTCTGGCCAAGCCCACCTCGGTCGAATGGAACGGCATCCGCATCAACATCGTCGACACGCCCGGCCACGCCGATTTCGGCGGCGAGGTGGAGCGCATCCTCTCGATGGTCGACGGCGTCATCCTGCTGGTCGATTCATCCGAAGGCGCGATGCCGCAGACGAAGTTCGTAACCGGCAAGGCGCTTGCGCTGGGCCTGAAGCCCATCGTCGTCGTCAACAAGGTCGACCGTCCCGACGAGCGCATCCAGGAAGTGCTGGACGAAGTGTTCGACCTGTTCGTGACGCTGGAAGCCAATGACGAGCAGCTCGACTTCCCCGTCCTCTACGCGTCGGGCCGCAACGGCTACGCCAGCGAGGATCCGCAGCGCCGCGAAGGCACGCTGGAACCGTTGTTCCAGAAGATCGTCGACCATGTGCCGCCGCCGTCGCTCGACGTCGATGCGCCGTTCAGCTTCCTTGTGACCCTGCTCGATCGCGACAATTTCCTCGGCCGCATCCTGACCGGCCGCGTCCAGTCGGGCACGGTCAAGGTCAACCAGCCGATCCACGCGCTCGACATGGACGGCAATGTGATCGAAACCGGCCGCGCGTCGAAGATCATGTCCTTCCAGGGGTTGGACCGCGTGCCTGTCGATGAAGCGAAGGCGGGCGATATCATCAGCCTTGCCGGACTTACCGTCGCGACCGTCGCCAACACGATCTGCGACACGCAGGTGTCCGTGCCGATCCAGGCGCAGCCGATCGATCCGCCGACCCTGTCGATGCGCTTTGCCGTCAATGATTCGCCCATGGCCGGCCGCGAAGGCAGCAAGGTGACGAGCCGCATGATCCGCGACCGCCTGGCGCGCGAAGCCGAATCGAACGTCGCCATCAAGGTGACGGAATCGGAAGACAAGGACAGTTTCGAGGTAGCCGGCCGTGGCGAATTGCAGCTGGGCGTCCTCATCGAAACGATGCGCCGTGAAGGCTTTGAACTGGGCATCTCACGCCCCCGCGTGCTGTTCGGCGAGGATGAGAATGGCAACCGGACCGAGCCTTATGAAACGGTCGTGATCGATGTGGACGATGAATTTTCCGGCACCGTCGTCGACAAGATGAACATCCGCAAGGCCGAGATGACGGACATGCGTCCCTCGGGCGGCGGCAAGACCCGAATCACCTTCTCCGCGCCCTCGCGCGGGCTGATCGGCTATCATGGCGAATTCCTGTCCGACACGCGCGGCACCGGCATCATGAACCGCCTGTTCGAGAAATACGGTCCCCACAAGGGCAAGATCGAAGGCCGCAAGAATGGCGTGCTGATTTCCAACGGCTCGGGCGAAGCCAATGCCTATGCGCTGGGTCCGCTGGAAGATCGCGGCATCCTGTTCGTGGGCGTGGGCGAAGCTCTCTACGAAGGCATGGTCATCGGCGAAAATGCCAAGCCCGAGGACCTTGAAGTCAACCCGATGAAGTCGAAGGCGCTGACCAACTTCCGCGCCAGCGGCAAGGACGACACCGTCCGCCTGACCCCGCCCAAGAAGATGACGCTGGAACAGGCCATCGCCTATATCGACGATGATGAAATGGTCGAAGTGACGCCCAAGACCATCCGTTTGCGCAAGCGCTATCTCGACCCGAACGAGCGCAAGCGCATGAGCCGCGCCAAGGCGGCCTGACGCCACGGTGAGCGTGAAAATAGGGCCGGGGTCGCGAGACGCCGGCCTGTTTTCGTCGGGGTGCCAGCCGGACGGATGCCGCCACGAGGACGGCGCCAAGCTCCCGTCGGTCGTTTGACAGCCAAACGGCGCTACCGTAAGCAGTCGTTCTGGAACGCCTTTCAACCCATTAGAGATCTGCATGAGCATTAGAGTGGGGATCGGTGCCGGCATGGTGCCTTCGATCACACCGCCGGTGCTCTGGCGCTGGATCGCCCTTTGCGAACAAAGCGGGATCGACAGCATCTGGCACTCCGACCAGATACTCGGACCCGCACCCGACCCCATCGTGATGATGGCCGGTCTCGCCGCGCGGACGGAACGAATGCGGTTTGGCATGAATGCGCTCGTGGTCCCTTTCCGGGAGCCGTTGATTGTCGCCAAGCAGATCGCCTCGATCGACTATTTGAGCGGGGGGAGGGTGCTGCCCATGTTCGGCGTCGGGGCTGACAACGATCCCTACTGGAACGCGACCGGACGCTCCGCCGCACAGCGAGGCGCGCGCGCTAACGAGGCAATCGCTCTCATCCGCGCACTGCTCGAGGAGCAGGAGGTCGCTTTCGACGGCGTGCATTTCCAATATCACGGCCCGGGCGTGCAACCTCGGCCGCAGCACCCCATCCCGCTTTGGATCGGTGGCGACTCGCGCGCGGCCATCCGGCGTACCGCTGCTGCCGGCGACGGATGGATCGGCGGACTGAGCAGCGTCGACAAGACGATTCAGACGGTCGCGGAGATCAAGGCCGAACTCGCCTTGACCGGCCGCACCATCGACGATGATCATTATGGCGCCACGGTGCCTTTCCGAATTGGCGCTCCCGATGATGCGGCAGTTACGACGATGCGGGATCGCCTCGCTTCAAGGCGGGCGGGTGCCGGCGTCGAACTGCATCAGATCATCGCGGCGGGAGAGCCGGAGGTCATCGTCTCTCATATCCGCACCTATGTAGCGGCGGGCATATCCAAATTCGTTGCATTGCCCGTCGCCAAGGACGGTGAGGACCTGCTCGACCAGACGAACCGCCTCGCTCGCGACGTGATTCCGCACATCGAAAGCCTCGAGCTGGGCCGCGCCTGACGCCGGGAGGTCGATTCGCGCCAGCCCAGCTGCTGTTGTCTGCGCTGGTCACACCTCACCATTCCGGGCTTCCCGGACCCTCTACCTTCCTGCAATAAATCAGGTTATGGTTAACTTATGGGGGTGAAGCGCATAATCACGGCCGCGGCCTGGCTGGCGGCGATCACGGGGTTGGTGCCGGCGCGGGCGGACATTCCGCCGCCGCCTAAGCCCGGTTCCTTGGAAACCTACAAGGACTGGACGATCGGCTGCGACAATCGCGGCCGGTGCGAAGCCGTGGCGTTGCAGGCGGAAGGCAGCGACTGGCCCGACCAGCCGGTGATGATGGGGGTCATTCGCGATGCCGGCGCCGGCGCCGACCCGGAAATCTGGGTCAGCCGCGATGCCAAGGGGCAGGAGGATCTGCGCTTCCTCATCGACGGCCGGGAAGTCGCGCGCGCCACCAGCGCGGACGGCGAGGCAATGGTGCAGGGGGCTCTGGCATCGACGCTGGCGGTCGCGATGGCGCGCGGCGGGCGGATGGAGGTGCGATCGGGCGAGAAGGCCATCGCCAAGCCCTCGCTGGCCGGCATTGCCGCCGCGCTGCGCTATATGGACGCGCGGCAGGGGCGGGCGGGGACAAGCGTGGCGCTGGTCGCGACCGGCCCGCTGGGGCGTACCGCCGTTCGGGCCGCGCCCCTGCCGGTCGTGATCCGGCGCGCAATCATCCCCACCGGTCCGGCGCCCGTGACGCTCTGGCGCGAGGAACTGGCCGCGCTGGGCAAATTCACCGGCTGCACCGACGAGATGCAGGATGCATCGCCGCCCGACCTCTACCGCCTGTCGCGCACGGAAACGCTGGTGTTGGTGCCCTGCGGCGCGGGCGCTTATAATTTCACCTCGGTTCCGGTGATCGCCACCGGCGTCCCCGGCCGCCGCAGCTTCCGCTTCGCCGGCTTCGACTTCCAGCCGGGCTGGAGCGAGAATGCGGCGCACCCGATGCTGGTCAATGCCGGCTGGTCAGCGGAAAAATCGACGCTGCAAAGCTATGCCAAGGGCCGTGGCCTGGGCGATTGCGGCGGCAGCGAGAGCTATGTCTGGGACGGCACGCGCTTCCGCCTCAGCGAGGCGAGCGCGATGGGCGAATGCAGGGGCGCGTGGCACTGGATCACGACCTGGTCGGCGAAGGTCGTGGACTAGGAAGCGAGCGCTACCCGCTCACCCGGCTCGTGCGAGGAAGAGCGAGAAGAGCCCTTCGGCATCCGTCCACTCCCGGCATGGCTCCCATCCGCCCGCGCGCAGCAGCAGCCGGGCGTCGCGCGTGCCATATTTATGGCTGCTTTCTGTATGGATGGTTTCGCCCGGCTCCATCCGGAAACATGCGCCCGCAACCTGGAACTGCAAGGAACGCGTGGCTTCCAGATGCATTTCGATGCGCGCCTGATCGTCATTCCACACCGCGCGGTGGACAAAGGCGTCGATCGGCAGGTCGCCTCCCAGCTCGCGATTGATGCGGGTGAGGAGGTTGAGGTTGAACGCGGCCGTGACACCCGCCGCATCGTCATAGGCCGCGATCAGGCGGGGGGGATCCTTGATCCGGTCCATCCCGATCAACAGCAGAGCCTCGCCGCCCAGCAGCCGGCGCATCGCGCGCAGCAGGTCGACGGCGGCGGCCGGGTCCATATTGCCGATGGTCGAGCCGGGGAAAAAGCCGAGCCGCGGCATGCCTGCGATCGCGGCCGGAAGGGCAAGGTCGCCGTTGAAGTCGCCGACCACCGGCAGAACGGGAAGCTGCGGAAAGGCCGACGCAAGCGCGGCGCTGCTCGCGTGGAGGAAGTCGCCGCTGATGTCGATGGGCACATAGGCGGCAGGCGCGACGGCGCGCAGCAGGTGCGGCGTCTTGCGCGCGCTGCCCGCGCCGAATTCGACCACCGCGCGGCCGGGACCAATCGCCTTGGCGAAATCCGGGCCGTGTCGTTCCAGCAGGGCGGTTTCGGTGCGCGTCGGATAATATTCCGGCAGGTCGGTGATCGCTTCGAACAGTTCGGATCCCCGCCGGTCGTAGAACCAGATTGGCGGCGTCGCCTTGGGCGTGCGGGAAAGGCCCGCCACTATGTCGCGGCGGAAGGCGGGATCAGCGACGGCGCCATCGCGGGTCGGTTCGATCGTCAGCAGCATCGCGTCACAGGTCCCTGGCCAGCCGCAGCCCGGTGAACTGCCAGCGCTGATGTGGATGGAAGAAATTGCGGTAGCTCGCCCGCATGTGGCCGCGTGGCGTGGCGCAACTGCCCCCCTTCAGCACGAACTGGCCGCACATGAACTTGCCATTATATTCGCCCACCGCGCCATCGGCCTGGCGGAAGCCGGGATGCGGCGCGTAGGCGCTGGCGGTCCATTCCCATATCTCGCCGAACATCTGGGTGAGCGCCGAACCGCCTTCCGCCGCCTGGGGCCGGGGGCAGGCCGCTTCATCCAGTTGCGTCCCGCTGACCGGCGCGATGTTGAGAGCGCCGCTTTCCCATTCCGCTTCGGTCGGCAGGCGCGCGCCGGCCCAGCGGGCGTAGGCATCCGCCTCATAATAGCTGATATGGGTCACCGGCTCGGCCGGATGCACCGGCTTGCGCCCGTCCAGGCCGAAGCGCGTCCAGCCCTGTTCCTCGCGCCGCCAGTAAAGTGGTGCCTCGACCGCCTGCGCCTGCACCCAGTCCCACCCTTCCGACAGCCAGTGCGCGGGATTGCCATAGCCGCCATCGTCGATGAAGCTGATCCATTCGCCATTGGTGATCGGTCTATGCGCCAGCGCATGGGGGTGGAGCAGCGCCTTGTGGCGCGGCCCCTCGCAATCGAAGGCAAAGTCGCCCTTCCCATCGTCGCCAATCTCGACCAGCCCCTGCCTTCCCTCGATCCAGTGGAGCGGCCCGGGGACTGGCGCGGGGGCGCCGGGAGAGCGCTCGAACAGCGCAGGCTCCAGCGGGTTGAGCGAGAAGAGATGCTGGATGTCGGTCAGCAGCAGTTCCTGATGCTGCTGTTCATGGTGCAGGCCCAGCGTCACCAGCGTGCTGACGGCGGGCTCCAGCCGCGGCAGCGCGATCAGCATCGCGTCGTCGACATGGGCGCGATAGGCCATGACGTCATCAAGCGACGGCCGGGTCAACATGCCCCGCATCGGGCGCGCATGGCGCGGGCCTTCCGCCTCATAATAGCTGTTGAAGAGGAAGGCATAGCGCGGGTCGAAGGGCTTGTAGCCCGGCACGTGATCGCGCAGCACGAAAGTTTCGAAGAACCAGCTGACGTGGGCCAGATGCCATTTTGCCGGCGAAGCGTCCGGCATGGATTGCGCCGTCGCATCCGCGTCGGACAGGGGCGCAGCGAGCGCCTCGCTCAATCCCCGCACCTCGCGATACCGGGCGGACAGATCCTCCAGACCCGGTGCTATCCGGCTTCGCGCCATGCCTGCCCCTTTCGATACGGTTGCGCCGCTCTCGCGAAACAAGCGCAGAAATCCGGATTAGGTTCCGAAATGCCGGCCCGCGCCCATCAGCGCGACGCGCCCGGCACCCATTTGATGTCGCCGGCGCCATTGCCGTTCAGGCGACGGGCAAGGACAAAGAGCAGGTCGGACAGCCGATTGAGATAGGCCATCGCCTGCGGGTTCAGCCCCGCCTCCTGCGCGGCGGCGGTCGCGCTCCTTTCCGCGCGGCGGGTGATGGCGCGGGCCAGGTGAACCGCGGCGGCCGCCGGCGATCCACCCGGCAGGATGAAGCTGTCGAGCGGCTGCAACGCGGTGTTCATCGCGTCGATCTGCTCTTCCAGCCGCTGCACCTGGCTGGCGATGATCCGCAATGCCCACGGCTCGTCGACTCCGTCAACTGGCAGGGGCGTCGCGAAATCGGCGCCAAGGTCGAACAGGTCGTTCTGGATGGTCCTCAGCCAGGCCGCCTCTTGCGTGTCGCCCATCGCGACGATGGCAAGGCCGATGGCGCTGTTCGCTTCATCGACATCGCCGACCGCCTGCATTCGCGGCGCATGTTTGGGCAGGCGCGATCCATCAGCGAGGCCGGTCGTGCCCGCATCGCCGGTGCGGGTGTAGATCTTGTTGAGCTTGACCATCAGCGGTCAGCCATTGCCCTTCATCAGCAGCATGATGGCGACGATGATGACTGCCGTCGCCTGAAACAGGATGCGGTTGATCATCATCCTGTTCTGCTTGAGACTGGACTGGCTGGGCGTGCCCTCGGGCGCGTTCAGCTGTTCCTTGGTGGACTGGAGAAAGGCGATGATGCCCCGGATCAGCGCGAACAGGGTCGCGGCCATGGCAAGGATCAGGGCGATGACAAGGACGACGTTCATGCCGGCGAATCTAGGCCTTCCCCAGCGAAATGCCAACCGGAAAGCGCGCCTGGCGCAGATCGTCCGCCAGCCGTCGCGGATCGGCGCCCTGCGCGCGTAGGTCGGCAAGGGCGATCGACCCGTTCCGCTTAGCAAGGCGCCGCCCATCCGCGCCGACCAGCAGCGGATGATGGCAATAGAGGGGTGAGGGCAGGTCCAGCAGCGCCTGGATCAGCCGATGGACATGGGTCGCTGCAAACAGGTCGTCGCCGCGCAGCACATGGCTGATGCCCATTGCCGCGTCGTCGATTGTGCAGGAAAGATGATAGCTCGCGGGCGCGTCCTTGCGCGCGAGCACGACATCGCCGGCCGCGAGCGGCTCGGCCCGCACGACTTGAGCGGAGCCGTTCGCTGGCCCGCCAGGAAGGGGAAAGGGCAGGTTTCTCCAGACCAGCGGCCCCGCGCGCTCGACCGCCCGTGCCGTGTCGATCCGCCAGGCATGCGGCTCGCCCGCGGCGCTCCGCCGCATCCTCTCCTCCGCGGGGAGCTGTCGGCAGGTGCCGGGATAGACCGGCCCTTCCGGCCCGTGCGGCGCGCTAGCGCTGGCGGCAATGTCCGCGCGCGTGCAGAAGCAGGGATAGAGCAGGCCCATCCCCCGCAGCCGATCGAGCGCCGCTTCATAATGCGCGAGCCGGGCCGACTGGACGATGATTGCGCCATCCCATTCCACCCCCAGCCAGCGCAAATCCTCGACAATGCCCTTCATATGTTCGGGCCGGCTGCGGGTGCCGTCGATATCCTCGATCCGCAGGCGAAAGGCGCCGCCGGACCCTCGCGCCATGTCCATGGCCATCAGCGCCGACCAGCCATGGCCCAGATGCAACCTACCGGTTGGGCTTGGCGCGAAGCGAGTTACCATATGCTGTGGTGCGGCGGATTGACTCATACAGGCCCTTGACGGGTCGGGGTGGTTAATGCTGTCATGCTGCGGTCACGTTTCTGATCGATCAGGACGGCGGCGAAGGGTTTGAAGGGTTCTTATGTACCATCCCGACCTGATACGACATCCGGAAAACTGTCCGGCCCTGGTCCTGAACGCGGACTATACGCCGCTAAGCTATTATCCGCTGAGCCTCTGGCCCTGGCAGACCGCCATCAAGGCGGTCTTTTTGGATCGGGTCGATATCGTCGCCAGCTACGACCGGGAAGTGCACAGCCCCAGTCGGCAGATGAAGATCCCGTCGGTGATCGCGCTCAAGCAATATGTGCGGCCGTCCGAACATCCCGCCTTCACCCGTTTCAACCTGTTCCTGCGCGACCGCTTCGCCTGCCAATATTGCGGGTCGACCAGCGACCTCACCTTTGACCATGTCATCCCGCGCCGCGCCGGCGGGCGCACGACTTGGGAAAATGTCGCGACCGCCTGTTCGCCCTGCAACCTCAAGAAGGGTGGGCGCACCCCCAAGGAGGCGCATATGCAGCTGCATGTGACGCCGATCCGACCGACCAGCTGGCAGTTGCAGGAACAAGGCCGCGCCTTCCCGCCCAATTACCTGCATGAGAGCTGGCACGACTGGCTTTATTGGGATGTCGAACTGCTGGCCTGATCACCGGCGACAGCTTGCCAGGGCCTGCCCGCGCCGGAGAATATTCCGCCCTGACGCTCGATTTGACCTTGCCCTTCATCCCAGCGTCGGCACCCAGTCCAGATCCATGTCCTTGTGGCGATTGGTATAATGACCGATCTCTTCCAGCCGGGCTATGTTGAGCAGGGTAATGCGCCCATTTGAGCGGCTGATCAGCCCTTCCTGCTCCATCTGCCGTACCATGCGGTTGACATGGACGGATGTCAGACCGATCGCGTCGCCGATTTCCTCCTGCGTCAGCTTGAGGTCGAAACTGTCCGTGACGCCCTCGTCGATCAGGCGCAGACGGTCGAAAATGTCGAGCAGGAAGGAGGCCACCCGTGCCTTGGCCGACGTGCGGCCGAGCGACGCCAGCCGGTCCGTGAGCGCGACCCTTTCATTATTGGAAAGCAGGAACAACAGCGCCGCGACGCGGGGATATTCTTCGAGCAAGCGGCGCAGGGCATGTTTGTCGAACGGGCAGATGATGGCGTCCGACAGGGCGACCAGGGATTCGGGCGCCTTGTTGTAGATGGTGCTCGCCGACCCGATGAAATCCCCTGGGAAATAGACGCGCAATATCTGCCGGCTTCCGTCTGGCAGGATGACGAAGCTCATCACCCGGCCTTCACGCAGGACGAACAGTTCCGTGACTGTCTCGTTGACCCGCTGGATCATTGCGCCACGCTTCACCTTGCGCGGATTTTCCTCCAGTCGTGCCAGCGCTCTCCTCTCCTCCTCGGACAGCGGCACATGCTTGGCCAGCCTGTCCGCGAAACAACTTGTCGCCACTCGCAGCACCTTTTCACAGTAATTCTCGTTACGATGGCAAAACGCCCCCAGCGCCTTTTGGCTGCATTTTCGTGCGGCGCACTAAACTCGATCAATATGGGCGCTGTAATCTGTAAATGTTTGAAAGGCGTTGGCCCCGAGCGGCCGCCGCGCGGGGTTTCGTCCCGCCTTGCGTGAAACGGAATTAACGTTAAGAACCCAGCCAATGGACCGCATTGATATCCGCGGCGGCAAGGTGTTGAACGGCCGCCTTCCCATTTCCGGCGCGAAGAACGCGGCGCTTACGCTGCTGCCTTGCGCGCTGTTGACCGATGAGCCAGTGACCTTGCGCAATCTGCCGCGCCTGGCCGATGTGGACAGTTTCGGCCATCTGCTCAACCAACTGGGCGTGTCGACGATGATCGAAGGCGCGCGGCCGGAGGATTTCGGCCGGGTTATGACCGCGCGCGCGGGGCGCGTCACGTCGACCGAGGCGCCCTATGACATCGTGCGCAAGATGCGCGCATCAATCCTGGTGCTGGGTCCGTTGCTCGCGCGTGCCGGCGAAGCGCGGGTTTCGCTGCCGGGCGGCTGCGCGATCGGCAATCGGCCCATCGACCTGCATCTAAAGGCGCTGGAGGCCTTCGGCGCGACGATCGAGATCAACGCGGGCTACGTTCGGGCCAGCGCGCCTGACGGCGGCCTGCCTGGCGGTATCTACACCTTCCCGGTCGTGTCGGTTGGCGCAACCGAGAATGCCCTGATGGCAGCAGTTCTGTCCAAGGGCACCTGCATCCTGGAAAATGCCGCGCGCGAACCGGAAATCGTCGACCTGTGCCGGCTGCTGGTCGCGATGGGCGCGGACATCGAAGGGATTGGTTCCGACAAGCTCATCGTCCACGGCCGCGATCGGCTGCACGGCGCGACCTACAGCGTCATGCCCGACCGGATCGAGGCGGGCAGCTACGCCTGCGCCGCCGCGATCACCGGCGGTTCGCTGGAACTGGCCGGCGCCTGCGCCGATGACATGCATGCGATCCTCGCGGCGCTGCGGGACGCCGGGGTGGAGGTGCAGGAACTGAAGGACGGCATCAAGGTCAGCTCCGACGGAAAGCTGCGGCCGCTGACCGTGTCGACCGCGCCGTTCCCGGCCTTCCCGACCGACATGCAGGCCCAGTTCATGGCGATGCTGACCAAGGCGAGCGGCGCGTCGGTGCTGACTGAAACGATCTTCGAAAATCGCTACATGCATGTACCCGAACTCGCGCGCATGGGGGCTGACATCGGCGTCAATGGCCGCACCGCCGTGGTGCGCGGGGTCGATCGACTGGTCGGCGCGCCCGTCATGGCGACGGACCTGCGCGCATCGATGAGCCTGATCCTCGCCGGTCTCGCCGCCGAAGGCGAAACGCAGGTCAACCGCGTCTATCATCTCGATCGCGGCTATGAGCGGCTGGAAGAAAAGCTGTCCGCCGTGGGTGCCGACATCGAACGGGTCAGCGATGGCTGAAGGCATGGCGCTTGAGACGGACCGCGCGGCCCTTACCGCCGGTTATGATCTGGATGCGGGCGGTTTCGAAACGCTGGATCAGATCACCGCCTTTGCCGCCGCGCTGTGCAACGCCCCTATCGCGCTGGTCAGCGTCGTCGAGGATGTGCGGCAACGCTTCCTCGCCCGCACCGGCCTTGAGGCAGAGGAAACGCCGCGAGACGCCTCCTTCTGCGCCCATGCCATGCTGGGTGAGACCATCTTCATCGTCCCCGACGCGTCACGGCACCCGAACTTTGCTGACAATCCGCTGGTCACGGGTTCGCCCCACATCCGCTTCTATGCGGGCGCGCCGCTGCGGTCCGACAATGGCTTGCCGCTTGGCGCGCTGTGCGTCATCGACGACAAGCCGCGAGAGGATCTGACACCACTCCAGCGCCAGGGGCTGACCTTGCTTGCCCGGCAGGTGATGGTGGAACTGGAAGGGCGCCGCCGCGACCGCGAGGTGATTGCGCGGCAGTTGCTCGACGCTCAGGCGCTGGCGGAAAGCGACCGGCTGTTCCGTACATTGGCCGACACCATGCCGCAGATGGTCTGGTCGACGCTGCCGGATGGCTATCATGATTATTACAATGCCCGCTGGTATGAATATACCGGCGTGCCCGAAGGGTCGACCGACGGCGAAGCGTGGAATGGCATGTTCCATCCCGACGATCAGGATCGCGCCTGGCACCGTTGGCGCAGGTCGCTGGAAACCGGCGAATCCTACGAAATCGAATATCGGCTGCGCCACCGCAGCGGCGACTATCGCTGGACGCTGGGCCGGGCCTTGCCGATCCGCGACGGGGCAGGCGATATCATCCGCTGGATAGGGACCTGCACCGAAATCCACGAACAGAAGCTGATGATGGAGGAGCGCGAGATCATCGCGCATGAACTGTCCCACCGCATCAAGAATATCTTTTCCGTGATTGCCGGCCTCATTGGCCTGTCGGCGCGGCAACATCCGGCCATCCGGGAGGTGGCCGACGACCTGCGCGACCGCATCATGGCGCTGGGCCGCGCCCATGACTTCGTCCGCCCGCACAGCTACAGCGGCGGCGAGACGGAAGATGGACGACTGCGCGGCATATTGGAGCAGATTTTCGCGCCGTACGAACATGCGGGCACCAGCCGTTTCCTTTTCTCCGGGGAAAATCCGGCGATCGATGATCGATCGGCGACGCCGCTGGCGCTCCTGTTCCACGAACTGGCGACCAACGCCGCCAAATATGGCGCGTTGTCGGTCGACACGGGGCGCATCCATGTCGACGTGCGCACCGAAGGATCGGCGGTCCGCATCGACTGGCGCGAGGAAGGCGGGCCACCGGTCAAGCCGGCCGGCCCCGAAGGCTTCGGCAGTCGTCTGATGCAGTTGAGTGTCGAACGGCAGCTGGGCGGTCAGATCGTGCGCGATTGGCAGCCGGGCGGGGTCGCGATCAGCCTGTGGATCCCATCCCGCTCCATGAGCCGCGACCTGCCGGAAAAGGTGTGAAGCCGGAGATCTCGGCCGCATCCAGCTCCGCGCTGTCATTCGCGGCGAGGCGCAGCGTGGCCGCGATGCTGTGCGCGCGAAACGGCTTGGTGATGACGCCCAGCGCAACTTCAGCGGCTGCGCCGATCTGCGCTGGATTGGCGGTGACATAGATCACCTGCACGCCATAGCGACTGGCCAGTTCCAGGCCGATGCTTGGGCCGGTGGGTCCGTCGCGCAGGTTGAGATCGACCAGCGCGATGTCGCAGTCCATTGCAGCCGCCAGGGCAGCGTCCCGATCGGCCGCGATCGCGCCAACCGTGAATCCGGCATCTTCGACGATCTGTTCGATCTCCAGGGCGACGAAAATCTCGTCTTCTACGATCAGAACCTTCTTGCTCATACCTCAGCTCGCAACCTGGAGCGAATTAATGCGCAACAGAACAAGAGGTTCCCGCACTGCAAAAAATTTCGACGGGTGTCGGTATCGGCCGGGCAGGAAAGGCATCATCTCGCGGGCTTAATTTGCCTCGTTCGTCCACAATATCTCGAACGCCGTGCCCTGCATCAGCAGAACGCTTGCAGGATAACCCTTTTCGCTCGCCTGGCGGGCCGTGTCGGTCGCGCTGGCAACGGCGGCTTCCTGCGTGGCGAAGGGGCCGAAATATCGATTGTCGAGATTGATCTTCCACGCCCCGTCATGCTGCAGGACGATATAGCGGGCGTGGGGAAGGGTCTGGGTGGACGACGGCATGGGTCAGAGAACCTCGCTGTTATAATGATGCCAGGCCATGATCGCCGCGGCGCCGCGATGCGGGCGCCAGCGTTCCGCGACCTGACGGGTCTGTTTTTCGCTCGGCCGTTCGGGCAGGCCGAGGATGCGGCCGATCTCGATCTGCACGGCAAGGTCGCCGGCGGGCCAGACATCGGGCCGTCCTTCCGCGAACAGCAGGTAGATTTCCGCCGACCAGCGGCCGACCCCCTTGATCCTGACGAGCTGCGCGATCGCTTCCTCATCATCGGCGGGCAGGGCATCAAGGTCGAGCGCGCCGCTGGTCACCAGTTCAGCCAGGCTGCGGGCATAGCCCTGCTTCTGCCGTGACAGGCCGCAGGCGCGCAGTGCGTCGAAATCGCGGGCAAGCAGGATGTCGGGAGGGCATCCTGCGCCAAGTTCCGCCTCCAGCTTGCGCCACACCGACGCCGCCGCCGCGACGCTGACCTGCTGCCCCACGATGGTACGCAGCAGCGTTTCGTAGCCGGGTTCGCGCATGCGAGGCAGCGGATAGCCGACCCGCCCGATCGCGGCGGCGAAACCGGGCTCGATCGCCGCGATCGCGTCGAGACTTTCCTGCAGCCGTTCGGCCGTCTTTACCATCGGTGTTGCTTTCCGGTTCTTGATTTATCGTCTCTTGATTTATCGTTCACCCCGATTATGAGCGGCGCAAACAATTCAAGGATTGAGGTACATGCCGAAACTGACCGTGGTCAACCGCTCGGGCGAGGAACAGGCTGTCGAAGGCGACAACGGCCTGTCGGTCATGGAAGTGATCCGCGATAATGGTTTTGACGAGTTGCTCGCCCTGTGCGGCGGCTGCTGCTCTTGCGCGACCTGCCATGTCTATGTTGACCCCGCCTTCGCCGACAAGCTGCCGCCGATCAGCGAGGATGAAAGCGATCTGCTCGACAGCTCGGATCATCGCAACGAGACCAGCCGGCTGTCGTGCCAGCTGACGCTGAGCGACGCTCTCGACGGCCTGCGCGTCACGATCGCGCCGGAAGACTGATGAAGGCGCCGGCGCCTATGGCCTGACGCGCAGCGTCGCCATCGGCGCCTCGCTCGTAAGAGGCGTGATCGTCCAGACGATGCGCTTGCCCTGCGCGCTCGGTTGGGCGCCGTCTTCCTGATTCTGGCTGACGATCTCCGCGTCGGTGGTCAGCGTGAAGCTGCCGTCGAGCGCCTTTGCTGCGTCGTCGCCCGTGCTGCCCTTGCCGATCGGTTCACGCCCCTTGTCGAAACTGTTGGAATAGCCGGGCGCCTTCACCCGCACCCGGTCATCGCCGCGCAGTTCGACCGCGACGAAGGGCAGCAGGATCTCCGCATCGCTGTTGAAGGGAAAGAGGAAGGCGTGGGTCAGCCGGCCGCTGATCGCATAGTCGATCTCGAAGCGATGATGCCCCATGTAGCGTGCGACGCGAAAGCCCTTTTCCTTGGACAGCGCGGCGGCGATCGCCTGCATCTGCGCCTCGTCGTCGGGGTCGGCCGGACGGTCGAACCGTTCATCCGTCCCCGCCGGCTTTTGCAGCCCGACCGGGCGATAGGCGCTGTCCTTTTTCTCCGGCGCGCTGTTCAGCGGATCGGCGCCGGGCGCGCCGGGTGACGACCCCATGCCCTTCATGTCCGACGCCAGTATCTCACCTGTATAGGTGAAGCTGAACTGGCGATCGGCGCGAATGTCCAGCGTCGACACGAACTTGCCGGGCGTCACCAGGCAGGCGCTGAGCCACAGGCAAGCGGTGAGCGCGCCGGCGGCGCGGAAAAATGCAGCCATATCATCCCCCGTTCACGGTCCGGGTGCCGCCCCGAACAGCCGGCCCCGCACCGCTACCGGCTGGCGGCGGCGTACAGGGCTATCGCGGCCGCGTTGGAGACGTTGAGGCTCTCCATCCGCGGGCTGATCGGCAGCTTAGCCAATATGTCGCAATGCGCCATGCTATTGTGGCGCAACCCTTCGCCTTCGGCCCCCAGCACCAGCGCCACGCGCGATTCGCCGATCGCCTCGCCCAGCACCATATCGGCTTCGCCATCCAGGCCAATGCGCCAGTATCCCGCCTCGGCAATCTCGTCGAGCGCGCGGGCCAGGTTCACCACCCGCACCCAGGGCACGATTTCCAGCGCTCCCGATGCCGCGCGCGCCAGCACGCCGGATTCGGGCGGCGCATGCCGGTCCTGCGTGACGATGCAGAGCGCGTCGAAAGCGGCGGCCGATCGCAGGATCGCGCCGACATTGTGCGGATCGGTGACCTGGTCCAGCACCAGCACGGGCCGCCGGTCGTCCGCGCCCGCCTCCAGCGCGTCGCCCAGCCACACATCGTCCAGCGGCTCGACCTCCGCGACGATGCCCTGGTGCGGCGCGTCGGCCGGCACCATGCGGCCGAGATCAGCCACGTCGGCATAGACGATGGGCAGGACCGGCGGCAGTTCGAGCGCGTTCAGCGTGTCGCGCGTGCCCCAGATCTTGCGGACGATGCGGTCGGGGTTGGCCAGCGCCGCGATGACGGCGTGACGCCCGTAGAAGCGGGGAAAGTTGCCCTTGGGCTTTGCGCTGCGATGTCCTCTTTTCATGGGAGTGCTCTTTTCACATCAGGCCATTGACAGGCAAGCCTCCATTCGCCATTGAGCGCGCCTCCAGCGCGGTGCAGGACGTTTTTGTCCACCGCGTAAGGGCACTGGACAGGTGGCCGAGTGGTTAAAGGCAGCAGACTGTAAATCTGCCCGGGTTTCCCGTACGCTGGTTCGAATCCAGCCCTGTCCACCACCCTTTTCGGGGGCCTTTTGGCTTTCTCGGACGCGCCGCCTCTTTCGGGTTTCCGGCCCGCGCGTCCTGTCTTCCGAACCCGCTGGCCAAGGAGAAACCCATGGCGTGGCTCGTGCTCGGTATCGCCGTGATCACTGAAATCTTCTGGGCGTTGAGCCTCAAATGGGCAGCCAGTATCGGCAGCTGGCAGGCGTCGGTCGTGCCGGTCCTTCTGAGCTTCGTCAACATGGGCCTGCTCGCGCTCGCGATGAAGGGCCTCCCGGCGGGGACCGCCTATGCGATCTGGACCGGGCTGGGCGCGGTCGGCGTCATCATCGGTGGCGTGGTCCTGTTCGGCGATCGGGTAAGCCCGGCGCAGGCAGCGTTCATGGCGATGACGCTGATCGGGGTCGCCGGCACGAAGCTGTTCGCGCAGGGTTGATCGCCACCCGATCGGCCCGAACGGCGATCGGTCGTGCCTTTTGCTCATGCAGCCCGCCTTCGCAGACGCGTCGATCTGCACTAGGCTGCCGAACGATGAGCATCGACCGCCGCACCCTTTTGTCTGCCGCCCTGGCCGGCGCGCTTTCCCTGCCATTCCCCCGCCGCGCCTTCGCCGCGAGCGAGGTGGCGCGCGTGGACGACCTGATCGCACGCATGACGATAGAGGAAAAGGCGGGCCAGATGACCTGCCTGACCGACAGTTTCCGGCCCTATAATCCGCCCAATCCGCAGGTTGGCATCCAGGATGAAAAGCATCTGGCCGAAGAGGTTCGCAAGGGCCGGGTCGGATGCCTGTTCAACGGTATCGGCGTCGCCGGGGCCCGCCGCGCGCAACAGATCGCGGTCAAGGAAAGCCGTCTTGGCATCCCCTTGCTGCTGGCCGGCGACGTGATCCACGGGCTGAAGACCATCTTTCCCGTGCCGCTCGCCGAGGCGGCGAGCTTCGACCCCGCGCTGGCCGAGCGTACCGCGCGCGCCATGGCGCAGGAAGCGACCGCCGCCGGCCTGCACCTGACCTTCGCCCCCATGGTCGATGTCGCGCGCGACCAGCGCTGGGGCCGGGTGGTCGAAGGGGCGGGGGAGGATGTCTATTTGGGTTCGCTCTTCGCCGCGGCCCGCGTGCGCGGCTTTCAGGGGCGCGACCTGCGCCGCGACGACAGCCTGCTCGCCTGCCCCAAGCATTTCGCTGCCTATGGCGCGGTCGCAGCCGGCCTCGAATATGGCAGCGTCGACATTTCCGACGAGACGCTGCGCGAAACCCACCTGCCGCCCTTCGGTTCAGCCTTCGCGGCGGGCGCGCTCACCACCATGGCCGCCTTCAGCGAGATCAACGGCGTTCCGGCCACTGCCGACCGCGACCTGCTGACCGACCTGCTGCGGGGCGAGATGCATTTTCGCGGCTTCGTCTTTTCCGACTATACCGCTGACGAAGAACTGATCGCCCACGGCTATGCGGAGGATGAGCGCGACGCGACCCGGCTCGCCGTGCTGGCCGGGGTCGACATGTCGATGCAAAGCGGCCTGTATGTCCGTCACCTCCCCGATCTGGTGAAGAGCGGGGCGGTGCCGATGGAAACGGTCGACGTCGCCGTTCGCCGCATCCTCTATGTAAAGACCGCCATCGGGCTTTTCGAAAACCCCTATCGCTCGATCAGCGAGGAAGCCGAGAAGACTCGCATCGCCACCTCCGGCCACCGTGCCCTGGCCCGCGAAGTGGCTGCGCGCGCCATCGTGCTGCTCCAGAATGACGGCGTGCTGCCGATCGACCCGACCAAGGGTCAGAAGATCGCGCTGATCGGCCCCTTTGGCGAGGATCGGGCCAATCTCTACGGCCCCTGGGCCTTTTATGGCGACAAGGGGAAGGGCGTCGACATTGCCGCCGGGCTGCGCGCCGCCATGCCTGATCCGGCGCTGCTCACGATCGCGCCGGGGTGCGGGATCCTGTCGCCCGTGGACGGTGGCATCCAGGCGGCGGTGGCGGCGGCGAAGGCGGCGGATATCATCCTGCTCGCCATCGGCGAATCGCAGGACATGTCGGGCGAGGCGCAGTCGCGCACGGTGATCGAAATCCCGCCGCCCCAGCAGGCGCTGGCCGATGCGGTCGCGGCCACGGGAAAGCCGATGGTCGTGCTGCTTCGGCACGGCCGCGCCCTTGCCCTGCACGGGTCCGTTGCCAATGCGCAGGCGGTGCTCGCCACCTGGTTCCTGGGGTCGGAGGCGGGCCATGCCATCGCCGACATTCTCTTCGGCAAGGCCGACCCGTCCGCCAAGCTGCCGGTCAGTTTCCCCTGGGAATCGGGGCAGGAGCCTTTCTTCTACGACCGCAAGTCGACCGGTCGCCCGGTGATCGACAACCGCACCGAATATCGCGCGCGTTACATGACGACCGACAACAGCGCGCGCTATCCCTTCGGCCACGGCCTCAGCTACACCCGTTTCACCCTGGACAATCTCAAGCTGTCCGACGCGGCCTTGCGCTGGGACCGGGCGATCGAGGTGACCGCGCGGCTGACCAACAAGGGCGACCGGCCGGGCAGCGAAGTGGTCCAGCTCTACATTCGCGACAAGGTGGCGAGCCGCACCCGCCCGATCCGCGAGTTGAAACGGATCGAGCGCGTGACGCTGGCGCCGGGCGAAAGCAGGACGGTCCGCTTCTCCCTTTCTCGCGTGGATCTGCAATTTGTCGGCGCGGGCAACCATGTCATCGCGGAACCGGGGCAGTTTGATCTGTGGCTTGGCCAGTCGTCGGACGGCGGGCTGCATACTCAGTTCACCCTTTATGCCGAGGAGCCAGCAAAGGGCTGACCGACAGGATCAGTCCTGCTACAGGGCCGCCCATGCTCACCCTGAAGGACATCACCGTGCGCCTGGGCGGCCGCACTATTCTCGACCGCGCCAGCGCTTCGCTGCCACCGCGCAGCCGTGTCGGCCTGATCGGCCGCAACGGCGCGGGCAAGTCCACGCTGATGAAGGTCATGATCGGCCAGATCGACCCTGACGGGGGGTCATGCGACATGCCGCGCGACACGCGCCTTGGCTATATCGCGCAGGAAGCCCCCAGCGGCACCGCCACCCCCTTCGACACGGTGCTGGCCGCCGACAAGGAACGCGCCGCGCTGATGGCCGAGGCGGAGCATACCGAGGACCCCGATCGCCTTGGCCACATTTATGAGCGGCTGAACGCGATCGACGCCTATACCGCGCCCGCGCGCGCGGCGCGCATCCTCGTGGGGCTTGGCTTTGACGAGGAGATGCAGGGCCGGCCGCTCGACAGCTATTCGGGCGGATGGAAGATGCGCGTGGCGCTGGCCTCGCTGCTCTTTTCCAACCCCGACCTGCTGCTGCTCGACGAGCCGTCGAATCATCTCGACCTTGAAGCGACGCTGTGGCTCGAAAATTTCCTCAAAAGCTATCGCGGCACCGTGGTCGTCATCAGCCATGAGCGCGACCTGCTCAACAATGTGGTCGACTATATCCTCCATCTGGAGGGCGGGAAGGTCACGCTCTATCCCGGTGGCTATGACGCGTTCGAGCGCCAGCGCGCGGAACGGCTCGCCCAGCAGGAAGCCGCGCGCGCCAAGCAGCAGGCGGAGCGCGAGAAGCTGCAGGACTATGTCGCCCGCAACTCGGCCCGCGCGTCGACGGCGAAACAGGCGCAGTCGCGCGCCAAGGCGCTGGCCAGGATGCAGCCGATCGCCGCGGCCATCGAGGATCCGACGCTCCATTTCGGTTTCCCCAGCCCGCCAGAACTGCGTCCGCCGCTCATCACCATGGACATGGCGGCGGTCGGCTATGACGAGACGCCGGTGCTGCGCCGCGTCAACCTGCGCATCGATCCCGACGACCGGCTCGCATTGCTCGGCCGCAACGGCAACGGCAAGACGACGCTCGCCCGCCTGATCGCCGCGCAATTGAAGCCGATGGAAGGCGCGATGAACGCGTCGGCCAGGATGAACGTCGGCTACTTCACCCAATATCAGGTGGAGGAACTGGACGTCACTGACACGCCGCTCGAACATATGACCCGCATCATGAAGGGGGCGACCCCGGCCGCCGTCCGCGCCCAGCTCGGCCGCTTCGGCTTTTCCGGCGAGCGCGCGACGCAGAAGGTCGGCTCCATGTCGGGCGGCGAAAGGGCGCGGCTGGCGCTCGCCCTCATCACCCGCGATGCGCCGCATCTCCTCATCCTCGATGAACCGACCAACCACCTCGACGTCGACAGCCGCGAGGCGCTGGTACAGGCGCTCAACGACTATTCCGGCGCCGTGGTGATCGTCTCCCACGATCGCCACATGATCGAACTGGTGGCGGACCGGTTGGTGCTGGTCGATAATGGCACGGCCCAGCCCTTCGACGGCAGCCTGGAAGATTATACCGACATCATCCTGCGCAAGGCGGACGGCAACGGTTCTGGCAGCCCGAGCGGAGACGCGCCGAGGGTCGACCGCAAGGCGGAAAAGCGCAACGCCGCCGAATGGCGCGAAAGGCAGAAGGCGGCGAAGAACGCCATCAGCAAGGCGGAAAAGGAAATGGCGACGCTGAACGCCGCGCGCAGCCGTATCGATCAGGCGCTTTTCGATCCCAAGGCGGCGACCGGCGCGGAGGCGAAGATGACCATGACGCAGCTGATGATGAAGCGCGCCGAAGTGGAAAGGCAGCTAGAAGCGATCGAAGAAGCCTGGATGGAAGCCAGCGCCGCCCTGGAGGAACTGTAGCGCCCCGTCAGTTTCGTGCCGCCGGCGGCTCCTCCGCCAACGGGTCGTCCGGCCCGTTGAAGGTCCGCATTCGCGTCACGATGTTCCACGTCGCGATGAACAGCGCCGCGATCACCGGGCCAATCACGATGCCGTTGAAACCGAACATGTCGAGCCCGCCCAGCGTGCTGATCAGCACCACATAGTCGGGAATGCGCGTATCGCGCCCCACCAGTATCGGCCGCAGCAGATTGTCGACCAGGCCGATGACGAACAGGCCGCAGACGATCAGGATGACGCCCTTGGCCACCGCGCCTGTTGCCAGCAGGTAGAGCGCCACGGGCACCCAGACCAGCCCGGTCCCCACCGCCGGTATCAATGAAAAACAGGCCATCAGCACGCCCCACAGCAGAGCGCCGGGGATGCCCAGCGCCCAAAAGGCGATGCCGCCGATCATGCCCTGCGCGATCGCGACCACCATGCTGCCCTTGATCGTCGCGCGCACCACGATGACGAACTGCTGCATCAGCGCGCGCCGGTGGATGGCGCGCAGCGGCGCGGCGCGGTCCAGCCGGGCGGCCAGATCCGGCCCGTCGCGCAGCAGGAAATAGGTGAGGTACAGCGTCACGCTGAGCGCCACGAAGAAGCTGAAGGCGCCCTGCCCGATCTGCAGCACCCGTCCGGCGACGGAGCGGAAGCTGCTTGCGATGCCATGCGCCAGCATTTCCCGCACGGTCGCGAAATTGGTGATGCCCACGCGCGCAAGCAGCCCCGACGCCCAGTTCGGCAGGCTCGCCTGGAACTTGTCGAACATCAGCGGAATGTTGATCTGGCCCGATTCCACCTTGCCGTAGAAGAGCGCCGCTTCCTGCACCAGCGCGACGCCCAGCACGATGGTGGGCAGGATGACGACCGCCACGATCAGCAGCAGCGTGATGCCGGCCGCGCTGTTGCGACGGCCCGGCATGCGGTCCAGCAGGGCCTGGTTGAGCGGCGCGAACAGGATCGCCGCGATCACGGCCCACAGCACCGCCGCGAAAAAGGGTTCGATGACGAGCGCGAAGGCGATCGACACGACCAGCACCAGCCCCAGGAAAACCCCATCCTCGATCCGGGTGCTTGGCGGCTTCGACGTCATGTCCGCGCTGTGGCAGAAGTCGCGCGGCAAATCCACGGGGTCTATCACTCTGCCTTGGCGGCAAAGTCGAAGCTGACGGCGACGCGCGGCGCGAGCCCGGCGGCGCTTTCCCCCGTGCCGACGCCGAACGCCTGGCGCGCGATGCTGGCCGAACCCGCCACCTTGCGCCTGGCCCCGCTGCCCGAAAGGGTGAAGCGGATCGTCTGCGGCCGGCTCACCCCCTTGAGGCTCAGCGTCCCGGTCGCGCGATAGCCATTGCCGCTCTTCGTCGCGCCGCTCGCCGTGAAGATGGCCCTGGGATGCGCCGCGACGCCGAAAAACTCGTCGCCTGCCAGCATGCCATCCTGGTAGGCGTCGCCGACGCTGGCACTGGCGAGGTCGATTTCCACGCGGATGTCGGCGCTGCCGGGATGGTCGGGGTCCATGACGATCTTCGCCGACCATCGGGCAAAGCCGCCGCTGATCGCCTGTCCGCCATTGTCGACCGAAAAGCGCAGATGGCCGCCGGGTTGCACCGTCCAGGCAGGTGGGGGAGGCAGGGCCGCTGGCTCTGCGCCCGCCGCATTCTCCGTTGCATCTGCCACTGCCTTCGCCGCCGGAGCCGGATCGGCGGCGGCAGCGGGGGCATCCTTCGCCGGCACCGGCACCGGCACCGGCTCGGGCGACGGCGCGGTCCGGTGCGCGGGCGCTGGCGGCGGCAGGATCGCGCGACCCACCGCCGCGCCCAACAGGATCAGCGCGGGTAACAGCAGCAGCCACAGCGGCGACCGCGTCGGCATCATCCGCCACAACAATCCGTCGCGCAGCAGCAGATGGTGGCGCAGCGCCCCCGCGACATGGAGAGCAAGGAGCGCGATGCCGATCCAGGCGAGCAGCCCGTGTGCGCCTGCCGCCAGGCCATGCGACGCCGCGGGCAGGGGAAGATGCGGCAGCGGCACGATACCGAACAGCAGCGTCGGCACCTTGACCTTCGCCGTCGACACCAAAGCCCAGCCGGTCAGCGGCGCGGCGAGCATGAAGGCATAGAGGCCGCCATGCACCGCGCTGGCGATCGCGCCCTGCCATCCTCCTTCCACCCGCTCGGGACGCGGCCGCAGATAGCGGACCACCAACCGCAACAGAGTCAGGATCAGGATGGTGATGCCCACCGACTTGTGCAGCTGGAACAGCGCGAAACCGCGTGCGCCCAGATCCTCCAGCGCCCATCCGACGCTGATCTGGAAGGCGAGCAGGGCGGCGATCGTCCAATGCAGGACAATGGCGGTCAGACTGTAGCGGCGCATGGAACCTCAAGGCAGGAGGGGGGAGGCACCCGAACGCTATGGCGCCCGACCGGCGAAGTCCATGCCCCCTGTCCGTAAACCAGCGTTGCAAGCCTGTGTCAAAAAGGTCGCAGTGCCGCCAATTTTGACCCTGACATTGAATCCTGATCGCCACGGCTTAAGAGCTATGGGGTAACGCATTTGGAAAGCAGAAATGGCCAAACCCGAAGCCTGGCGCCTCAGCCCGGAAGCCTACAGCTTTATCACCAGCATCGATACGCGGTTCCAGGATCTCGACACGATGGGCCACATCAACAATGTGGCAATCTCCGGCATCTTCGAAACCGCGCGCATCCGCTTTCACCATCATCTCGGCCGCCATCCGCAGGAACAGGGCGTGCGCTGGCTGGTGGCGAATGTGAACCTCAACTTCGTCGAGGAAGCGCATTTTCCCTATCCGTTCGAAGTGCATTGCGGCATCGGCCATGTCGGCCGCACCAGCTGGACGGTCAGCTCCGCCGCTTTTCAGAAGGGCCTGTGCGTCGCGACCTGCGACACGACCGTCGTGACCCACGGCGCGGAAGGCCGTCGCCTGATCGACGAAACGCTGCGCGAGGCGATGGAACACAACTTCCTCAGGCAGCCCGCCTGATCTTCGTGCGCCCGGGTTCTGCCCGGGCGGCAAAGCCTATGACGCGAAGCCGTCCATCCGCCGCGCCCACTGAAAGGCGATGACCGCCCCCTTTGCCGGCTGGATCATCACCAGCGCCAGCACCAGCGCCAGGCCGGGCCACAGCGCCGCCTGCACCCCCAGCGGTATGGCAAGCGCGCGATTCACCTCGATCATCAGCGGCACCAGAATGTGCCCCAGCAGCAATATGACGATATAGGCGGGGAAATCATCCGCCCGCGACAGGTCCCAACGCTCACCGCAGTGGGCGCAGGCGGGGCTGGGCTTCAAAAAGCGCGCGAACATCCGCCCTTCCCCACAAGCCGGGCAACGCCCCCGCAACGCCAGCGCGAGGGCAGGGCGCCAGGGCCTGGGCAAGGGAGGGGGCGTTTGGCTCATGACCCGTCACTATGGTGAACAGACGGACGACGCAACCACGACGCGTATCCGGGACCACGCAATGTCGGAGATGGGGTGGTTAGGGGACTGTCGGCTATTTGGTAGATTAACCGGCATAGCGGACATTGACGCACATTCTGATCGCGATAGTTTCGGATGATGAAAAGTGGGCATCCTACACTACTATTTTTGCTGCTTCTCGGCTGCTCAAAATTTCAAGAGCCGGAAGCGCAAGACCCATCACCGATATTCGGGTGCTATATGTCACCATCCGCACCCACTTTTGCGCTTGGTCCACGAGGCCTGATATCAGATTCTACAAAAAAAGCCGTTTCCTTTCGATATGAAGTTCGAAAGGTGGGAATGATCGTGCGCGCGCCAATCTCAGCAGACGTAGATGGCGGTCGATATGTTTTTCGAAATTCAGACGATCGTTTTTACAGAGTAATATTCTCTGCGGGGCAACCGATCATACGGGTCGCGTTTGGCAATGAAGGTTACCTTATTGACTATGCCCGCTATCCAAGCACCAATTGTAAACTGTGAACGCCCAGAAATGGCCGAAACTGGCTATCACACGCCCAACCATTCCAACCCGCCGGTAAGTTCATCTGCTGAATAATCAATCTGCAAGACACGACGATGGCCTGAGACGGTTGCTGCTTCAGATGCATGAAGAATGGGTGTCGCATATACCCAAACGTCGCCAGCCTTGGCGAGGCAGGCGTAAATCCCGCATCGGGCCACTACATCATCATATTCATCTATCGGCACACGCCCGACGACATGGGAGCCGGGAGCAATCAACAGTGGAGAATTCCCGGCGGGCACATCGTCCAGATGCACACGAAGCGTTATCATACGGGCCAGTAGTTCAAACGGTGGCGCAACATGCTGCATGCCACCTTTAGTCGTCCAAGGCCCATAACCCTCGACATCAATCCGTCGATTCACGCAGATCGTGCGATCTTGATGCCATCCCAGCGACCAGTTCGTGGTAGCGGTTTTATCAAATAAGATCGCCCTGACGGGGCGACATTGCTGTCCAAGGTATTTTGCCGCGAGAGCGCCTATTGCTCCCTCAAAGCCTAATATGGGCCGCAGGGCTTCGATACCATGGATACGAACACCAGCCTGCTCGGACGGAAGTTCACGTAACGCTGCGCTTATATCTGCTAGCAATGGCAACACAGCAGAAGGGATATGCCGAGCACCGTGTTTGCCGAAGTTCATTTGGTCGATGGGGGCAGCTTGGTTCATCGGGCCATGTAATGCGTTGCGCCGTTCAGGGGCAATGTCTGGTTTCGGATGGGCTTCTCAGCGGTCCAAACAGCAACAAATGGTCGCAAGCGGTCACGAAATCACGCCGTCGCCGCTCTTCGCCAACGCTGCGACCAACACCGGATAACCGGCCTCCGCCAACCCGCCCCTTCCGCTGCGGGCAAAGCCTGTTAAGACGGCGGCCATGCGCCTGCCGGGTCCTTCCGAAGCCTTTGCCCTGTTCGACGACGCGCGCGCGCGCAATCCGGCGCCCTCCCGCCTGTATCGCGACCCGATCGCCATCATCGCGGCGCACAGGCAGGAAGAGGTGCAGCCCGCGCTCGACCGGATCGCCGAAGCGACCGAAGCGGGCCTGCATGCCGCCGGCTATATGAGCTATGAGGCCGGGCTGGCGCTGGAGGACAGGCTGCGGCCGCTCGCCGCCCGCCATGCCGGCCGCACGCCGGCCATGCCGCTGCTCTGGTTCGGCCTGTTCGAAGGGCACAGGCTGATCGACCCGGCCGCCATGCCCGGCCTGCTTGCCCATCCGGAGCGCGTCACCATCCGGCCGCCTGAACCGCTGGTCGACGAAGCGGCCTATCGCGCCGCCTTCGACCGGGTGCAGGACTTCATCAAGGCGGGCGACATCTATCAGGTCAATCTCACCTTTCCCAATTCGGTGCGCTTTACCGGCGATCTGCTGGCGCTTTATGGCGCCATTCGTCCGCGCCAGCGCGCCGGCTATGGCGGCGTCATTCGCACCGACGTGCACAATATCCTGTCCTTTTCGCCCGAACTCTTCTTCACCAGCGTGCGGGGCCAGATGACCACCCGGCCGATGAAGGGGACGGCGCCACGGTCCGCCGACCCGGCGCGCGACGCCGAGATTGCGCGCGAGCTTGAACAGGACGTCAAGCAGCGCGCGGAAAATCTGATGATCGTCGACCTGTTGCGCAATGACCTGTCGCGCGTGTCGCGGGCGGGATCGGTGACGGTGCCCGACCTGTTCCATGTCGAAACCTATCCGACGGTTCACCAGATGGTGTCGACCGTGCGCGCGCGGCTGTTGCCCGGGCTGGGGCCGGTCGACATCTTGCGGGTGCTCTTCCCCTGCGGATCGGTGACCGGCGCCCCCAAGATCCGGGCGATGGAGATCATCGACGCGGTCGAAGCCTTTCCGCGCGACATCTATACCGGCACCATGGGATGGATCGATCCCAATGGCGACGCCGCCTTCAATGTTGCCATTCGCACCATTTGGGTTGAAGAAGGCAGGCAAGAGGGGCGCCTGGGCCTGGGGTCCGCCATCGTCGCCGATTCCGACGCCGCATCGGAATGGGCCGAATGCCTGGCCAAGGGACGTTTCCTCACGGCGGACGGGATGGGTCAAGGGGGCTTGAATAGTTTCGATGTCATTGGCTGACGGACGGTTCGATCTTCTCGAAACCATGGCTTTCGACCCGGTCGACGGGGTCAGGCTGCTGGAAATGCATCTCGAACGGCTCAAGGCCAGCGCGAGCGCACTGGATTTTCTCTTCGACCGCCATGATGCGCGCAACGAACTGCAGGCCGCGACCTTTCGCCTGCGCGATCGCAGCCGGTTGCGGCTGCTGGTGTCGCGGCGCGGATCGGTGGCGATCGAGGTGCGCGAACATCGCACCTGGCCGCAGGCGATCATGCAGGTCGCGATCGTCCCGCGCCGTTCCCGGGCGGACGACCTGCGCCTCCTGCACAAGACCACCGACCGGACGCTCTATCGCGACGCGCTCAAACGGGGCGGCACCTATGAGGTGCTGATGACCGACGATCAGGGCTATCTGACCGAAGGCTGCTTCTCCTCCATCTTCGTCGAGCGCGGTGACAAGCTGGTGACGCCGCCCCTGTCACGCGGCCTGTTGCCGGGCGTGCTGCGGCGCAGCCTGATCGAAATGGGCGAGGCGGTCGAGGGCGACCTGCGGCCCCATGATCTGGAAAAGGGTTTTTTCATCGGCAATGCGGCGCGCGGCATGGTGGCGGCCACGCTGGCCCCGCTCAGGCGATAATCTGCCGTTCTGCCCCGGAGGGGGCCGCAGCCCTCCAACTGGCGGTTGCCCCTGTTGCCGTAGCGCTCTAAGGAGCCTCGCGTCCGCGCGCGTCGCGGACTCGAAGCTACCATCAGAAAGAGTGTCACGATGAGCCAGACTTCCGCCGCCCTTGGCCGCATCCAGCCCTCCGCCACCCTGGCGATGAGCGCGCGTGTGAATGCCCTCAAAGCCGAAGGCGTGGACGTGATTGGCCTGTCGGCCGGTGAGCCGGACTTCGACACCCCCGATTTCGTCAAGGAAGCCGGCATCGCTGCGATCCGCAAGAACCTCACGCGTTACACCGATGTCGACGGCACGGCCGAACTCAAGGACGCGGTCGCCTTCAAGTTCAACCGCGACAACGGGCTGGTCTACAAGCGCAGCCAGATCAGCGTGAACTCGGGCGGCAAGCACACGCTGTTCAACGCGCTGGTCGCGACCGTCGACGCGGGTGACGAAGTCATCATCCCCGCGCCCTACTGGGTTAGCTATCCCGACATCGTGAACTTCGCGGGCGGCACCCCCGTGTTCATCGAGGGGCCGGCGCGGCAGGGCTACAAGATCACCCCGGCGCAGCTGGACGCCGCGATCACGCCGCGCACCAAGTGGATCATCCTCAATTCGCCTTCCAATCCTTCGGGCGCGGCCTATTCGGCGGCTGAGCTCAAGGCGCTGGGCGAAGTGCTGCTGCGCCACCCGCAGGTGCTGGTGATGACCGACGACATGTATGAACATGTCTGGTACGCGCCGACGCCCTTCGCCACCATCGCGCAGGTCTGCCCGGACCTATATGATCGCACCCTGACCGTGAATGGCTGCTCCAAGGCTTTCTCGATGACCGGCTGGCGCATCGGTTTCGCCGGCGGGCCCGAATGGATCATCAAGGCGATGGGCAAGTTGCAGTCGCAGTCGACCTCCAACCCCTGCTCGATCAGCCAGGCGGCCGCCGTTGCCGCGCTTACCGGCGACCAGGACTTTCTGGAAGAGCGCAACGCCGCCTTCAAGAAGCGCCGCGACATGGTCGTGTCGATGCTGAACGATGCGCCAGGCCTCGACTGCCCGGTGCCCGAAGGCGCCTTCTACGTCTATCCCGACGCCAGCGGGGTGATCGGCAAAACGACACCCAAGGGGCAGCGGATCGACAGTGACGAGGCGCTGATCGGCTATTTCCTCGACGAAGCGAAGGTCGCCGCCGTTCACGGCGCCGCCTTTGGCCTCTCGCCGGCCTTCCGCATCAGCTATGCGACCTCGGAAGAGGTGCTGGCCAAGGCCTGCACCCGCATCCAGGAAGCCTGCGCCGCCCTGAAATAAGACGCGTTGATGCAGGGAAGTGCGTCGCGCTTCCTTGCATCATCACATTTTTGGAAACGGAAAATTTCCGCCGCGCCGTCTTGCGGATGGAGCCTGGCATTATATATCCGGTTTCGAACTAAAACCTATCAGGACGCCCGGCGTTCAGCTCCGGCTCAGCAGCATTCTTCTATTCGCCAATTCCTTCATGGAATCGGCCCCAAAGGAAACAGGCCATGACGGCATTCCTCAAGTCCGACCTCTTTCTGCGCTTCCTCGGCGGCTTCGTCGTTGGCGCGATCGCCATGTTCGCGTTGCAGCCCAGCGAACCGCCGGCCCTGGTCAGCCCCGCCATGGCGTCGACCGGCTCCGCGCCGGTCGCGCCGGCTTTCCCCGATCATGCGACGCTCTGACGGCATAGCCCTTGCTGTCCTGGCGGCGCTTGCCGTCGCCTCACCCCTGCGCGCGGAACGCGCCGTCCTCGCCCCCGAAGCCTCCGTCGACGCCCCCCCCTCCGGCAAGCTCAACACCGCCGTTTTCGCGGGCGGCTGCTTCTGGGGCGTTGACGGCGTCTTCTCCCATGTGAAGGGCGTCCGCTCAGTGACGTCAGGCTTTGCCGGTGGCCCGCCCCGCATGAAGGTCAATTATGAGCGGGTCAGCGAGGGGGACACCGGCTATGCCGAAGCCGTGCGCGTCACCTATGATCCGCGCCAGGTCAGCTACGGCACGCTGCTGCGCATCTTCTTTTCGGTAATCACCGATCCCACCACGCTCAACTATCAGGGGCCCGATCACGGCACCCAATATCGCAGCGCGCTGTTCCCGCTGGATGCGGGGCAGGACAAGGCCGCCCGCGCCTATCTGGCGCAGCTCGGCCAGGCGGGTCTGTGGCGCGGCTCCATTGTCACCCGCGTCGAACCCTTCACCGGCTTCCAGTCCGCCGACGCCTATCACCAGGATTTCCTCACCCGAAACCCGCGCCACCCCTATATCCAGCGTTGGGATGCGCCCAAGCTGGCTGCGTTCAAGGCGATGTTCCCTCAATATTACAGCGCCAGGCCCGCGGCCTGATCCCCCGCGGGCACAAGTTCAGCATGACGAAAGGCGCGGGGGCGTTTAAGCGGAGAGCCATGAAGAGCCTTTCTCTCGCCCGTCTTCTCGCGCTTGCCGTCCCCGTGCTGCTGCTGGGGGGCGCCTATGCCTCGCAATATGTGGGCGGGCTGCACCCCTGCGAAATGTGCTGGTGGCAACGTTATCCCCACATCGCGGCCATCCCGCTCGCGCTGGTCGCCTATGCAACGGCGCGCCGCCCTTGCATCAGTGCGCTGTTTGCGGGGTTTGCGGGCCTTGCCATCGGCGTCAGCGGGGCGATCGGCCTGTTCCATGCCGGGGTTGAATATGGCTGGTGGCAGGGGCTGACCGCCTGTTCGACCAGCCCCACCGGCGGCAGTTCGGCCGACATCCTGAACCAGATCATGGCCACCCCGATCACCCGTTGCGACGTCGCGCCCTGGAGCCTGTTCGGCATCTCTCTGGCTGGCTATAACGGGCTCTTGTCGGGGGCGAGCGCGCTCGCCATCTTGGTCCTGCTGCTCAAGGGAAGGAAAGAGGCATGAGCGCGTCCCGCGATTTTCCCCGGCCCGGCAGGCGGGTCACCGCCGACCAGCGCGCCTCCATGCTCAGGGTCGACCAGGCGGGCGAGTTCGGTGCCACACGCATCTATGCGGGGCAACTGGCCGTACTGGGCGATCGTCACCCGGACGCGCGCGTGATCGCCGGCATGGCTGCGCAGGAGGACGCGCACCGCAAGGTCTTTGACCGGATGATCCTGGAGCGGGGCGTGCGTCCCACCGCCCTGCAACCGCTTTGGAATGTCGCGGGCTTCGCGCTCGGTGCGGTGACGGCGGCGATCGGTCCGCGCGCCGCCATGGCCTGTACGGCCGCGATCGAAACCGAGATCGACCGGCATTATGCCGAACAGTTGCGCGAACTGGGGGATGAGGATCCGGAACTCGCGGCGACCATCGCGGATTTTCAGGCGGAGGAGCTGGAGCATCGCGACACCGCGCTGGCGCACGGGGCGGAACAGGCTCCGGCCTACCCGCTGCTGTCGGGCGCCATTCGTTTGGGCTGCCGCGCCGCGATCGCACTGTCGAAGCGGATCTGAGGAGACACGGGAACATGAAGAAGACAGTGATGATCGCCGCCCTGCTGACGGCTGCGACAGCCCTTCCCGCCACGGCACAGCCGGCGCAAACGGGTCCAAGGGACCAGGCTCCTACTGCGGCGGCTGGCACCAGCGGCTCGGAAAGGGTCAACCTGGTGATCGTCTATGGTAATGATCCCTGTCCGCAGAGCGCCGGCAGCGACATCGTCGTATGCGCGCGCAAGGGCGAGGAAGAACGCTTCCGCATCCCCGAGCCGCTCCGAGGCGATCCCAACAAGCCCAGCAACCAGGCGTGGGGCGAACGGGTGCGGTCGATGGAATATGTCGGCCGCACGGGCACCGAAAGCTGTTCGGCGACGGGACCTGGCGGCTTTACCGGCTGCTTCAACCAGTTGGCCCGCGTCGCCAAGGCGGAACGGCAGGCTGCCGACAATGCCAGTTGGAAGGATCTGGTCGCGGCCGAGCGCGGTCGCCGCCTCTCGACGATCGACGCCGACAGCCGCGCAATCGAGGCTCAGGCCGTTGCCGAAGAAAAGGCGGAGGCCAAGGGATCCGCGCAACCGACGGGCACGCCCATGGCGGCTCCATCAGCGACGCCGCCCAGCCCCTGACGGCTTCGCGGACGGGGCAGCGTCTTTAAGGGGCAGGGCGGGGGATGACAAGGAATTTTGAATGCGTATCCCCGTTCTGGCTAGCCTTGCCGCCCTCATGCTGATGCCTTCGGGTACGGCGGCGGCGCCACCTGCTGCCTCAGATCCCGAAAAGCGCGTCATTTTCAATCTGATGGTCTATGGCGACGATCCTTGCCCCCAGGCAAAGGGCGACGAGATCATCGTCTGTGCCCGCCGCCCCGAATCCGAACGCTATCGCATTCCCAAAAAGCTCCGCGAAAAGCCTGCCCCATCGGGTGGCCCCGGCTGGGGCAGCCAGGTCGCGACGATGGAAGAGGTGCAGCGGCAGAACCTGCCCAACAGTTGTTCGACGATTGGCAGCAACGGCTTTACCGGTTGCACCGCGAAGATGCTGGAGCAGTGGTTTGCGGAGCGGCGGATGCAGGAGTCGAAGGGGCAGCCGTGACCGTTTGACATCGCGGCATATAGAGCTGGCAGGGCCGGAAAGGCCGCACGCATCTTTCGGAACCTGGCTTCAAAACACGACGGGCGGGGTCTGCATTCAGACCCCGCCCGACAGCTTTTCTAAATCGCCGAAGCTTATTTGGGCGCCAGGACCATCAGCATCTGACGGCCTTCCATGCGCGGATAGGCTTCGACTTTCGCGATCTCGCCCACATTTTCCGCCACCCGCTGGAGCAGCTGCATGCCGAGTTGCTGGTGGCTGAGTTCACGGCCGCGGAAACGCAGCGTGATCTTCACCTTGTCGCCTTCGCCGATGAAGTCATGCACCTTCTTCATCTTCGTATCATAATCATGATCGTCGATGTTGGGGCGCATCTTGATCTCTTTGAGTTCCTGCGTCCGCTGCGTCTTGCGGGCGATATTCGCCTTTTTCTGGGCTTCGTACTTATACTTGCCGATGTCCAGGAATTTGCAGACCGGCGGGTCGGCGGTGGGCGACACTTCGACCAGGTCCAGCCCGATCTCATAGGCGCGCTCTATAGCCTCCTGCGTATACATCACGCCCAGATTTTCGCCTTCGTCGTCGATCACGCGCACCTTGGGCACGGTGATGAACTCATTGTAACGGGGACCGGACTTCGGCGGCGGCGCCATGGGACGGCGCATCATCGGGGGACGTATAGTGGCTTCTCCTGTAGCAATTCAAAAAATGGCTCTGGCGGCCCTTTAGCGCAAAGCCGAAAGGGGCGGCAAGTCCGCAGTTGCGGAATCACCGGCCCCATGTGGCATCGCTGCCTCACCGCATATCGGGGGCGAGCGCCTCTTTTGCAAGACGGGCGATGACATCGTCGAGAGAAAGGACGCTTTGCCCCTCCTTGCCCAATTCGCGCAGCGCTACCGTGCCCTCGTCGGCCTCGCGCCGGCCGACCACCAGCAGATTGGGGACTTTCGCAAGGCTGTGTTCGCGAACCTTGTAGTTGATCTTCTCGTTGCGGAGGTCGGTTTCGGCGCGAAGGCCTGCCGCCCGTAGTTTCTCCACCACGGCCCGCGCATAGTCGTCGGCGTCCGATACGATGGTGGCCACCACCGCCTGAACCGGCGCGAGCCAGAGCGGGAAGCGGCCCGCATAATGTTCGATCAGGATGCCGATGAACCGCTCGTAGGAACCGAAGATCGCGCGGTGGAGCATGACCGGCCGGTGCCGTTCGCCATCCTCGCCCACGTAGGACGCGTCGAGTCGCTCCGGCAGCACGCGGTCCGACTGGATGGTTCCGACCTGCCAGGTCCGCCCGATCGCGTCGGTCAGGTGCCATTCCAGCTTGGGCGCATAGAAGGCGCCTTCGCCCGGCAGTTCTTCCCAGCCATAGTCGGGCGTGTTGAGGCCGGCCGCCGCGACAGCGTCCCGCAGTTCGTTTTCCGCCTTGTCCCACATCTCGTCGCTGCCGAAGCGCTTGTCCGGCCGCAGCGCCAGCTTGATCGAGTAGGTGAAGCCGAAATCCTTGTAGATGCGGTCGGCGAGCGCACAGAAGGCGCGGACCTCCTCGACGATCTGGTCCTCGCGGCAGAAGATATGCGCGTCGTCCTGAGTGAACTGGCGCACGCGCATCAGCCCGTGCAGCGCGCCATGCGGCTCGTTGCGGTGACAGCAGCCATTTTCATAGAAACGCAGCGGCAGGTCGCGATAGCTCTTGATCCCCTGGCGGAAGATCAGGACATGCGCCGGGCAGTTCATGGGCTTGAGCGCCATCCAGTCGGCGTCGTCCGAAACGAGCGGTCCTTCATCCTCGACGTTCGGGACTTCGTCGGGGATCACGAACATATTTTCGCGATATTTGCCCCAGTGGCCGGACTGCTCCCACTGGCGCGCGTCCATCACCTGCGGGGTCTTGACCTCGCGATAGCCTGTCGCGTCGATCGCGCGGCGCATATAGGCTTCCAGCTCGCGCCAGATCAGATAGCCCTTTGGGTGCCAGAAGACCGACCCGTGCGCTTCCTGCTGCAGATGGAACAGGTCCATCTCCGCGCCCAGCTTGCGGTGGTCGCGCTTGCCCGCTTCCTCCAGCCTGTGGAGATGCGCGTCGAGCTGCTTCCTGTTGAGCCAGCCCGTGCCGTAGATGCGCGAGAGCATCGCATTTTTCTGATCGCCGCGCCAATAGGCGCCCGACACGCGCGTCAGCTTGAACGCGGCGGGATCGAGCCGGCCGGTCGAGGCGAGATGCGGCCCCCGGCACATGTCGAGCCAGTCCTCGCCCGACCAGTAGACGGTCAGTTCCTCGCCCTCGGGCAGTTCAGTGGCCCATTCGGCCTTGAACGTCTCGCCTTGGGCGCGCCAGCGGGCGATAAGGTCCTCGCGGCTCCATACCTCCCGCCGCAGCGGCTTGTTCGCGGCAATGATGTCCCGCATCTTTGCCTCGATCACGGGCAGATCCTCCTCGGTGAAGGGGCGATCCTTGGGCGCGAAATCATAATAGAAGCCATCGTCGGTCGACGGACCGAAGGTGATCTGCGTGCCCGGGAACAGCGCCTGCACCGCTTCGGCGAGGATATGCGCGAAGTCGTGGCGCGCCAGGTCGAGGGCGTCCACCTCGTCCTTGCTCGTCACCAGCGCCAGCTGCGCGTCGGCCTCCAGCGGGCGCATGATGTCGCGCAGCTCGCCATCGACGCGTGCGGCGATCGCGGCCTTGGCCAGACCCGGCCCGATCGCCGCCGCGATATCCGCCGGGGTAGTGCCGGGCGCGACTTCGCGCACGGAACCGTCGGGCAGGGTGATCTTGAGCATCGCGGACACGCAGGGTCTTTCTGTGAAATGGAAAAGGGCGGCGAAAAATGCCGCGCCTTCCCCTTAAATGGGCCGCCCGCACTGTCAATAGAAGCGCGCGTCAGGCGAAGATCAGCCGCGCCTCGTCGCTCGTCGCCTGGAGGAAGGATAAGGGCCCGCTTGCCTCCACGCCGGCGGGCAGCGCGTCGGCGGTGATGCCGGCCAGCGCCAGCCCGCTCTGGCACGCGAGCAGGGAAACGCCCAGGGCCACAGCGTCTTCGATCAGCGCGGCCAGCGTCGGCAGCCCGGCCGCGGCATGCGCCTCGTCCCGCGGCGTGCTGATCGGCGTGCGCAGCAACGTCACGGCGTCCAGCTGCAGGAAGAGGCTCGCCCGACCGCCCAGCGCCGCCTGGCCGGCAGCCAGCACCAGCGCGCCACGCAGCCGCTCCGCGTCCGCCGTCGCGACGATGATCCTCAGTTCGCGCACAGTTCCACGGCGCAGGTCCGGCAAGCGGGGTCCTTCGCGACGCTGACGGTGCGAAAGCGCATGGAGAGCAGGTCGGCTAGCAGCAGCTTGCCCGCCATGTCGACGCCAAACGGCACCAGCGCGCGGATCACCTCCAGCGCGGCCAGACTGCCGACCATGCCCGTCAGCGCACCGATGACACCTGTCTCGGCGCAGTTGCGCTCTGGCGCGTCCTGGGGATCCCCCACCAGGCAGCGATAGCAGGGCAGCCCGTCCTCCCAACCGCGGTAGGTGGCAAGCTGCCCCTCGAACGGTCCCACGGCCGCCGAAACCAGCGGAATGCGCATCCGCTGCGCGCAATCGGCGACCGCCAGCCGCGTCGCAAAACTGTCGCAGCCATCCAGCACGACGTCGGCGTCGCGCAGCATCAATGTGGCGTTGTCGGCATCGATCCGCGCGTTGATCGGGATCAGCTTCACGTCGGGATTGAGCCGCCCCACCGCCGCCATCGCGGCTTCCGCCTTGGCCGTGCCGATCTCTGCCGTGCCGAACAGCACCTGCCGCTGGAGGTTGGACAGCGCCACCGCGTCATCGTCGATCACGCGGATCGTGCCGACGCCGGCCGCCGCGAGGTAGAGAATGGCCGGACTGCCGATCCCGCCCGCCCCGATTACCGCGACATTGGCCGACAGCAGCCGCGCCTGCCCTGCGCCGCCGATTTCCTTCAGCACGATATGGCGGGCATAGCGTTCAAGCTGCTCGTCTGTCATGTCGAACGCACTCCCGTCGAGCCGAAACCTCCCGAACCCCGGGCGGTGTCGTCCAGCTCCCCCACCTCGGCAAATGTCGCGACCTGTACCGGCGCCGCCACCAGCTGGGCGATGCGGTCGCCCCGCGCGACGACGAAAGGCTCGTCCCCCAGATTGATGAGGATGATCTTCAGTTCCCCGCGAAAATCCGCGTCGATCGTGCCCGGCGTGTTGGGCAGGCTGATGCCGTGTTTCAGCGCCAGGCCCGATCGCGGCCGCACCTGCACCTCGTAGCCTTCGGGGATCGCCATGGCAAAGCCCGTCGCCACCGCATGGCGTCCGCCTGGCACCAGGATCACATCCTCCGCCGACACCACATCCAACCCCGCCGCATGCTCCGTCGCATAGGCCGGGATCGGCAGCCCCTCGCCATGGGGCAGGCGCTTCAGGCGAATCTCAATCGGTGCGAGGGGTGAGGGCATGAGCGACCTTTTCAATCAGGCGGTTGGCGACGGCGTCCTTGGGCAGGTGCTCCCAGCTTTCGACGCCTTGCGCGGTGATGATATGCACGCTGTTATCGTCGCCGCCCATCACGTCGCCCGACACGTCATTGGCGACGATCCAGTCCGCGCCCTTGCGCGCGAGCTTGGCCTGGGCATGCTCGGCGACCCTCTCCGTCTCGGCTGCGAAGCCGACCAGCAGGGTAGGGCGGCGGGCATCTTTGCCCAGGCTGGCGAGGATGTCGGGATTTTCGACCAGCGCGAGCGGCGCGGGCTTGCCCGAACCATCCTTCTTGAGCTTATGACCGGCCGCGTCCGCCGTCCGCCAGTCTGCCACCGCGGCCACCATGATGGCGGCATCGGCGGGCAGCGCGGCCTCGACCGCCGCCAGCATCTCGCGCGCCGTTTCGACATCGACACGCTCGACGCCGGCGGGGGTCGGCAGATGAACGGGCCCCGTCACCAGTGTGACCCGCGCGCCCGCCCGCGCGGCTGCGGCGGCGATGGCAAAGCCCTGCTTGCCCGAGGATCGATTGGCGATGTAGCGCACCGGGTCGATCGGCTCATGGGTCGGCCCGGCGGTGATGAGGACATGCTGCCCCGCCAGCGGCAGGTCCGCTGTCTCGAAGTCCGGCTGGCCCGCGAGCGGGTCGCGCGCGTTGGGGCGGGCGAGCATCCGCTCTATCTCCACGGCGATGACCTCCGGGTCGGGCAGGCGGCCCTTGCCATATTCGCCGCAGGCCATTTCGCCGCTGTCCGGCTCCATCACATGAATGCCGTCGGCGTGAAGCCGCGCGACATTGCGCTGCGTCGCGGGATGGTGCCACATGCGGACATTCATTGCCGGCACCGCCAGCACTGGCTTGTCGGTCGCCAGCAGCAGCGTCGTAGCCAGATCGTCGGCGATACCGTTCGCCATCTTCGCCAGGATATTGGCCGTCGCGGGCGCCACCACCAGCAGATCGGCCTGGCGGGACAGCTGGATATGGCCAATCTCCCGTTCTTCCTTGAGGTCGAACATGTCGCCATAGACATGGTCTTCCGTCAGCACGCCCAGCGACAGCGGCGTCACGAACCGGCTCGCGCTGTCGGTCAGCACCGCGCGCACGGCGATGCCGCGCTTCCTGAGCAGTCGAACCAGCTCCAGCGATTTGTAGGCTGCGATGCCGCCGGAGACGATGAGGAGGATGCGCTGGGTCATCAGGCTATTGGGTCCAATTCCGCCTCATCCCGTTAAGATAGGAAAAATGCCGCCATCGCGCCAGCCCCTGCCAGACCCGCGACCAGCGCCACCATCGCATAGCGCCATCCGCTGCCGACGCTGATGAGCCTCACCTCGGTCAGCGGCGGCGGCGGCGGCGCGCCGCCCTTTTCGGGGAAGGCCTCCTCGATCCGCCGCACCAGTCCCGGCAGCCGCTGGAGCGTGCGCCAGTTCTCGATCAGCGTGTCGGCGGCCTTTGCTTCCGGCCCGAGTTCCGAACGCAGCCACTCCTTCACATAAGGTCCGCTCGTCTCCCACAGGTTGATGTCCGGGTCGAGCGAGGTGGCCACGCCCTCCACCATCACCATCGTCTTCTGCAGCAGCAGCAGGTGGGGCTGGGTCTGCATGTCGAAATCGCGCGTGATTGCGAAGAGGCCGTCCAGCATGCCGCCGACGGATAGTTCGCGCACCGGCTTGCCCCGCATCGGCTCGCCCACCGCGCGCAGGGCGGTCGCGAACTCGTCGACATTATGGTGGCCGGGCACATATTGGGCCTCGAAATGGATTTCAGCGACGCGCTTGTAGTTGCCGGTGATGAGCCCGTAGAGAATCTCGGCCAGCCACATGCGCGCGCGCCGATCGATCCGGCCCATGATGCCGAAATCGATCGCGACGATATCGCCGTCGTCGCGCACGAACAGGTTTCCCTGATGCATGTCGGCGTGGAAGAATCCCTCGGCGATCGCCTGTCGCAGGAAGGCGTTGACGAGTCGGGCGGCTATTTCCTTCACGTCATGGCCCGCGGCGATCAGCGCATCGCGATCGGAGATCTTGATGCCGTCGATCCATTCCATCGTCATGACCTTGCCGGTCGTGCGATCCCAATCGATCTGCGGCACGCGATAGCCGGGCATCGCCTGCATCGCTTCGGCCAGTTCGGAAGCCGACGCCGCTTCGCGCCGCAGATCCAGTTCCCGCGCGGTCCAGCGCTTCATGTTGGCGATGACCAGGCGCGGACGCAGCCGCGCGACCTCGCCGCCCAGCATCTCGACATGGGCGGCGGCCCATTCATACGTCTGGATATCGCGATTGAACTGGTCGGTGACGCCCGGCCGGATCACCTTCACCGCGACGTCCCGCCCGTCGATCGTCGTTGCGCGATGCACTTGCGCGATTGAGGCCGCGCCCACCGGCGTCTCGTCGAAGTGGCTGTAGAGCGCGTCGAGGGGCCGGCCGAAACTCTGCTCTATCTGCGTCCGGACGGTGGCGAAAGGGACGGGCGGCAGCGCGTCCTGCAGGCGCAGCAAATCGTCAGCCGCCTGCTCGCCGACCAGGTCGGGTCGGGTCGCCAGCGTCTGGCCCAGCTTGATCGCCGCCGGGCCGATCGCCTGAAAAGCATCGGCATAGCGGGGCTGGCGGGGCACGCGGGCGCCGAAGCGGGCCACGCGCACCAGCCGCCGAACCGGCGCGGGAGTCAGCGGATCGCGCTCGATCCCCCGCAGCGCGCCGTGACGTGCCAGCGTGCGACCCCATTTCAGGAGCCGCCAGATATGCGTTGCATGGGATGGCATATTACAAGCCGTTCGGTTCGAGCAGCATCAGGCCCGGTCGAGACCCGGCAGCCGGGAACGCCTTCCCGACTTCGGCTGTCGGCAGGCGCGGACCTTCGCTCGAAACGAACGGAAAAAACCCTCTCATATCTTCCATCCCGAATGGATCGCCACCAACCCGCCCAGGATCGGCTCGACCTTGGTCTGCACGAAGCCTGCCTCGCGGATCATCCGCTCGAATTCGGGCATGGGCGGGAAGCGCCGGATCGATTCGATCAGGTAACGATAGCTGTCCTCGTCATCGGCCAGAAGCTTGCCGAGCTTCGGCACCAGCCGGTGCGAATAGGCGTCATAGACGTCGGAAAACCCCGGCCATGTGTTGGTGGAAAATTCCAGACAGAAAAAACGGCCGCCGAACTTCAAAACCCGGTGCGCCTCGGACAGCGCCTTGTCGATATGGGTGACGTTGCGGATGCCGAAGGCGATCGTATAGGCGTCAAAGCTGCGGTCGCCAAAGGTCAGTTCTTCCGCATTCTGCTCTGACCAGATGAGGCCCTCCAGCCCTTTCTTTTTCGCCCGCTCGATGCCGACAGCCAGCATTTCCGGGTTGATGTCCGATACCGTGACCCGTGCGCCACGCCTGGCCAGGCGGAAGGCGATGTCGCCGGTGCCCCCCGCCATGTCCAGGATCGCCTCGTCCCCGCGCGGCTTCACGCGGCTGACGAACTGGTCCTTCCACAGCCGATGCGCGCCCGCCGACATGGCATCGTTCATCAGGTCGTATTTCGAGGCGACATTGGAAAAGACGGCGCGCACCATGCCTTGCTTTTCAGAGGCATTGACGTCGCGATAGCCGAAAGAAGCGGTGTCGTTCATGGCCGAGCCTCCTAGAGCATTTGCATGGGCGGAGGAAACACCCGAGATAAGGGAAATCTCCTGTGGCCCCGGTCGATGGGGGTCGCGTCGTGCTCTGGGACCCCGAGCGGTGGCGGACGGCCTCGTAATGCCCCGCCGCCGACCCCATATTTCGCTGTCCTACGCTGAACCGCCCGCGCTATGGCGAGGAGGCGACGCGGCTTATCGATTTTCGCCGATTGACGGTGTGAACTTCGCCGATCTGAACGGCGGCCTGACGGATGGATGTGAATGCCCGAACTGCCCGAAGTCGAAACCACGGTCGCAGGATTGCGCCGCGTGCTGGAAGGATCGTCGCTCGTCCGGGTGGAACCGCGCCGGGCCGATCTCCGCTTCCCCATCCCCCCCGACCTGCGCCAGCGCCTGACCGGCGCGACCGTGACAGGGCTGGGGCGACGCGCCAAATATGGCCTGATCGAAACCGATCGCGGCGACATGCTGATCTTTCATCTTGGCATGTCGGGGCGCTGGCGGATCGATCCAGCCGAAATCGGCCGCCATGACCATCTGCTTATCGAAACGGGGGAGGGGCGGCTGCTCTCGCTCAACGATCCTCGGCGTTTCGGCTCGCTCGACCTCGTCCGCAGCGACGGCTGGGCTTCCTACGGCCCTTTCACCCGCATGGGGCCAGAGCCGCTCGGCCCCGATTTCTCCGCAGCCTATCTTGGCGAGGCGCTGGGCGGCAAGGCGACGTCGATCAAGGCGGCGTTGCTCGACCAGCGGGTGGTCGCGGGGCTTGGTAATATCTATGTCTGCGAAGCGCTCAACATGGCCGGCATTGCTCCCACGCGGCAGGCGGGACGGATTGGCCGCATCCGTCTCTCGCTGCTGGTCGATGCGATTCGCGCCGTGCTGACGGCAGCGATCGCGGCGGGCGGATCGACCCTGCGCGATTATGCGAGGCCCGATGGCGAACTCGGCTATTTCTCCAAACAGTGGCGTGTCTATGGACGAGAAGGCGAATCCTGCGCCTGCGGCGGGGTGATCCGCCGCCGTGTGGATGGGGGCCGATCGACCTTTTACTGCCCGAAATGCCAGAAGTAGCGAGGCGCTGCTGGTTGACGGTCGGCTCCATCCACTGTAAGGGGCGCACCTTCACGGGGCTGGCGGGCGATTCCGGCTGGCTCCTTCCACGAGATTTGACGAGACCGAGGACTGTAAATGGCCAATACGCCGCAAGCCAAGAAGCGCATCCGTCGCAACGCACGTCGCGCCGAAATCAATGGCGCCCGCATCAGCCGGATCCGCACCCTGGTGAAGAAGGTCGAGTCCGCGCTGGCCGCCGGTGACAAGGCCGCTGCTGCAACGGCGCTACAGAGCGTCCAGCCGGAACTGGCCCGTGGCGTTGCGCGCGGCGTGCTGCACAAGAATACGGCTGCCCGCAAATTCGGCCGCTTGACGAAGCGCGTCAGCGCTCTGGGCTGAATCGCCCACTTTCATCGTCAGACCGTTTTCGAAAGGCTCGTCCCGATCCGGGGCGGGCCTTTTTCATATTTTTGTCACGGTCGCGTAACCACCGTGAACGCGAAAAGACACGTTTTTCTGCCGATTCGGGGCTTATGAGGCGGAATCGATCTTTCTGTAATTATCTGAAAAATAAAGGATATTTCGGCAATCGACCTTTTCTGCGGGTTTGTTGAGTCAACGGCTTTATTTCACATTTTTGAACCGTCCTGACCTTGATCCGGCGAAGATTGCCTGTCTATTTTCATGTCTCTGGTCACCACTCGAATCGATCTGGGTGACCGTCAGATAGTTGGTTGGCGTAGGGCAGTTGGGAAGCGGGGCTTTCCCATAACGGCTCCTTGCGTTTTATGGCCCCTGCCCTGCGGGGGCACAGTTGATGGGGGTCGGCTGTTTATGAAGGGTATTTCTGCAGTGGTGGGTAGTTCGAGCGTTCAGGCCTCGCATGATCATGCGCGCCTGGAAACCGTCTGGGACACCATTCGCGCAGGCCTTCGCCGCGACATCGGCGCGCGTATGTTCGACCAGTGGCTCAAGGCCGCTCGGCTGGGCGACTATTGTTCCGAATCCCAGACGCTCGACTTGTTGTTCGCGTCCGATTTCACGGCGAATTTTGTGTCCGGCCACTTCGGCGATCGCCTGCGCTTGGCCTGGCGTTCTGCCGGCGCGGGCGTGCGGGAAGTGCGGTTGTGCCGAGCGCCCAATGCCATCGGCCCCCGCCTGCTCGAAATAGCGCCAGCCGAACAGCCTTGGACCGTGCAGGACTCTGCGCCGGCAGAGGCGGGAAGCTCCTGCAATTTCCAGCCGCGCCACAGCTTCGACAATTTCGTGTCGGGCGAGACCAACCATCTGGCCTTTTCTGCGGCGCAGGCCGTGGCGAGCGAAGCCCAGCCGCGCTTCAGCCCGCTATTTATCCATGGTGGCACGGGACAGGGCAAGACGCACCTCCTCCATGCGATCGCCCAGGCCTTCATCACCCATTCGCCCGCCGCGCCGGTTCTCTACATGTCGGCCGAACGTTTCATGATGGAATTCGTCAACGCAATGCGGGCCAATGAGACGATGACGTTCAAGGCGCGGTTGCGCGCGGCGCGGTTGCTGCTGATCGATGACATCCAGTTCATCGCCGGCAAGGGGTCGACTCAGGAGGAATTCCTGCACACGATCAACGACCTGATCGATTCAGGCGCGCGCATCGTGGTGACCGCCGATCGCGCGCCGCAGCAGCTCGATTCGATTGATGCCCGCATCCTGTCGCGTCTTGCCGGCGGCCTGGTCGCCGACATTCGTCCGGCCGGACTCGACCTGCGCCTGGCCATACTGGAAGCGAAGCGGGCGATTGCCGGTGATCCGCCGGTGCCTGACGCGGTGGTCGACTTCCTCGCCCGATCGATCCGGTCCAACGTTCGCGAATTGGAAGGCGCGTTCAACAAGCTTATTGCCTACGGTCAGCTGACCGGCCGGTCCATTGATCTGGAATTCGCCCAGGGCATGCTGGCCGACGCGGTGCGCGCAAATGCCCGGCGGATTACCGTGGACGAGATCCAGAAGGTCTGCGCCGCCCATTACAAGATCGATGCTGCCGAGATGCGCTCGAAGCGCCGGGCGCGCGCCGTGGCACGGCCGCGACAGGTGGCCATGTATCTGGCCAAGAAGATGACCCCGCGTTCGCTCCCGGAGATTGGCCGGATCTTCGGCGGCCGGGATCACAGCACCGTTATCCATGCAGTGCGCACGATCGAGGAACTGCGGCAGACCAACGCGGATATCGATGCCGACGTTCGGGCCTTGTTGCGGCAGCTGGAAAACTGACCGCCGACAGCATGGGACAGGTCAAGCTAGCATGCGTTCCATGATCCGACGGCTCACCTTGCTGTTCCTCGCCATTCTGGTCTCATGGCCGCTCGCCGCACAGACCCCGCCCGGCACTCCGACGTCCGATGTGCGCGTCGCGCTGGAAACTGGGGCAGGGCGGATCGTTGTTGCCGTGCATGGGGACAAGGCGCCGGTCACGGCAGCCAATTTCCTGCGCTATGTTGACCAGAACCGACTTGATGGCACCAGCTTCTATCGAGGCGTGGGATCGCCCGACTATGGCTTCGTACAGGGCGGCACGCAGAATGATCCGAAGCGGGTGCTTCCGCCCATCGTTCATGAGCCGACGACGCAGACCGGACTCACCCATGATGATGGTGCCCTGTCGATGGCGCGCTATGCGCCGGGCAGCGCGACTGGCGACTTCTTCATCGTCTTGGGTAGGATGCCCGGTATGGACGCTCATCCGGAAGCGGCAGGCGACAATCAGGGCTTCGCCGTGTTTGCCCATGTCATTGAGGGTATGGATGTCGTGAAGCTGATCCTCGCCGCGCCGAAATCACCTGGCGCCGGAGAGGGCGTTATGAAGGGTCAGATGTTGGAGCAGCCGGTCAAGATACTGACGGCGCGCCGCATTCCCTGACCATTCGGCATAGCGGCAAGAAAAGCCCGATGATCATTGGACCATCGGGCTTTTCGGAAAGCTGCTCAGCCCTTCTTTTCCGGAGGCAGCGTGATCTTTACATCTTCGCCGTTTTGGCCGGGAAAGCCGGTGAACATCGCATCGATAAGGTTCGGCACCAGATAAGTGAGCTTGTTCGAAAGGGACTGAGCGGAGGCCCTGCCCTCAAACAGCCGCCGGTTGTCCGCTGCCCGATCGATCTTCATGCTCAGGCCGCTCGTATAGACTGTGTAGCTGGCTACGTCGGAATAGCCGGGGCCGAAAAGCCATGGATCATAGAAGCCGTAACCCCATGGCCGGCCCCAACGGCCGCGCCAGCCCCAGCTACCATAGAAGGGATCGGGCGACACGAAGCCGGTCGAGCGCACCTTTTCCCGCCCATTGTCGACCTGATAGGCGACCCGCACGATGAGGTCGGCCCGTGCCGGATCGCTGGCGGGCACATAGCCAGTCTGGGTCAGCCGCTGCCCGACGAGCCCGGCATATTGGGCAAATTCCAGGCCGCCTGCCAGGCGGGAATCATCGGCGACAATGGTGAAGCTCTGCCCGGCCGGGGCCGGCAGCTGTTGGAATCGTGCGACATCTGCCTTGAAGGAGGTTGCGCAGCCGGAAAGGGCGAACAGTCCCAAAGCGGGTGCGGCGAACAGACCGATCTTGCTGAAACGGATCATTTTTTCTGCGTCCTGTATCGGGCGGGAAGCCTTTCAACGATCTAGCGCCTTGTGATAGCAAAGCGCAACTGAACATCGTTTGAACGCTCGAAACGGGCGTGCCGGCGCAAACCATGTCCTGTCATCCTCAGGACGGCATGAGCGCGGCTTTTCCGTCACCCCCCCCTGCTGTGATGGGTTCACCGCATCAGCCCCATGGCGTCATAAGCGGCACGCAGCGTCGGTTCCGCCGCGGCTGCGGCTCTGGCCGCGCCCTTTTCCAATATCGCGTCGAGCGCGTCGTCGTCAGTGCGCAACTCCATGAAACGAGTGCGGATCGGCCGGAGCGTTTCCACCAGCAATTCGCCCAGCGCAGGCTTGAACGCGCCGAAACCCTTGCCGGCGAAGCTGGCGCAAACCGCGTCCGGGGTCTGGCCGGACAGCGTCGCATAGATGCCGACCAGATTATTCGCTTCCGGGCGGCCTGCCAGTCCCTCGGCTGTCTCGGGTAGAGGTTCGGGATCGGTCTTTGCCTTCTTCACCTTCTGCATGATCGCGTCGTCATCATCGGTGAGATTGATGCGGCTCATGTCCGACGGGTCCGACTTGGACATCTTTGCCGTCCCGTCCCGCAGCGACATGATCCGCGCTGACTCTCGCGGGATGATCGGATCGGGCAGCGTGAACAGCTCAACGCCGAAATCGGTGTTGAACTTCGTGGCTATGTCCCGCGCCAACTCCAGATGCTGTTTCTGATCTTCGCCAACCGGCACGTGGGTGGCGTTGTAGACCAATATGTCCGCGGCCTGCAGCACGGGATACACGAATAGGCCGATCGACGCGCCCTCGCGGTCCTTGCCCACCTTGTCCTTGAACTGGGTCATGCGGTTGAGCCAGCCGATCCGCGCGGTGCCGTTCAGCAGCCAGCAGAGTTCGGCATGGGCCGGGACCCGCGCCTGGTTGAACAGAATGGACCGATCCGGGTCGATCCCGGCGGCTACCAGAGCGGCGGCCATGTCACGGACATTGCGGATGCGCTGGTCCCGCCCCTCATGCACGGTGATCGAATGCATGTCGGCGAGGAAGAAAAAACATTGGCTCGCCTCGTCCATCTCATCCTGCATCCGCACCCAGTTGCGGATTGCGCCCAGATAATTTCCCAGGTGCAGATTGCCGGTCGGCTGGATGCCGGAAAGGACGCGCATTCTTCTATCCGTTCTCGCTGGTGGTTGCGTTCTTGCGCCGCAGCAGAGCCTTGATGTCGGAAACCCGATAGGCGCCGGTGAGGAAGCAGGCCACTCCGTAGAGCGCAACGCCGGCGCCCACAAGCACGGCAAGCGCGATGTAGCGCTGCACCATAGCTCCGCTGAGCCAGGGGTCGAGCAGGCCCTCGCCCGCGTAGAGGGCGATACCCATCACTACGGCTGCGACGGCAAGCCGGGGCAGGCGACGCCGCAGTTGTGCATCCGGAGCAAAATGGCCACGCCTGATCAGCGTGGAATATAGCATCGCCACATTGATGGTGGAGGAGAGCGCGGTCGCGAGCGGGGGACCGACATGTTTGGCGATCGGGATGAGGATGATATTACCGATGATGTTTATCAGGATCGACAGCATCGCATAGCGAACGGGCGTGCGCGTATCCCCCCGCGCATAATAGCCCGGGGTCAGGACCTTCACGAGGACATAGGACGGGAGCCCGATGGAAAAGGCGGACAGCGCCCAGCCGCAGCGGCGCGCATCTTCCACCGTGAAGCGGCCATATTGGAACAGGCCGCGCACGATTGGTTCGGCCACGGTGATGAAGGCGACGGTGGCAGGCAGCGTCAGGAACAACGCCAGTTCTATGCCGCGGTTCTGCGTCTCCATGGCCTGGCTGTCCTGGCCGGTCGAGAGCAGGCGCGAGATGGTGGGCAGCAGGATGGTGCCGAGCCCGATGCCGATCAGTCCAAGCGGCAACTGGTTCAGCCGGTCCGCATAATAGATATAGGTGATCGACCCCGACGCGAGCAACCACCCCGACAAGGCGGTCGAGACCAGCAGGTTGATCTGTGACGCGCCCGCACCCGCTGCGGCCGGCACGATCAGCCGCAGCAATTCCCGAACGTCGGCATCGAAGCGCGGCCGCTTGAGCGCCATCGACACGCCCGCCCGGCGACAGGCCCAGATGAGCCAGAGCAGCTGCAACGCGCCTCCGACCGTGACGGATATAGCCTGCACGCGCGCGGTTTCATATTCGTCGGCGCCATGGAAGAGCCAAAGCCCGGCGATCATAGCGACGTTGAGCAGGATGGGAGCCGCTGCATTCACCCAGAACTTGTCGAGCGAATTGAGGATGCCCCCCAATAGCGAGGCAAGGCTGATCAGCGCCAGATAGGGCAGCGTGATGCGGGACAGCGTAACCGCGAAAGCAAATTGTTCGGGTGTCGGATGCTGGCGCGAAAAGCCGCCTGAAAGCAGCCAGGTTATCGGCCAGGCCGCGGCGATCAGCACGATCGTGAAGACGATGAGCACCGGCAACAGAACGGCCAAGGCTCGCTCTGCAAAATGATAGCCTTCCACTATGCCACCCGGTCCGGCGGCCTTGCGATTGAACATCGGGATGAAGGCGGCCGAAAAGGCGCCCTCCGCGAATAGCGCGCGAAACATGTTGGGCAGGCGGAACGCAACGCCGTTGAACGCGTCGGACGCGAAGCCCGCGCCAACATAGCGTGCCGCAAGCGAATCGCGGACCAGTGCGAGCACTCGGCTGGCGAGCGTCAACCCGCCCACCGAGCCCAGGGCTTTTGCAAGCTTCACAGTCGGGCGCTCCGATTGGACCCGGCCGGCGCAAGCGCTGACATCGATTGGCGCGAATTGGCAACCACAAGATCGACCATGCCCTCGGGCAAAGCCGGGGCGAAGGGATATCGCGGCATCGGCGGTGTCAGGCGGTGCCCGCCGGCTCACCTGCGGTTTGCGCCAGAGCCTGGGCCTGCTGCATATATAGCGCGCCGAAGTCGATTGGGTCGAGCAGCAGCGGGGGGAAGCCGCCGTCGCGGATCGCGTCGGCGAGCACGCGCCGAGCAAAGGGGAAGAGGAGCCGGGGCGCTTCAGCCAGCATGAAGGGCTGCATCTGATCCTCAGGCACGTTGCGCATGCCGAAAATCGCGGCATAGACCAGTTCGACAGCGAATGCCGTGCCCTGCGGGGCGGTCGCCTTCACTTCGATCTTCAGCGAAATCTCGACGACTTCGTCGCCCACCTTGTCGGCGCCGATGTTGAACTGCACGTCGATCTGCGGCTGGTCCTGCCACTGATAGACGGTGGGTGCGTTCGGATTCTCGAACGACAGATCCTTCACATATTGGCTGATGAGCGCGATCTGCGGGCCGTTGTCGGCCCCGTTGCCCGTGCTGCTGGTGTGCTGGATGGTATCGGCTTCGTCGGCCATCTTCTCTTCCTGATTATCCTGTTCGCGGCTGGCCTCTTGCCCTCTGCGATGGCCCGTGCGCTTAGCAGGGGCGGCAGGGCAGGGCAATGGCGGCAGGCAAAAGCGGCCATTTGAATATGCGGGGAAACATGCCTATGTTGGCTGCGTTACAGTTTTGCAGATCTAGACCAAAGGGTGCCCGGCCCCGTGTATGTAATCGTGATCCTCGCGCTCATCGCCGGTTTTTTGGCGTTGCGGCTCTATTCTGTTCTTGGCAAGCGGACAGGGCATGAGCAGGAACCCGCGCTTCGTCCGGCGGAGGAGCGCGCCAAGGTGACTGTGCTTCAGCCGCGTCCCATGACTGAGACGCCGGGCGATTCGGTGAGGTTGGCGGACGGCTTGATCGCCTCTGGGGGAGAGGCCGGCATACGCGCGCTGATAGCGGCGGACCGCAATTTCGATGTCCCGCAGTTCGTGGAAGGTGCGAAGGCTGCGTACAAGATGGTGCTGGAGGCTTTCTGGCGGGGCGATCGGCAGGAGCTGGAATGGCTGTGCGACGCGGACGTGCTGTCGTCCTTCGAAGAGGCGATCGCTGCGCGCGAGGCTGCCGGGCACGTTCTCGACAATCGGCTGGTGCGCATTGAGAAGGCGCAGATCATCGATGCCAGCGTTAACGGCCGCGTTGCCGAGGTATCGCTGCGATTAGAAGCGGACATCGCCGCGGTGACACGGGACAAGGATGGCAATGTTGTCGCCGGTTCGCTGACGGACGCTGTGGGCACAAATGACATCTGGACATTCACGCGCGACCTTCGCAGCGCTGATCCCAACTGGAAGCTCAGTGAAACCGACGAGGCTGCGTGAGTCTGCGCCAGTCGGCGGGTGCGCTGCTGGCGGCGCTTCTGCTGTCGGCATGCGCTGGTGGCGTAATCCCGCCCGGAACGAATAGGCCAACGCCAACCCGCCCTATTCAGGCCAGCGAAGCTGCTGCTCGACCCGTACCGTCCACGCCGCGTCCGCCTCTGCTGGTAACGCCGCCGACTGCTAGACCTGTGGATGTGGGAACAGCGGTCGGCGTAGGCCTCACACCTGTCCCTGACATTGCGAGCCTCATTCCTGCCGGAGAACGATCTGGCAAGGCGCTCCTGGCTTTTCGTGCGTCCTGTTCCGCACTTATGAAGCGCGTCGACCAGAGCGGCCTGACCCGCGGCTCGGATTGGAACAGCGCGTGCGCGGCGGCCTCCAGCTGGCCCGAGGCAAGCGCCAGCGAATTTTTCAGCCGCTATTTCGAAGCCATGCAGATCGGTGACGGCGCGGCCTTCGTCACCGGTTATTATGAGCCCGAGATCGCGGGTTCGCGTACCCGTCAACCTGGATATGAGGTGCCCATCTATCGGCGTCCGCCGCAGTTGATCGACGTCGATCTGGGCCTCTTCGGCGACACTCTCAAGGGCAAGGTCATCAGGGGCAAGGTCCAGGGCAGAAGCTTCGTGCCATTTGAAGATCGTGCCCAGATCCTCTCGGGAGCGCTGGTGGGGCAAGGGTTAGAACTAGCCTGGGCGGCGGACCCGATCGAATTCTTCTTCCTGCAAGTGCAGGGCAGCGGACGGTTGACCCTGCCTGACGGCAGTGTGATGCGGATCGGCTATGACGGCCAGAATGGCCGCGATTATGTCGGTATCGGCAAGCTGATGAAGGATCGCGGCCTGATCCAAGGGGGGTCGATGCAGGATATTATCGCGTACCTGCGCGCCCATCCGGCGGAGGGCGCAGAAATCATGAACGAAAACAAGAGCTTCGTTTTCTTTCGCGAACTGAACGGGCCGGGCCCGGTGGGCGCCATGGGGGCGCCTGTAACCCCTGAAGCAACGGTAGCGGCTGACCCGAAATATGTGCCGCTAGGCGCGCCGGTGTTGCTGTCGCTGGATCGTGCCGAGCCCAATGGGCTGTGGATCGCGCAGGATACCGGTGGAGCGATCAAGGGAGCCAACCGGTTCGACAGTTTCTGGGGTGCGGGCGCGCGGGCACGCGGGATTGCGGGCGGAATGGCGGCTCGCGGCAGTGCGTTGATCCTGCTGCCCATCGGATCGGCCGCGCGGCTGGGGCAGCAATAGGGCATTCTGCGGTGGCGCGGCGGCATCTTTCGTCCGAGGAGCAGGCGCTCTGGAACGCCCTCGCTCGCTCGGTCCGGCCCCTGCAATCGGGTGCGCGCCTGCCCGAATTCCCGACGCTGCCGGTTGGAAGCAGCAGCGCATCAGGGTTAATGCCGGCGCCGACTGCGCTGGGGCCGGCGCGCGCCTCGCGGGTCCCCAATCCGGTGCTGGATTCCAGCTGGGAACGGCGAATCCGTAGCGGCAGTTTGACGCCCGAGATGAGCATAGACCTCCACGGCCACAGCCTGTCCGCCGCGCATGTCCGGTTAAATCACGCGCTGGCGGCGGCGACGGCGCGGGGTGTCCGCGTGCTGCTGGTGGTGACGGGAAAGCCGCCGAAAACCGATAGTCCCGCGCGGCAGTCCTCACGGGGTGCCATTCGTGGTGAGATCGGCCACTGGCTGGAAACGACCCCCTATGCCGATCGCATCGCCAGCGTCAGGCTTGCCCATCCGCGTCATGGTGGAGAAGGCGCCATCTACGTAATATTGCGCCGCAAGAAATAGACGGTCGCGGGCGTTCGTACTGACGGTTTCTTAACCAGCGCCCTTCATAACCCGTCGGGTCTGGCGGCTCATCGTCGAGCCGCGCCCAAGGCGGGAGTATCATGCAGGGCGTGACATTGACAAGCCGCGCCACCGCCTTCGCCTGCGCCGCGGGGGCGCTGGTGTTCATTCTATCGCTGGTCCTGGGCCAGGGCCAAGCCGACGATGTGGTCGGCATCGGCCGGTCGCTGATCATAGCGATATTGTGCGGCACCATGAGCTGGGCGTCGGCCCGCCGTACGATCGCGACCACCGCGATTGCCATCGACACCGCCACTGAGAGGCTGGTCGCGGCCGCGCATGGCGATCTCCAGTCGGCTGTGCCACCGGACATCCGCGCGGAACTGCCCGACCTGTCGATCGCCATGGAGAGCTTGTTCAGTCAGGTCCGTACCAATCTCGACCATGTGCAGACGCTGGCACTGTTCGATCAGGTGACCGGCCTTGCCAATCGCACCAGTTTCTGCCGGCAGGTCGAGCGATTGCTCCTGGAACGAAGCGAAGAGGGCGCCGCCGCGCTGTTCTTCATCGATCTCGACGGGTTCAAGGGCGTGAACGACACCCTGGGCCACGCGGCGGGCGATCAATTGCTGGCGCGCGTCGCCGGCCGGCTGCGCGAAGTCGTGATGGCGCAGGTCAGCGCGGGCTGCGGCGACGCCGTGACCGGCCGCCTGGCAGGCGATGAATTCACCATGTTCTTCCCCCAACTGCCAGGCCGGGACGCCGCCCACCGTATCGCCCGTGCGGTCCAGTTCGCGCTCGATGAGCGGTTCGACCTTGGCAGTCAGCATGTCGAACTGGGCGCGTCGATCGGCATCGCCTGCTATCCCGACCATGGCGACACGCTTTCGGCGCTGCTGCGCTCGGCCGATATCGCCATGTATCACGCCAAACGCCAAGGGCGCGGCCGGGCCGAAATGTTCACGGCTGAACTAGCGCTGGAAGCAGCGGACCGTGCTGAGCTGGAGCGCGATCTCCTGCTGGCGCTGCAGCGCGACGAGTTCCTGCTGGAGTTCCAGCCGCAGATCGAGGCCGGTAGCGGCCGCGCCGTCGCGGCGGAAGCGCTGATCCGCTGGGCGCATCCCGAGCGGGAACTTGTCATGCCCGGCTTTTTCGTGCCCGTGGCCGAGGAAAGCGGCGCGATTGTCGCGCTGGGCGACTGGGTAATGGGTAAGGTTTGCGAAACAGCGGCACGATGGGCGCGAGCGGAGGTCGGGCAGCGCATCGCGGTCAACATCTCCTCGCGCGAACTGTCGCAGGCCGATTTTTTCCTGCGCTTGCGTCATGCCATGTCGACCCATCGGACGCCTCCGTCCATGCTTGAACTGGAGATCAGCGAATCGCTCGCCATGGAGATGGATGCGCGTGTGCTGGACCAGGTCAGGGCGCTACGACAGGACGGCATGCGGATCGCGATCGACGATTTCGGCACCGGCTATTCCAATCTGTCGCGGCTCAAGGAACTCCCGGTCGATCGCGTGAAGATCGACCGCAGCCTCGTGCGCGACATTGCCATTTCGGCCGAGGCGCGCACGATTTGCAGCGCCGTCGTCGGCCTGATTCAGGGCCTGGGCATGGAAGTCGTGGTCGAAGGCGTCGAAACGCAGGCGCAGATGGAGATGCTGCGCGTCATCGGCTGCACGCTGTTCCAGGGCTATCATCTTGCCCGGCCGACCGGAGAGGAGGATTATCTCATCCGCTTCGCCGCAATCCCGGTCGCCGAGCGGCGCTCAATCTAGCGGCGCACGTCTAGTCACGCAGCGCTCGCCGAATGACCAGTGCATAGATGCTCGTCAGGTCGCCAAGATCCTGCAGGGCAACAGCCTCGTCCAGTTTGTGCATGGTCGCGTTATTGAGGCCGAATTCCACGACCGGGCATAGGCGCGAGAGGAAGCGTGCATCCGAGGTCCCGCCGGTGGTCGACAGTTCCGCTTCGATGCCGACGACATCGCGAATGGCATTCGCGACCAGCGCGGAAACGGGCCCCGGTTCGGTCAGGAACGGCTCGCCGCTGATCTTGGCTGTGACGGTGCCGCCTTCGACCGCTGCCATGGCCGTGATCCGGTCGACCAGCGCTGCGCCTTGATGCTGGTCGTTGAAGCGAATGGAAATGCGCGCTTGCGCCGCTGCCGGGATCACGTTGGTCGCGGTGTTGCCCACTTCCAGGTCAGTGATCTCGATATTGCTGGGCTGAAACCAGTCGGTGCCTTCGTCCAGCACCTCGCGGTCGATTGCGGCGAGGATGCGGACGAGGCGGGGGACGGGATTGTCGGCGAGGTGGGGATAGGCGACATGGCCCTGTGTGCCTTCCACCCGGATCCACATGTTGACCGATCCACGCCGGCCGATCTTGATGACATCCCCCAGCCGCCGCGACGAGGTAGGCTCCCCCACCAGGCAGAGTTCGGGACGCAGGCCATGGGCCGCCATCCGGTCCATCAGCGCCAATGTGCCGTAAGTGGCGGGTCCTTCCTCGTCGCCGGTGATGATGAGGCTGATCGTTCCCGGCAGATCCGCGGGCAGGTTCGCGAGCGCGGCGACGAAGGCGGCGATGGAACCCTTCATGTCCACCGCGCCGCGACCGTAGAGCAGGTCGCCGCGGATTTCGGGAACGAAGGGGTCGCAGCTCCAGCCATTGCCCGGCGGAACGACGTCAAGATGGCCGGCGAAGGCGAAGTGCCGGCCAGCGCCGGTAGTACGCCAGGCAAGCAGATTTTCAACAGGTCCGTCGGGCTCCTCGCCGACCACGAAACGGTCGACGTTGAAGCCGAGCGGAAGCAGCATGCTTTCCAGAACCGCGAAGACCTCGCCATGCGCCGGGGTTACGGAAGGACAGGCGATCAGCTTCCGTGCTATATCCACTGCGTCGGCATTGGTGCTGGTCATGGTCATGCCGCTGCGTTAGCGAAAGCCGGCCGCCTTTGCCAGCCGGAGGAAAGGATCATGCCCAAGATTGACCTTGCGGCCATCGAGCAGAGCAACCGCACCGGATATCCCGCGCCCTTTGCCGTGGCGGTGCACGGGCGCTGGGTGCGGCGCGTGGGGCGGGACGCGGGCTTGACCGACTTCGGCGTCAGCCATGTGGTCCTGAAACCCGGTGCGGCATCCTCGCGGCGGCACTGGCATGAAGATGAGGACGAGTTCGTCGTGATCCTGAGCGGCACTGCGGTGCTGGTGGAGGATGGCGGACGCGTCATCATGAAGCCCGGTGACATGGCCGCCTTTGCCAAGGGCCACCCGGACGCCCATCATTTGCTTAACGAGAGCGATGATGATTGCGCGTTCCTGGTCTTCGGCCGCGTGCCGCTCGGCGACGCACATTATCCTGACATCGATCTCAGCTGGTCGGGCGGCGCCTATCGGCGCAAGGACGGGAGCGCCTTTTGAGCAGGGCCGACCAGGGATTCAGTCCGGTTCGTCGGAGGGACGGACATAGGCGCCATGACCGTCGGGCGGAATGAGTTGCTTTCCTTTGATCGTCAGGCGCAGCGTTCGGAAGCCCGGCTGCGGCACGTCGCTCGTTTTTTCGGCAGTGAGCAGGACCGCATCCTCCTGTTCCTGCCAATGCCCTTCGGCGAAAAGGTCAAGCGCGCCATAGACGAGATACCATTGGAAGCGTCCATCGGCGTGGAGCAACAGTTCCGAGCCCGTCTCCATCACGCCGTGCAGGTAATAGTGGCCGGCGCGGCCGGGTTCGACGGCGGCCGCCGGGCTGGAGAGGAAGGCGGCGAGCGGGAGCAGGGCGAGCGGCATGCGCATGCGAGATAGATAGCGCCGGAGCATGATTTGCGCCAGTTTTCCGTGGAAGTTCACACCGTATGCGCGCGCGTGCGGGGGCGCGCGTAGGCGTCGTGGGAAGCGGTTCGACATTTCAAAGACCGGGGGGCGGGATAGGCAGGACAGGGGATGTAGGACAGGGAAAAAGTGAGCCTCGACGGAAAATAGGATGGTTTTTCACGCCAGCCGTGGCCCGGCGGGTACAGTTGAACCTGATCGATATCATGAGCGAGCAATGTCGGTGCCGCCAGACACATGATTGTCGCGTAGCAGTCACGCATTTCCGCGAATGCGATCAGCCTCGGTTCCGCGTGACGCCGCCGTCGATCCGCTTTCCACCCTAGGCCGCCGCGAACGGCAGGAGCGCCTCGTACACGTCGAGCGGCGGCTTACCGTCAACCCGTGCCCCGTTCCGCATGAGGAAGGCGTGGCGAACGATTTCCGCCTGCTGTTCGAGGCCGTAACCGGTGAAGGGGCGGCCGGGTACGATGTCATAATCGTAGCGGCAGAAGGGGTGGCGCATCAGCGGCAGATACCATTTGCCGCTTTTCTGCGCCTGCCAGACATGGGTCATTTCGTGGATGAAATGACCCTGGAGGTGCAGCGGCGCGGCGCAGAAATCGGCGCAGAACAGCCCGCCTCGCGGATGGAACCAGAGGTGGCCGTCGGGCGCCATGGTGACGCGGCGGGGCTGGAGCGGCCACCATTTACGGTTATGAACGCGCACGCGGTCATAAGTGATCGCCTGCCCGAAGATCGATCCGGCGAGGCGGACTTCGGCCGGGGTGAGGGCGCGGCCGCTCAATGGTCCTTGGGTGCCGGGACGGATGCGGGCGCGCCGCCGCCGGCTTTCTGGATCACGGCGTCAACCAGCAGCCGATCCCCATTGGCGAGGAGGAAGGTGAACGTCATCTTGCCGCGGCTGATCGCCGTGTCGTTGACGCCCCAGATCATGAGGTGCTTGCCGCCTGGCGCGAAGGCGACCTTGGTCTTGGCTGGTATGTCGACCGAATCGAGCTTGCGCATCATCATCATGCCGCCATGGTCCATGCTTTCATGCATTTCGACCTTGACCGCATAGTCGGTGAGCACGCCGCGCAACTGCGTCGCCGCGTCGCCGCCATGCGCGACGAAATAACCGGCCGAGGGTGTGTCCTTGTTGGGACTCAGACGCACCCAGGCCTGGTCAATATAGGTGGGCGCCGGATCGCCGCAGGCGGTCAGCGCGAAGGGGGTGGCCAAGGCAAGAAGGAGCAAGGGTGCGCGCATCATTCCGCTTTCGTGAGTGTCTCGTTTCTGGTCGGTCGGCACCGTAATGGCCGCCGCTTCTTGTGCCAAGAAAGATCGCGCCTATATCGCAACGGCAAACCGGCCTTGCCTTGGCGCTTTCGTGAGGTAATGGGCCGTCAACCGCTGAATGAATTTGGGGTTCAAAGAGGACACAATGGCAAAAGTAATCGGCATCGACCTTGGCACCACCAACAGCTGCGTGGCCGTGATGGACGGCGGCAAGCCCAAGGTGATCGAAAATGCGGAAGGCGCGCGCACGACGCCTTCCATCGTCGCCTTCACCAAGGATGGTGAGCGCCTGATCGGCCAGCCCGCCAAGCGCCAGGCCGTTACCAATCCCGACAACACGATTTTCGCGGTGAAGCGCCTGATCGGCCGCCGTTTCGAAGATCCCACGACGAAGAAGGATATGGAACTGGTTCCCTATCACATCGTCAAGGGCAGCAATGGCGATGCCTGGGTGCAGGCCGGCGGCAAGGATTACAGTCCTTCGCAGATTTCCGCCTTCACCTTGCAGAAGATGAAGGAAACCGCCGAGAGCTATCTGGGCGAGACCGTCACGCAGGCGGTCATCACCGTTCCCGCCTACTTCAATGACGCGCAGCGCCAGGCGACCAAGGACGCCGGGCAGATCGCGGGGCTGGAAGTCCTGCGCATCATCAACGAACCGACGGCGGCTGCCTTGGCCTATGGCCTTGAGAAGCAGGACGGCAAGACGATCGCGGTCTATGACCTTGGCGGCGGCACCTTCGACATTTCCATTCTGGAGATCGGCGACGGTGTGTTCGAAGTGAAGTCGACCAACGGCGATACTTTCCTGGGCGGCGAGGATTTCGACGCCAAGCTGGTCGAATATCTGGCTGAGGGCTTCAAGAAGGAAGAGGGCATCGACCTCACCAAGGACAAGCTCGCGCTGCAGCGGCTGAAGGAAGCCGCCGAAAAGGCGAAGATCGAGCTGTCTTCGGCGCAGACCACGGAAGTCAACCTGCCCTTCATCACCGCTGACCAGAATGGTCCCAAGCATCTGGTGAAGTCGATCACGCGCGCCGACCTGGAGCGCCTGGTCGCCGACCTTATCAAGCGGACCATGGAGCCATGCAAGAAGGCGCTGGCGGACGCGGGCGTTTCGGCGAGCGACATCAGCGAAGTGGTGCTGGTCGGCGGCATGACCCGCATGCCCAAGGTGCGTGAGGCGGTGAAGGACTTTTTCGGCAAGGAGCCCCACACCGGCGTCAATCCGGACGAAGTCGTCGCCATGGGCGCGGCGATCCAGGCGGGCGTGCTGCAGGGTGACGTCAAGGACGTGCTGCTGCTCGACGTGACCCCGCTGTCGCTGGGCATCGAGACGCTGGGCGGCGTGTTCACGCGCATGATCGACCGGAACACGACGATCCCGGCCAAGAAGAGCCAGGTCTATTCGACCGCTGACGACAATCAGCAGGCGGTGACGATCCGCGTGTTCCAGGGCGAGCGCGAAATGGCGGCGGACAACAAGCTGCTCGGCCAGTTCGACCTGGTGGGCATTCCCCCCGCGCCGCGCGGCGTGCCGCAGATCGAGGTCACGTTCGATATCGATGCCAACGGCATCGTCAACGTCCATGCCAAGGACAAGGGCACCGGCAAGGAACAGCAGATCCGCATCCAGGCTTCGGGCGGCCTCAGCGATGCCGACATCGAACAGATGGTGAAGGATGCCGAACGCTTCGCCGAAGAGGACAAGAAGAAGCGCGAGTCGGCCGAGGCCAAGAACAACGCCGAAAGCCTGATCCACACGACCGAGAAGCAGCTGGAAGAACATGGCGACAAGGTCGATGCCGGACTCAAGTCCGAAATCGAGGCCGCGATCGCGGCTGCCAGGTCGGCCGTCGAGGGCGGCGACCCCGAAGCGATGAAGGCCAAGGCGCAGGACCTGGCGCAGGTTGCGATGAAGCTTGGCCAGGCGATCTATGAGAAGGAGCAGGCTTCGGCCGCGGCTCCGGGATCGGATGGTCCGAAGGCGGATGACGATGTCGTCGATGCCGAATTTTCGGAAGTGGACGACAACAAGGCTTGAGGCCGATGAAACGCTTCTCGACTTCGCCCGAACCGAACGGTTATGGTAGCTGCTGCAGCCGTTCAGCCGGAGCGAAGTCGGGGGACGTGCGCGCGCCGGGGGCGAGATGAGTACCGAACTGGACTATTATTCCTTGCTCGAGGTGGAGCGCACGGCGGACGCCTCGACCATCAAGAGCGCCTATCGCAAGCTGGCGATGAAATATCATCCGGACAAGACCGGGGGATGCAGCGACGGCGAGGCCAAGTTCAAGGCCGTTTCCGAAGCCTATGAGTGCCTGAAGGATCCGCAGAAGCGCGCGGCCTATGACCGTTATGGCCATGCCGCCTATACCAACGCCCAGAATGGCGGCGGTGGCGGCTTCAACGGCGGACGCGGCGCGGGCGGCTTTTCGGACCTGGGCGATATTTTCGAGACGATCTTCGGTCAGTCGGGCTTTGGCGGCGGCGGCCGTCAGGCGCAGCGGCGCGGTGCAGACCTGCGCTACGACATGGAGATCACGCTCGACGACGCCTATCACGGCAAGCAGACCGAGATAGAGATCGAGGTTTCTGCCGCCTGCGACAGCTGCGACGGATCGGGCGCGCAGCCGGGGACCGGGGTCAAGACCTGCGGAACCTGCGGTGGCCACGGCCAGGTGCGGGCGCAGCAGGGCTTCTTTGTGGTCGAGCGCACCTGCCCGGGCTGCCACGGCGCGGGCCAGGTGATCGAAAGCCCTTGCCGCACCTGCCGGGGCGAAGGCCGGGTCGACAAGCCCAAGACGCTGTCGGTCAATATTCCGGCCGGCGTCGACGAAGGCACCCGCATCCGCCTGACCGGCGAAGGCGAGGCTGGCGCGCGCGGCGCGCCGGCAGGCGACCTTTATATCTTCCTGCATGTGAAGCGGCATCCGATCTTCGAGCGGGATGGCACGACGCTGTTCTGCCGCGCACCGGTGAGCTTCACGACGGCGGCGCTGGGCGGCTGCATCGAGGTGCCCGGCCTCGACGGGCAGCGGCACCAGATAAGCATCCCGAGCGGCATCCAGTCGGGCAAGCAGATCCGCCAGCGGGGCGCGGGCATGCCCGTGCTGAACGGGCGCGGGCAGGGCGACCTTGTCGTACAGGTCGATGTCGAGACCCCGACCCGGCTGACCGCACGGCAAAAGGAACTGCTGGAAGCCTTTCGCGAGACGGAAACCGGCGAGGAATGTCCGCAATCGACGGGTTTCTTCTCCAAGCTCAAGGAATTGTGGGGCGACTGAACTGTCGGTCGGTTTCATGGTTTGGGGGCCGGGTGCGGGATAGGCCGCCCCGGCCTTTTCCGTTTCTCATCGGACGGCCATCCGCGCCGCCCTTGCCGCTGCCACAGCCGAAGCGGTTATCCCGTGAAGACAGATTCCCGATGGACAGGCGGTTTTGATGCCCGGAGAACCATGGAGGCCGGGCTGGCCGTCCCATGACACATGCCGGAACGGTGTTGCCTCAAGCCACCAGGAACATGTCCGGGTCGATCGCCATCAGGCTTTCCGCGCCGCCCTCCATCTTGCGGCGGAGCGCGCCGGCGTCGGGCATTATGCGTTCGGCGAAGAAGCGGGCGGTGACGAGCTTGGCCTCCAGATAGCGGGCGTCGCCTTCGCCGGCTTCGAGCAGGGCAGCGGCAGCTTTCGCCATGCGCAGCCACATGAGGCCGGTCGCGACAATGCCGAGAATGTGCATGTAATGTACGGCGCCCGCGCCGGCATTGTCAGGATTCTGCATGGCGTTCTGCATCAGCCACATGGTGGCCGCGCCAAGCTGGCCGCTCGCCTTTTCGAGTGCTTCGGCGAAGGAAGAGAGCCTCGTGTTGCCTTTCGCCTCGGCCACCTCATCGGCGACCAGCTTTAGGAAGAACTGGAGCGCGCGGCCGCCATTCATGGCGAGCTTGCGGCCGACCAGGTCCATCGCCTGTACGCCGTTGGTGCCTTCGTAGATCTGGGCGATGCGGGCGTCGCGGACATATTGTTCGACGCCATTTTCCCAGATGTAGCCGTGGCCGCCGAATACCTGCTGGGACATGACGGCGACATCGAAGCCCTTGTCGGTGCCATACCCCTTGATGACGGGCGTGAGCAGCTGGACGAGGTCGTCCGCTGCCTGCCGCTCTTCCTCGGTCGCGGCGTGGTGAGCAAGGTCGACCTGCAACGCGCCCCAGAGCATGAGCGCGCGCAACCCCTCCGTCAGCGCCTTGGCTTCCATCAGCATGCGACGCACGTCTGGATGAACGAACAGCGTATCGGCCTTTTCCGACGCGTCTCTGGGGCCGCTCAAGGCGCGGCCCTGGCGACGCTCGCGGGCGTAATGCACCGCGTTCTGAAAGGCGACCTCCGCCTGGCCGAGCCCCTGCATGCCGACCCACATGCGCGCTGCGTTCATCATGATGAACATGGCGGCAAGGCCCTTATTTTCTTCCCCCACGATCCAGCCTGTGGCGCCGTCATAATTCATGACGCAGGTCGCGTTGCCGTGAATGCCCATCTTGTGTTCGAGCGATCCGCAGGACACGGCGTTGCGCGCGCCCAGCGAGCCATCGTCATTCACCAGCAGCTTGGGCACGACGAACAGCGAGATGCCCTTGCTCCCTTCCGGTGCGCCGGGCGTCCTGGCAAGGACGAGATGGATGATGTTTTCGGTAAGGTCCTGCTCGCCCGAGGAGATGAAGATCTTGGTGCCGGTGACGGCATAGCTGCCGTCGGCGTTGGGGACCGCCTTGGTCTTGATGAGGCCGAGGTCGGTGCCGGCCTGCGGCTCCGTCAGGTTCATCGTGCCGGTCCATTTGCCCGAGACCATGTTGGGGATATATTTCCGTTTCTGCTCCTCGCTGCCCCTGGCGATCAGGGCGGCCACGGCGCCGCTGGTCAGGCCGTGATACATTTCGAAGCTGTGGTTGGCGGACAGCACATATTCGCCAACCGCCGAGGCGATGACGTTGGGCAGGCCCTGGCCACCATATTCGACCGGCCCGTGCAATGTCGTCCAGCCGCCCTCCACATAGGTGTCGAACGCCTGCTTGAAGCCGGGCGGCGTGGTGACACTGCCGTCGGGATGGCGCGTGCAGCCTTCCTTGTCACCCACGGCGTTCAGCGGAAAAAGCACCTCTGCCGCCATCTTTCCGCCTTCCGCCAGAATCGCGTCGACCAGGTCAGGCGTGGCGTTCTGGCAACCGGGCAGGTTGGCGAAGCGGTCAAGCCCGACGACATGGTCGAGCACGAAACGGGTTTCGCGGAGCGGTGCGGCGTAGGTTGGCATGATCTTCTCCGGAAATGCTTATGTTCTGACTCGAAACGGCGCTCAGGATTGAGCGATCACCCGCACGAAATCGGACAGTTCAGCGATGGCGGCATCGATATCCGCCTTCTGCCGCGTGAGCAGGTCGATCCGCGCCCTGCACTTGGCAACGGTGACGCGCCGCTGCTCCTCATGTTCCTCGTCCGCGTCATACAGGTCGATCATCTCGCGGATGTCGGCGAGGCTGAAACCGACCCGCTTGCCGCGCAGGATCCAGGCCAGGCGGGCGCGGTCGCGGCGGGAGTAGATGCGGGCCAGGCCGTGGCGTTCCGGCGCGATCAGCCCTTCATCCTCATAGAAGCGAAGGGCGCGTGCGGTGACGCCGAATTCTTCCGACAGGTCGGTGATGGTGTAGCTCTGGCGGTCTTTGTGGTCGGGCAGTTCAATGCCCGCGATGCTGGTGCGTTGATCCATTGCCGCAAAGTAGGAATAGTTTACGTTAACGTCAAGTTTGATTTGGATGGGGCAATCTGCCCTGATGACAGCGGCTCGCCCGACCGCTAAGGCGCCCCAATGCTGGGGGCGATCAGACATTCCGAGGGCTGGCGAGCCGTGCTTGCGGCGCTGGCTCTGCTTGTCCTTGCCATCCAGCTGGTTGCTCCGTCCGGCTTCATGCCGGTTCGGACGGATCGCGGCGTTGTGGTGACGCTGTGCACCGGCCAGGGTGCCGTAAACGTCCTGATTGCGCGCGACCGGGCGCCTGGCAAGCCTGGCCATCCGCGTGACGAGGGCGCGCCGGCACAGCAACATTGCGCCTTTGCCGCGTCGATCCAGCCGCTGGTGCCGCCGCTCGTCCTCGCCGACCTGGCGCTGCCCGCCTGGCAGCTGGCCTTCGGGGCGATTGCCTTTGCGCTCAAGACCGGCGACATTGCTCGACTGGCGGCGCCGCCGCCACCTTCATCCGGTCCTCCCCCGACCTTCTGAAATCCTCCTCCGGCTGCCTGCCGCATCCTGCAATTTTCAGAAGGTTTCATCCATGTTGCATTTCACGCTTTCGCGCGGCGTATCGCTGTGCGCGCTTGCCTGTTCTTTTCTTTCCATCCCCGCTTTCGCCGATGAGGGGCCGGACAGCCGCATTATCGTCACCGCCAGTCCGCCGGTCGAGATGGCTGTCACGCGCGCTCAGCGGACGGCGGGCGGCGTGGATGTCGTCGCCGCCGAGACGTTTGAGAACAAGGTCGCCGTGTCGCTGCGCGACGCGCTCGCCTTTTCGCCGGGCGTCTATACGCAGCCGCGCTTCGGGCAGGAGGTCCGGATATCCATCCGGGGCTCTGGCCTGTCGCGCGGCTATCATATGCGCGGGCTGACGCTGCTGCAGGATGGCATTCCGATCAACATGGCGGACGATAATGGCGACTTCCAGGAGCTGGATCCGGCCGTGTTCCAGCATCTGGAGGTCTATCGCGGCGGCAACGCGCTGCGGCTGGGCGGATCGACGCTGGGCGGGGCGATCAACGCAGTGACGCCGACCGGGCGCACGGCGCCGGGCGCGGAGCTGCGGATCGACGGCGGATCGTTCGACACGCTGCGCGCCAAGGCCGCCTATGGCTATGCCGACGCACGGGGCGATGCGTGGATGGCGATCACCGCGGATCGTTCGGACGGCGACCGTGCGCATGGTGAGCGCAGGGCGCTGCGCTTCAACGGCAATGTCGGCCTGAAGCTCAGCGAAAATGTCGAGACGCGCTTCTACGCCAGCGCGCAGACGATCCGGCAGAAGCTGTCGGGCGCGCTGACCGAAGGCGATGTGCTGGATGATCCCGGGAAGGGCAGTGTTGTCGGCGATCAGGCGCGCAACATCGATTCAATCCGGTTGCAGAACCGCACGACAGTACAGATCGAAGGCGGGCAGCTGGCCTTCGGCGTCTATTACAACAGCAAGGCGCTCAATCATCCGATCTATCAGGTAGTCGACCAGAAGTCGGAAGATCGAGGGCTGTTCGCGAGCCTGGATTGGGCGGGCCACCTTGCTGGCCTGCCGGTAGAATTGACGCTGGGCACTCAGGCCCGGTTCGGCAGGGGGGATTTCCGGCAGTTCGCCAATGTGAATGGCAAGCCCGGCGCGCTGATGTCGGTGCAACGGGCCCATGCTCAAACGATCAACAGCTATGGCGAAGCGCGGGTGGCGCCGGTGATGGGGCTATGGCTCATAGCGGGTGGCGTCCTCACGCATGGCGAACGGCGGCTCGACAACCGCCTCGTTCCCATACGCAGCGGCGATGTGTCTTTCGACAGTTTCGCGCCGAAATTCGGCCTGCTGTTCGAACCGGCCAAGGCGGTGCAGCTCTACGCCAATTACAGCCGGTCGGTGGAGCTGCCCGGCTTCATCGAGTTGGGCCAGACGGCCGTCGACGCCGGCGGCGTTCCGCTGCCTGGCTTCACGCCGCTCGATGCGCAGCGGGCCTGGACGGCGGAGATCGGGACTCGGGGCACGCTGGGCGTGGCCCACTGGGATGTCAGCCTCTATCGCGCCGACATACGGGGCGAGATGCTGCAATATAATGTGCAGGCCGGAGTCATCCCCGCTTCCACATTCAATGCAGGCCAGACCCGGCATCAGGGGATCGAGGCAGGGCTGGACCTGGCGCTGACCCCCTGGGCGATACTGCGGCAGGTCTATCAATATAGCGACTTCCGCTTTCGCGGAGACGTGCAATTTGGTGACAATCGCCTGCCTGTCGTGCCACGCCATTTCTACCGCGCGGAACTCAAGCTGGGAACAGAGCGCGCCAGCCTCTCTCCAGCGGTCGAATGGGTGCCACAGGGCGCCTGGGCGGACTATGCCGACAGCCACCGCGTCGACGGCTATGTGACGCTGAACCTCGGCGCCGAGGCACGGGTTGCGAAAGGCATGGCGCTGTTTCTTGACGCGCGGAACCTTACGCAGACACGCGCCGTCGGCGATATCGGTGCGGTGGTGCGCTATACGGGGCAGGCGACCTTCTATCCGATCGAACGGCGCGCCTTTTATGGCGGGGTGCGTGCCCACTTCTAGGCCGCGCTGCTCTGAAAGGGCGCCGGCCTATCCTCTTGAGGGGGTGGAGCGCGGGGGCAATAAGGGCTAGAGGCGGCGCCATGTTGCGTGTCTCCGGTCTTAAACTGCCCCTCGACCACCCTGCCGGGGCGATGCCCGCCGTCATTTGCGCGCGGCTCGGGCTGGAGCCGCAGGAGTTGATCCGCCATGTCGTAGTGCGGCGGGGCAATGACGCGCGGAGGAAAAGCGCGATCCAGCTGGTCTATACCGTGGATGTCGAACTCGTCGACGAGCAGGCGGTACTGGAACGGTTTGCCGGCGATCATGATGTGCGGCCGCGTCCGGACACCGATTACAGGTTCGTCGCCAAGGCGCCGCCGGGCTGGTCGGGCAAGCGGCCGGTCGTCGTCGGTGCGGGGCCATGCGGCCTGTTTGCCGGCCTCATCCTGGCGCAGATGGGGTTCCGCCCCATCATCCTCGACCGAGGCAAGGTGGTGCGCGAACGGACCAAGGACACCTGGGCCCTGTGGCGCCGGGCGGAGTTGAATCCCGACAGCAATGTCCAGTTCGGCGAAGGCGGGGCCGGCACTTTTTCCGACGGCAAACTCTACTGTCGAGTGAAGGATCCGCGCTTCCTCGGGCGCAAGGTGCTGGAGGAGTTCGTCGCGGCAGGCGCCCCGGACGACATATTGACAGAGGCGCATCCGCATATCGGCACCTTTCGCCTCGTCACCATGGTCGAGAGCATGCGTCGCCAGATCGAAGGGCTGGGGGGCGAATATCGCTGGCAGCACAAGGTCGATGATCTCGAACTCGAGCGGCAGGCCGACGGCCGGCAGCGGCTGCGCGGGCTGCACCTGTCCGATGGCGGCTTCATCGAGGCCGACCACGTCGTGCTGGCCGTAGGGCACAGCGCACGGCCCACTTTCGAGATGCTGCATCGCCAGGGCGTGCATATCGAAGCCAAGCCCTTTTCGATCGGCGTGCGGATCGAACATCCGCAAAGCTGGATCGACCGGGCTCGCTATGGCCAATGCGCCGGGCATCCGGTTCTGGGGGCGGCAGCCTATAGCCTTGCGCATCATTGCGAGAATGGCCGCACCGTCTACAGTTTCTGCATGTGCCCGGGAGGGCGCGTGGTCGCCGCGACATCCGAGGAAGGGCGTGTCGTCACCAACGGCATGAGCCAGTATAGTCGCGCGGAATTCAACGCGAATTCCGGCTTGGTGGTCGGTATCGACCCCGCGCGGGACTATCCCGGCGGCCCCTTGGCGGGCATCGAACTCCAGCGCCACTGGGAGGAGATGGCTTTTGTCGCGGGCGGCTCCTCCTATTGGGCGCCAGGCCAGACGGTCGGTGATTTCCTGGCGGGGCGCGCCTCGACCGGGCTGGGAGCGGTGACGCCTTCCTACAAACCAGGGGTCACCATGACCGACCTGTCCCGATGCCTGCCGGATTTCGCGATCGAATCATTTCGTGAGGCGCTGCCCCTATTTGGTCGGCAGATCGCCAATTATGATCATCCCGATGCCGTGATGACGGGGGTGGAAACGCGTACATCCTCGCCGATCCGTATAACGCGGGGCGGGGATTTTCAGAGCCTCAACGTCAGCGGCCTCTATCCGGCGGGCGAGGGCGCGGGCTATGCCGGCGGGATATTGTCGGCCGCGATCGACGGGATCAAGGTTGCCGAAGCAATCGCGATCGACATTGCCGCATAGGGCGGGCCGCGGCGCCGTTGAGTCGCAGTGGCCTTGCCGCAGGGGCAGCCGGCAAAAAGCCAAACGCTCTTCGCACGTTGCGGCGGCATCCTGTCATCCGGCAAGAAAAGTGCCCTGCTGTCACTCATTCCGTTACGGAAATGAACGGTTTCTGAACTATTTGATATGCCCATGAGTTTGCGGACATATATTCATTATCATCGACTTCGCATTTCCCATATAAAGCGGTTCCTGCTCTCGGCCAGCGGGAAGCTGCCGCAGCAGATCCATTCACAAACATCGATAGACACGCAGAGGAGGCTGCAATGTATGCCAAACCTGTCATCGTGGCGCTGTGCGCCTGCCTCATCTCGCCTGGGGCGGCGATTGCCCGTGCGGGCGGCGGCCAACTGACCGTCGTAGCGCCAGAGAAGAGCCAAATCAGCTACAGCAAATGGACGGACCGTGCAGCGTCGCGCCTGTCGCGGGGTATCCGCAATGCCAGCGCGCTTTACGGCGACCGCGCGTCGACGGGTTATGCGCGTGTGCAGTTCCGGCTGAACGACCAAGGCCGCCCCGCCGATGTTGATTTGGCGGGACCGTCAACCTCTTCAGACATCAACCGCCTATCGCTGCGTGCGATCCGCAGCATGGGTTCGCTGTATCCTCTGCCGCAAGAGGTGAGAGCAGGCTCTCGCTTCGAGGCGTGGATCGTCGTCGCAAACGACGCGGCGGAAAAAGAAAGCATGCTCACCGTCCTGCGTGCCGAGCATCGGGCGCGGACGATGGCGGTGGCAGCGACGGACCAACCCGTTCTCATCGCCATGCGCTGACGGCAAGCGACTTCCGCTGCGGCGCGGCGAGCCTTTAGAAAAAGGGCGGCATCGCGAGATGCCGCCCTTTTTCCCTCTTGCCGGATCGACGCCCCGCATGCCGCGGGGCGAAACCCGATTACTTGAGTTCGACGGTCGCGCCGGCTTCTTCAAGCTGCTTCTTGACCTTCTCGGCCTCGTCCTTGCTGACGCCTTCCTTGATCGCCTTCGGCGCGCCTTCGACGAGCGCCTTGGCTTCGGTCAGGCCCAGGCCAGTGAGGGCACGGACTTCCTTGATGACGTTGATCTTCTTGCCACCGTCGCCGGTCAGGATCACGTCGAATTCGGTCTGCTCTTCAGCAGCAGCGGCCGGAGCGGCAGCAGCCGGGCCAGCGACGGCGACGGCAGCGGCGGCCGAAACGCCCCACTTTTCTTCCAGAGCCTTCGACAGCTCGGCGGCTTCGAGTACGGTCAGGGCCGACAGCTGATCGACCAGAGCATTGATATCTGCCATGTTACTATTCCCTTCTGGGCGGGGCGAAAGCCCCTGCAATGAGTGTTGAAAACGTTAGTCCGGAACAGGCGAGGCCGATCAGGCCGCGTCCTTCTCCGCATAGGCGTTGAAAACCCGCGCGAGCTGCGCAGCCGGCGCCTGGGTGACGGTCGCGAGCTTGGTCGCGGGTGCAACGAGCAGCCCAACAATCTTCGCACGCAGTTCATCCAGCGACGGCATCGAGGCGAGCGCCTTGACGCCCTCCGCGTTCAGCAGCACTTCGCCCATCGCACCGCCAACGATCTCAAGCTTGTCGTTGGTCTTGGCGAATTCGACCGCAACCTTGGCGGCTGCGACCGGATCGGCCGAGGAGGCAAGAGCGACCGGACCAGTCAGCAGGCTGCTGAGGCTGGTATAGTCGGTGCCTTCAAGGGCGATCCTGGCGAGGCGGTTCTTCGTAACCTTGAAGGTCGCGCCGGCTTCGCGCATTTTCTGGCGCAGGTCCGTCGACTGGGCGACGGTCATGCCGAGGTTGCGGGTCACGACGACCACGCCGACCTCTGCCAGATGTGCGTTCAGCGCGGAAACGACCTCAGCTTTCTGATTACGATCCATGCCATTCTCCACTTCATGTCCGCCGGTTGCCCGGCGAACGGCTAAAACCCGTGGCAAGCCACAGGGCACTAAGTCCGAAGGGGAGAGGTCGACTGGCCCGAATCCACTCAATCGCGAACAGGGCAGACCCGGAACGGGCAAGCCCGGCCGGTAAAGAACTTTTCCCCGTCTAGGCTGGAAATTAAGAAGGGCAGATTCCCTTCACCAACTGTCTCGGACGGAAGGCCATCGACATTGCTGCCGGTGGCCTGCTGGGCGCGCCTTACAGAAATCGGGCAGCTGTGTCACGCCGAATCTGTTGTGGCGTTTTCGTCACAAGGAAGGACAGGGCGACCGCCAGCATGACAAGAGCGAAGACGCGGCGCACGATCGTGGCCCGTCCTGACCCTGTCAGCCATCCATGCAGTCCGCTGCCGGTGAGCACGATGACCAAGTGGATCATCGTAGCAATAGAGACGCTGATCAGCGACAGGATCAGTGCGGTGTGCAGGCCAAGCACGGCGCCGTTCAGGAACTGCGGTGCCACCACCAGGAAGAACAGATAGGCTTTGGGATTGAACAGGTTGATGAACGCGCCGGTCATAAAGGCGCGCTGTACGCCCTGATCTGGACGGAGCGATCGGGCGGTCGGTGAAGCGCCGCGCCATGCGTCGATCGCCAGCCACAGCATCATGGCAGCCCCGGCATAGCGCAGCCAGTCCAGCAGCTTGGGAGCCGTTTCCAACAGGAGGGACAGACCCAGCACCGCAAGCAGGGCATTGACGAGCAGCCCGAGCGCCACGCCCCATACCGCCGCCATGCCGAAGCGTCGTCCCTCCGTCGCGGCGAGTCCGGCCATCCAGGCCATGTTCGGGCCGGGCGTGATTTCAATCAGCAGGACAGTCAACGCGAAACCGGTCAGATCCATCGATGCCCCCCAAAGGCTGATGGCCATGGAAATGGGCTATTCTTCGTTCACATCCAATCGAAATGATGGGGGCGCGGCCTCATCCATGCCCTTAGACCCGGTCCGCCTGCACCACGGTATCCAGCGCGCGCAGCGCCGAAAGGATGCGGTTGAGATGCTGCGCGTCGTGCACCTCCAGGTCGATGATGTCGGTGTGGAACGGCCCCTCGCGGTTCACCAGCTGGAGGTTGAGAATGTTTGCCTTGGTCGCGCCGAAGACATTCGCCACCGCCGCCAGCGCGCCCGGCTGGTTCTTGACGATAACCTGGAGCCGCGCGGTGCCGCCCTTGGACTTGCTGTCCCAGCTAAGGTCGATCCAATCATCGTCCTGGCCGGCTTCGAGCGAGCGGCAGTCGATCGTGTGGACCTCGATCGGCTCGCCGGTGCGGCGGACGCCGACGATGCGGTCGCCGGGGACAGGGTGGCAGCAGTCGCCCAGATTATAGGCGATGCCGGGCGTCAGGCCGCGGATCGAGACGGGCGCGTGCTGGCGGGGATGCGCCTCCTCCACGCCTTCGGCGCTGGTGGAGCCGGGCATCAGCGCTTCCATCACCTCAGAATCGCGCAGCCGGTGCGTGGCGATCGCGACCATCAGCGCCGCGCGGTCCTCCAGCTTCAGCCGCTTGAGCGCGGCCTTCAAAGCCTTGTCGCCCAGTTCGCTCGCCAGCTCGTGCGGGAAGCGGCCGATGATCTCCTCATAGAGTTTTTCGCCGAGCGCCACTTCTTCGCCGCGCTGCTTCTGGCGGATGAAGCGGCGGATGGCGGCGCGCGCCTTGCCGGTGACGGCGAAGGTCAGCCAGCCGGGTTGCGGTTCCTGTCCTTCCGATTTCAAAATTTCGACCTGATCGCCATTTTCCAGGCTGGTGCGCAGCGGAACCACGCGGCCGTTGACCTTGGCTCCGACCGTCTGGTTCCCGAGCGAGGTGTGGACGGCATAGGCGAAATCGACCGGGGTCGAGCCCTTGGGCAGCTGGTGCAGCTCTCCCTTTGGGGAAAAGGCGAAGATGCGGTCCTGGTACATCGCCATGCGGGTATGTTCGAGCAGTTCGTCGGCATCCTGGCTCTGTTCCAGGATTTCGACGAGGTCGCGCAGCCACGCCGCATGATGGTCGGTCGCGTCGCCCTTCTGCTTGTAGGCCCAGTGCGCTGCGAGGCCGAGTTCGGCGTCATTGTGCATGTCGCGGCTGCGAATCTGCACCTCGATACGCGCATTGTCCTGATGGATGACGGTGGTGTGCAGAGACCGATAGCCGTTGCGCTTGGGCGTGGAGATATAGTCTTTGAACCGGCCGGGCACCATTTTGTAGGTCTGGTGGATGACGCCCAGCGCCCGGTAGCAATCCTCGGTGGTTTCGGTGATGACCCGGAACGCCATGACGTCGGTCAGCTGTTCAAAGCTGATATGGCGTTCCTGCATCTTCTTCCAGATGGAATAAGGGTGCTTTTCCCGCCCCGAGACGGTGACCGACAGGCCCTTGCCCCCGAGCAGCAGTTGCAGCTCCGCGCCGATGCGGTCGACCTTGTCATGGCCGCCCTCCTTCAGCTGTTCCAGACGCTTGGTGATGCTGTCATAGGCTTCGGGTTCCAGCTCGCGGAAGGAGAGGAGCTGCATTTCGCGCATGAAGTCGTACATGCCGATCCGCTCGGCGAGCGGCGCGTAGATGTCCATCGTCTCGCGGGCGATGCGGCGGCGCTTGGCTTCATTCTTGATGAAGTGGAGTGTACGCATGTTGTGGAGGCGGTCGGCCAGCTTCACCAGAAGCACGCGGATGTCGTCCGACATGGCGAGCAGGAACTTGCGGAGATTTTCCGCCGCCCGCTCATTTTCGCTCATCGCCTCGATCTTGCTGAGCTTGGTGACACCGTCGACCATGCGCGCGACGTCGGGGCCAAAGGCGCTCTCTATCTCCTCATAGGTGACGAGCGTGTCCTCGATCGTGTCATGCAGCAGCGCCGTGACGATGGTCTGGTCGTCGAGGTTGAAGTCCGTCAGGATGCCCGCCACCTCGATCGGGTGGCTGAAATAGGGGTCGCCGCTGGCGCGCTTCTGGGACCCGTGTTTCTGGACGGAAAACACATAGGCGCGGTTGATCATCGCCTCGTCCGCGTCCGGATCGTAGCGCTTCACCCGTTCGACAAGTTCATATTGACGCAGCATTGTTTCCCGATTGTCCGGGAAGCGCCTTGCCGTGCAACAAAAAAATCCCATCTTGAGGCAAATCGGCTGCGCTTTTGCAACGGTCGCCGCTTTGCGCTATCTGGATGGGACGATGAAGCACAACCTGGCGCAGGATCTGGAACAGTGCGCGCTACCCAGCGCACTGGAGGCTATGGGGGAACGATGGTCCTTCCTCATCCTGCGCGGCGCCCTGTCGGGCATCCTTCATTTCGAGGAATTCCAGTCGACCCTCAGCATAGCGCGCAACATCCTTGCCAACCGGCTGGCCCGGCTGGTGGAGAATGGCATCATGGTGCGCCAGCCCATGCAGTGCGACCGGCGCAAGGTGGAATATCGCCTGACCGAAAAGGGCCAGGAGCTCGCGCCCGTCATGATCGCGCTGCGGCAGTGGGGGGAAAAATGGGGCTGTGGGCCAGTCTCCTGCCAGGTGCTGGCCGATCGCCGCGACGGGCGGCCGATCCGCCCGGTGACAATCCAGGCGCATGACGGACGGGAGCTTCAATTATGCGATCTGGTCTGGCTGTGCCCCGACGAGATCACGCCGATGACGCAGGAGCCGGCGACCGCCGCTTAACGCGGGACGGCTTCACCCCGCCTGGCAAATCGCCTAGGCTGGCGGCAATGTCCGTGCATCGCATCCAGCCGCAGCCCTTTTTCGCTGACAAGAACCGCGCCTTCTGGAACCTGCAATCGGTTGGATGGGCAGGGGCCTTTCTGCTGCGCGGGTCGTCGACCATTGCCAATGGGCAGCCCCTGTCCAGCCTGATCCCGGTCATGATCTCGACCGTCTCGGGCTATTCGGTCACGCTGCTGATTGCGGTGATATTCCGGTTCCTCCAGCGGCAGCGACCGATCATTACCTGGGGCGCGTCGATCCTGACGGTCGTGATGGCGGCCGCGTTGGTGGCCTCTATCGACGCCTGGGTCTTTTCCACCCAGAATCGGGGCAGCGATACAGCGGGGTTGCAGCTGTTCCTGGGGGCCTTTTACCTCAGCATCACTCTGCTTGGGGCCTGGTCGGCGCTTTATTATGCGATCAACTTCTATCTGACGGTGGAGGAGCAGGCGGATCAATTGCTCCGGCTGGAAAACCAGGCGTCCAGCGCCCAGCTGGCGATGCTGCGCTACCAGCTCAACCCGCATTTCCTGTTCAACACTCTGAACAGCATTTCGACCCTGGTGCTGTTGAAGCAGACCGATCGGGCGAACCAGATGCTGTCGCGCCTGTCATCCTTCCTGCGCTACACGCTGATCAACGAGCCGACGGCGCATGTCACGATCGAGCAGGAGATCGAGACGCTTAAACTCTATCTGGAGATCGAGAAGATGCGGTTCGAGGATCGGCTGCGGCCGGTCTTCCACATCGATCCCGCCGTCGCACAGGCGCGGCTGCCTTCGCTGCTGCTCCAGCCGCTGGTCGAGAATGCGATCAAATATGCGGTCACCCCGAAGGAGGAGGGGGCCGAGATTTCGGTTACGGCGCAGCCTGCCGGTGAAAATGTCCGGATCGTCGTATCGGACACGGGTCCGGGATTGAACGAGGGGCTCACGCGCCCGAACACTCCGTCGTGCGCGGGGACAGGCGTAGGTCTGGCGAATATCCGGGATCGGCTGATTCAGGCCTTCGGGGAACGCCAGAGCTTCGAGACGCGTTCCACGCCTAGCGGTTTTTCGGTTTCGATCGAAATGCCGCTTAATCTGGATGAACCATCGAAAGTGGCCGCATGACCATCAGAACAATCCTCGTCGACGACGAAAGCCTGGCTATCCAAGGCCTCAAGCTGCGTCTGGAAGCGCATGAGGATGTTGAAATAGTCGAAACCTGCTCGAATGGCCGCGAAGCCATCCGCGCTATCAAGACGCATAAACCCGACCTTGTGTTCCTCGATATCCAGATGCCCGGCTTTGACGGCTTTTCCGTCGTGCAGGGATTGATGGAGGTCGAACCCCCGCTCTTCATCTTTTGCACCGCCTATAGCGACCATGCCATCCGCGCGTTCGAGGCGCAGGCGGTCGATTACCTTATGAAGCCGGTCGACGAAGGCCGGCTGGCCGACGCGCTGGACCGCGTGCGCCAGCGGCTGTCGGAAAAGAAGCAGGTGCAGGAGGCAGAAAAGCTGCGCGAGGTGCTGGCCGAGATTGCGCCCGATGCGATGAGCGACTTCGACGCCGGTGGCGACGAGGATGCGCCCGCGTCCAATCGCTTCGAAAAGCTCATCAACATCAAGGATCGCGGACAGATTTTCCGCGTCGACGTCGATTCGATCGAGCGGATAGACGCGGCCGGCGACTATATGTGCATCTACACCGCCGACAATTCGCTGATCCTGCGCGAGACGATGAAGGATCTGGAAAAGCGGCTCGACCCGCGCAATTTCCAGCGGGTGCATCGCTCGACGATCGTCAATCTGAGCCAGGTGCGGCAGGTCAAGCCGCATACCAACGGGGAATGTTTCCTGGTGCTCGAATCAGGGGCGCAGGTGAAGGTCAGCCGTTCCTACCGGGATGTGGTGGCGCGTTTCGTGCATTGACGGGTCTCGACAAGGCCGAACCCAACGGCGGCAAGCGCTTGTCTATCTGAACACCCATTGCCGGTTGAGGCCGAAGACCAGGGCAGGGGTGACGAACAGCATGGCCGGGATGGGCGACCATTCCGGCCAGCGCATATGCGTGACGCAAAGATAGACCCACAGAGCATTGAGCGCGTAGCTGACCAGCGACACGGCGACGAACTTCACGCCCCGGCTGGCGCCATTGTCGCGGCTGCCATGGCCGCGAAAGGTGAAGGCGCTGTGGGCGACATAGCCGATCATCACCGCTGTCAGATAGCCGATGACGTTGGCGATCTGCGGATGGACCCCGACGGGCGCCGCCAGGGTCCAGTAGATGACAGCCTGACAGGCCGTGACGAAAAGGCCGCTGAGGCCATAGCGGACGATCTGCCAGAACAGCGCCTGCCGTTCGGGCGGCAGGGATGACAGGAATTTCATGTGCTCGCCCCGTTGCGCTTTGATGCGGAGCCTCTAATCCACCCGCCATGAACTTGCAAAGCGGCGTTACCTTGCGCGGTCGTGCCATCCGCACGCTGACGGCCTTGTCGATCTGGGCGGATCAGAACTGGAAATGGCTGACCTTTCTGATGTGGCTGGTGGCCGCCACCTGGCTGTTTTATTCGCATTGGCCGCAGATTCACTGGCTGACGCTCAGCGATACCGACGACAATATCCGTTACCTGCAAGTCAAGGACTGGCTCGTGGGGCAGGGCTGGTACGATCTGCGTCAATATCGGCTCGACCCGCCGGCCGGTTTCGATATTCACTGGTCCCGGCTCGTCGACCTGCCGCTGTCGGGGCTGATGCTGTTCTTCCGCGCTTTTGTCGACCAGGGAATGGCGGATCGGTTGGCCTGCGCGATCGCGCCGATGATTCCGCTGCTGCCGCTGATGCTGGGGCTGGGCTTCATCGCACGGCGCCTGGCAGGCGGCAATGGCTGGATCCTCGCCGCTCTGGCGCCTTATGCCGCGCAAATGGGGCTCGGCATGTTCGTGCCGATGCGGATCGATCATCATGGCTGGCAACTGGCGTTCACGGTGCTGATGCTGGCCGGTCTGGTCGACCGCAACTGGCTGCGCGGCGGGCTGGTCGCGGGCGTCACCAGCGCCCTGTCGATCGCGATCGGCATGGAGATGATCGTTTACCTGGCCGCCGGCGGCGCGCTGATCGCGTTGCGGTGGGTGTTCAAGGAAGGCGCCGCCCGGCGAATGCTGCCCTATGCGCTGAGCCTGTCCGGGTCTGTCTCCATCCTCTTCCTGCTGTTTGCGAGCGAAGCCAATCGGCGCATGGTGTGCGACGCCATATCGCCTGTCTGGGTCGCTATATTCGGCGCCGTGGGCGCGGGGATGACGCTGCTGGCGTTGCTGCCCCTTCGCGGCTGGCCAGCGCGCCTGGGCGCGGGTTTGCTGGTCGGCGGCGGCGTCGCGGCCTTTGCCTGGCTGAACTGGCCACAATGCCTGTCCAGCGCCTATCAGATCTCGCCCGAACTGCAGCGCCTGTGGCTCGCCAATATCCGGGAGGCCAAGCCCATCACGGCGCAAGCGCGCAGCCTGATCGTGCCGCTGATGGCGATACCGGCGGCCGGCGTGTTCGGCCTCGTCTGGGCGCTGTGGGACGCGCGCCGGGACAGCGACCGGCTGTGGGCCTGGGGGACCGTCGGGTTGATGATGGTCTTTTCGACCGCGCTGCTTTTCTGGCAGCTGCGCGCTGGTCCCGCGGCGCAGCTGCTGGCGATTCCCCCGGCCGCCTGGGCCGCGCACCGGATGGTCCGCGCTCTTCTATATGGGCGGCCGCTGATCCGTCTGCTGGGCGTGGCAGGGGCTGCGCTGCTGAGCGCGGCGGCCTTCGCCACCCCGCTCTACCCCCAGATCAACACCCTTTGGGCCGAATGGACGGGCGAAGCGCCAAAGCCGCAGAAGCCGGCGACCAAGGCGCGGCAGGAAGCGATCAACAAGGCCAATGGCCGATGCCGGTCCCTGCCGGCGCTGGAAGCGCTCAACCAGTTGCCGTCCGCGACCATCTTCACCATGGTCGACCTTGGGCCCCGCATCATCGCGACCACCCACCAGAGCGCCATCGCCGGTCCCTATCACCGTAACGGCAACGTGATACTGGACGTCCATCACGCCTTTGACGGCGCCCCGGAAGGCTTCCGGGCGATCGCGGGACGGCATCATGCCACCTATCTGCTGATATGCCCGGGTTTCCCCGAAGGCACCGTATATCAGGCGCGCAGCCCGCGCGGCTTCTATGCGCGGCTGATGCGGGGAGAGGTGCCCGGCTGGCTGATCCCGGTGCCGCTCAAGAGCGGCTTCACGCTGCCCTACACGCTGTATCGCATCGATTATTCAGCGCCGGGCAGCGAAAAAGGCGCGCAGCAGCGCTGACGCTTCAGCTTCGGCCATGCCGCCATAGACATCGGGGCGGTGCAGGCATTGCGGCTGGGCGAACAGGCGCGGTCCCTGTTCGATCGCCCCACCTTTGGGATCGGCTGCGCCATAATAGAGACGCGCGATGCGGGCATGGGAGATAGCACCGGCGCACATCGGGCAGGGCTCCAGGGTCACCCACAAATCGCAGTCGGCAAGGCGAAAGTCGCCGAGCCTGGCGGCGGCCTGACGCAGGGCGACGATTTCCGCATGAGCGGTGGGGTCATTGTCCCGCCGGTTACGATTTTCGCCCTCGCCGATAATCGCGCCGTGCAAAGTCACGACCGCGCCGATCGGCACTTCGCCGGCGGCCTCGGCCGAATGCGCGAGATCCAGGGCGCGGCGCATGGGAAAGGGCAAAGGAAACGGGGCAGCCATTCCCTCGCCCATAGAGCATTGCGAGACGCGGCGAAACGATCAGGGCTTCTTCACGTCCACCGTCGGCACCTTCACCGTTTCGTTGCGGGCCCCAACCTCGACCTTGCCCACTTCGGCGTCGAATTTCGGCAGTTGGCCGCCTTCAACCGCGATCTTGGGCAGGCTGCCTTCCTGCGTCTTCTGCAGGTTGATGAAGCCGGTGGCTATGCCGCCAGCCAATATCAGCAGCACAACCAGCAACAGGCCACCAATGAGTCGCATTTCGCTCTCCTTCGAGATATGGGGCGGAAACGTCCGAGGCGGGCAAAGGGTTGCGGAGGCGGTCCGATCGTCGGGGCCGGGCGGCTTGACGGGGGGCGGGAATCCCGCTATCGGCGCCGCTTTCCGAACGAACACGAATTACAAGGTTGATTGACTATGTCGCGCATCTGCGAGCTGACCGGCAAGGGCCGCCAGGTGGGTCACAACGTGTCCCACGCCAACAACAAGACCAAGCGTGTGTTCCTGCCCAACCTGCAGAACGTGTCGCTGATCTCCGAAACGCTGGAGACCACGGTGAAGCTGCGCGTGTCCACCCACGGCCTGCGTTCCGTCGAGCATAATGGCGGCCTGGACAACTGGCTGCTGAAGACGAATGACGACAAGCTGTCGCTCAAGGCGCGTCGCCTCAAGCGCGACATCGCCAAGAAGCAGGCTGCCGCTGCCGCCTGATTCGGTTCGCGTCGGTTCATTTTGAAGAGGCGGCCTGGCAACGGGCCGCTTTTTTGCGTGTGGGGGATTGGCGGTCCCCGCCCTTGAAGCATGTTGCATCCGATGGCTTCGGCCCGGATGCTCCAGATCCTTATTGGCCGCCTTTTACGAGCCAGCAGATGAGTCCGTCTGCTGAGAAGCGCTCCACCGCCGCAGCGCGAATTTCAGCAGCAGCGTGCGCTGGAAAAATTCGTGATTATCGTCTGAGGCGATCCACAGAATAGTGCGCTCGCCTTCCCGACTGACCGCCAGACCTTCGAAATTGTCGGCGAGCAGGGGCGGCGCGAGCCGGGCAAGGCTGCGCGCCTGGAGCAGTTCGCCCGGGCGCGGGCGGGCCGGTAGTTCGACGATGGCGAGTACGGCGGTGAACAGGTTTTGCAGCGTCACCCGCCGGTTGAGGACCAGCAGGTGTCGATCGTCCAGCGCGACCGCGTCAGTCGGACGATAGCCGCGAGGAGGGACATAGCGCAGGTGCAGGGGCGCTGCCGTGCCACTTTCGGTCGGATCGTCCCCGAACAGCAGCGTGTCGTGGCTGCCGTCGCTGGCCATGCCCATTTCCGCGATCACCAGAAAACGACCGTCGGGCAGGCGGGCCATGGATTCGATCGAACCGGTTTCGGGCCAGGCTTCTATCTCTGGCCAGGTGCGGCAGGCCTCGACCCGGGCGAAGCCCGGCGCATAGCGGCAGATGCGTTGCAGCATTTCGAATCCCACCCAGTAGCGGTCGGTGGCGGGGTCATGGGCCATGGATTCGGAATCCCATGCCCACCAGGGCTCGTCCCGATCTTCCTGACGTACCGGGATCGGCGCGATGAAAGGGCGGCTGTCGCGCGTGGGTTGCATCGCGAAGCCCATCAGCGTTCCGGAGTCGCTCAGCGCCAGGACGTGGCCGGATTGGTCGACAAGCAGCGAGGATATGCCCCCAAAGCCCTGATGCGGGCTGGTGAGCTGCCATCCGCCCAGATAGTCGAGAGCGCCCACCGAACGGGCCGGCCCATCAGCGCGGAGCGGCAGCGAGCGGGCCGTCACGAGCAGCGGGCCGGGGCCGAAAAGCCGTGGCTTGTTCTTGTGCGGTGCCGGCAGCAGCAGGATCGCAAGCAGGAGGACGATCAGGATTCGGCGCATCGCCCCGCCATAGGCAATGTGAGCGTCCCCACCAATGATCGAGACGGATCGCCGGTGCAAAGCGGGCCGAGGGCGGCGGCATATGTCGCCTTCAGCCCTGAACCGATGGAGATTTCAGCTGAACGGCGGCTGACATGCCCATTCAGGCACGGCTCAATGCGAATCAGGCAAAAGGGGGGCAATCGATGGTGCGGCGGAATCATAAGCGCACCCCAATCGACCGCAGAATAGAGGAGCAACGCCATGAAGACGAAATTTCTGATCAATCTGGGGGCCGCGCTGGCGATGGGCGCTGCTTCCCTGGCAGCAACCGCAGCCCCCGCCCAGGCGCATGACGGCTGGGGCCGCTACGAGCGCGGCGATTATTATCGCGGCGGTCAGGGCTATGGCTATCGCGGTGATTATTATCGGGGCGATCAAGGCTATCGGGGTGACTATTATCGCGGTTACCGTGGCGATCGCTACTATCGCAACAATTATTACCGCAGCTATCGCGGCGGCTACCGCTGCCGGGACAATGGCACGGGCGGCACGATCATCGGCGCGATTGCGGGTGGCTTGCTGGGCAACGAGATCGGCAGGGGCAGCGGGCGTTATGGCCGGCGTGGCGACGGCACGGCCGGCGCGATCATCGGCGCTGGCGTGGGCGCACTGGCCGGCCGGGCGATCGACCGGGATTGCTGAGCGGCATCAGGGCTTGCGATCAGAGAGGGCCGTCCGACAGGGCGGCCCTTTTTCCTTGGCGCGCTTCGCGTCGGCGCGTCCGCAACGAACGGCTATCTTCAAGGCATAGAAAAAGGCCGCCCCGTAACCGGCGCGGCCCCTTCCCAACCTTCGAAACGAAGGAAATTACATCGCGTTCGAAGCAGCGTTCGAAGCGGCGTTGGTGGCGTTCGCAGCAGCGTTGCTCGCGTTCGAAGCGGCGTTCTCAGCAGCGTTCATGGCGTTGTCGGCAGCATTCGAAGCATTCTCGGCAGCGTTGGCCGCAGTGTTAGTGGCGTTGTCTTCATGCTTGGAGCAAGCGGCGAGGCCGAGCGACGCGGCGAGAACGAGCGAAAGAGCAATCGACTTGGTCATGGGTTAACCCCTCTCTGAGAAAAAAACAGTGCAGACCACTCTCGGAGAAAAGTTCACCCCCCTTTGCGCCTGCGGGCCGATTCGTAATGAATTGGGCCACTCAAGGCAATCCCATTCCTGCATTCTGGCGAGTCGCAGCTCTTTTACGGCCGATGGGTGGGGCCATTGACGCATATAAAGATTTCTTTATATGATGTCCCCATGGGCGCGACACTCGACATTTTCAGGGCTCTGGGAGATCCCACGCGCCTGCGCATCATCTATCTTCTGCGCGCGATGGAACTGGCCGTGGGCGAAATCGCGCAGGTGGTCGGGCAAAGCCAGCCGCGCGTGTCGCGCCATGTCCGCATCCTGGCCGAGGCGGGGCTCGTCGAACGGCGCAAGGAAGGTAATTGGGTATTCCTGCGACTGGGCCGGGCGGCGCGTATCGCGCCCTTCCTGACATTGTTCGACGACCTTGCGCCATCCGATAGCGAGCAATTGTGGCAGCGGGCGGACCTCGCCCGGCTGGCCGCCGTGCGCGCCGACCGGGCCCAGGCGGCGGAGAGCTATTTCGCCGAACATGCCGAGGAATGGGACGCGATCCGCTCTCTCCATGTGCCCGAAGACGACGTCGAAGCGGTCATGACCCGGTTGCTGGGCGTCGAGCCGATCGGCCATCTGCTGGACGTCGGGACGGGCACGGGGCGGATGATCGAACTGTTCGGCCCCCCGGCAGCGCAGGTCACGGCGCTGGACCGCAGCCCCGACATGCTGCGGCTCGCCCGGGCCAAGCTGCCCGAAGATGCGGGCGACAAATATGCGCTGGTGCTCGGCGACTTTGGAGCGCTGCCACTGGAGCCGGGCAGCGTCGACACGGTGGTGCTGCATCAGGTTTTGCACTATGCGCAGGCGCCCGAGGCGGTGATCGCCGAGGTCGCGCGCGTCACCAGCGCCGGCGGCCGCGTACTGATCGCCGACTTTGCGGCGCATGAACGGGAAGAATTGCGGCTGCGCGACCAGCATGCGCGGCTGGGCTTTTCCGATGAGCAGATGGACAATTGGTTCGCCGATGCGGGCCTTGACCTGGAACGGGTGGAAGTGTTGCCCGGACAGGAACTGACGGTGCAACTATGGCTGGGGCGGCGCCGGGGCGCCGGCATCCTGCGACATGAAGGACGACTTTCCGCATGACATTGAGCTCCCCTTCCGTCGAAGAGGCCCGGCGCGCGCTGGACGCACCGCTCTACGCCGATCTGGCGGGCGACCTGAATGTCAGCTTCGAATTCTTCCCGCCCAAGACGGACAAGATGGAAGAGCAGCTATGGTCCGCCATCCAGACGCTGACGCCGCTCGCCCCCAAATTCGTATCGGTGACTTATGGCGCCGGCGGTTCGACGCGGGAGCGGACCCATAACACGGTTGCGCGGATCGCGAAGGAAACGCCGCTTTCGGCCGCTGCGCATCTGACCTGCGTGGCGGCGAGCAAGGCGGAGATTGACGAGGTGGTCGACGCATATTGGGAAGCCGGTGTGCGGCACATCGTCGCCCTTCGCGGCGACCCCCCGCAGGCGGGCGCGAAGTTCGAGCCACATCCCGACGGCTACAGGGGCGCGGCGGAACTGGTCGAAGGGCTGATGAAGCGGCATCCGTTCGAAATCTCCGTGGCGGCCTATCCCGAAACCCATCCAGACGCGGCCAGCGCGCAGAGCGATATCGACAATCTGAAGCGCAAGCTGGACGCCGGGGCGACGCGGGCGATCACGCAGTTCTTCTTCGAACCCAATACTTTCTTCCGCTTTCGCGACACGGTGGCGGCGGCCGGGATCGACGCGGAGATCATTCCGGGCATCATGCCTGTCAGCAATTTCGCCGCGGTCCAACGCATGTCGGCCATGTGCAATACCGATGTGCCCGGCTGGATGGGCAAGCTGTTCGAAGGGCTGGATGACCTGCCCGCCGCGCGGCAGCTCGTGTCGGCCACGCTGGCGGCGGAACTGTGCCGCAAGCTCTATGCGGGCGGCGTGCGCGACTTTCATTTCTACACGCTCAACCGGGCGGAACTGAGCTATGCGATCTGCCATCTGCTCGGTTTGAGGCCGCAAGCCGCCTGACCATCACACCTCCGTTCGGTTCGAGAGGGATAATATGACTGCCGAAGAACGTTTCCGGGCCGTAGCGGCCGAAAAGATCATGATCTTCGACGGCGGCTACGGCACGTCGATCCAGAAGCATGGACTGACCGAAGCCGACTATCGCGGCTCGCTTGATCTCCCCAAGGACCAGAAGGGCAATAACGACCTTCTGTGCCTGACCCGGCCGGACATCGTGGAGGGCATTCACGCCGCATATCTCGACGCCGGGGCGGACATGATCGAGACGAACAGCTTCTCGTCCACCAAGATCGCCATGGCCGATTATGGCTGTGAGCATCTGGTGCGCGAGATCAACATCGCAGCCGCCCGGATCGCACGCAAGGCTTGCGAGGCGGCAACGGCCAAGGATGGACGGCCGCGCTTCGTGGCGGGTTCGATCGGGCCGACGAACAAGACCTTGTCGATCTCGCCCGATGTCAACGACCCGGCCTATCGCGAGGTCGATTATGATGCGCTCAAGGCCGATTATCGTGAGCAGTGCGACGCGCTGATCGAGGGTGGGGTGGATTTCCTGCTGGTCGAGACCTGCTTTGACACGCTGAACGCCAAGGCGGCGGGCATGGCCGCGCGCGAGGCCGAGGCGGCGGCGGGGCGGCCTGTGCCGCTGATGCTGAGCTTCACGATCACCGATATGTCGGGGCGCAACCTGTCGGGCCACACGATCAACGCCTTCTGGTATTCGCTGCGGCATTTGAAGCCGCTGACCATCGGGGTGAACTGCGCGTTCGGGGCGGATTTGCTGCGGCCTTACCTCTCCGAACTGGCGAAGAATGCCGATACGCTGATCTTGGCCTATCCCAATGCGGGCCTGCCCAATGAGCTGGGGCAATATGACGAGCTGCCGGAAACGACGGCGAGCCTGATCCGCCAGTGGGTGGATGAGGGGCTGGTCAACATGGTCGGCGGCTGCTGTGGCACCACGCCCGCGCATATCGGCGCGGTGGCCAAGGCGCTGGCCGGGCACAAGCCCAGGGTCGTGCCGGAACTGCCGGTGGTGACGCGGCTCGCGGGCCTCGAACCGATGCATATCGCCGCTTGACGCCCACCTCCGTTCGGTTCGAGCCTGTCGAGAACCGAGCGCACATGCTTCTCGACTTCGCTCGAAGCGAACGGATTTTGATACGATGACCACCCAATCCACCGCCACTTTCGTCAATATCGGCGAGCGTACCAACGTCACGGGCTCCGCCAAGTTCAAGAAGCTGATCATGGCGGGCGACTATGCCGCCGCCATCGACATCGCGCGCGAGCAGGTGGAGAATGGCGCGCAGATCGTCGACGTGAACATGGACGAAGGGCTGCTCGACGCGGTCGAGGCCATGACGACCTTCCTCAAGCTCATGACCTCCGAGCCGGATATCAGCCGCGTGCCGGTGATGATCGACAGCTCCAAGTGGGAAGTGATCGAGGCCGGGCTGAAATGCGTGTCCGGCAAGCCGGTGGTAAACTCGATCAGCATGAAGGAAGGCGAGGACGCCTTTCTGCATCATGCGCGGTTGTGCATGGCCTATGGCGCGGCGGTGGTCGTTATGGCGTTCGACGAGACCGGGCAGGCGGACACCAGGCAGCGCAAGGTGGAGATTTGCGAGCGCGCCTATAAGCTGCTGACGGGCATCGGCTTTCCGCCCGAGGACATCATCTTCGATCCCAATATCTTCGCCGTGGCGACCGGGATCGAGGAGCATAATAATTATGGGATGGACTTCATCGAAGCCTGCCGCGAGATCAAGGCGCGCTGCCCGCATGTCCATATCTCGGGTGGCCTTTCCAACTTCTCCTTCTCCTTCCGTGGCAACGAACCCGTGCGGCGGGCGATGCACAGCGTCTTCCTCTACCACGCCATCCCGGCGGGGCTGGACATGGCGATCGTCAATGCCGGGCAGCTTGATGTTTACGATGCCATTGATCCCGCGCTGCGCAAGGCGTGTGAGGATGTGCTGCTGAACACCGATCCCGAAGCTGGCGACCGCCTCGTCGCGCTGGCCGAAAGCTACAAGGGCAAGGATGCGGCGTCCGAAAAGGCCGCGCAGGAATGGCGCGGCTGGCCGGTCGCCAAGCGGCTGGAACATGCGCTGGTCAAGGGCATCGACATGTATGTTGTCGAGGACACCGAGGAAGCCCGCCTCGCCGCCGCCAAGCCCATCGAGGTGATCGAAGGTCCTCTGATGGACGGCATGAATGTCGTGGGCGACCTGTTCGGGGCGGGCAAGATGTTCCTGCCGCAGGTCGTCAAATCGGCCCGCGTGATGAAGAAGGCCGTCGCGCATCTGCTGCCCTTCATCGAAGCGTCGAAGGAGCCGGGCGCCAAGGGCAAGGGCAAGATCATCATGGCGACGGTCAAGGGCGACGTCCATGATATCGGCAAGAATATCGTCGGCGTCGTGCTCCAGTGCAACGGCTTTGAGGTGATCGACATGGGGGTGATGGTGCCGTGGCAGGACATCATCAAGGCCGCGAACGAGAATGACGCCGACATGATCGGGCTTTCGGGCCTCATCACCCCCTCGCTGGACGAGATGGTGACGGTTGCCGCCGAAATGCAACGGGCGCGGATGACCATGCCGCTGCTGATCGGCGGCGCGACGACGTCCAAGGTGCATACGGCTTTGCGCATCGACCCGGCGTTCGAGGGACCGGTTGTGCATGTGCTCGACGCCAGCCGCGCGGTGGGCGTGGCGACGGCTTTGGTGTCGGAGACGCAAAGGCAAGATTTCGTCCAGAAGACCAAGGATGATTATGAGCATGTGCGCATCGCCCGCGCCAATAAGGGGCAGAGCGCATTGGTCAGCATCGAGGACGCGCGGGCCAACGCGTTCGAGATTGACGAGAGCCTGAGGCCGGGTAAGCCGCGCCTGCCGGGCGTTCATCGCTTCCCCGACTGGGACCTCAAGGACCTGCGCAACTATATCGACTGGACCCCCTTCTTCCGCGCATGGGAGCTGGCGGGCAATTATCCGGCGATCCTGGAGGATGCGGTCGTGGGCGAAAGCGCGACCAGCCTTTTCAACGACGCGCAGGCCATGCTCGACAAGATCATCGACGAGAAATGGCTGACCGCACGCGGCGTCTGCGGCCTGTGGCCCTGCCGCCGCGAGGGCGATGACATCATCGTCCATGTCGAGGATGAGAAGCATGTGACGCTCCCGATGTTGCGCCAGCAGATCGCCAAGCGCGAAGGGCGCGCGAACATGTGCCTCGCCGATTTCATCAGCCATGACGGCGACTGGATGGGCGGCTTCGCCGTGTCGATCCACGGCATCGAGCCGCATCTCGCGCGGTTCAAGAATGCGATCGATGACTATTCGGACATATTGCTGAAAGCGCTGGCCGACCGCCTGGCCGAAGCCTTTGCCGAGCGGCTGCACCATTATGTCCGCACCGCGCTATGGGGCTATGCCGAGGGTGAGCAGCTCACCAACGAAGCGCTGATCAGGGAGCAGTATCGTGGCATCCGCCCGGCGCCCGGTTATCCGGCCTGCCCGGAACATAGTCTGAAGCCGCTGCTGTTCGACATGCTGGACGCGCATCATGCGACCGGCATCACGCTGACGGAAAGCTTCGCGATGCTGCCGACGGCGGCGGTCAGCGGCTTTTACTTCGGTCATCCGCAGGCGGAATATTTTGGCGTCGCTCGGGTCGGGCGCGACCAGCTGGAGGATTATGCGGCACGGCGCGGCGTCGATCTGGAGACGGCGGAGCGCTGGTTGCGGCCGAACCTGGATTGATTCGGCACCTCCGTTCGTATCCAGCCTGGTCGAGGCACGGGATGCGCTGGCGTGTTTATCGACGTCGCTCGAAACGAGCGGCGGTTAAGGCAAGGTCCTACCGCGTCTCGTGGTTCGCCACGATCGCCTTCGCGACTGCCTGCATCAGCTGCCAGCGGGCGGGGATGGGCTCGGTCGTGGTGCCGATCATCACCGCAACGGCATAGCTGGTGCCGTCGGGCGCGGTCATGATGCCGACATCATTGAAGCCCGTTGATCGCGCGCCCAATATCTGACCCGTTCCGGTCTTGTGCAGATAGTGCCAGCCGGCAGGTACGCCGCCCTTGATACGCTGCGGCCCGGTCTTGGCCTCGCTCATGATCGACATCAGCAGTTGCGCCGAGGAGGGGGAGAGCATGTCCCCTTCCTTGAGCCTGGCGAGCGCTTCCACGATCGAGGAGGGCGCCGCCCCGTCCGGCGGGCTCGCGAGATAGTTGTCCAGTGCCTTCACGCGAACCGACATGGGCAGGCGGTCGCGGGCGGCATAGAAGTTGCGGCCGACCGAATAATCCTGCCGCCAGTCGAGGCCGGCGGTCGCCGATTGCAGCAGCCGTTCGCCCGGGCCAAAGCGAATATCCTTGATCATCCGCCGCGCGAGATAGCCGCGCACCGCGTCCGGCCCGCCGACCGCGCGCAGAATCGTGTCATTGGCGGTATTGTCGCTCTGGGTCATGGCCCGGCGCATCAGGTCGCCATAGGTGGTCGTCCATCCGCTACTTCCCACCAGCGCGGCGGTCGGCTGGTGGAACAGTGTGAGGTCCTTGCGGGTGATCGTTGTCGTATCGCTGAGGCGGATCTTGCCGCGGTCGACGGCGTCGAGGAAGGTCATCGACACCCACAGTTTCGACACGCTCTGCTGCGGGAAAAGTGCGTGGCCGTTCCATGCGATCGTCCAGTCGCTGCCTATCCGTCGGACGGCGATGCCGACCTTGCCGTTGAAGCTCTGGCCCAGATTGCGCACGACGCTGACCAGCGCGGGCGGCGGCGTTTCGCGCTGGTCGACGTTCAGCGCGTTGAAGGGCTTGGGCGGGTTGGCGACCGGTTTGATCGGATAGGTGGAGGTCGTGGGCTGCACCCGCTGGGTGGCTTGCGCCTGCGGTTCCCCCGGTGCGCTGACGCAGGCTGAAAGCGCCGCGATCAACAGAACAAGGCGGGCAGATCCGCCATCAGGGCGCAGACGGCGCCCACCATTTTTATCGGTCATCTACGTCCCCGCACTCCTGCTCCACATAGCTGTTCGCCTGATTGGACTGACAAGGGCGATGCGACGAATGATTCCACAATCGCGATGTAAGGAGCCTGAACAGGGATCCGTCTTGCGCTCAGTTAAGGTTAAGCCGCGGCGGGCGAAGGGGACGAGATGACAGATCGATTGACGAACAGGCGGACGCTGCTGCTGAGAGCGGGCGCGGCTCTGGTCACGGGCTGCCTGGCGAGCAGCGCGAGGGCGGTGACGGGTGCTTTCACGTCGCGGCGGGTCGCCGTCACGGTACGGGGTACGGGGCGGGACGTTGTCCTGATAGCCGGATTGGCGAGCGGGCCTGCCATCTGGAACGGGCTGATGGCGGCGGTGCCGGGCTATCGCTGGCATCTGGTCCATGTGCGCGGTTTCGCGGGGTTGCCGCCCGACGCAAACGCCGACGGTCCCCTGATCCAGCCGCTGGCCGACGAGATTGCGCGCTATGTCGCCGGGGCGGGGCTGGCGCGGCCCGCCGTCATCGGCCATTCGATGGGCGGGACGCTGGCGATGATGCTGGGGCTGAAAGGCGCGGCGGGCCGGGTCATGGTGGTGGACATGCTGCCCGAAGGCGCGGCGATGGTCGGCGGGACGGCGCAGGGGCTGGGCTATCTGGCCGACCAGCTGAGCCGATATTTCACCGGCACGCAGGCCGGACGGGCTTATCTGGCGCAAATACTGGCGCAGACGCCCGGCGCGAAAGGGAGCGACGCCGACGTGGTTGCCAACGCCCTGCGCGACCTGGCGAATATCGACCTTGGACCCCAGCTGGCGCGAATGAATGTCCCGCTTAGCGTGGTCTATGCCGTGGGCGCCGACCCGGCGCAGGCGGCCGGGACCAGCCGGACCTTCCGCGCCGCCTATGCCGCGAAGCCAGGGGTGCGCCTGCTGCCGGTCGGCCCCAGCGGCCACATGGTGATGGCCGACCAGCCGGCGCGCTTCGCCAGCATGGTGCGGGATTTCCTGCGAGCCTGAACCGGCCGCAACGGCTGTTGGCGGTCAGGGCGCCAGCACCGTGTCCACCGCTTCCGGCAACATTTCGAGATAATCGAGCGTATAGTGCAGGCCCCGGCTTTCCTTCCGCTGGAGCGCCGAGCGGACGACGAGCCGCGCGACCTCCAACAGATTGCGCAGTTCGATAAGATCAGGCGTCACCCGGAAATGGCCGTAATATTCGTCGACTTCCTTGGCGAGCAGATCGATGCGGTGCTTGGCGCGTTCCAGTCGCTTGGTGGTGCGGACAATGCCGACATAGTCCCACATGAAGCGGCGGATTTCCTTCCAGTTATGCTGGACGATGACTTCCTCGTCGCTATTGGTGACGCGGCTTTCATCCCACGGGCGGATCGGGGGCGGCGAGGGAAGATCGTCCCACTGGGCGCGGATATGCCTGGCCGCCGCCTCGCCGAAGACGAAACATTCAAGCAGCGAGTTGGATGCAAGGCGATTGGCGCCGTGAAGGCCGCTTTCGGTCACCTCGCCGGCGGCATAGAGGCCCGGGAGATCGGTGCGGCCATCGAGATCGATGACCACCCCGCCACAGGTATAATGCTGGGCCGGCACGACCGGGATCGGTTCTTTCGTGATGTCGATGTCGAGATCGAGCAGGCGCGCATAGATGGTCGGGAAATGCATCCGGACGAATTCCGGCGGCATGTGACTGATGTCGAGATGGACATAGTCGAGCCCCAGGCGCTTGATCTCGTGGTCGATCGCTCTCGCGACGATATCGCGGGGCGCCAGTTCGGCGCGCGGATCAAAGCGAGGCATGAAACGTTCGCCGCCGCCGGGCACACCGGGAGGAAGCTTGAGGTGCCCGCCTTCGCCGCGCACGGCCTCGGTAATCAGGAAATTCTTGACCTCCAGATTGTAGAGGCAGGTGGGGTGGAACTGGTTCATCTCCATATTCGAGACGCGGCAGCCCGCGCGCCATGCCATGGCGATACCGTCGCCGGTCGCGCCACGCGGCGCGGTCGAGAAAAGATAGGTCCGTCCCGCGCCGCCGGTGCAGAGGATGGTCGCCCGGCCCAGCAGCGCATCGACATGATCCGTGCGCTTGTTGAAGGCGTAGACGCCCCAGACATGGCCATCGCCCGAATAGCGCTCGCCGTGCCGGCTGGTGATGAGGTCAAGGGCGACCATGTCTTCCAGCAGCGTGATGTTGGGGTTGGCGCGGGCCGCCTTCAGCAGGGCGACCTGAACCGCATGGCCGGTCGCGTCATCGACATGAACGATGCGGCGATGGCTGTGCCCGCCCTCGCGCGTCAGGTGCCAGCGTTCGCCGAATTCCTCGCCACCGTTGAACGGCACCCCGAGCCGCGCGAGCCGTTCGATCGCGGCGGGAGCCTCGGACACGACGAACTCGACCGTTTCGCGATTGTTGAGGCCTGCCCCGGCAATCATCGTATCGTTGATATGGGCTTCGAAACTGTCGCCCGCATCAAGCGCCGCCGCGATGCCGCCCTGCGCCCAGTTCGTCGACCCGCCGTCCAGCGCCCCCTTCGCGAGCACCACGACCTTGCGATCTTGCGCGAGGTTGATGGCGGCGGTCAGCCCCGCAGCGCCGGAGCCGATGATGACGACGTCATAAGTGGTGGTGGGCATTAACCTGCTTTCTCCCCTCCCGCCTGCGGGAGGGGCCGGGGGCGGGCCTGCGCAAGCGTTGATTTGATGTGCGATACTGCACCTTCGAGATTTTCCATCACATCTCGATTTGAAATGCGCAAGGTGGTGAAGCCCCGTGCGCGGCAGTAATCTGCCCGATGTGCATCATATACCACCGAATGATCGTGGCGCATGCCGTCCAGTTCAATGAACAGCGTCAGTTCCCGACATAGAAGTCAGCGCCTGCCCATCCCCTAAACCCCTGCCGCTTGCGGGAGGCGGAACGACATTTTCCTCGCTCACGCCGCGGCTGTGAGATTGAGGAAGACGTCCTCAAGGTCAGGATCGCGCGTCACCACGTCGACGATCGACAATCCGCTGGCCTGCACCGCGCTCAGCACCTGCCCGGCGTTGGCGCGGTCCTTCATGTAAGTAATGGTCAGCGTACGGGGATCGGACAGTTCGACCTTTTCGAAACAGGGCGCGTCGGGCACGACGGCAATGTCGCGATCGACCGTCACCTGCACCACCTTTTCCTGCGCCATCGCGATCAGTTCGCGCGTCGGCTTGTCGGTGATGAGCTTGCCGTGATTGATGATGCCGATGCGGTCGCACAGCTCCTCGGCTTCCTCCAGATAGTGGGTGGTCAGCACGATCGTCACGCCCTGCGCGTTAAGTTCCCGGACATAGGCCCAGAGCTGCTGGCGAAGCTGCACGTCGACGCCGGCGGTGGGTTCGTCCAGCACCAGGATCGGGGGCGAATGCACCATTGCCTTGGCGACCAGCAGCCGGCGCTTCATGCCGCCCGACAGGGTGCGGGCATAGGCATGGGCCTTGTCCTCCAGATGGACCGCGCGCAGCAGTTCCATCGAACGGCGGCGGTCCTTCGGCACGCCATAATAGCCGGCCTGGTTTTCCAGCGTTTCAAACGGCGTGAAGAAGGGATCGAAGACGATTTCCTGCGGCACGATGCCGATGCTGTTCTTGGCGTTGCGCGGGTTCTGGTCGATGTCGAAGCCCCAGATCCTGGCCGTCCCGCTGGTCTTGTTGACGAGCCCCGCGAGGATGTTGATCGTCGTAGACTTGCCCGCGCCGTTCGGACCGAGCAGCCCATAGATCTGGCCGCGCGGAATGGAGAGGTTGATGTCGTCGAGCGCGCGCTTCCCGCCCTTGTAGACCTTGGTGAGGTTGCTGATCTCGATCGCGGGCGGGGGAAGGGTGTCGGTCATGACTGCCTATAGTGGGAATTGAGCGCCGGTAATGGAAGCGCGGGCCTAGAATTGATCGGCCACATCCATGAGGCCCATCAGCTTCCTTGGTGCGACCTGGCGCCAGCTTTTTGCCAGCCGGTCGGCGATATGGTCCCAGTCCGTGTCGCCAAGGTCCAGGCGGATGCCGACCCAGCCGTCGCCGAAATAGGCGGGCCGATAGTAGCGCGCGGGATCGCTTTCGATCAGCATCGCCTGCTCTTCGGGCGCGGTGGTCTTGACGAGGACCGCGATGATGCCGTCGCCATGATGATCCTGCGTGAAATAAGCGAATTTCTTGCCCTTATCGATGCCGAAGCAGGGCATGCCGTGGGAGGTCACCTCGTCCGCCTGAGGCAGGGCGAGCGCGTGCTCCCGAACCTTGTTCAGAAGCCAGCCGGGTTGGCGCTCGCGGCTCACAAAATCGGCAAGGGTGCGGGAATAGAGCTGATGCTCCGCGATGAGGATGCGGGCGGCGAGGCTGTCGGCGGTGTCGCCCGGCAGGATGGCGACGGGCGTCTGCGCAAGCACGGGGCCGTCGTCGAGGTCGGCGGTCACGACGTGGACAGAGCAGCCCGCGTGGCTGTCGCCCGCGTCCAGCGCCTTCTGGTGGGTGTCGAGCCCCTTATATTTGGGGAGCAGGCTGGGATGGATGTTGAGCATCCGGTTTTCCCAGCGACTGACGAATTCGGGCGAGAGCAGGCGCATATAGCCCGCGAGCGCGACATATTCCGCGCCCGCCTTGCGCAGTTCGCGGTCGATGATCCCGTCGAACTCCGCGCGCTTCAGCCCCCTGTGGCTGTGAGCGAACACGGGCACGCCCTCGGCACCAGCGAGCGTCAGGCCGGTGGCATCCGGGTCGTTGGCGGCGACCAGTGCAATCTCATAGGGGCAGGACGGGTGCCGGGACGCGTAGAGCAGCGCCGCCATGTTCGACCCGCGCCCGGAAATCAGAACGCCGACCTTGGCTTTGACCATTCACCCAACCCCGTTCGGTTCGAGCTTGTCGAGAAGATGGGCGCTCCGTTCTCGACAAGCTCGAACCGAACGAAGCCCGATGGGTCAGCCCAGATGCGTCGCGGTCCAGTCGGCCTTGGCGCTCCACGTTTCCTGACTACCCTTGACGGTGCAGCCCTTATCCCCCGGTTCGACGGTGCCGATGCGCGCGACGCTTTCGCCGGCTGCTTCCAGATCGGCCGCGACAGCGTCTGCCGCGTCGGCGTCGACCGCCAGCACCATGCCGACGCCGCAATTGAAGGTGCGCGCCATTTCTTCCGGCTCGATGTGACCCTGCGCCTGGAGGAAGGCCATGAGGCGCGGCTGTTCCCACGCGTCGGCGTCGACCACGGCATGGCAGCCCTCCGGCAGAACGCGGGGGATGTTTTCCAGCAGCCCGCCGCCGGTAATATGCGCCAGCGCATTGATCCGTCCGGCGCGGACGAGCGGCAGCAACGCCTTCACATAGATGCGCGTGGGCGCCATCAGCGCGTCGATCAGCAGGATTTCATTGTCGAACAGGGCTGGGCGGTCCAGCTTCCATCCCTTGTCGGCGGCGAGGCGGCGAACCAGCGAGAAGCCATTCGAGTGGACGCCCGAGGAGGCGAGGCCAAGCAGCACGTCGCCCGCCTTGACCCGCGATCCGGTGAGCGCCTGGGCGCGTTCCACCGCGCCGACGCAAAAGCCCGCAAGGTCATAGTCCCCCGCGGCATACATGCCCGGCATCTCGGCGGTTTCCCCGCCGATGAGCGCGCATCCGGCCTGGCGGCACCCTTCGGCGATCCCGGCGATGACGCGCTCGGCGACGCCGCTCTCCAGCTTGCCGGTGGCGTAATAGTCAAGGAAGAAGAGCGGCTCGGCACCCTGGACGATCAGGTCGTTGGCGCACATGGCGACCAGGTCGATGCCGACGCCGTCATGGCGGTCGTGATCGATGGCGAGCTTCAGCTTGGTGCCGACGCCGTCATTGGCGGCGACCAGCAGCGGATCGTCATAGCCCGCGGCCCTGAGGTCGAAAAATCCGCCAAAGCCGCCGAGTTCCGCGTCCGCGCCCGGGCGCCGGGTGGCCTTGGCCAGTGGGGCGATGGCGCGTACCAGCGCGTTGCCGGCGGCGATGTCGACGCCAGCCTTGGCGTAGCTGTAGGATTCGGTGTCGCTCATGGGGGAGCGCCCTAAAACAAGTAGCGGGAAAACGGAACGGGAAATGGGTTGCCGCTTGGCATAGGCGGCAAATCCCGCCAAAAGGGCGCGCGTGAGCCTGTCCCCTGCCTTGTCGCGCCAGAAACCGCGGCCGTTGCGCCTGCTTCGGCTGCTCTCGCGTCCCGTCCAGATTGCTATTGCCATCGGGATCGGCCTCGCCGCCGCTGCGCTGTTCGCGCAGATGGAAGGCGAACGTGGCGTGCCGCCCATCGCCAGCGGCGGCGACTATCAGGTGAGCGGCATCAAGGTCGATGTGCTGGGCAAGGATTCGAACAGCGCGCGCGCGGCAGGCTGGCGCCTGGCACAGCGGCAGGCGTGGCGCATGCTGTGGACCCGCACGCACGGTGATGCCGGCGTGCCGAACCTGTCCGATTCGCAGCTGGAAGGCATGATCTCCGGAGTCGAGATCGAATATGAGCAGATCGGCCCGACCCGCTATATCGCAACGGTGGGCATCCTGTTCGATCGCGCGCGCACGGGTCAGGTGCTGGGGGTCGCGGGCAGTAACGTCGTGCATTCACCGCCGCTGCTGGTCATCCCGGTCATGTGGGACGGAGGCTCGGCCGTGTCCTACGAGCGGATCAACGAATGGCAGAAAGCCTGGGCCCGCTTTCGCACCGGCGAGAGCGCGATCGACTATGTGCGCGTCGCCGGATCGATCGCCGATCCGATCCTGTTGAACGACGGACAGGTGGGACGGCGCGGTCGGCTGTGGTGGCGCGTGCTGCTTGACCAATATGGCGCGGCTGACGTGGTGGTGCCGATCGCGCGGATCGAGCGACAATGGCCGGGCGGCCCGGTGCTGGGCACCTTCACCGCGCGCTATGGACCCGACGACAGGTTGATCGGCAGCTTCAGTCTGCGTGTCTCGGCGGACAGCGCCATCCCGCAAATGCTGGACGAGGCCGCGCGCCGGATCGACCAGCTCTATACGGCCGCGCTCAACGACGGCCGGTTGCGTCCCGACCCATCGTTGATCATCGAAGAGCCGGTCGATGTGGATGCTCTGGCGATCGAGAATGCGACCGAAGCGAGCGGCGAGGGCATGATCGAGGCACCCGTGCCCGCCGCTGCGACCGCCAGCAGCGTTTCGATCCAGTTCGATACCCCCGATGCTGGATCGGTAGCGCAGGGCGAAGCGGCGCTGCGGTCGATCCCTGGCGTGCGATCGGCGGCGACCACCAGCCTGGCGCTGGGCGGCACGTCCGTCATGCAGGTGGGCTTCGATGGCACGGCCGATGCGTTGCGGGCAGCGTTGCAGGCGCGCGGCTTCAGCGTGACGGGTTCAGGCTCCACCCTGCGGATCAGGCGGCAGGCGGGCGCCGCGCCCAATGGAGCCTCGGCCCCGCAATGAGCCAGATCAGCCTTCCGTTCGATTGGCCAGGCCAGGGAGCGGATGAGGATTTCCTGGTCAGCGATGCCAACCGTATCGCCGTGCGCCATCTGGAAGGCTGGCGTGACTGGCCCCTGGCGATCAGCGTGCTGACTGGTCCACCGCTGTCCGGGCGCACGCTGCTGGGGCAGCATTTCGCCTCCGCGAGCGGGGGCAGCGTGATCGACGACGCCGAGGGACAGGATGAACATCGATTGTTCCATGCCTGGAATGAAGCGCAGACCAGTCGGCGACCGCTGTTGCTGATCGGGCGGGCGGCGCCGGGACAATGGACGGTCGCGCTGCCCGACCTGCGATCCCGCCTCGCCGCCGCGCCGCATGTGGTGATCCACGAGCCAGACGGGGTGCTTGCCCGCGCGTTGATAGAAAGGGCGCTGGGACGCATGGGCGCCTCCTTCGCGCCGGACCTTGCCGACTGGCTGTTGCGGCGGATCGAGCGCAGCTATGGCGCTATCGCCACGGCCACCCGACTGCTCAACGAAGGGGCAATGTCATCTGGCCGTAAGATTTCCGTCGCTATGGCGAAAGAGATTCTGCAAGCCGCCGGATTTTTGCCTATAGTCGGGCAGGATCCCCCACCTTTGACAGCGTGAGAGATACGTGGCCGAAGCTGACCCTTCCTCCCATCTGACCGTTCCTGGCGAGCGTTACTTCAACCGGGAGCTATCCTGGCTGGCGTTCAACCAGCGTGTGCTGGAGGAGGCGATGAACCGCGCCCATCCCTTGCTGGAGCGGCTGCGCTTTCTGTCCATTTCGGGCGCTAACCTGGACGAATTCTTCAGTGTCCGCGTCGCGGGGCTGAAGGGGCAGCAGCTACAGGATGTCGACATGCGCTCTGCCGACGGGCTTACCCCCGCGCAGCAGCTGGCCGCGATCACCGAGGAAACCGCGCGGCTGATGGGAGCGCAGCAGAAGGTTTGGGCTGCGCTGCATGGCGAGCTGGCAGCGGTGGGTATAGAGGTTATCGGTCCCGCCAGTGCGATGGACGAGGCGAGCGAGAACTGGCTGCGCGAACATTTTCTGGGGCAGGTTTTCCCGATCCTGACGCCCCAGGCGCTGGACCCGGCGCACCCCTTCCCCTTCATCCCCAACCAGGGGCTGTCGATCGTCTTCGATCTGGAAAGGCTGTCCGACAAGCAGCCGATCCGCGAACTGGTGATGATCCCGTCATCGCTGGCCCGCTTCGTGAGGGTCCCGGGAGACTATGCGCGCTATATGGCGCTGGAGGCGATCATCCGTCGCTTTTCCGCCGATCTGTTCCCGGGTTACCGGGTGCGCAACAGCGGCGTGTTCCGCATCATCCGCGACAGCGACATCGAGATCGAGGAAGAGGCCGAGGACCTGGTCCGTTATTTCCGCAGCGCGATCAAGCGGCGGCGGCGCGGGCGGGTGATCCGCATGGAGATAGAGGAACGGATTCCCGAGCCGGTCGAGGAAATGTTGCAGGACATGCTCCAGGGTCATGACGCGATCATCGCCGAGGTGGAGGGGTTCGTTGGCATCGGCGACCTGTCGGGCGTGGTCGAGGAGGATCGCCCCGACCTCAAGTTCGAACCCTATGCGCCGCGATTTCCTGAACGAATTCGCGAATATGGAGGGGATTGTTTCGCGGCGATCCGGGCCAAGGATATTGTGGTCCATCATCCCTATGAGGCGTTCGACGTAGTCGTTTCGTTTCTGAAACAAGCGGCCACGGATCCCGATGTCGTGGCGATCAAGCAGACACTGTACCGCGCGGGAAAGCAGTCGGCGATCATCCGCGCGCTGATCGACGCGGCCGAGGCGGGCAAGTCGGTGACGGCGGTGGTCGAACTGAAAGCCCGGTTCGACGAGGAACAGAATCTGATGTGGGCCGACGCGCTGGAACGCGCGGGCGTGCAGGTCGTCTATGGCTTCATCGACTGGAAGACTCACGCCAAGGTGTCGATGGTCGTCCGGCGCGAGGGCGACGCCTTTCGCACCTACTGCCATTTCGGCACGGGCAATTATCATCCGGTGACGGCGCGCATCTATACGGACCTGAGCTTCTTCACCGCCGACCCGGCCTTCGGTCGCGACGCGGCGGCGCTGTTCAACTATATCACCGGCTATGTCGAGCCGCAGCGGCTGGAAAAGCTGGTCATGAGCCCGCGCGACCTGCGCAACCGGCTGTGCGAACTGATCGACGCGGAGATCGACCATGTCCGTGCAGGCCGCCCCGGCACCATCTGGGCGAAGATGAACTCGCTGGTCGACCCGGCGATCATCGAGAAACTCTATGCCGCCAGCAGCGCGGGCGTGCAGATCGACCTGATCGTGCGCGGCATCTGTTGCCTGCGGCCGGGCGTTGCCGGCATTTCGGAGAATATCCGGGTGAAATCGGTCGTCGGCCGCTTCCTGGAGCATAGCCGCATCACCGTCTTCGGCAACGGCAAGGCGCTGCCCAACAACAGCGCGAAGGTGTTCATCAGTTCGGCCGACTGGATGCCGCGCAATTTCGACCGCCGCGTGGAATTCCTGGCGCCGGTCGAGAACCCGACGGTCCACGACCAGATCCTGGACCAGGTTATGGTCGCCAACCTGATCGACAGCGAACAAAGCTGGGAACTGGACAGCGACGGTCATTATGCCCGCGTCGTTTCCGATGGGCGGCCGTTCAACCTGCACCGCTACTTCATGACCAACCCGTCTCTGTCGGGTCGCGGCGCGGCGCTGGACAGCGACGCGGTGCCGACCCTGCTGCTGCGTGGGCGGGCCTGAGGCGCGCATGAATTCGATGTTGAGCCAGGTGCGGGCTATGGCCGATGCCAACGCGACATTGCCCGAACATGCCAGAGCGCGCATGGCGATCATCGACATCGGTTCCAACAGCGTGCGTCTGGTCGTCTATGACGGGCCGCGCCGCATTCCCTTCATCCTGTTCAATGAAAAGGTGATGGCCGGCCTGGGCGCCTCGCTGGGGCGGACCGGACGGATCGAACCCGAGGCGATGGAGCGCGGGCTGCGCGCGATCGGCCGCTTCGCCCACCTCTGCCGCGAAATGGAGGTGCGGGAGATACGCTGCGTCGCGACCGCGGCGGTGCGCGACGCAGCCAATGGCGAGGAGTTCATGATCCGCGCCCGGGCCCTGGGCCTGAAGGTCCAGCTGCTGTCGGGCGCGCAGGAGGCGATCGCCGCTGGCCATGGCGTGCTGTCGGGCATTCCGGGCGCCGACGGGATCGTCGGCGACCTGGGCGGCGGCAGCCTGGAACTGGCGCGGGTGCGGGACGGGGCGGTGCACGAGACGGTTTCGCTGCCGCTCGGCGTGCTGCGCCTACCGCAGATCCGCGGCAAGGGACCAAGCGCGTTGGAGCGGCAGGTGAAAAAGATGCTGGCGAAGGCCGGCTGGACCGTCAAGCCGGGCCTGCCCTTCTACATGGTCGGCGGATCGTGGCGTGCGCTGGCGCGGTTCGACATGCAGCTCACGCATTTTCCGCTGCCGGTGGTGCATCAATATGCCATGCCGGCGAGCCGCGCCGAGCAGCTGACGCGGATCGTGTCGCATGTCGGGCGATCGCGTTTGAAGGATATCCCCGCCATCACCGGGTCGCGCGTGCCGACCCTCCCGGACGCCGCCGCGCTGCTGTCCGTCATGGTCCGGCAGTTGAAGTCCAGCGACCTCATCGTATCCGCCTATGGCCTGCGTGAAGGGCTGCTGTTCGAGGACCTGCCGGACGACATCCGGGCGCATGACCCGCTGCTGGTCGCGGCGGAGGCGGAAGGTGAGGCGCAGGGCCGCTTTGCCGGCCATGGCGACAAGATCGACCGCTGGATCGCGCCGCTGTTCGGCGATGACAGTGCCGCCTGGCGACGGATACGCCGTGCCGCCTGCCTGCTGGCCGATGTGGGATGGCGCGCCAATCCCGACTTCCGCGCCGAACGGGGCGTGGAGATCGCGCTGCACAGCAACTGGGTGGGTATCACCGCGCCCGAGCGGGCGATGCTGGCGCAGGCGCTGCACAGCAATTTCGGCGGGGGCGCGGCGCCTCCGGCGGGCATCGAACAATTGGCATCGGCCGACGCGCTGCGCCGCGCGACGTTGTGGGGCCTTGCCATCCGGCTGGGCCAGCGGCTGTCGGGCGGGGTCGAGGGGCCGCTGCTCGCGTCCCGACTGGAGATGGTGGGCGATACGCTGGAACTGCGGCTGCGGGGGATGGATGTCGATCTGTTCGGCGAGGCGGTCGAGCGGCGGCAGCGGAACCTGGCGCAGGCGATGGGGGTGAAATACCGGATGGCGTGGTGAGGGGCAGCCGGCAGAATGCCCGCGCGGCGGTCCCGGAACTTGCCCCACCACGCATAAGGCCGTATGCGCGCGCGCATGAACAGCAAGCACGCCCCCGATCCCGCGCTCCTCGCGAAGGCCGAAACCCTTGTCGAGGCGCTGCCTTACATGCAGCGTTACGCCGGGCAGACCTTCGTCGTCAAATATGGCGGCCACGCGATGGGCGATCCCGAAGCGGCGCGCGATTTCGCCGAGGATGTGGTGCTGATGAAGGCGGTGGGCATCAATGTCATCGTCGTCCATGGCGGCGGGCCGCAGATCGGCGCGATGCTCAAGAAGCTGGGGGTCGAATCGAAGTTTATCGGCGGCCTGCGCGTCACAGACAGGGAAACCGCGCAGATCGCCGAAATGGTGCTCGCCGGGTCCATCAACAAGGAAATCGTCGGCTGGATCGCTGGCGCGGGCGGCCGGGCGGTCGGCATTTCCGGCAAGGATGGCGGACTGGTGCTGTGCGAAAAGGTGCTGGGCAAGCGTGAGGCGGATCCGCATTCGGGGATCGAGCGCAATGTCGACCTGGGCTTTGTCGGCGATCCGGTGAAGGTCGACCGCTCCATTCTCGACACGCTGGCGCAAAGCGGGATCATTCCGGTGGTGGCGCCCGTCGGCATCGGGGCCGATGGTCATACCTATAATGTCAACGCCGACACGATGGCGGGCGCCATCGCGGCGGAATTGCAGGCCTCGCGCTTCTTCCTGCTGACCGATGTTCCGGGCGTCATGGACAAGCAGGGCCAGCTGCTCACCGATCTTGACCCCGCGGCCATCCGGGTGTTGCAGGAAGACGGGACGATTTCGGGCGGCATGATCCCGAAGCTTGAAACCTGCGTCAAGGCGGTCGAGGGCGGGGTGGACGCCGCCGTCATCCTGGACGGGCGGGTGCCCCACGCGATGCTGCTGGAAATCTTCACCCGGCGCGGCGCGGGCACCCTGGTGCGCCGGTAAAGCCGACGCCGGTCGACGATCCCCTGAATTTCGTGGATTAATCGGGCTCGGCGCTTGTGGCGCGGGGGCAGCCTCGGCTACAGCATCGCCATTCAATTCGGAGACCGCATGGCCTACGCGCTCTATCAGATCATCGTTATCCTGCTCGATGTGCTGTGGTGGATCATCATCATTCAGGCCATCATGAGCTGGCTGATCGCCTTCAACGTCATCAACACGTCCAGCGATATCGTGCGCACCGTAATCATCGCGCTCGACCGCATGACCGCGCCCATCTACAATCCGATCCGCCGGGTGATGCCGGACCTGGGGGCGCTCGACCTGTCGCCGATGGTCGTGCTGCTGGCCATCCTCATCATCCGGCAGGCGATATTGCCGCCGCTCTTCGGGCTGGTGTGAGCGTCTGGAAGCAGGAAGGCGAGGATCTGCTGCTGTCCATCCGGCTGACCCCCGGCGCCGCGCGGGAGGATGTTGGCGGCCGATGGGGTGATGAAAAGGGCGCGGACTGGCTGGGCGCGCGGGTGCGTGCCGTGCCGGAAAAGGGCCGGGCGAACAGCGCGCTGATCGCGCTTCTGGCCAGGGTGCTGGACTGGCCCCGCAGCGCGATTTCACTGGAATCGGGCGAGGGCAACCGGCTAAAGCGGCTGCGGATCAAGGGCGGGGGGCAGGCGTTGGAGCGGCTTTCCGCCATCATCAGGGAACGGGTTGAGGCAGCATGACCATCGGCAAGATCATCGACGGCAAGGCGTTCGCCGCAACGCTGCGCGGCAAGGTCGGCGAGGGGGTCGCCGCCTTCGTCGCCTCGACCGGCCGCAAGCCCGGCCTGGCGGTGGTGCTGGTGGGCGAGGACCCGGCGAGCGCGGTCTATGTCCGCAACAAGGGCAAGATGACGGTGGAAGCCGGCATGGAAAGCCTCGAATTCAAGCTGCCCGCCAGCATTGACGAGGATGCGCTGCTCGAACTGGTCGAGGAACTGAACGCGGACGAGCGGGTGGACGGCATATTGGTGCAGTTGCCCCTGCCGGATCATATCGATGAGGCAGCCGTGATCGCGGCCATCGACCCGACAAAGGATGTGGATGGATTCCATGTGGTGAACAGCGGCCGGCTGGCTACCGGGCAGGAGGCGCTGGTGCCCTGCACGCCGCTGGGCTGCCTGATGCTGCTGAAGGACGAGCTGGGCGATCTTTCGGGGATGGAAGCGGTCGTGGTCGGCCGGTCGAACATCGTGGGCAAGCCGATGGCGCAGCTGCTGCTGGCGGAAAATTGCACCGTCACGATCGCGCACAGCCGCACGCGCGACCTCGCGTCGGTCGTGCATCGCGCGGACATCGTCGTGGCGGCGGTCGGCCGGCCCGAAATGGTGAAGGGCGAGTGGATCAGGCCGGGCGCGACGGTGATCGACGTCGGCATCAATCGCGTCACGGATACCGAGGATGGCAAGAGCCGGATCGTCGGCGACGTCGCCACGGCCGAGGCACTGGCCCATGTGCGGGCGATCACGCCGGTGCCGGGCGGGGTAGGGCCGATGACGATCGCCGTCCTGCTGCGTAACACGCTGGTGGCGGCGCACGCCCGCGCGGGACTAGCCAAGCCCGAGGGTTTGTGAAGGCAAAGCGGGCGATCCTGGTCGGGACGGCGCTGCTGACGCTGGTCGCGGCGCGGGCGCCGATGCGCTATCAGCCGGACCCAAGCTCCGTCTTCGCCGCAGAAATTGCGTTCAACCGGCTGGCCCAGACCAAGGGGCAATGGACCGCCTTTCGGGACATGGCAGCGGAGGATGCGGTGATGTTCGTGCCGCAGCGTGTGCTGGCCCGGCAATGGCTCAAGGGGCGCGCTGACCCGCCCCAGCCGGTCCGCTGGGCCCCGTCCGCCATCACCGTGTCGTGCGACGGCAACCTGGCCGTGAGCACGGGCAACTGGCAGCGTCCCGACGGAACCGTCGGCTATTTCACGACGATCTGGCGGCGCGACAAGCATGGCGCCTGGCAATGGATCCTGGACCATGGCGACAAGCTGGCTCAGGCGCGCCCGGAGCCCGAGTTCCTGACCGGCAAGGTCGCCGCCTGCAAGCGGCGGGATCGGGGCGCGGCATCGGCGCCGGCGCCCGAGGGCAAGCCCGCGACGCAACCGGCGGATGAGAGCCTGGTCTGGCAGGCCGATGTCGCCACCGACGGGAGTCGTCGCATTACCGTGCGGGCATGGAATGGCAGCAGCTACGACGTGGTGGTCGACGATCGGGTGGCGGCGCCGGGCGCATGACGGGGCTGTTCATTTCCGCCTTCGTGACGCTGTTCGTGGTGATCGATCCGCCCGGCTGCGCGCCGATCTACGCCAGCCTGACGACCGGCGCGACGGCGGCGCAACGCCGCGCGATGGCGATCCGCGCGGTCGGCATCGCGGCCGGCATATTGCTGGTGTTCGCGCTGTGGGGGAAGCAGCTGCTGGGGCTGCTGGGCATCCAGCTTGACAGTTTTCGCATCGCCGGCGGCATCATGCTGTTCATCATCGCCATGGACATGGTGTTCGAAAAGCGCACCCAGCGACGCGAGGACCGCGCCCACAAGATCGCCGAGACGCCGGAAGTGGAGGATGTGTCGGTCTTTCCCATGGCGATGCCGATGATCGCCGGGCCGGGCTCGATTGCCACGGTCATGCTGCTGATGTCACAGGCCAACGGCCTGTCGGACCGGCTGGTGGTGATAGGCGCGGTGCTGGTGACGTTGGTGCTGATGCTGGGATCGCTGGTCGCCGCCGGCCCGCTGATGGCGCTGCTGGGCAGCAAGATCGAGGCGGTGATCACCCGGCTGCTGGGCGTGCTGCTGGCCGCGCTCGCCGCGCAGTTCGTGATCGACGGGCTGAAGGCGAGTTTCTGAACGGCTGCCCCGTTCAGGTCGAGCCTGAACGGGACGCGCCGGGTTCACGCCCTTTAGCTGCGCATGTCGCCTTCGGTTACCGGCGCGATCTTGATTTCGACGCGGCGGTTGCTGGCCTTGCCTTCGGCAGTGTCGTTCGAAGCGATGGGCTGGGTTTCGCCGAAGCCGCGCGTGGCGATACGCGCCGACTGGACGCCATGGCTGGTCAGATAGTCCGCGACCGACTGGGCGCGGCGTTCCGACAGGGCCTGATTATAGGCGTCGGACCCGTCACTGTCGGTATGGCCGTACACATCGATATAGGTTTTGGGATATTGCGCCAGCACCGACGAAACTTCGTCCAGGGTCGGACGGAATTGCGGCTGCACCGTCGCGCTGTCGGTCGAGAAGGTGATGCCCGAAGGCATGCGCAGCACCAGATTGTCGCCGTCGCGGATCACGTCGACGCCGCTGCCGGCGGTTTGTTCACGCAACTTGCGTTCCTGGGCGTCCATATAGGCGCCGATGCCAGCGCCCGCGACGGCGCCGATGCCAGCGCCCAGAATCTTTTCGGTGCGGTCGCGCCGGCCGCCGACCAGGTCGCCCAGCAAATAGCCGCCGAGCGCACCGCCGATGCCGCCGATGGCCGCCTTCGAAATCTGGCGCTGGCCAGTATTCGGATCGGTGGTGCAGGCGGTGGTGGCCAGCATAGCGGCCAGACCGGCCGCGCCCATGAGGCGATGAGAAATCCGCATAAATTCCATTCCCTTGTTCTGGTCGGCCCGAATGCTTCGGATGCAGCCCCAATGGCCAGACAGGGCGCTTTGTTCCACAAGCGAACTGAACGGGGGATGATGGGACGGTTGTGAAATTGCAAGAAAGGGCGTTATAGGGCGTAGCTGACCGCCATGGCCACGATCCCCCCGCACGCTCCGACGCCCTTTCCCTGGGCTGATCTTGTCATCATCCTGGCGCTGGTGGCGCTGAACGGCGTGTTCGCGATGTCGGAACTGGCGATCGTGTCCGCCCGCCGACCCCGCTTGCAGGCGATGGAAAAGGCGGGGCGGCGCGGCGCGCGCACCGCGCTGCTGCTGGCGAGCGATCCCGGCAAGTTCCTGTCGACCGTGCAGATCGGCATCACCCTGATCGGCATCGTCGCGGGCGCCTATTCGGGCGCGAGCCTGGGCGGACCCATGGGCGAACGGCTGGAAGCGCTGGGCATGGCGCACAACAGCGCCGAACATCTGGGCTTTGCGCTGGTCATCGGCTTTACGACCTATGCCTCGCTGATCATCGGTGAACTGGTGCCCAAGCAATTCGCGCTGCGCGCGCCCGAGCCGATCGCGGTCGTGGTTGCGACGCCCATGCTGTGGCTGGCCAAGGCGACCGGGCCGATCGGGTGGGTGCTGGATGGATCGAGCGCGCTTATCTTCCGCCTGCTTGGGATGACGCGCGAATCCGAAAGCCATGTGACCGCCGAGGAACTGCACCTGATCGTCGCGGAGGCGAGCCGGTCGGGCGTGATCGAGGAAAGCGAGCGGGCGATCATCTCCGGCGTGGTGCGTCTGGCCGACCGCCCCGTGCGCGAGGTGATGACGCCGCGCATGGACGTGGACTGGATCGACATCGGCGCCGATGAGGAGACGATCCGCGCCCGGCTGCTCGAAACGCCCCATACCCGGCTGCCGGTGGGACGCGGGACGGTCGAGGATATCATCGGCATTGTCCAGGCGCGCGACATCATGACCGCGCTGTTCCGGGGCGAGACGCTGAACCTGGAAGCGCTGATGCGCCGGGTGGAGGTGGTGCCCGATCAGGTCGATGCGATGGACGCGCTGGAAGTGCTGCGCCGCGCCGACGTGCCGATGGTCATGGTGCATGATGAATATGGGCATTTCGAGGGGATTGCGACGCCCGCCGACCTGCTGTCCGCCATCGCCGGCGACTTCGCGTCCGACCGCGACCTGGATGATGAGCCTGACCTTGTCGAGCGCGAGGATGGCAGCCTGCTGGTGTCGGGGCAGATGCCGGTCGACCTGCTGGCGGATCGCATCGGCATCGATCTGCCCGATGATCGCGATTATGCGACGGTGGCGGGCCACGCCCTCTGGCTGCTCAAGCGCCTGCCCGAGGTGGGCGATTATGTCGATGACCAGGGCTGGCGGTTCGAGATCGTGGACATGGACGGGCGCAAGATCGACAAGCTGCTGGTCGCGGCGCGATGACATGGGGGACGCAGCGTGGCTGAGAACGACAGCGTCACCGCGCTGGAGGCTGTTTCCTGCCTGATCGAGGAGGCTTTGGCGGACAGCGGCGGTCGCTTGGTCGTCCTAGGCCTGTGCGGTGCGCAGGGGAGCGGCAAGTCGACCCTTGCTGCCGGGCTGAAGCAAGGGTTTGAGCGATCGGGGGTGCCGACGGCGTTGCTGTCGATCGACGATCTTTATCGCACCCGCGCGGAACGGGAAGCCCTTGCGCGGACCGTGCATCCGCTGTTGCGGACGCGCGGGGTGCCGGGCACGCATGACATCGCGATTGGCATTGACGCGATCGCCCGGCTGGATCGGGGTGAGCCGGCCCTGCTGCCGAGGTTCGATAAGGGGGCGGATGATCGCCTGCCCGAAAGCGGATGGCAGCGGGCAGAGGCGGGAACGCGGCTGCTGCTGCTCGAGGGCTGGTGCGTGGGCGCGCGACCGCAACAGGCGGCGGCGCTGGCCGAGCCGATCAATGCGCTGGAGCGGGAGGAGGACGCCCAGGGCGTGTGGCGGCACTTCGCCAATGACGCGCTGGCCGGGTCGTATCAGGCGCTGTTTGGCCGGATCGACCGGCTGGTGCTGCTCGCGGCGCCCAGTTTTGACGTCGTGCTGCGCTGGCGGGCCGAGCAGGAAGAAGCGCTGCGCCGGAGCGTGCCCGGCGGCGATGGCGTCATGACCGATGCGGCGCTAGCGCGTTTCGTGCAGCATTATGAGCGGCTGACGCGGCATATCCTGGCCGAAATGCCGGGCAGGGCGGATCTGGTGATCGAACTGGGTGAGGATCGTGCGGTAAGAGGGCTGCGCCGGGGAAGTTAAGCGGACATGCCGGGGATCTAAAAGCGACCATTTCCGGCCGTTGAGAGCGTCGGCACGAAGTCCAGATACCGGACGTTGCTCTGTCATGAAATTTGGCTGATAATGCAGTGGTGAATAACGCCACCCTCGTCCGTATCGTTCTCATTCCTGCGTTCTTTGTGGCTTTGCTCGGATATTGGGCGGTCTTCCCGCCTCGCGAGCCAATCGGGTCAGCCGACGGCATTTACGTGAGCGCCTGCTGTGGCTCCCTAAAATTGCAAAGCGGGCAAATGTCCTTGCAGAAGCAGATGGTTAGCTATGTGGTCGAACACGACAAAGTTGGGCGATATGTTCTGCCCGCCGTTTACGTCGGTGTGTCAGATGCAAATCGGGTAGGTATCGACAGGAAGAAAAGCGCTTTGAAGCTCCGCCTTGATGGTAGTCCGACGCCAACGACAATTAATCTGTCGGGCAGACGGATGACTGTTGAATTTCGCAGACGTTAGCGATGGCCGGTTTGATCTGATCGCGGCGCAAAGCCGCCAGTCGCCTAACCACCCCATTGCCGCCGGTCGCGCTGATCTCTTGTTGGGCCGGATGCGCTCCGCGAGGGGGTGTGGGGCAAATGAAAAGGGCGCGGCGATCGTCGCCGCGCCCTTCATGAGGCTGGAAGGCCTTGAGCTTATTTGCCGGCGGCAGGGGCTGCGCTGGCGGGTGCCTTGCCCGCGGCGCCTTCCGCTGCGTTGGTGGCGTTGCCCGCGGCGGCGGCTGGGGCGGCCGAAGCGTTGCCGGCGGCCGGCGCGGCATCGGCGGCGGGGAGCGGCAGGTTCGACCCTTGCTTGTTGAGCCATGCGATCACGTTCGCGCGATCAACGGGATTGCCAAGGCCCGCGAAGGTCATCTTGGTGCCCGGCGCGAATTCACGCGGGCTGGTCAGCCAGTGATCGAGATTTTCGAAGGTCCAGTTGCCGCCCTTGCTCTTGAGCGCATCAGAGAAGGCGAACCCACCCTTGCCCTGGCCGACCGCTTCGCCGACGGTGGCGTAGAGATTGGGGCCGATGCCATTCGCGCCGCCCTGGTTCGCGGTGTGGCAGGCGGCGCACTTGGCGAACACCTTTTCGCCCGCCGCCACGTCGGCCTTGGCAAGCAGCGTGTTGAGGCCGGGGCCGGCGGCAGCGGCGCCCGTGCCTTCGGCTTCGACGCCCTCGATCGCATAGCCCATTTTTTCGGGTCGTTCGGAATGGAAATATTTGGAGCTGACGATGCCGCCACCCAGCGCAATGATCCCCGCAAACAGCGCCCAGCCGGCAACGGTGTTGAAACGATCACCCATTTCGCTTGGATTCCCTTGAATTTCTGTTCTGGCGGCTTGATTTCCGCGCCCCCTCTAGCGCGCTGCCATAATGGCGCAAGAGCGAACGCGCAAGCTTGGTTGAACGGCCTGGAGCCGGCTTTTGCCCGATCCGGGCCGCTGTCGCGCTTGCGCGCGCGCGAAGGAGTGCCTAAGCGCGCTGCCATCCATGGAAAACTATCCCGCCCCCGCCCGTGCGATCGTCGCGGAACTGGTCGCCCAGGCGGCCGCCGATCCGGCGCGCGCCGTCGCCTATCAGGGCGCGCCCGGCGCCAATTCGCATCTGGCCGCGCTCGGCTATGCGCCCGATTGCGTGCCGCTGCCCTGTTTTGCCTTTGAGGATGCGATCGATGCCGTGCGCGGCGGCCAGGCCGCGCGCGCCATCATCCCGATCGAAAACAGCCTGCACGGCCGGGTCGCCGACATGCATTTCCTGCTGCCCGAATCGGGGCTGCACATCATCGACGAATATTTCCTGCGCATCCGCCACTGCCTGATGGCGGTCGACATGACGCCGGTCAAAAGCGCCATCAGCCATCCGCAGGCGCTGGGGCAGTGCCGCCATTATCTGCGCGAAAGGGGCATCCAGCCTGTCGCCTATGCCGATACGGCCGGCGCGGCGGCGCTGGTGGCCGAATCGCGCAACCCCGGCGAGGGTGCGGTCGCGCCCTATCTGGCGGCAGAACTCTATGGCCTGCAGATGGTGGCGGAGAATATCGAGGATAGCGACGACAATATGACCCGCTTCCTGGTGCTCGCGCGCGAACCGGCCATGCCAGAGCCTGGCGTCGGGCCGGTGATGACGACATTCCTGTTCGAGGTGAAGAATGTCCCGGCCGCGCTGTACAAGGCGATGGGCGGTTTCGCGACCAACGGCGTCAACATGACGAAGCTGGAAAGCTATCAGCGCGGCGCCAGCTTCGCGGCGACCGAATTTTTCTGCGACATAGAAGGAATGCCGGGCGATCCGGCGGTCGACCGGGCGCTCGCGGAGCTGGAATTTCACAGCAAATGGGTGCGGATGCTGGGCAGCTATCGCCAGGCGCGGCCACGAACCTGATGTGGCTTAAGAGGTTGAGAGGGTGACGGGGCGCAAGCTCGGCCCTATAGTCGGTGGAAGATGGCTGTCGCGATCCTCCTTTCCGCCCTGGCCATGAGCGCCATCGTCGCCATGCGCTATGTGCTGAGCAGCGGCGGCTTTGCCCTCATCACGCATGTTCGCGAGCCGGGACTTTACCGGGGGCTGGACCGGCAGATCCGGCGGGAGATCGGCTGGTCCATCGCATCCGCGCTGATCTATGGCGTGCCGGCGGGGATCGTCGCCTGGGGCTGGCAGGCGCGCGGATGGACACGCATCTACAGCGACGTGCAGGCCTGGCCGCTCTGGTATCTGCCGCTGTCGGTGCTGCTGTATCTCCTCGCGCACGATGCCTGGTTCTACTGGACGCATCGCTGGATGCACCAGCCGCGCCTGTTTCGGGTCGCCCACGCCGTTCATCATGCGAGCCGGCCGCCCACGGCCTGGGCTGCGATGAGCTTTCATCCGTGGGAGGCGCTGACGGGGGCCGTGGTCATCCCCGCGCTGACGTTGCTGATCCCCATCCATGTCGCGGCGCTGGCGACCGTGCTGACCATCATGACGGTGATGGGCGTCACCAATCATATGGGGTGGGAAATGTTCCCTCGCTGGCTGGTGCAGGGGCCGGCCGGACGCTGGCTGATCACCGCCAGTCACCACCAGCGGCACCATGATCTTTATGCCTGTAATTACGGCCTTTATTTCCGCATCTGGGACAGGCTGTGCGGCACGGATGGAGGGCTGGGCAAGTGCGGAAGGGCGCGGGCATGAAACGAGGGTGGCTGGCGCTGCCGGCTGTGATGGTCGGGCTGGTCGGGGCGGCATCCGACTCCAACCAGCCACTCAGCATGGGCGTCGAAGGCCTGCGGTCGACCAGGGGCAATATCCTGATCTGCGTCACGCGGCAGCCGCGCTATTTCCCCGATTGCACCAGCGATCCGGACAGGCGGCATTTCGCCGTTCCGGCCGGATCGGGCGCGATCGCGCTGGGCGCCATGGCGCCGGGCGAATATGCGATCGCCATCATCCATGACGAGAATGGCAATGGCAAGCTGGACACTTTTGCCGGCATTCCGCGCGAAGGCGTCGGTTTTTCGCGAAACCCCACGATCCGCTTCGGCGCGCCGAGTTTTCGATCCGCGCAGTTCGCGATCGGCGCCGCGCCAGTGCGGCAGGATGTGAAGGTCCGGTATTTCCTTTGATCCCCTGCGGAACCGCATTGGCAGCGAAACATTCTAGGGTGCTGACCAATATGGTGAAAAAACAGGGGATTTATGGATCATCGTCACATTCTGATGGCAGGGCTTGCCCTCCTTACGCTCGGTTCCGCTCCTGACGCGAAGGCGCAGGAGGATAATCACAGCAGCCTGACCGTGGGCGTCGGCGCGGCAGTCATCCCCAGTTATGAGGGATCGGACGATTACCGCGTCATCCCCGTTCCGCAGCTGCGCGGCAAGGTCCACGATTTCGCATTCTGGACACGCGGGCCGTCGCTCTACCTGGACGCCATTCCCAATCGCGACGACGACGGCCTGGATTTTGAACTGGGGCCGATGGTGAATGCGCGTCTGGATCGGTCGAGCCGCAAGGCGATCAAGGATGACGCCGTGCGCGCGCTGGGCAAGCGCGACGTCGGTGTCGAGGTCGGCGGCTTCATCGGGCTGGGCAAGACGGGGGTGTTCACCAGCGCCTATGATAATCTGTCCGCGCGCGTGGCCGTCGCCAAGGAGGTGGCGGGCGGCCATGGAAGCTATGTCATAACGCCTGCGATCGAATATGCGACGCCGCTGTCGACGCGCAGTTTCGTCGGACTGGGCCTGTCGGCCGAATATGTCGGCAAGAAATATGGCCATTATTATTACGACATCGACGCGGCGGGCGCGGCCGCTTCGGGCCTGCCGGTCTACAGCCGGGCGGGTGAGGGGGCCGGCTTCAAGAAGGTCAGCGCCAACCTGACCGGCGGCGTGTCGCTGTCTGGCGACCTGCGCCGGGGCTGGGCGCTGTTCGCGCTGGGAGGCTATTCGCGCCTGCTGGGCGATTATGCGGATTCGCCCATCGTGAGCATCGCGGGATCGAAGAACCAGTGGATAGGCGCGGTCGGGGTCGGCTATACCTTCTGACCTTGTGCCGGTAGGGTGACGCCCCACATAAGAGGCTGTATGGAGGCGGCACCCAACCGCAGGCAAACAGGAGACAGAAAGCGTGGCGACCCTTGGAATGAGCGAGGCTGACAAGGCGGCGGTGGAGAAATTCCGCCGCGATGTGGTGGAGCCGTCGCGCACCCAGCTGGTCATCGTCGATTTCTGGGCGGAATGGTGCGGCCCCTGCAAGCAGCTTGCCCCGGTGATCGAGAAGGTCTGCGCCGACTATGCGGCCAAGGGTGTCAAGCTGGTCAAGATCAATGTCGATGAGGACAAGTTCATAGCGGCCCAGTTCCGCGTGCAGTCCATCCCGACGGTTTACGCCGTTTTCCAGGGCCAGCCCGTCGCCGACATCAGCCAGGCCCGCACCGAAGGGCAACTGAAGCAATATCTGGACCAGCTGCTGGCGCAACTGCCGATCGAGTCGGATGAAAAGGCACAGCTGGAGGAGATCGCGCCGCTGATCGCGATGGGCGAGGAATTGCTGGTCGGCGGCGAGCATGAGCGTGCCCTGTCGGTGTTCGAGCAGATCGCCGATCTGGTCCCTGACAATGCCGATGTGGCCGCAGGCCGCGCGCGCGCCCTGGTGGCCCTGGCGCGACTGGACGAGGCCGAGGCGGTGTTGGCCGCGCTGCCGGCGGATGTGGCGAAGGACCAGGCGGTCGATCGCGCCCACGCGGCCATCGCCCTGGCCCGCGACGCAAGGCCGGTGTCCGACCTTTCGGGCGTCGAGGCGAAGGTTACGGCCGATCCCGACGATCATGAAGCGCGGTTCGAACTGGCCGGCGGGTTGATGGCGAATGGCGACCGCGACCGTGCCGCCGAAGAACTGCTGGAGATCGTCCGGCGCGATCGCGCCTGGAATGACGGTGCGGCGCGTGCCCAGCTGCTGAAATTGTTCGAGGCGACCGGCCTTGAGGATCCGTGGGTGGCGGCGCAGCGGCGCAGGCTGTCGCAGATCCTCTTTTCCTGAACCGGGCGTCCTTCCCGTGAACAGCGCGCGCGTGTCCATCTTTCCGCTTTCGGGCGCGCTGCTCCTGCCGGGAATGGAGCTGCCGCTCCATATCTTCGAGCCGCGCTACCAGGCGCTGATCCACGACGCGATGGCGCGCGATCGGCGCATCGGCATGATCCAGCCGCGCGCAGAGGGCCCCCGGCCGGCGCTGTTCGATATGGGCTGCCTTGGCCATATCGCGCATATCGAGGCGCTGGAGGACGGGCGTTTCAACATATTGCTCAAGGGGCTGGCCCGTTTCCGCGTGGTCCGTGAACTGGATGTGGCGACGCCGTTTCGCCAGATCGAAGCCGATGTCGAGCAGGCGCCGGGGGATGAGATACTTTCCGCCGTGGAGCGGGCGGCGCTGGAGCAGGAATCGCGGCGCTTCGCCGAAATGCTGGGCTATGTGGTGGACTGGACTGCCGTGTCGCGGCTCGACGACATGGCGCTGGTGAACGGTATCGCCCAAGTCGTGCCGTTCGATCCAGCCGCCAAGCAGACGCTGTTGGAGGCCGATACGCTGAATGAGCGGTCGGAGCGGATCATCCAGTTGATGCAGATTGTCGGCCGCGCCGAGCGCGATGGCGGCGCGACTCTGCAATGAACGCGGCGCTGGATCCCTGGCTGCTGGCGAAGCTCGTCTGCCCGGTTACGCGCACGCCGCTGCGTTGGGATGCCGAGCGGTCGGAACTGGTGTCGGAGGCGGCAGGCCTGGCCTATCCGGTGCGCGATGGCGTGCCGGTGCTGGTCGCGCGCGAGGCGCGCAGGCTGCGGGCCGAATAGTCGCTCCCGAACAAAGGGAAAAGGCCGGCCCGGGCTATGCCGGACCGACCTTCCTGCGACGCGATGAAAGTTCAGAATTTGAATTCGATGCGGGCGTAATAATAGCCGCCCGAAGTCCCGTAAGGTCCGTGGTTATAATAGCTGTTGTAAGCGCCCGAGCCGTTGACGAAGGGTGAGGTGCCCGGGGGAATTGTGAGGCCTTGCAGCAGGGCGGGCACGTCCGGCCGCTTGTCGAACAGATTGTTGGCGCCGATCGAGAAGGTCACGAAGTCCGTGAAGTCATAGCTGGCCTCCAGGTCGGTGATGGCCGCCGCCTTGACCACCCCGTCATAGGAACAGGGCTGGCCCGCCGTCGTCAGCGTCGAACAGGATATCTGCGGTGTCACCAACACGCTGGTCTTGCCGTAGAAGGTTTCGCGCGCGTTGAGCTTGAACCGGCCGCTGCTGAAGAGAATGCCGGCGACGACCTTATAGTCCGGCGAGGCGCCCTCGATATAGCTTTCCGAAATCGCGCTGAAGACCGCCGGTATCCTGTTCTTGGTGATCTTCGTCTTGTTGTAGTTGGCGTTGAGCGACAGGTCGAGCTTTCCGAAATCGAGCATGACCGGATAGGAGGCGGAGAAGTCGATGCCCCAGGTCCGGGTATCGATGCCGTTGGTAAAGCTCGCCGCGCCGACATTCGGAAGCGCCGGGTCAAGGACGATTCCTGCGGCGGCCAGCGCGTTGAAGATCGCTGCGCCGCCCGGCTGTGTCACGCCACCCTGCACGGCATAGCGTGGGGCGGTTCCGGCGATGCGGTCCCTGATCTTGATATAATAGCCGTCCACCGTGATGGCGAGCTTGGGGATCGGACGCAGGACGACGCCGCCCGACAGGTTGGTGGACTTTTCCGGCTTCAGCGAGGGGAAGCCGAGCAGCAGGGCGGCGGCTGTGCCGGCCGGAAGCTGGGCCACCGCGCTGGTCGGGCCTACGCTGATCGTCGAATATTTCTGTTCAGCGAGCGTGGGAGCACGGAAGCCGGTGCTCGCCGTGCCACGGATAGCGAAAGCGGGCGAGAAATCATATCGGCTCGTGATCTTGCCGATCGTGGTGTCGCCGAAGTCGGTATAATCCTCATAGCGGCCCGCCACGTCGACGGTCCAGCCTTCCAGCGGTTCGGCAATGAAGTTGATGTAGCCGGCCTTGGAACTGCGCGCGTAGCTGCCCGCGTCGGATGCCTTGTATCCGGGGAAGGATTGAACGCCCGTCTTGTATGTCGACGCGAAGTCGCCCTGTACGATTTCATAGGTGTCGCGGCGATATTCGCCACCGAAGGCGAAGGTCAGCGGTGACGCCATGCCGATATCGAATTCCTTGCGGATGTCCGCGGTCACCGTGGTCTGGCTCAGGCGGAAACCGCCGTCATAGGCCTTGTCGGGCGTATTGGGCACGCCGATGCCCGCGAGCGAGGCGGCATAGCTTTCCTGCCACAATTCGCGATGCGCCGATCCTTCGGTCCAGATGTCGTCCTTCTGACGGCCGTAGGTCGTGCTGATGTCGTAGTTCCAGCCCGCGCCGAACTCGCCCTTGCCGCCGATGGTGAAGCTATATTCGTCCTCGATCACATGCTGTAGCGGCACCATTCCGACGACGCCGGTGTTGCCGTAGCAGATCGAGGGGTTGTAGGCGGTGGAGGTGATCGAGCCGCTCAGATTGCCCGCCTCATAGCAGATGCGCTTGGGGTGGCGGTACCCTTGCTTGGCGTAGCCGACGCGATGAGCATAGTCGCCGAAACTGTACAATTCTATGCCGCCGAAATCATAGCCCATATTGTAGAAGGCTTCGGTCAGGTAGGTCTTGGGCTGGCCGCCATTGATGCCGGAAAGCGCATCGCCCGCCAGATTCGCCCATTGCGCCGGAACATTGGGTTGCAGGGTGCCGTCCGGTTTGGTGATCTGCACCTGGCCGGTGCCGACCGTCGTGTAATCCTGCCGCCGGTGGAAGAGGGTGAGATTGAAGAACCCGTCCTCGCCAAGCTTGAAGCCGACATTGCCCGAGGCGGAGAACAGTTCGCCCTCGCTGTCGTAATATTGGCCGCCGGTGACCTTGAACGTGCCGCCTTCGTCCTGGTCCTTGAGGATGAAGTTGATGACGCCGGCGATCGCGTCCGTGCCATAGACGGCCGCTGCGCCTTCCTGGAGCACTTCGACGCGGGCGACGGAGTCCGGCGGGATGAGATCGATGCTGGGCGCGGCCGATCCTTGGAACGCGCCCGCGATGACCTGAAGGATGCCGTTGCCGTGGCGGCGCTTGCCGTTGACCAGCACCAGCGTGTGATTGGGGCTGAGACCGCGTAGCCGGGCGGAGAGGGAGAAGCTGGACAGGTCGGTGCCCTGCGTCTGCGCGGTGAAGCTGGGGACGATCTGGGTCAGCACCTGGTTGAGATTGGGCTGACCGACATGGCTGATCGCTTCCTCGCCCAGCACCTGGACGGGCGCTGCGGCTTCGGCAGCCTGCATGCCCACCGCGCGCGTCCCGGTGACGATGATCGCGTCGCCTTCGCCCGCTTGCGGCGCGTCCTGTGCGATCGCCGAGGCGGACCAGGAAGTAGCTAGAATGAGAGAAAGTCGAAGAGCTGATATTCGTGTCATCTATTACCCCCTGCTTTGCATTATCGTTACAGAGGGTGAGACGAAGATTTACGAGGAAGCCCCTATTGCGGTGCACAAAAAATTACAATTTTGTTATTCTTTTTTGAATATTTAGTTTGATGGCGCAAGATAATACTATTCTATCCTTGCAGCCGCAATTGAGAATGTTGCAAGGTGGCTGCGCATTTTGCATGCCGGTGGCATGGAGGATGTCGCGCCGCCATTCGTTATGGGGCCATTCGTTATTGCAAAGCCGGCTGCGGCGCCGGGGACGCTGGGGAACGAGCCCTTCAGGAGCCCAGCGCCGTTTCGATCAAGTCGCGGCCTTCCCTGCTGTTCCAGTCCATCGCGCCGATCACGCGCGCGACCTCCTTGCCGTCGCGATCATAGAGGAGGGTGGTCGGCAGCATGCCGGTGGCATAGTGGAAGCCGAACTGGTTTTCCGGGTCGATCCAGCCCTTGAGATGCGCCAGCCTGTGCTTTTTGAAGAAGGGCCCGACCACGCTTTCCCCCTGGCTGTCCTGCGATATGGTGAGGACGGCGAGGCCTTTTGCGCCATAGGCCTGCGCCACCGCGTCGAGCGTCGGCATTTCCGCAACGCAGGGCGCGCACCAGGTCGCCCAGAGATTCACCAGCACCGGCTTGCCCGCGAAATCCTTGAGCGTCACATCCTGGCCATCCGGCCCGGCAAAGGAGAAATCGGGGGCAGGGGTGCCGACCCTGGATCGGTCGAGCGTGTAGCTGAACGTGCCCTTCCCGCTGGCGGGTGGCGTCTTGGCCTCGCCGCTGGCCGCGGGGGCTTGAGCGCTGCTATTTGCTTGACCTTGCCCCGGAGGCGGTGATTGCCTATCGCACGCGGCGAGGCCAGCCAGCAGGAGCAGTGTCATTACGCAGGGCAAAGTTGATCGTGACGGGGAAGTACGCACGGGGGACGGCTCCAACAGCATGTGGGGCGGGCGCTTCGCAGCGGGCCCGGCTTCGGTTATGCGCGAGATAAATGCCTCCATCCCGTTCGACAAGCGATTGTGGAAACAGGATATCGCCGGGTCCAAGGCGCATGTCGCCATGCTCGCGAAGCAAGGCATCGTCAGCGACGAGGACGCGCGGGCCATCAGCGCGGGCCTCGACACGATCGCCGCCGAATATGAAGCCAACGGCGTGCCGGTGAACCTGGACCTTGAAGATATTCACATGGTCACGGAATCGCGTCTGGCGGAACTGATCGGACCGGTGGCCGGGCGGTTGCACACGGCGCGCTCGCGCAACGACCAGGTGGCGACGGATTTCCGCCTTTGGGTGCGCGATGCGATCGACGAGGTGGAGGCCGGTCTGGCGCGGTTTCAGCAGGCCCTGCTTGCCCGCGCCGAGGAGCATGCCGACGCGGTGATGCCGGGCTTTACCCATCTTCAGTCGGCACAGCCGGTAACGCTCGGCCATCACCTGATGGCGTATAACGAGATGATCCGGCGCGACCGCAGCCGCTTCGCAGACGCCCGCGCGCGGCTTGACGAATGTCCGCTGGGCGCGGCGGCGCTGGCGGGGACGGGCTTTCCGATCGACCGGCAGGCGACGGCGGCGGCGCTGGGTTTTGCCAAGCCGACCGACAACAGCCTCGACAGCGTCAGCGACCGGGACTTCGCGCTCGACTATCTGATGGCGGCGACCCAGCTGGCGCTGCACCTGTCGCGGCTGGCGGAGGAGTTCATCATCTGGGCGAGCCAGCCCTTCGGCTTCGTCAAGCTGCCCGACGCCTATTCGACCGGCAGCTCGATCATGCCGCAGAAGCGCAACCCCGACGCCGCCGAACTGGTGCGTGGCCATGCGGGGCGGATCATGGGCTGCATGAACGCGCTCTGCGTGACGATGAAGGGGCTGCCGCTCGCCTATTCGAAGGACATGCAGGACGACAAGCCGCCGGTATTCGAAGCGCACGACCTGATCGGACTGTCGATTGCCGCCATGACCGGCATGATCGAGACCGTGACGTTCCGCACCGACCGGATGCGCGCGCTCGCCGAGAGCGGGTTTGCGACCGCCACTGACCTGGCCGACTGGTTGGTGCGCGAGGCCAATGTGCCGTTCCGCGAGGCGCATCACATCACCGGCCGCGCGGTCGCGGCGGCGGAAAGCGCGGGCACGCCGCTTGCCAAACTGTCGATCGACACGCTCAAGGCTATTGATCCGCGCATCGACGAGCGCATCTATGCGGTGCTGACGGTCGATGCATCGGTCGCCAGCCGCAAGAGCCATGGCGGCACTGCACCCGATCAGGTGCGGGCGCGTATCGCGGCGGCGCGGAAGGACAGTGAGGCATGAGGATCGGCGGAACGAAGGGACTGGCGCTGGCGGTGCTGACGCTGGTTCTGGCCGGCTGTGGCGGGCGGCAGCCGTTGAAGCCCGTTCCGGGGCAGAAGCTGCCCGCGGTGCCGATAGGGGCTTCCGCCGCGCCGACGGCCCAGCAATTGATGACGCCTTCGATACAGGCGCGGCCGGAGCGCAGCGTCGAACTGCTGACGCAGTCGCATGAGCGCAAGGAAGATCCGTTCGACCTGCCGCCTGAAAGCAGCCTCGACAAGCCTCGCTAGGACACAAGACCCTTGGACCATTTCGACTATGTGAACGGCGCCATGCATGTGGAGCAGGTGCCCATGGTGGAGATCGCGGATGCGGTCGGCACCCCTGTCTATATCTATTCCACAGCGACGCTGGCGCGCCACGTCACCGTTTTCCGCGATGCGCTGGCGAAGCTCGAGAACCCGCTGATCGCCTTCGCGGTGAAGGCCAACCCGAATGGCGCCGTGCTGGCGACGCTGGCGAAGCTCGGCCTGGGGGCGGATGTGGTGTCGGGCGGTGAACTGCTGCGCGCCATCGCTGCGGGCATTCCGGCAGAGCGGATCGTCTTTTCGGGGGTCGGCAAGACCGCGGACGAGATGCGCCTGGCACTGGAACATGGCATCTACCAGTTCAACCTGGAAAGCGAGCCGGAAGCCGAAATGCTCTCGCAGGTTGCGCTCGGCTTGGGCAAGAAGGCGCCGGTCGCCTACCGCATCAATCCCGATGTCGATGCCGGCACCCATGCGAAGATTTCGACCGGCAAATCGGAAAACAAGTTCGGCATTCCCTACACTCATGCGCTGGAAAGCTATGCCGTCGCGCGGGACCTGCCGGGCCTCGATGTGCAGGGCGTGGCCGTCCATATCGGCAGCCAGTTGACGGACCTGACCCCGCTGAAGTCCGCCTTTACCAAGGTGGGCGTGCTGATCGAGCAGCTTCGCGCGGCAGGGCACGCCATCCGCACGGCGGATCTGGGCGGTGGCCTGGGCGTGCCTTATGACCCGTCGATGCCGATCCCCCCGCTGCCCGCGGCATATGGCGAGATGGTGACCCAGGTGACGCAGGGCTGGGACGTGCGGCTGATGTTCGAGCCAGGGCGGGTCATCGTCGGCAATGCAGGGGCGCTGCTGTCGCGCGTGATACGGGTGAAGCAGGGCGCACAGGCGCCGTTCGTCATTGTCGACGCGGCGATGAACGACCTGATGCGGCCCAGCCTCTACGATGCCTGGCATGATATCCGCGCGGTGCATCCGGTGGGCCAGCGCGCGACGGCCAATGTCGTGGGTCCGGTGTGCGAGACCGGCGACACCTTTGCCATGCATCGCGACATGGACCTGGTGCAGGCGGGCGACCTGCTGGCCTTCATGACCGCAGGCGCCTATGGCGCGACGATGGCCGGCACCTACAACAGTCGCCCGCTGACGCCCGAAGTGCTGGTGTCCGGCGACCAATGGGCGCTTGTCCGCGCCCGCCCACCGATCGAGGCGCTGATCGAGGGTGATATCATCCCGGATTGGGTGCGCGACTGATGCAGAGCCTGCCCGTCTTTCTGACGGTGGCGGGCCGGCCGGTCATCCTGACCGGCACGGGCGAGGCGGCAGAGGCCAAGCGGCGCCTGCTGGAGCGGGCCGGTGCCCGGATCGTGGGCGAGGATGACGCCGCCGCACTGGCCATCGTCGCCGATGGAAACGAGGCAACGGTCGCTCGATTGCGGGCGCGCGGCGTGCTGGTGAATGCGACTGACCGGCCCGAGCTGTGCGATTTCACCCTGCCCGCGATCATCGATCGCAACCCGTTGTTGATCGCGATCGGCACGGGCGGCGCGTCGGCAGGGCTCGCCAAGGCGCTGCGGCAGCGGCTGGAGGCGCTGTTGCCGCAGCGGCTGGGCGAGCTTGCTACCGCCTTGCGGGACGCGCGCCAGGCAATCAGGGCAAGGTGGCCCGATCCCGCCGCGCGCCGCCGCGCCATCGACGCGGGGCTGGCGCCGGGTGGACCGATCGACCCCCTCACCGATGCCGCGCCGGACGCCGTGCCGCGCTGGCTGTCGGAGCAGGGCGATATGGCCCCCTCCCGGCTGGTGACGATCGGGCTTCTGTCGGGCGATCCGGACGATCTGACCCTGCGGGCGGCGCGGCTGCTGGGCGAGGCCGACCGGGTCTATCACGCGCCGGGTGTGCCCGCTATCATTCTGGACCGGGCGCGGGCCGATGCGGCGCGCATTCCCGCCGCGACTCCGCCAAAGGAACCGGGGGAGGGGCTGTCGCTCTGGCTGGAGATGCCGCGATGAGCCGGGTGTTCACCAATGATGGGCACCGGACGCGGGAGATTTCGCTAGAGGAATTTTATGCGCAGGCCGATCGCGCGGCGTTCAACTGGGTTCATGCCGATGGCTGGCGGGAAGATGCCCATATGGTCGCCGCGCGCTGCGACGATATGCCGCAGGCGGCGCTGTCCGCCCTGCTGGCGCAGGAAACCCGTCCGCGCTGCACATTGATGGCCCATGGCGCACTTGTGAACCTGCGGGGACTGGGGTCGGTCGAGGATGGCGGCGGCGATCCGCTGGTGTCCATCCGCCTGTGGGCGGAACATGCGCGGGTGATTTCGGTCAGCTACCGCCCGCTCGCCGCGCTGGAACCCGTCATCCTTCGCATGCTCGCCGGAGAAATCCGCGATCCGGGCGACCTGATTGCCGCGCTCGCGCAGGAGATCACCGAGGCGCTTGATCCCGAGATCGCGGAACTGGGCGACGATCTGGACGAAATCGAAAGCGCGCTGATCGGCCTCGCTCCGGCCGAAGTGCGCCATCAGGTTTCGGAAATCCGCGCCACCGCGATTGGCTATCGCCGCTTCATCGCGCCGCAGCGCCAGGCGCTGGAGCGCTTGTCCACCGCAGACGTCGCCTGGCTGGAACCCGAAGACCGGCTGCATTTGCAGGAAGCGGCCGATCGCTGTGCGCGCATGGCGGAAGAACTGGAAGCGGTGCGCGAACGATCGGCGCTGGCGCACGAGGAACTGACCGACCTGCGCGCGGAGCATATGAACCGCCAGGCGCTCATCATCTCGGTCGTGGCGCTGGTCTTCCTGCCGCTTACCTTCCTGACCGGCTTACTGGGTATGAATGTCGACGGCATTCCTTATGCCCACGAACCCTGGGCCTTCTGGGGCGTGGTCGGAGTGTGCGCGGCGATTGCCGCCGCGATCAGCGGCTGGTTTGCCGCGACGCACTGGCTGCGACACTGAACCGCCGCGGCCGTCAGTGCCGTCCGGTGCTCAGACGGGCGATTTCCTCATTGAGCGCCTGGATCGAGGATACAAGTCGCGCCCGGTCGGCCTGCATCTCCCTCATCGCCTCGCGCGTTTCGCCCAGTTCCACCGCCCGACGGGCGATGCGGGCGTCGAGTTCGGCATTGTGCCGCGCCAGCGTGCCCAGTTCTTCCGCCCGCACGCACAGGTGACGCAGCCGCGCGTCCAGCACGTCGAAGTCGAAGGGCTTGGCGATATGGTCGTCAGCGCCTGCCTCAAGCGCTTCGATCTGGGCGGAACTATCCTGCCGCCCGGTGATCATGACGAAGCTCGCCTGGCCAGCGAGCCCGGCGGCGCGAATTTTCTTCATCGTGGCGATGCCGGGCAATGTCGTCATGCCCATATCGATCAGGATGATGTCGAAAGAGCGGGACAGCACCCGGTTGAGCGCGACGAACCCGTTTTCGGCCACGGCGACGTCATAATGGAGGTGCGACAGGCGCCGCGCCATCACCGCGCGCGCAGTCGGGTCCTCGTCCACCAGCAGAATGCGCCGCCGCCGAAGGGGACGCGATGCTTCGGTCGTCTCATCGCGTTCGACGCGCCGGACAATGGGGGCCTTGAAAAACTGCATGGCATTCATCTCCTGCACCCTTGACCATAGGAGCAGGGCGCAAAGAAATGGTTAACGCGCTCTTGACCCTGTTTATGTCACGGGTCGGGCGCGCAGCTGCGCCAGCCGGCACAGGCTGGTCGTTGCATCGCTGCTGACCTGGAGCAACAGGTTGGTCGTGAGGTGATGTGATGTGATGTCGGCCACTGCGCCGGGCGTATCAAGTATCTGGACAGGCCCCGGGGTGACGGGCATCGACGATGCGCTTGGCGTCGGCAGTTTGCAGGCGTCTGAAATTCCCTCATTATTACCGTACTGTATCGTACATGTTTTGATTGACAAGGTGGAGGGCCGAGCGCAAGGCATGCCCTCATGCCCACTCACTGAACATGCCTGTGAGTCGCCCGGCATTGCAGGCCGTGCATCGCTTGCGCGTCGGGCTGTCGATGGCAGGGCAGATCGACCGCACCAAGTAAGGAACCTTTCGTGACCGCGCCGGCAAACGACTATTCCTTTCTCACGCCACGCCAGCGGCTGCTGGCGGCGATGGTGCTGGCGCTCAGCAACTTGATGGTGGTGCTGGACCTGACCATCGCGAATGTGTCGGTGCCGCACATCGCCGGCAACATGGGCATTTCGCCCGACCAGGGCACCTGGATCATCACGTCCTACGCGGTAGCCGAAGCGATTGGCGTCCCGCTTACGGGCTGGCTCGCTCAGCGCTTTGGCGCGGTGCGCGTCTTCACGATGGCCATGATGGGCTTCGGCGTCTTCTCGCTGCTGTGCGGCCTGTCGATGACGCTGGGGATGATCGTGGTATGTCGGGTCGGCCAGGGACTGTGCGGCGGCCCGATCATGCCGATGTCGCAGACGCTGATGATCCGTATCTTCCCCCCCGAACAGCGGGGCCGGATGATGGGCCTTTGGGCGATGACGACGATGCTTGGCCCCGCGGCGGGGCCGATCGTGGGCGGTTATATCTCCGACAGCTGGAGCTGGCACTGGATCTTCTTCATCAACCTGCCGATCGCCGTCCTGTGCATCTTCGCCGCGCTGACGCTGCTGCGGCCGGTCGAAACGGAAAGGCGCAAGCTGCCCATCGATTTCGTTGGACTGGGCTTGCTGATCTTCTGGATCGGCTGCCTCCAGGTCGTTCTGGATCTTGGCCGCGACCATGACTGGCTTGCCGATCCCATGATCCTGGCGCTGGCCGTCATGGCAGGCATCGGCTTTTGCGTATTCCTGATCTGGGAACTGACCGAAGAACATCCGATCGTGGACCTGAAGGTGTTCCGGCACATCGGCTTCACGTCGGGCGTGCTGACGCTGGCCTTGTGCTTCGGCGCTTATTTCGCGGGCATCGTAATGATCCCGCAATGGCTGCAAATATCCATGGGCTACACCGCGCAGCAGGCGGGGCTCGTCACCGCCTTCACCTCCATCACGGCGATCACCACCGCGGCCCTGGCGGCGCGCCTGATGACCAAGGTGGACGTGCGCTTCATGATTTCGGGCGGGGCGTTGTGGCTTGGCATGGCGACGCTGGCCCGCGCGCGATGGACGAGCACGGCGGATTTCTGGACTCTGGCAACGCCCCAGATCGTGCAGGGTTTCGCCATGTCGTTCCTGATGATCCCCCTCACCACGCTGACGCTTTCGTCGGTTCGCCCGGAAGAGACGGCGTCGGCGGCGGGGATGCAGAATTTCCTGCGTACCATGGCGATCGCGATCGCGACCTCGCTGGTGCTGACCGGCTGGAGCAATGGCGAGCGCACCGCCCGTAGCGAAATCGTCTCCGCGCTCCCGCCGGACGCGCTATCGTCGTTGACCGGAACGGGGCTTTCGCCAGACCAGGGCCGGCAGATGCTGTCCGACCTGGTGGAGCAGCAGGCCATGGTCGTGTCGATGGACCATACCTTCTACGCGGCGACGGCGGTGCTCCTGGTCGCGGCGGTCCTTGTCTGGCTTGCCCCTCGCCCCCGCGCCAAGGTCGATGTTTCGGCCGCGCACTGATCAATGATGCGCGCCGCCGATTGACGCGGCGCAGCATCGCGGTCACTGAATGGCTCGAAAAGGTGGGTCTATGCGAATCGTCATCATCGACGACAGTGGCTTGCGCGCGACGGTGCTCGAAGAAGGGCTGCGCGAGGCGGGCTATGACGACATTCATATCGTTCCGCCGCGCGGCGGTTTCGTTGCGCGGCTGGAACGCATGGCGCCCGATGTCGTGCTGATGGACCTGGGCAGTCCCAGCCGCGACACGCTGGAAGAAATGCTGTCGGTCAGCCGCGCGCTCGCCCGGCCGATCGCGATGTTCGTCGACCAGTCCGACGAAGCCATGATCGGCGCGGCCATCGACGCGGGCGTGTCGGCCTATGTGGTCGACGGGCTGCGCAAGGAGCGGGTGAAGCCGGTCCTGGAACTGGCGGTCCGACGCTTCAATGCCTTCGCCCGGCTGCAGACGGAACTGGACGAGGCGCGCACCGCGCTGTCCGACCGCAAGATCGTCGACCGCGCGAAATCCATCCTGATGAGCCAGCGCGGGCTGTCGGAGCCGGACGCCTATGCGTTGCTGCGGTCGAGCGCGATGAACCAGGGAAAGAAGATCGTCGATGTCGCGCAAGCCCTGATAACGGCCAGCGACCTGCTCGGGGGAGGTTTATGACGACAGCGCTGCGTATCGCCTATCTGCCGTTGACCGACTCCGCCGTCCTGGCGGTGGCGCGGGACAAGGGCTTTGCGGAGGAGGAAGGCCTTTCCATCGACCTGGTCCGCACAACGAGCTGGGCAACATTGCGCGACCGGCTGGTGTTCGGACAGGTGCAGGCGGCGCATATGCTGGCGCCGCTGGCCGTTGCCGTGACGCTGGGCCTCAGCCAGCAGGCCGCGCCTCTGGCCGCGCCATATAAGCTCAACGTCAACGGCAACATGCTGGTAATGGCGAAGGAGTTCGCGCAGGCGCTGGCCCCCGACATCGCCGCTCGCCTGGACGACCCGCTGGGGACCGCGCATGATTTTGCGGCGGCGATCGGCCTGTGGAAGCGCAAGCCTGTGATCGGCGTCGTCCATCGCTATTCCAGCCACGCGATCATGCTGCGCTACTGGCTGGCGAGCGCAGGGGTGGACCCGGACCGTGACGTACTGCTGCGCGTGGTGCCGCCGTCGCTGACAGTCGAGGCCATGCGCGTGGGCGAGATAGACGGCTTCATAGCGGGCGAACCCTGGGGCAGCGCGGCGGTCGACGCGGGCCTGGCGGAAGCAGCGGCGATCGGCGAACGCATATGGCGGCGCGGGGTGGAAAAGGTGCTGGCGTTCCGCACGCCCTGGCTGGAGGAAAACCCGCAGACCGTCGATGCCCTCATCAGGGCGCTGGTGCGGTCGGCTGCCTGGTGCGACGATCCGGCCAACCATGAGTCGCTGGCCCACCTGCTCTCGCAGCCCCATTTCGTCGACGAGCCGGCCGATCTCATCCTGCGCGCGCTGACCGGAGGCATCGTCGCGCGGGCCGACATGCCGCCGCTCGACATGCCTGACTTCATGCTTTTTTCCCGTGAAGCAACGCCCTTCCCGTGGCGTAGCCAGGCGCTATGGATCTATTCCCAACTGGTACGCTGGAAAATGGTCGAGCATAGCGCCGAAAATGCGGCAAAGGCTGGATCGGTGTTTCGTCCCGACATATTTCGCCGCGCGCTTGCGGAAAGTGACGTGCCGCTGCCGGGCGCCAGCATGAAACTGGAAGGCGCCGTGGCCTCTCCTCTGGCGGTAGGATCGAAGCGGGGCGAACTGACGCTGGGGCCAGACAGTTTTTTCGATGGTCGGGTATTCGATCCCGAACGGATCGAGGATTTTCTCGCCAGTTTCTGAAGGCGTCAGATGTTCAAAAAATTGTGCCTTGCAACATGATGCGAATCGTTGGATAAAGCAAGAATCGCGCGACGAAGCGCGTTCAGGAAGAGCACGTCCAGGGCTGGTATCGCGCTCTCCCGCCATTAATTTCGCAGCAAAGCCGCTGGCCGGATCTCGTAGGAACGAGTGTCCGGAGAGCGGCTTTTTTCGTGTCCATTTCACAAGATTGAAGGACCTCACGATGGCAACTGCTTATTGGGACCGCGACAAGGGCGGCGAGGGTCTGGACGGCCAGACCAGCTTCTGGAAGGCGGGTCATTCCCCCACGCTGATCGCGTCTTTCCTCTATTTCGACCTGGCCTTCATGGTGTGGGTGCTGTTGGGGCCGCTGGCGCCTTCCATTTCCAAGACGCTGGGTCTGACCCCCGCGCAAAAGGGACTGATGGTCGCGGTGCCCACGCTCGCGGGCGCACTGTTGCGCGTCGTCAATGGCCTGCTGGTCGACCGCATCGGTTGCAAGCAGGCTGGCGCGATCAGCCAGGTCATCGTGATCGCCGGCCTCTTCACCGCCTGGTTGCTGGGCGTCAGCAGCTTCGGCGGCACATTGGCGCTGGGCGTCGTCCTGGGCTTTGCCGGCGCGAGCTTCGCAATCGCGCTGCCGCTGGCAAGCCGCTGGTATCCGCCGGAGCACCAGGGCAAGGCCATGGGGCTGGCTGGCATGGGCAATTCCGGGACCGTGCTCGCGTCGCTGTTCGCCCCTGTGCTTGCCAAGCTGTTCGGCTGGAACGCAGTGCTGGGCCTTGCCTGCATTCCGCTTACCCTCGTCTTTGTTGCCTATACGCTAATGGCGAAGAACGCGCCCAATGCGCCGGCACCTAAGAAGCTGAAGGACTATTTTCATCCGCTCAAGAGCGCCGATGCCTGGTGGCTGATGGGCTTCTACGCGGTGACCTTCGGCGGCTTCGTCGGCCTTGCCGCCTCGCTGCCGATCTATTTCACCGACCAGTTCGGCCTGACCCCGATCGTTGCGGGCTATTGCACCGCCGGTTGCGTGTTCGCCGGATCGCTGGTCCGTCCGATGGGCGGCGCGCTCGCTGACAAGATCGGCGGCGTCAAGGCGCTGATGATGGTCTATATTGCCGCCGCGCTGGCATTGGCCGGCGTGTCCTATGCCCCGACGCTGGTATCCGCGCTTGGCTTCTTCGTCGCCGCGATGCTGGCGCTGGGCGTCGGCAACGGTTCGGTGTTCCAGCTGGTGCCGCAGCGCTTTCAGGCGGAAATCGGCGTCATGACCGGCCTGGTCGGCATGGCGGGCGGCATTGGCGGCTTCTATCTCGCCTCGTCGCTGGGCATCGCCAAGCAGTTCACCGGCAGCTTCGCGCCCGGTTTCCTGATCTTCGCGGGCCTCGCGGTGGTGGCCTTCCTTGGGGTGTCGCTGGTTCGTGCGAAGTGGCGCACGACCTGGAACAGCGGCGCACGTATCTGACAAGCTTGCAGGAGGGGAGGCGGCGGCACTCGGAAGAGGAGCCGCCGCCCTTGCATGTCCCGCCAAAGCCTGGAGCGGGAGCCGCAAGTCGGCGCGAAAGGGCAAAAACCTCCTACGAATCGCTTGACCCTCATGGCGATTCATTTATGCTGCACTGCGAAGGACAGGGTTGTCCTCCACTCACATAGCTGACTTGGTCCATGGATGGGCCGCGGAAAGCGTGAATGATGGCAAAGCCGCCATCCAGACCTTTGGGTTAAATCCCAAGGATCCGGATGGCGGCTTTTTTTTATTCTGGAGTCAAGGGATGGATTTTCAGAACAACGCCGGACCCGAAACGGCCAACGAAGAGGACGTCTTCGTGCCTTCGGACGATGTCCGCGAACATCTGGTGGTCGTCGGCAATGGCATGGCCGGTTGCCGCGCGATCGAGGAACTTCTGGCGCGCGATGCGGGGCGTTACCGCGTCACGATCTTCGGCGCCGAACCCCATGTGAACTATAACCGCATCATGCTTTCGCCGGTTCTGGCCGGTGAGAAGAGCTTTGATGACATCATCATCAACAGCCGCCAATGGTATGATGATAATGGGATCACGTTGATCGCGGGTGATCCGGTGACGACCATAGACCGCGCCGCGAAGACGGTCACGAGCCAGTCGGGTCGCGCTGTTGGCTATGACAAGCTGCTGATCGCGACGGGTTCCGACCCGTTCATCATCCCGGTTCCGGGCAAGGACCTGCCGGGCGTGATCAGCTTCCGCGACATGAAGGATGTCGACACCATGCTGGAGGCCGCGAATGGCGGCGGCAATGCAGTGGTGATCGGCGGCGGTCTGCTCGGCCTTGAGGCAGCGCATGGCCTGACCCTGCGCGGCATGAAGGTCACCGTCATCCATCTGATGGACACGTTGATGGAGCGCCAGCTCGATGAAGCAGCGGGCTGGCTGCTGAAGAGCGCGCTCGAAGCACGGGGCCAGACCATCCTGACCGGCGCCAACACCGAAGCCATCTATGGCGACGGCAAGGTCGAGGGCGTCCGTCTGAAGGACGGCCGGGAAATCCCGGCCAGCCTGGTTGTGATGGCGGTAGGCATCCGTCCGTCGACGGCGCTGGCCCGCGAAGCCGGTATCGAAGTCAATCGCGGCATCAAGGTCGACGACCACATGGTCACGAGCGACCCCGATGTCCTCGCGGTCGGCGAATGCGTCGAGCATGACGGCAATGTCTACGGCCTCGTCGCGCCGCTGTGGGAAATGTGCCGCAGTCTTGCCGATGGCCTCACCGACCAGCATACGGGCTACAAGGGTTCGGTCACGTCGACCAAGCTCAAGGTCGCGGGTCTCGACGTCTTTTCCGCCGGCGACTTTTCCGGCGGCGAAGGTTGCGAGGACATCGTGCTGCGCGACGCCTCGCGCGGCGTCTACAAGCGCGTCGTGGTCAAGCAAGACAAGGTTATCGGCGCGGTCCTCTATGGCGACACGGCGGACGGCGGCTGGTATTTCGACTTGCTGAAGCGCGGTGAGGATGTCGGCGAAATTCGCGACCTGCTGATCTTCGGCCAGGCTTTCGCCTCGGGAGGAGGCGCGCTGGACCCTAAGGCGGCCGTTGCGGCGCTCTCGGACGATGCCGAGATCTGCGGCTGCAACGGCGTCAGCAAGGGCCAGGTCGTCGCCTGTATCGAAGCGGGCAATTGCTCGCTCGACGCGGTGCGTGGTTCCTGCAAGGCGTCGGCCAGCTGCGGCAGCTGTACGGGCCTGGTTGAAAACCTGCTGGCGGTGGTGCTGGGCGACGACGTGCAGTCGGGGCCAAAGACGATGTGCAAATGCACCAGCTTTGGCCATGACGATGTGCGCCGCGAAATCGTCGCGCAGAATATGCGCTCGATCCCCGAGGTGATGCAGCGGCTGCATTGGTCGACGCCCGATGGCTGCTCCTCCTGCCGCCCGGCGCTCAACTATTATCTGCTTTGCGCGCTGCCCGGTGAATATCAGGACGACCAGCAGAGCCGATTCGTCAACGAGCGGATGCACGCCAACATCCAGAAGGACGGCACCTATTCGGTCGTCCCGCGCATGTGGGGTGGCCTCACCAACCCGCGTGAACTGCGTGCCATCGCCGATGTGGTCGAGAAATATGATGCGCCGATGGTGAAGGTGACGGGCGGCCAGCGTCTCGACATTTTCGGCATCAAGAAGGAAGACCTGCCCGCCGTCTGGGCCGACCTCAATGCCGCGGGTATGGTGTCGGGCCACGCTTACGGCAAGTCGCTGCGCACGGTGAAGACCTGCGTCGGGTCCGAATGGTGCCGCTTCGGCACGCAGGATTCCACTGGCCTGGGCGTCAAGATCGAACGGATGACCTGGGGATCGTGGATGCCCCACAAGTTCAAGATTGCGGCGTCGGGTTGCCCCCGCAACTGCGCCGAGGCGACGATCAAGGACTTTGGCGTGGTCTGCGTGGACTCAGGGTACGAACTGCATGTCGGCGGCAATGGCGGCATCCACGTCCGCGCCACCGATCTGCTGTGCAAGGTTTCGACCGAGCAGGAGGCGCTCGATTATTGCGCCGCCTTCATCCAGCTCTATCGTGAGGAAGCGCGTTACCTCGAGCGTACCGCGCCGTGGATCGAGCGCGTCGGGGTCGACTATATCAAGCAGCGCATCGTCGAGGACGACGCAGGCCGCGAAGCCCTGCGCGCCCGCTTCCTCTATTCGCAGAGCTTCAGCCAGGACGATCCCTGGGCCGAACGCGCCGCTGGCCAGCATGCTGAACTGCACCAGCATCTCGACCCCATCGCAATCGCTGCGGAGTGAACGACATGACCGATTGGATCGACATCGGAACGCTGGCCGATATTCCCCAGCGCGGCGCCCGCACGGTGCAGATTGCGGGCGAAAAGGAAATCGCCGTCTTCCGCACCGGCGATGACAAGGTCTTCGCGCTGGTCAATGAATGCCCGCACAAGAAGGGGCCGCTCAGCCAGGGCATCGTCCACGGCCACAGCGTCGCCTGCCCGCTCCACAACTGGAACATCGCCCTGAAAACGGGCGAGGCGCAGGGCGCGGACGAAGGCTGCACGCCGACCATCGCGGTGAAGGAGGAAGGCGGCCGCATCCTGATCGCTCGCCCGGCCGCGCTGAAGGCGGCGGCTTGAGCTTCCGGTCCCCAGCCATAAAGGCGGGGACCCGGGTGGGGGTTGCATGTCGGCCATCCCTTGCGGCATGCGCCTCCACCCAATTCTCTCTCCTGGACAAGAGGTAAGAGCATGACAGAGGCCATCCGCACCACCTGCGCCTATTGCGGCGTCGGTTGCGGCATTTCGGCCATGCCGACCGGGCCCCGGTCGGTCACGATCAAGGGCGATGAAGCGCATCCGGCCAATGGCGGGCGCCTCTGTTCCAAGGGCACGCATCTGGGCGAAACGGTGGGGCTGCAAGGCCGCCTGCTGCACCCGATGATCGGCAACAAGCGCGCCAGCTGGGGCAAGGCGCTCGACCTGGTCGCGAAGAAATTTCGCGAAACGATCGATCGCCATGGTCCCGACAGCGTGGCTTTCTATGTCTCCGGTCAGCTGATGACCGAAGATTATTATGTCGCCAACAAGCTGATGAAGGGCTTCATCGGCTCGTCCAATATCGACACCAATTCGCGCCTCTGCATGTCGAGCGCGGTCGCCGGCCACAATCGGGCGTTCGGCGAGGATGTCGTGCCCGCCAGCTATGACGATCTGGAGGAAGCGGACCTCATCGTGCTGGTCGGTTCCAACACCGCCTGGTGCCATCCAATCGTCTATCAGCGCATCCAGGCCGCCCGCGCCGCGCGCGGAACCAAGCTGGTTGTCATCGATCCGCGCCGCACCGAAACTTGCGAAGGCGCCGACCTCCACCTGCCGGTGAAGCCTGGCACTGATGTCGCGCTGATGAACGGCCTGCTGGCCTGGTGTGACCAGGAAGGCATTACCGATCCCGAGTTCCTTGGCGATCATGTCAATGCGCCGGAAGGCTTTTGGGAGCATATCCGCACCGGCCACGATCTGTGGACGACGGCCAAGACCTGCGACATCGCGCCCGCGCTGCTGGAGCAGTTCTTCAAGCTGTTCGCCGCGACCCCGCGCACCGTCACGATGTTCAGCCAGGGCATTAATCAGTCGATCCGCGGCACCGATCAGGTGAACGCGATCATCAATGTTCACCTTGCGACTGGCCGCATCGGCAAGCCGGGCGCCGCGCCCTTCTCGATCACCGGCCAGCCCAATGCGATGGGCGGCCGCGAGGTTGGCGGCCTTGCCTCGACCCTCGCCAGCCATATGGACTTCGCGCCGGAAAATGTGGAGCGGGTCGGCCGCTTCTGGGCCGCGCCGAAGATGGCGGCCAAGCCCGGGCTCAAGGCCGTCGACCTGTTCCGCGCGATCAACGAAGGCAGGGTCAAGGCGTTGTGGGTCATGGCGACCAACCCCGCCGTGTCGCTGCCCGACGCCAATCGCGTCCGCGAGGCGCTGGAGTCCGTGCCCTTCCTCGTTGTGTCGGACATCATGGCCGACACCGACAGCAGCGTTCATGCCGACGTCCGCCTGCCTGCCGCCGGCTGGGGCGAGAAGGACGGAACCGTCACCAATTCGGACCGCACCATCAGCCGCCAGCGTCCCTTCATGGACCTGCCCGGCGAAGCCAAACCCGATTGGTGGATCATCACCGAAGTCGCCCGCCGCATGGGCTGGCGCAACGCCTTCGCCTATGATCGCCCGGCGGACATCTGGCGCGAACATGCGCGCCTCACCGCCTATCAGAATGACGGCCAGCGCTTGCTCAACCTGCGTGCCCATGCCACGATCGGCAACGATGCCTATGACGCGATGGAGCCGTTCCGCTGGGGTGGCGAGAAGCCCTATGCCGATGGCCGCTTCCAGACGCAGGATGGCAAGGCGCGGCTGGTGCTGACCCGGCAGATGGAGTTGCAGGACCCGCTCAAGCAGTGGCCGATGACGCTCAACACCGGCCGCTATCGCGACCAGTGGCACACCATGAGCCGTACCGGTCTGTCGCCCAAGCTCGCCCGTCACCGTGAGGAACCGCTGGTGGAAATCCACCCGCAGGACGCGGAGGCGCTGGGCATCGTCGATCACGATCTCGCCCGCGTGCAGACCGCGCAAGGCAACAGCATCTTCCGCGTGGCGCTCAGCGAAGGGCAGCGTCCTGGTGAAATATTCACGCCGATCCACTGGACCGACCAGATGTCGAGCGGCGGCCGCACCGGCCTGCTGCCCCGTCCGCTGGTCGATCCGCATTCGGGCCAGCCGGGGTTCAAGTCGACCCCGGCCAGCGTCGAGAAGGTCGCCATCGAATGGAAAGGCTTTCTGATCCTGCGCGGGGATCAGCCGGTGAAGTTGCCGTGCCTATGGTCGACGAAGATCGCGGTTCCGGGCGGCGCGCTCTATGAGATCGCGGGCAATGGCGATCCCGCGCGGCTCGACGCCTTGCTGCCGACGGGTGACCGGGTTGAAGCCATGGACGTGACTCGCGGCACGCGCCGCGTCGGGACCATCAGCGAAGGCAAGCTTTGCGGCGTCCTGTTCGTCACCCGCACCGGCCTCCTGCCCTCGCGCGACTGGCTGATCCGCCAGTTGGAAGTCGAGGGGGTCGGTGGCTCGGTTCTCGCCGCGCGCGGCCCGGGTAGCCAGCCTGACAAGGGGCCGACGATCTGCGTCTGCTTCGACATCGGCCTCGATCAGATCGTTGCCGCCATTCGCGATCAGAATCTGGTCGACGTGCCGGCGATCGGCAAGGCGATCGGCGCGGGCACCAATTGCGGATCCTGCCGTCCCGCGCTTGCCAACATCCTCGCCCACATCCCGCAGGAGACGCTCCATGCAGCAGAATGAGTTGATCGCGCCCGGCCAGGTCTGGCTGGTCGGCGCGGGACCCGGCGACCCGGACCTCCTGACCCGCAAGGCCGAAAAGCTGATCGCGGCGGCCGACATCGTTTTCCATGACGCGCTGGTGGGGCCGGGCGTGCTCGACCTGATCCCGCAGGGCGTCGAGCGGGTCAGCGTGGGCAAACGTTCCGGCCGCCACAGCAAGGCGCAAGGCAGCATCAACGACCTGTTGCTCGCCGCGGCGAAGGCGGGCAAACGCGTCGTCCGCCTCAAGGGCGGCGATCCATCCATATTCGGACGCTCGGCCGAGGAAATGGAGCATCTGGCGGCCGATGGCGTGTCCGTCAGCATCTGCCCGGGCATCACCACGGCGAGCGCGGCGGCGGCGAGCGGTAACGCGTCGCTCACCCTGCGCGGCAAGGCGCGCGGGGTGACATTGGTCACGGCGCATCTGAAGGCCGGCGAGCCGCTGAAGCTCGACTGGGAAGCGCTGGCGCGGCCGGGCGGCACGATCGGCATCTATATGGGGCGCGCTGCCGCTGCCGAAATCGGCCGGGAACTGATCGCCGCCGGGCGGGACCCGGAAACGCCGGTGATGGTCGCGGTCAACGTCTCGCTGCCGAGTGAACGGCTGATCCGGGGCAAGCTCTCTGCGCTCGCCTTTCTCGTGGCGGCGATCAGCGACGATGACCCGACGCTGCTGATGATCGGCGAGGCCGTGGCGGGCACCGCAATGCCCGTGCGCCACGCGGCTGACGCTTCGGTCGAGGCCTGATTATCGGTCGCGGCCGGGCATGGGCGGGCCGATCAGCTTGTCCAGATCCTCCGGCCGATTGATATTGGGCAGCAGGATGTCGGGCCGCTCCAGGATCCGCGCGTCGATCCGCCGCAGCCAGCCATGAATGGATCGCACATCATCCTCCGCCAGATGCGCGTCCAGTTCGGGAGCGAGTGAGGCCGGCCAGAACCCCGCCAGTGGCTGCCCCCCGAGCACCGCCGCGCCTTCGCCAACCAGCGCTTGCGGCAGGTGGTCAGGATAGGTCGGCATGTCGCATCCAGTCGTCAGCACCGCGTCATAGCCCTGGGAAAGCGCATGATGCAGCGCTGCGTTGAGGCCGCCCAGCGGGCCCAGGTCCGGGGCTGGCCGGTCCGGAAGGCTGGTCAGTCCCGCCACCTCCCGGCCGCAGATGACGATGGCGTCGACATGAGGGTCGAGCGAGGCGACCGCGTGATTCAGCAGCGTCCGCCCGTTGAGCATCGCCAGCGCCTTGTCGCTGCCGAAGCGGCTGGATCGTCCGCCCGCCAGCACCGCTCCCAGCAATCGCATGCATCGCCTCCTTGGCATGAGCCCCACTTTCCCTTATGGCGCGCCGGGTGAGCGGGCAACCGCTGACACAAGAAGATCGCGCCGGTGCCCGAATGGGCTGAAAAGGGAATGCGGTGCGGGCGAACTGTGTTCGCCCTATGCCGCGGCTGTCCCTGCAACTGTAAGCGGTGAGCGCGATGCACGGGGACCCATGCTTTCAAAAGGGGAAGCCATGGGGACCGGCCACTGGGCGACAATGCCCGGGAAGGCTTGTGCATGAGCGCTTTGACCCGTGAGCCAGGAGACCTGCCGGCGCATGGTCGCTCTTGCCTCGGACCCAGGGATCGGTCCGGGCACGGTGTTTTCCGTCTGAGCGACGCCAGCGGCGGGGGCCGCATCGGTGCGCGGGGCGGGGCGTTGGCGTCTCCCTTTCCAGCATGCCGACCGTTCGTTCGGAAGCCCCTGCCTGAAGTCGCGTGACGCTCAGGGAAGACATATAATGATGAAAACCGGAATTTCGCTGCTGGCGCTGCTCGCCGCCACGCCCGCGCTCGCGCAGGACAATGACGAAATCATCGTCACCGCGCTGGGCATCGAACAGCCACGAGACGAAGTCGGCCAGGCGGTGACCGTCATTGACGCAAAGACCATCGAAACGCGCCAGACGGTCAGCATCGCGGACCTGATTGCCACCACGCCGGGCGTCCGCTTCAACCGCGCCGACGCCGTGGGTGGCGTCACAGGCGTCTCGATCCGTGGTGCTGAAACGACGCAGACGCTGGTGCTGCTCGACGGCGTCAAGGTCAATGATCCCAGCGGCATCGGCGATCTTTATGATTTCGGCAATCTGCTGACCGGGAATATCCGTCGCGTGGAAATCCTGCGCGGCTCCAACTCGGTCGTTTACGGCAGCCAGGCGATCGGCGGCGTCGTCAATATCATGACCGGCCAGCCAAAGGAGGGCTTCGGTGGCAGCGCCTCGGTCGATTACGGCTACGCCGATACGCTGAATGCCAAGGCCGATGTGTCGGGCACCAGCGGCATCGCGTCCGGCGGCGCGGGCGTCGCCTATTTCCGCACTGACGGCATCTCCGCTGCCAAGGGTGGCACGGAAAAGGACGGTTATGAAAATATCGCCACCAACGCCAAGCTGAAGCTTGCCTTTACTGACAATCTCAGCCTCGACCTGCGCGGCTATTATATCCACGCCAATCTCGACACCGACATTTTCTTCGGCGCGCCTGCTGACACGACCGACCGAAGCAAGCTTGACCAATATGTCGGCTATGCGGGCCTCAATCTCGCGCTGTTCGACGGCAAGCTGACGCAGCGCGCCGCCGTCACCTGGTTCCGCAATGACCGCGATTATTTTTCCCCCTTTGGCGACTATGGCTATTCGGGCACCGACCTGCGATTCGAATATGAAGGCGTCTATCAGCCCATCGACGAGGCCAAGCTGATCTTCGGCTATGAGCATGAGCGGCCCGATTATGACTTCACCGGCTTCGGCTCGACGGAAAGCCATCGCGCGAACATCGATAGCGTCTATGCTCTGGCCGTCGTCAAGCCCCTGACGGGCCTGTCGCTCACCGGCGGTGTGCGCCATGACGACCATAGCCAATTTGGTGGCGCGACCACGCTGGGCGCCAACGCCAACTATACGCCCAATGAAGGCCAGACCAACTTTCGTGCCAGCTATGGCGAGGGCTTCAAGGCGCCGTCGCTCTATCAGCTTTATGACAGCTTCAGCGGCAATTCCACACTCGATCCCGAACGGTCGAAAAGCTACGACATCGGCATCGACCAGCGGCTCGACGGCAATCGCGCGATCATCTCGCTCACCGCATTCCGGCGCGACATTCGCGATCAAATCGACTTCGATTTCGGCACTTCGCGCTACTTCAACCTCGGCCGTACCCGGGCCAAGGGGGTCGAGGCGATGCTGACGCTGAAGCCGGTCGATGCGCTGACGGTCACTGCCGCCTACAGCTATATTGACGCGCGGAACCGCGACACCGGCGCCCGCCTGCCGCGTCGCCCCACCAATGCGGTCAGCGTTTCGGCCGACTATCGCTGGTCCTTCGGCCTGTCGACTGGCGCAACTATCACCATGGTGAGCGACAGCTTCAATAACGCGACGCTGACTCAGCGGCTCGACGGCTATGCGGTGCTCGGCATCCGCGCCTCCTTCCCGATCACGGAAAATCTGGAAATCTACGGCCGCGTCGACAATCTCACCGATGAGGAATACGCCACGGTCTATGGCTACAATACCTATGGCCGCTCGGCCTTTGGCGGCGTGCGTGTCCGCTTCTGATGAATGGCAAGAGGGGCGGGCGTGACGCCCGTTCCCTCACCGTTTCGGCGCAGCGTTGACCTGCGCCAGGATGGAGCGTGCAGCCTCGACATAGGCGGGGCCGCCGCACACGGTCCAGGCCTGCGGTACGCGGATGCGCGGGATCGCGCGCAGGATGGGGTGGTGCAGCATTTCCGTGCCCTGGTCGACGACGGCTTCGGTCCCGGTCTCGACGATCAGAAAGTCGGGATGCGCCGCGATCATCTGCTCCAGCGGAACTTGCGCCAGCGCGGGTTTGCCGAGCCTTGCCGCAAGGTTGGTGAGTCCCGCGCGGCGGATGAGTTCATCGACCAGCGTGCCCGTCCCGGTCATGTAGCCGCGTCGCTGATAATAGGCTGCGACGCCGCCGCGCCGGGGGCCGGGCAGGGCGGCGAGGTCGCGCTCCATGGCAGCGATCAGCGCCTCGCCTCGGTCGACATGGCCGACCGCCGCCGCCACCTGCCGGATTTGCGCCTTGATCGCGGTGAAGCTGTCGGCGCTCGCAAGACGCAGGGTGCGCCACTGCCCCGGCGGCGCGCCGACCACGTTGTCCGCACCGGCCGGAAAGCCGATCAGCAGGTCGGGCCGGATGGCGAGCACCTCTTCGGCCGGGCGGCGCAAGGTGCGAAAGCGCCGCGCCTTTCTGATCGCCGCCGACAGTTCCGGATCATGCCCATAGGGGCTGAGCGCCGCGATCTGCGACGGATCGGCGAGCGCCAGCACATATTGGTCCGCGCAGGTGTTGAGCGACACGATACGCCGTGGCGGGACGGGGGACGCGGCGGTCAGGCCGAGCGCGCACAGGGCCGCGATGATTTTGGCGCTTCCTATTGTCTCGCTCCCGCATGCACCCCTTACGGCAAGCGCTCTATCAGCCGGGGCGGGCGAGGCAAGCCGTGACCGTTCGCCGCCATCCATTGCTGATGCCGGCGCTCATCGCGCTGATCGTCCTCGCCGCGCTGGGGTCGCTCACTCTGGGCGCCGTTCCCCTGTCGCCCTCCCGCATCCTCGCGGTCCTGACCGGAGGCGGCGATGAGGTTGCGCGCGCCATCCTGATCGACCTGCGGATGCCGCGCATGTTGCTGGGCCTGCTGGTGGGCGCGATGCTGGGCGTCGCTGGCGCGGCCTTGCAAGGCTATCTGCGCAATCCGCTTGCGGAACCATCGGTGCTGGGCGCGTCCAATGCCGCCGCGCTGGGCGCGGTCTGCGCGCTCTATTTCGGCCTCGCCCAAATCCATCCGCTCATCCTGCCCGTGCTGGCCATCCTGGCGAGCCTGGTCGCGATCGGCGCGCTGTTCCTGCTGGCGGGGCCGTCCGAAAGCCCGCTCACCCTTATCCTCGCGGGCATCGCGGTCGCCACGCTGGCAGGAGCGGGGATCAGCCTGTCGCTCAACCTGTCGCCCAATCCCTTCGCAGCGATGGAGATTATGAGCTGGCTGATGGGGAGCCTCGAAAATCGCAGCTATGCCCATGTCTGGATGGCACTGCCCTGCATCGTCCTGGGCGCCGCGCTGCTGATCGCCGACGGGCGCACGCTCGATGCGCTGACACTGGGTGAAGAAGGCGCGCAGGCGCTCGGCGTCGACCTCGGCAGGGCGCGCCTGCGGATGATGCTGGGCGTCGCCATTGGCGTCGGTGGAGCCGTGGCGGTGTCGGGGGCGATCGGTTTCGTGGGCCTTATCGTACCACATATCGTCCGGCCGCTGACGGACCGCTCGCCCTCTGCGATCCTGCTTCCCTCGCTGCTCGGCGGGGCGGCGCTGCTGACGCTGGCGGACATTGGCGTGCGGCTGATCCCGACGAGCAGCGAATTGAAGCTGGGCGTGCTCACCGCCATGCTGGGCGTGCCTGTCTTCCTCATCCATCTGATGCGGGAGCGACGGCTATGGTGACGATCGCGGCGGAGCGGCTATCCGTGCGCCTTGGCCGTCATCTGGCGGTCGAGGATGTCAGTGTTGCGCTGGCGCCGGGCCAGCTGGTCGGCATTATCGGACCCAATGGCGCCGGCAAGTCGACGCTCATCCGCGCGCTGCTCGGATTGGTCATGCGCGCTGCCGGCACCGTCACGATCGACGGCGCGCCGATCGACCGTTTGTCCCGGCGAGAAATGGCCCGAAAGCTTGCCTATCTGCCGCAGGGGCAGACGCTGCACTGGCCGTTGCTGGTGGAGCGTCTGGTTGCGCTCGGACGGATGCCGCATATGGGCCCGCTCTCCCGGATGTCCGCCACGGATGAAGCAGCCGTCGATGCCGCGCTGACGCGGGCGGACGCGCGGCACCTCAAGGGCCGGGTCGCCACGGAATTGTCCGGCGGCGAGCGTGCCCGCGTGATGCTGGCGCGCGCGCTGGCCGTGGAAGCGCGTGCGCTGGTTGCGGACGAGCCGTTGGCGGCGCTTGATCCGGGACACCAGATCGACGTCATGGACCTGCTGAAAGCCGAGGCGGCCGGCGGATCGCTGGTCGTGACCGTGCTGCACGACCTGGGGATGGCGGCGCGCTATTGCGACCGCCTGCTGCTGATGGACCGGGGAAGGCTGGTGGCTGATGGAGCACCAATGGCGGTCCTGACCGAAGAGAGGCTGGCCGAAGTCTATGGCATTTCGGCCTGTATCGATCCCCGTGGCGACTGGCCGCTGGTCCTGCCTACCGGGCGGGTGAAGGCACGATAACGCCGATGTGCTCTGGCGGACGCAGGAGCATGACCTGTCCCACGGGCGTCGATTACTCGGTAAATGCCTTGGGCGCCGCCGCCACGACCGTATAGCTTCCCGGCCCGACCTCCGACACTTCCAGCGCCCGTTCAGCCACGCCATTGTGGCCGAAGCGGAATGCACCGTCTATGCCGGAGAAGCCGCCCGGATCGCGCAGCCGCGCCGCCGGGAAGGTCGTCCCCGGCTTCCAGTCGCGCGCGATTCGCACGGTCAGCAGCACCGCGTCATAGCCGAGCGCCGACAGGCGGAAGGGCGAAGAGCCGTAGCGCGCCCGATATTTGCTGGCGAGTTGGCGATAGAGGCCGTCCGACACGCTGGCGAACCAGGCACCGCGCAGCACCGGGCTCGATGCCAGGGCATTGTCGGTGTTCCACAACTCGGTTCCCAGCAGCCTTGCCTTGGCCCCGCCATTCTTCCGCACGATTGGCGCCAGTTCCAGCGCCACGCGGCCGCTGTCCGCGATCAGCAGGGCGTCATAGCTGGACGACGCCTCCAACTTCCTGACCGCCGCGGTCATGGAGGCTGACGATCGGTCGAAGGTCTGCATCGACACGACCGTACCGCCGCTGCTCTCCACCGCGCGCAGCAGGGCGGTGCCGGAACGCTCGCCATAGACCCCCTTGGGCACCAGTCCGGCGAATTTCGACAGGCCCTTGTCCCGCGCGAACTGGACGACGCGGTCGATCGACTGGTTCGGGTTATAGCCCATGATGTAGACGCCATTGCCTGCGACGCTCACATCGTTGGAAAAGCTGATGACCGGCACATTGGCGCGGGCGGCGATCGGCCCGATGATGCGCGCGTCCTCGGCCAGCAAGGGACCAAGGATCAGGCGATTGCCCTCCGCCAGCGCCTTGTTGACCGCAGCGGCGGCGCCCATTCCGGTATCGTAGGTGGTGATACGGACCCTGTCGGCTTTCGTATCCATCAGCGCCAGCGTCGTGGCATTGGCGATCGACTGTCCCACGCCGGCGTTGGGCCCGCTCATCGGAACGAGCAGCGCCACGCGATGGCGCTGCGCGTCGGTGGGCAGGCCCTGCGTCATGTCGGGGCCGGATGGCGCAGGCTCGGCCGGGCCGGCGGGGCCGGCACCGCGCGGGACCACCGACTGGCAGGCGGCGAGCGCAAGGGCCGTGGCGGCGAAGGCGATGCGCGCGCCGCGCTTGATGGCCGCGAACAAGTCCGCTTGCCGGAGGGCATCCGTCTCTGTCATCTGGCGTCCTTATGGAAACACAATCTTCTGGGCTTGAGCCTGGGCTTTACATCGTCGCGGGGCCGATCGGCAACCTTGGAGACCTTAGCCCGCGCGCGGCGCATGTCCTGCGGGCAGCCGATGTCATCGCCGTGGAAGATACACGGGTCAGCGCACGTCTGTTGCGGCACGCCGGGTCGGACCGGCCGATGGTCGCCTATCACGACCATAGTGCCGAGAGCGTTCGCGCCCGCCTGATCGAGCGGATGGCGAGCGAATCGGTCGCGCTTTTGTCGGACGCGGGAACGCCGCTGATTTCCGATCCGGGATATAAGCTGGTGCGCGACGCGCGGGCTGCCGGGCGGAATATCACCACGCTGCCCGGGCCCAGCGCGGTGATCGCGGCGCTGACGCTTTCTGGCCTCCCGACCGACCGTTTCCTGTTCATGGGATTTCTGTCCGCCAAGCAGAAGGCGCGGGCTGACTCGCTTGCCGAGGTCGCCAGCCTGCGCGCCACGCTGGTCTTCTACGAGAGCGGCCAGCGCCTGTCGGACAGCCTCGCCGCGATGGCGCAGGGGCTGGGCGACCGCGACGCTGCCGTCAGCCGCGAGATCAGCAAGGCGTTCGAGGAAACGCAGACCGGCACCCTGTCCGAATTGTCTGCCCGCTATGCCGATGCGCCGCCCAAGGGCGAGATCGTCGTCATCGTCGGCCCGCCCGGAGAACCGCCGGCAGCCAGCGCCGAGGATGCCGATGCCGCGCTTGTCGAGGCCATGGAGCGGCTGCCCGTCTCCAAGGCGGCGGGCGAAGTCGCAAAGAGGCTCGGGCTCGATCGCCGCGCCCTTTACGCGCGCGCGATGGAGCTCAAGGGGTGAAGCGGCAGCTTGCCGAAAAGCGGGGGCGGCAGGCCGAGCGGCTGGCGGGGTGGTGGCTGCGCCTCAAGGGCTGGCAGATCGTCGGCCGCCGCCTGCGGACCCCGGCGGGGGAGATCGACCTGGTGGCGCGGCGAGGCAAGATGCTGGCCTTTGTCGAGGTGAAGGCCCGCGCGACCGGCGCTGATCTCGACCTGGCGATAGACGAACGACGCCTGTCGCGAGTCGCCGCGGCGGCCGAAATGCTCTTCTACGATATGGCGCTGCCGGGTGATGACATGCGGATCGATGTGATCCTCCTTGCACCGGGCCGTCCGCCACGCCATCTGGCGAACGTCTGGCATGGGGGGTGACGGCTCCTCATCCCGTTCGGGTTCGAAGCGAACGGATATACTTGATGGAAGGCCTTCTATGACCAAACTCAACCCCCTGACCGTCGCCGTGCAGATGGACCCGATGGAGGGCATCAACATCAAGGGCGATTCCACTTTCCACATCATGCTGGCCGCGCAGGCAAGGGGGCATCGGCTCTATCATTATCTTGCCCCGGACCTCACCTATCGGGACGGCCGGGTCCTGGCCAGGGCGCGGTCCGTCAAGGTGCAGAAGGTCGACGGCGACCATTTCGCCTTTGGGCCGGAAGAGACGCTGGACCTCGGCCGGGACGTCGATGTGGTGCTGATGCGGCAGGACCCGCCCTTTGACCTGAGCTATATCACCGCGACCCATCTGCTGGAGCGGGTTCAGTCCGAAACGCTGGTCGTGAACGACCCCGCCGCTGTCCGCAACGCGCCCGAAAAGCTGTTCGTGCTCGATTATGCGCGCTTCATGCCGCCGACCATGATTACGCGCGACCTCGCCGAGGTGCGGTCGTTCCTGGCCGAACATGGCGAGATCGTGGTGAAGCCGCTTTATGGCAATGCCGGCAACGCGGTCTTCCATGTCGGGCGATCCGGCGCGAACCTGTCGGCGCTGGTGGAACTATTCAAATCCTCATGGGTCGAGCCGTTCATGGCGCAGGCTTTCATTCCCGGTGTAGCCCAGGGCGACAAGCGAATCGTGCTGGTCGACGGCGAGATTGCGGGCGCGATCAACCGTATTCCAGGCGCCGGCGAAATTCGATCCAACCTTGCCGTGGGCGGATCGGCCGCGAAGACCGAACTGACCGACCGGGAACTGGAAATCTGCGCGGCCATGGGCCCGGAACTCAAGCGGCGCGGGCTGCTGTTCGTCGGGATCGACGTGATCGGCGGCGAATGGCTGACAGAGATCAACGTCACATCCCCCACCGGCATCGTGTCGATCGACGCCTTCAACGGAACGGATACAGGCGGCATGATCTGGGACGCCATAGACGCGCGGCTGGCTGCCAGGGCTGCGGGTTGAAACCCTCGCCCGATGTTCAGCGGCAGTTCGCTGTCATGCCCAAGACCGTGCCGATCGTGGCGGATTCCAGCTTTCGGCAGGGTGAAGGATATTGACCGACTGGGTCCTGCACCTGATCGACGCGGGCGGTTACTGGGGTATTTTCGCGCTCATGGTGCTGGAAAATGTCTTCCCGCCCATTCCGTCCGAACTTATCATGGGCATTGGCGGCATCCGCGTCGGACAAGGCCGGATGGCGATGGAATGGCTGCTGCTTGCCGGCACGCTTGGTACGACCGTCGGTAATTATTTCTGGTATCTCGTTGGACATGTGCTCGGTTTCGGACGGCTGAAGCCGCTGGTCGACCGCTATGGCCGCTGGGCGACGCTGGAGTGGAAGGATATCGAAGCGCTTGATCGCCTGTTCGGCAAATATGGCCAGATCGTCGTCTTCGTCTTCCGCTTCCTGCCCGCCTTCCGCACGATGATCTCCCTGCCGGCGGGCCTGTTTCGCATGGGGCATCTGAAGTTCCTCGCCTGGACGGCGGCTGGTGCCCTGATCTGGAACATCATCCTGGCCTATGCGGGCTACCTCCTTGGGCAGAATTTTCGCGACATCGACAGATATGTGGGGCCGGTTGCCACCGCTTTCGTGGTGGGGGCGGTGGCGCTCTATCTCTGGCGCCTGGCTACCTGGAAGCCCAGGGGCTGAAACCGCCGCTAAGCGCGCGGATGGGCGTTGCGATAGACATCGAGCAGGTGGGCTGCATCCACCTCGGTATAGATCTGGGTTGATGACAGGCTCGCATGGCCCAGCAGTTCCTGCAGCGACCGCAGGTCTGCGCCGCGCCCCAGCAGATGGGTGGCGAAGCTGTGCCGCAGCGCATGGGGCGTGGTCCTGTCCGACAGGCCAAGCCGCCCACGCGCGCCCTGCACCGCGCGGCGGATCAGCGCTGGTGACAGCGGGCCACCCCGTGCACCCCGGAACAGGGGATCGTCCCGCCCTGCCGGAAAGGGACAGGCGGCGACATAGGTCTCCATCGCCTGCCTCACTTGCGGCAGCAGCGGGACGATCCGCGTCTTGCCGCGCTTGCCGGTCACTCGAAGCGTTTCGCCCAGCGGCAGGATGTCGCCCTTGAGGCCCATCGCCTCGCCAATCCGCAGCCCCGCGCCATAGAGCAGCAGCAGCACCGCCCAGTCGCGCGCGCCGATCCAGCTTTCGCGCGCCGTTTCGGCGATGTCTTCCGCCAGAGCGACGATATCGTCCGGCGCCACGGGGCGGGGCAGGCCGCGTTTCACCCTGGGGCCCTTGAGCAGGGGAACGCGGCCATCCTCGCCGCCCGCAAATTTCAGGAAGCCGCGCACTCCCGACAATTCCCGCGCGGCCGAGATATTGCCGATACCATCCATGCGCCGCACCGTCAGAAACGCGCGCAGGTCCGCCTGGTCGACATCGGCGAGCGTCGCTGCCGTCACCGCTTCGCCCCGATGCTGCTCCAGGAAGGCGATCAGCCGTTCGGCCGTGGCGATATAGGCACGCACCGTGTGCACCGATCGCCGCCGGTCCAGCGCAAGATGACGGCGCCATTGTTCGACGAGAGGATGGGACGCGGTCATTGCCCGATCATAGGCGCGCGCGGCGCGGAACTGAACAGCCGCTGTGCGGGCCTTGAAAAACGCGCACAAATGGGCACATGAGGCGCATGGCTTCGCCCCCCGACACCGCAGTCATGCCCACCGGCATGCTCAAGCAGATTTCGCCGCTGATCGGCCGCGTGCTGGCGCCCAACCCCTCGGCTTTCACCTATACCGGCACGCAGACCTATCTGGTGGGCACCAGCGATCTTGCCGTGATCGATCCCGGCCCGCTGGACGATGGGCATCTGGAAGCCTTGATCGAGGCGATCGGCAATCGGCCCGTGCGCGCCATACTGTGCACCCACACCCATCGCGATCACAGCCCGGCGGCCCGGCCGCTGGCGGATCGGACCGGGGCGCCGGTCATCGGCTGCGCGCCGCTGACACTGGATGACGACGGACCGCGCGCGGATGCCGCCTTTGACGCTTTCTACCAGCCCGATCGCATCCTGGGCGACGGCGAGCGGGTGGCGGGGGAGGATTGGACGCTCGAAGCCGTGGCCACGCCAGGCCACACGTCCAACCACCTGTGTTTCGCGCTGATCGAGGAAGGCGCGCTGTTCACGGGCGACCATGTCATGGGCTGGTCCACCAGCGTCATTTCTCCGCCCGACGGCGACATGGCGGATTATATGCGGTCGATGCAGCGCCTGCTCGATCGGGACGACCGCATCTATTATCCCGCCCATGGCGATGCGGTGGACAATCCGCGGCGGCTGGTGCGCGGCATGATGGGCCATCGCAAACAGCGTGAGGGGCAGATCATGCGCTTCCTTGAGCGCAACGGCGCCTCGCAGATACCGGACATGGTGGCGGAGATGTATAAGGGCGTCGACCCGCGTCTCCATCCGGCGGCGGGGCGGTCGGTGCTGGCGCATCTGGTCGATCTCGATGGCAGGGGCCTTGCGGCTGCGATTGGCGACGGGCGCTGGCAGCTGCGCTAGCGCCTATGATGGATCAACAGATGCTGGCCAATCTGCGGCAGGCCCGCTAGGGGCGCGGCACAAGGCCCGTGAGGAGTAGGTACATGAACGCCACCACCGCAATCCCGCAGGGTATCGACCTGCGCGCGGAGATCGACCGGCTGCGCAAGGAGCGCAACGCCGTTATCCTCGGCCATTATTACCAAAAGCCCGAAATCCAGGACCTGTCGGATTTCGTGGGCGATTCCCTGGAACTTTCGCGCAAGGCGGCGGAAACCGATGCGGAAGTCATCGCCTTTTGCGGCGTCCGCTTCATGGCGGAAACGGCCAAGATCCTGAGCCCTGAAAAGATCGTCGTGCTGCCGGACATGGACGCGGGCTGTAGCCTGGAGGACAGCTGTCCTCCCACGCAGTTCAAGGCGTTCCGGGAGGCCCATCCGGACCATATTGCGCTCAGCTACATCAATTGCTCGGCCGAGGTGAAGGCGCTGTCTGACATCATCGTCACCAGTTCGTCCGCCGAAAAAATACTGGCGCAGATCCCGAAGGATCAGAAGATCATCTTCGGGCCCGACAAACATCTGGGGGGCTATCTCAGCCGCAAGCTCGGCCGCGAAATGCTGCTCTGGCCCGGTGTCTGCATCGTCCACGAAGCCTTCAGCGAGACCGAGTTGCTCAAGCTCAAGGCGCAGCATCCCGATGCGCCCGTCGCGGCGCACCCGGAATGTCCGCCATTCATCATAGACCATGCCGATTATGTTGGGTCCACCAGCGGCATCCTGGCCTTTTCCAAGACGATGCCCGGCGACACGCTGATCGTCGCCACAGAACCGCATATCATCCACCAGATGCAGAAGGCGGTCCCGGAAAAGACCTTCATCGGCGCGCCCGGAGCGGACGGCAACTGCAACTGCAATATCTGCCCCTATATGGCGCTCAATACGATGGAAAAGCTTTACCTTGCGCTCCGCGACCTGCGGCCGCGCATCGAAATGGACGAGCAACTGCGCCTTGCTGCCAAGAAGAGCCTCGACCGAATGCTCGAAATGGCGAGCAACACGGTCGGCCAGGGCGATTTGGGCGCCCGATGACCTTCGCTCTTTCGGGTTTCGACCTTGACGCCTTCGTCGCCTCGACCCTTGCCGAGGATCTCGGTCCCGGCGGGCGGGATGTCACCAGCGAGGCCGTGATCCCGGCCGACGCGGTGTTCGACGGGGTGATGGACAGCCGCGACGCGGTCACGCTCGCCGGCCTGCCCATCGCTGCCGCCTTCTTTCGCGCGCTTGACCCGGATGTCGAAATCGAACTGCTGAAGCAGGATGGCGATCGCGTTGCGGCCGGCACCGACATCATGCGCATCCGGGGAAGGGCTCGGGCGATGCTGACCGCCGAGCGGTCGGCGCTGAACACTGTGCAGCACCTGACCGGCGTCGCGACGATGACTCGGGCCTATGTCGACGCGATCCTGGGCACGGGCGCGATCCTGCTCGATACCCGCAAGACGATTCCCGGCCTTCGCGTGCTGGAAAAATATGCGACCCGGATGGGCGGCGCGACCAACCATCGCATGGGCCTGTGGGATGCGGCGATGATCAAGGACAATCATGTCGCCGTTGCCGGATCGGTCGAGGAAGCGGTTCGCCGTGCCGCCGCCGCCGGTATTGAACGCATCATCGTCGAGGTCGATCGCGTCGACCAGATCGAACCCGCGCTCGCCGCCGGAGCCACGCACCTGCTGCTCGACAATATGGACGCACCGACGCTGCGCGGCGCTGTGACGCTCGTCGGTGGGCGCGTGCCGACCGAAGCGTCGGGCGGCGTTACGCTCCAGTCGATACGCGGCAAGGCGGAAACCGGCGTCACCTATATCAGCGTCGGCCGCCTGACCCAGTCCGCGCCCGCCGCCGACATCGGCCTGGATTTCGCCTTTGCCTAGCCAGGCCGTTCGGTCGAAGATCTAACGTCGATCGTCGCGGTCGAGGGATGATGCCGATCGAGATGTCGGCGAATGATTCGCAGATTTTTCGTATTGGACTTGAACAGGAAGTCGAACACGTCGCCGGCGAAGGGGATGGCGCCGATCAGCGTGTCGACGCCGACATTGGCGGCCATGCGCGCCAGCTGCCATTTGGGCATGCCCAGGTTCCGGGCTTCCCATATGATCCAACCGCCCATCGCTGCGGTAGCAAGGTCGCCTACCACCGGAATCAGCCCGACCAGGCTGTCGAGGCCGACGCGACGCTTCGTGCCGGGAATGACGAACAGCCCTTCCAGCACCGCTTCCATCGCCTCAATGCGCCGCCGTACCGACAGGGGGTCGCGCCCGAAGCCGGGCAGATCGCCAACCAGCCGGTCGAACTGATCCTGCGAAAAGGCCATGCTTTCAATCCTCCTGGCACCCTAGGTGGGTCGGCGGAACAGATGGTTCAATGGGTGACGTGCCCGGGGGGAGGGGAGGAAGCCGGTCAGCCGTCGCGAGACGAGCGACCAACGGATCGGGGCGCCCAGCGCGATATAGCCGTTATGCGCCTGCATCAGGTTCGCGGCCTCGGCTACCCGCGCCAGGCGCTCGGCAAGGGTGGTGGACAGACTGGCCCCCTGCAGCTGTGCCTCGGCCAGGTCGGAGCAATGGACTTTCCGGGCGCAGCCGATTCGTCCCAGATACCACAGCGCGCTGTCATAGGCGGCAACCTCATCCACCAGCCGCAGGTCGGCATTCTCCTTCAGCGCCACCCGCTGGACCTGAAGCCCGATCAGCCCGAGGTCATGACGCAAAAGGCCGAACAGCATCGTTGCGCCCGGTCCTTCGGGGAGCGCCACGCGCAGGGCAGGCGGATCGCCATGTTCGCTGCGCCAGCGCGTGATCACGGCCGCCGCTTGCGCCCATCGATCCTCCTGCGACAGGTCCGCCCAGTCGGGCCGGGCGGGGGGTACGGGCAAGTCCATCTGCGTGGGCAGAATCTGTTCGGTGATGGCCCAGCCACCCAGCGGGAACAGCGTGGGCAGCTGGCTGCGATCGACCGCCATGTTGATCGCGCGGCGCACCCCGTCATCATTCAGCAGCGGACCATCGCCAGTCACGGCCAAACCCAACAACCCCTGTGCGGGGTCGATGCGAACCGCGTCCCTGTCGATCCCGGCGGGTAGCAGCAGCGGCAGATCGGCGAAGCGGCCGCCCAGCACCATGGCGGCCTTCCCCTCCCGAAAGCGGATGATCGCCAGCGCCGCGCGTTCAGCCCGCAGGATCCGCTTTTGCGAGGCTGGAGGGGATCGCTCCTCGCCCTCATCCGTCACGCTGCTCACCGGGGTCAGCGCCAGCCCCTTTCCCCAGCGGGTCCGCCGATAGGGTCCGGTGCCGCCGGCCCTTGAAAGAAGTCCCATCTGCGGCTGGGCAAGCAGTTGCAGCAGATAGGGCCGTGGCGCCGACAGCCGGATTTCAATAACCTCCCCGGTCATGGGCACGACTTTTTCGACCGCTTGCAGCGGGCCATCGGGGTCGACCTGCCGCAGCGACTCGATGCGCGCCGTCAGCAACCGCGCGATGTCACCGGCTGTCACCTTGTCGCCGTCAGGCCAGGTCGCGCGGCGCAGGCGAAAAATATAGCTGCGCCCGTCATCCTCCACGATCCAGCGCTGGGCGAGCGCGGGCAGGATTTCGCCGCTGGCGTCGAACGCGACCAGTCCCTGGGCCGTGGCTTCCATGATCAGCTTTGCCCCCGGATCGGGCAGGCGATCAAGCGGATCGGTGAAATCGGCGGCGCTGCCGATCACGCTGACGGTCACGGGCCCTCCGGCATCCTGCGAGCAGCCTGACAGAATTGCCGCGCCCAGCAGGACCGGACCGAAGATCATGCGTGGGAACGAAAAGGTCATGCGTGGGCGTAGCTTAGGCTGGATCAGCTTGCAGCTCAACCAGCGAAGGTCGCTCGCCGACCTCAGGCCGCGGGCGCGCATGTGGGCGAAAGGGTTTGCCGCCGACCTGTCCCATCGCGGCACAAGAGGTTGTTAACCATGGCTTTGCATTGGCCCGGCGGTCGCGGGCCTCTATGTCTTTCGATATGCGCATCCTGACAACCACGCTCCTTGTCTCCGCCGCAGTGGGCGCTACCGCGCTCGCGCAGGTCGTGCCGACACCCTTCACCGTGGTGGAGACCGGGCGCAGCTATGCCATGCTCAAGGACGCGGTGGCGGCCATTGGCAACGGGCGCGGAACGGTGCTGATCGCGCCGGGCAGCTATGCCCAGTGCGCGGTGCAGGAAGCGGGCGATGTCACTTTCCGCGCCCGGACACCCGGCAGCGTCACGCTGAACGGCATGCCCTGCGAGGGGAAGGCAGCGCTGGTGCTGCGCGGTCGATCGGCCAGCGTGGGTGGCATCATCTTCCAGAACCTGCGCGTGCCGGACGGGAACGGTGCGGGGATCAGGCTGGAAAGCGGCAACCTGACCGTAACCAACAGCCTTTTCCGCAACAGCGAGGAAGGTATTTTGAGCGGGGACTCGCCTGGCGGCACCGTCATCATCGATAAATCGACCTTTCGCCATCTGGGGCGCTGCGACCGCGATCTTGCTTGCGCGCACGGCATCTATATCGGCCGCTATGGCAGCCTGAAGGTCACGCGATCGCGCTTCGACCAGGGTGACGGCGGCCATTATCTGAAAACCCGCACGCCGCGCGTCGCCATCACCGACAACAGTTTCGACGACAGCGGCGGCAAGCTGACCAATTATATGATCGACCTTTCCAACGGCGCGAGCGGAGAGATCAGCCGCAACGAGATGGTGCAGGGGCGCGACAAGGACAATTACAGCGCCTTCATCACGGTCGCTGCGGAGGGGCGCGAACATGACAGCGCCGGGCTGACGATCACGCATAATCGTGCATCCTTCGTACCGGGCCTCCAGCGCGGCAGCAGTTTCGTCGCGAACTTCACCAACGATGCCGTCAGGATCGACGGCAACCAGTTGGCGAGCGGCATCAAGGTCAGCGACCGGCGCTGACCGCCGCTGTTGCATGGGGCCGTCGATAGCCCGATAATGGCGCCATGCGCACCACCTATGGCTCGGCGACCGTTCGCCTTTATTTTCTGAGCGACGGCCAGGACGGCGGCGCGGCGACGACGCTCTTCTACGGTCCGCTCGATGAAGCGCTGCGCCTTGCGGCCCAGCAGCCGGACGATGTGCAGGACGGGCTCTTCCTCGCCACTGACAATGATGTTGTGGCCTATCTCGACCTGATCGACCAGTGAAAGGGGGCGCCCGGCAGGGACGCCCTTTGTCCCGATCAGCCGTCGGCGAATCCGAACGGCGCGTAGCCACGGCGAAAATCTTCCGGCAGCAAATCACGTCCGATCGGCGGCACCGACCGGGCCATGCACTGGCTGCGGTGGCACAGGCGGCAGGTCACGCCGATCGGCGTCGGTTCGGGTGGCGGGACGCCCTGCGTGTAAATCAGCCGAGGGGCATGTTCGGCCGCGCAAGCGAGCGCTATGGCGCGTTCGACACGGCGCGCGCCCCAACCGCCGCCGCCCGCCGTCACGGTCCGTGCGATCGAAAAGAAGCGCTGGCCATCAGGCAATTCCAGCCATTGCGTGAGAACCTCGCGCGGCCGCTCGAAGGCATGATGGACTGACCAGAGCGGGCAGGAGCCGCCATGCCGCGCAAAGGGGAAGCCGGCGCCGTCCAGCCGCTTGCTGACATTGCCGGCCTGGTCGATCCGCAGGAAGAAGAAGGGCACGCGCTCCTGCCCCGGCTTCTGCAGGGTGGTGAGGCGATGGGCGGTCTGTTCGAAGCTGGTGCCGAACTGCCGTGCCAGCGCCTCGACATCATAGCGGCGCGCCTCGGCCGCCTTGGCAAAGGCGCCATAGGGCATCAGGATTGCGGCCGCGCCATAGCTCGCGAGAGCGCGCCGCGCCAGTCGTCGGCTGCCTTCACTGGCGAAATGCCCGTCCTTCATTATCAGGTCGAAGTCGTTCCGTAGCTCCAGATAGGCGATCTGTAGCGCCAGTTGGAAATCGGTGCTGGCACGGTCCAGCGTGTCGTCGATGAGGACGGCTTCGCGATGGCGGTCAAATCGCCGCATTGATCCGGCCATCACGTCCGCGGGCAGCCGCCGCACGCGCAGCCCGTGCTTCGCCTTCAGCCACTCGTCAAGGCCGCCGGCCTGACGCGCCTCATCCGCCAGACGTTCGCCGGCATCGTCGAGCAGCGGGAAGCTGTTGCGGCGGGCAGCCAGAAAGCGGCGCGATTCGGCGACGGGATCGGGCGCTTCCAAGGTCGTGTCGCCGCGTTCGACCCCGCGGTCGGCGAGCGCCATCTGCTCTTCGCGATACGCCGTGTGCAGCCGCAGCAACGCTTCGGTGATGCCGGGATAGTTCATGGCGACGTCTTGCGTGGCAAGGGCCGGCAGGTCGATGTCGGCGAACATCGGGTCCTTCAGCACGGCCTGGAGTCGCGCTGTCTGTTCAGCGCCGCCATCGCCGGCCAATTCGCTCATGTCCATGCGGTAGGTACGGGCCAGGCGCAGCAGCATGTCGGCGGTCAGCGGCCGCTGGTTGCGTTCGATCAGCGCGACATAGGAGGCCGAGATTTCCAGGTCCGCAGCCATGTCCGCCTGGGTCAGTCCCAATTCGCGCCTCAGCCTCCGCAGGCGCGGGCCCATATAGACTGGTCGATCCTTGGCCATGCCGGCAAGCTCCTGTGCAGTTCCTTACAACTGTACATGGATTTTCTGTAAAGATCGACAACTGAACCGCAGGGCCTCTGCCGCTTGCCGCAATGCCCGCCTAGATCGCCTTCATCCCCATATCGAGCGATCGAGGACCGAGAAATGAGCTACCAACAGGAAATCACAAGGGCAGACGCCACGATCGGCGGCCAAGGCCATTGGGACGGCATCGCGCCCGAATCGGTCGCGCGCATGCGCCTGCAGAACCGTTTCCATACCGGCCTCGACATTGCTCGCTATACGGCCGCGATCATGCGTCGCGACATGGCGGCCTATGACGCCGACCCCGCCAACTACACGCAGTCGCTGGGTTGCTGGCACGGTTTCATCGGCCAGCAGAAGATGATTTCCATCAAAAAGCATTTCGGCACGACCAAGGGCCGCTACCTCTATCTGTCCGGCTGGATGGTGGCTGCGCTGCGCAGCGAATTCGGCCCGCTGCCGGACCAGTCGATGCACGAAAAGACCAGCGTTCCCGCGCTGATCGAGGAGCTTTACACCTTCCTCAAGCAGGCCGACGCCCGCGAACTGGGCCTGATGTTCCGTGACCTCGACAAGGCGCGTGAGGCCGGCAACGAAGTCGAAGTGCACCGCCTGACCCAGGCGATCGACAATTACGAAACCCATGTCGTTCCGATCATTGCGGACATCGACGCCGGTTTCGGCAATGCCGAAGCGACCTACCTGCTCGCCAAGAAGTTCATCGAAGCGGGCGCGTGCTGCATCCAGATCGAAAATCAGGTTTCCGACGAAAAGCAGTGCGGCCACCAGGACGGCAAGGTCACCGTTCCGCACGAAGACTTCCTCGCGAAGATCCGCGCGGTCCGCTACGCCTTCCTCGAACTGGGCGTCGACGATGGCATCATCGTCGCCCGTACTGACTCGCTCGGCGCCGGCCTCACCAAGCAGATCGCCTTCAGCAAGGAACCCGGCGACCTGGGCGACCAGTATAACAGCTTCCTCGATGTCGAAGAGGTCACGGACATCAACAGCCTGCGTGGTGATGTGGTCCTGGCGCGTGAAGGCACGCTGTTCCGTCCCAAGCGCCTGGCGTCGAACCTGTTCCAGTTCCGCGCGGGCACTGGCGAGGACCGCGTCGTGCTCGACTGCATCACCTCGCTGCAGAACGGTGCCGACCTGCTGTGGATCGAAACGGAAAAGCCGCACGTCGAACAGATTGCCGGCATGGTCGACCGCATTCGCGAAGTCATCCCCAACGCGAAGCTGGTCTACAACAATTCGCCCAGCTTCAACTGGACGCTGAACTTCCGTCAGCAGGTGTTCGATGCCTGGAGCGCGGCGGGTAAGGATGTCAGCGCCTATGACCGCGCCAGGTTGATGAGCGTCGACTATGACGACACCGACCTTGGCCGTGAAGCCGATGAGAAGATCCGCACCTTCCAGAAGGATGCGGCGGCCCGTGCCGGTATCTTCCATCATCTCATCACGCTGCCGACCTATCACACCGCGGCGCTCAGCACCGACAACCTCGCCAAGGAATATTTCGGCGAAGCCGGCATGCTGGGTTACGTCGCTGGTGTGCAGCGTCAGGAAATTCGTCAGGGTATCGCCTGCGTCAAGCACCAGAACATGTCTGGCTCCGACATCGGCGACGATCACAAGGAATATTTTGCCGGTGAAGCCGCTTTGAAGGCTGGCGGTGTCCACAACACGATGAACCAGTTCGCGGCCTGACGGCTGCTCAAGGACCTGATCGCGGGCGTGCCCGCGATCCGGGTGGAAGGAAACTCGCGGCCCGGGGCATTCGCTCCCGGGCCGTCTTTTTGTCTGCCGCCCAGCCGCCAATCCCGGTACGCGCAGCGCGGCTATCGGCGGAAACATCAAATATTGAGGCGCTGCCCCCTTTCGCGCGATGCGCTGTGGGGGTAGGGGGATGAGGCTATGGTCAAGCCCCGCACCTTGTATGAAAAGATCTGGGACGCGCACGTCGTCGAGCGCCGCCCGGATGGAACCTGCCTCATCTATATTGATCGCCATCTCGTGCATGAGGTGACGAGCCCGCAGGCGTTTGAAGGCCTGCGCCTTGCCGGACGGAAGGTCCGCCGGCCCGATCTGACGCTGGCGGTGCCGGACCATAATCTGCCCACCACCCCGCGCCGCGACGCGCAGGGCCATCGCATTCCGATCGCCGATCCGGAAAGCGCGCAGCAACTCGCCGCGCTGGAAAGGAATGCACCCGAATTCGGCGTGCGCCTGATCGGCGACGCGGATCCCGAACAGGGCATCGTCCATGTCGTCGGCCCGGAACAGGGCTTTACGCTGCCGGGGACGACATTGGTCTGCGGCGACAGCCACACCAGTTCGCATGGTGCGCTGGGCGCGCTGGCGTTCGGCATCGGCACGTCCGAAGTCGAACATGTGCTCGCCACCCAGACGCTGCTTCTCAAGCAATCGAAAACGATGGAAGTCGTGATCGAGGGCGAACTGGGCCACGGCGTGACGCCCAAGGACGTGGCGCTGGCCATCTGCGGCCGCATCGGCACCGCTGGCGGCACCGGCTATGTCATGGAATATCGCGGCTCCGTCTTCCGCGATATGTCGATCGAGGGCCGGTTGACCGTCGCCAACATGTCGATCGAGGCGGGTGCCCGGTCAGGCCTGTTCGCGCCCGATGAAAAGACCTTCGCCTATCTGAAGGGCCGTCCGATGGCGCCCAAGGGTCCCGAATGGGACGCGGCGGTCGCCTATTGGAAGACGCTGCACAGCGACGAAGGCGCCGTGTTCGACAAGACCGTCGTGATCGACGCCGCCGACATCGTGCCCAACGTGACCTGGGGCACCAGTCCCGAAGACGTGGTGCCGGTGACCGGCGTGGTCCCCGACCCGGACAGCTTCTCCGACGCATCCAAGCGCGCCGCCGCGCAGAAGTCGCTCGATTATATGGGGCTCACCGCCGGTCAGCGGATGGAGGATGTCGAGATCGAGCATGTCTTCATCGGCAGCTGCACCAACAGCCGGATCGAGGATCTGCGCGCCGCTGCGGCGCTGCTCAAGGGGCGGCACATTGCGAGCGGCATCAAGCAGGCGCTGGTGGTGCCCGGATCGGGCCTCGTCAAGCGTCAGGCCGAAGCCGAGGGCCTCGACCGCATCTTCACCGAGGCAGGCTTCGAATGGCGCGAGCCGGGCTGTTCGGCCTGTCTGGGGATGAACCCGGACAAGGTGCCGGCCGGCGAGCGCTGCGCCTCGACCAGCAACCGCAACTTCATGGGCAGGCAAGGTCCCGGATCGCGGACCCACCTTGTCTCGCCGGCCATGGCAGCTGCCGCTGCCATCACCGGCCATCTGACCGACGTGCGCGAACTGTTGGGCGAAAAAAGGGGAGAGGTGGTCGCATGAAAAAGATATTCTGGGTGCTGGCGCTGGGCGCGCTGGCGAGTGCCGCGATGGCGGCGGGCCTGGGTCGCGCGCAAAGTGCGCCGCGCCCGGAGATCAAGCGGACGCATTGATGGAAAAGCTCAATATCGTCGAAGGGCGCGCCTATCCCTTCGGCATGAAGAATGTCGACACGGACATCGTGATCCCGGCTCATTGGCTCAAGACGATTTCGCGCGCGGGCCTGGGCAAGGGCGCGTTTGAGGTGCTGCGCAAGGAGCCAGGCAATGTGTTCGACGATCCGGACTATGCCGGCAGCCCGATCCTGATCGCGGGCGACAATTTCGGTTGCGGGTCGAGCCGCGAACATGCGGCCTGGGCGCTCGCGGATCTGGGCATCAAGGTCGTGATCGCGCCGAGCTTTTCCGACATCTTCTCCGGCAACGCCTTCAAGAACGGCATCCTGACGGTGGTGCTGCCGCAGGAGGCGATCGACCGGCTGCTGGCGGTCGCAAAGACCGATCCCATCCATGTCGATCTGGAACATCAGACCGTCACGACCCAGTTCCAGGATCGTTTCCAGTTCGAAATTGATCCGTTCCGCAAGCATTGCCTGCTGGGCGGGCTTGACGAGATCGGATTGACGCTGGGGCAGGCGGACGCGATCGGCGAGTTCGAGGCGAAGGATGCCACGCGGCGTCCCTGGCTCACGCCTGCCGTTGCGTAAGCGTCGCGATCGCCCTATTTTCAACCAGGTTTCCCTTTTAATCTTTTCCGTTTGCGACAGGGCACAAGCATGACGACTTTCGACGATCGCGAAAAAGCCTTCGAAAATATGTTCGCGCACGACCAGGAAATGCAGTTCCGTATTCAGGCCCGGCGCAACCGCCTGCTTGGCGAATGGGCCGCGGCGCGCATGGGCCTGACGCCTGAAGAGTCCGACGCTTATGCCAAGGCCGTCGTGCAGGCGGATTTCGAGGAAGCGGGCGATGAAGATGTCATCCGCAAGCTGCTGGGCGACATGACCCAGGCCGGCATCGATATCGATGAAGCCGGCGTGCGCAGCGCGCTGGAAGAGCAGCAGGTCGTTGCCCGCCGCCAGTTCATCGAAATCCAGTAACCAAAGCGCAGTAAGAAAGCAGGTTAGCGTCCATGCCGATGGCTTCTCAGGACATTGCGGACATGATCCGGGCAGCGATCCCGGACGCCGACGTGGAAATTACCGATCTTGCCGGCGACGGCGATCATTATGCGGCGCGGGTTGTTTCCGAAAGCTTCCGGGGCCTTAGCCGCGTGGCGCAGCAGCGCGCCGTCTATGCCGCGCTGGGCGGACGGATGGGTGGCACGCTGCATGCCTTGCAACTGACCACGGCCGTTCCCAACTAACTGCTTTCAATTTTGATGCGTCCGGCCGATCCGGCGCCTGACAGGATGGACTGACCCATGACCGACGCCGTGCAGCAGCGGATTGCCGAAATCGTCAACGGCAATGACGTGGTGCTCTTCATGAAGGGCACGCCCCTTTTTCCGCAATGCGGCTTTTCCAGCCGGGCGATCGCCATCCTTGAGCATCTGGGCGTCGCCTATGAAACGGTCGACGTGCTGCAGGATCAACTGATCCGCCAGGGCATCAAGAGCTTTTCCGATTGGCCGACCATCCCCCAGCTCTATGTGAAGGGCGAATTTGTCGGCGGCAGCGACATCATGATGGAGATGTACGAGGCGGGCGAATTGCAGCAGCTGATGGTCCAGGAAGGCGTCGCTGCGGCGAACTGATCACCCTTGTCGATCGAAGAGGAGCGCCTCGGCCTTGGTCGGGGCGCTTTCCTTTTTGGGCGAGGCCGGCAAGACAGGCCGCCGCGATGCAGCGGGCCATATACCTACCCGAGAGCGATGCCGCGCGGGATGCCGACGATTTCAGACCGCCACGATCTCCGGCAGTATGGCGTCGAGCAACAGCATCGCCGGCGCAGTGACGCGCAGGCGGTCCCCATCGCGCTCGACCAGGCCCATGCCCTTCAGCCTGTTCAGGGCCCGGCCGTCAACCAGATCGGCAGTCGCGATTCCGGACAAGGCGGCGATGCGGCCAAGATCGACGCCCTCCGCCAGCCGCAGCCCCATCAGCAGTGCCTCCCGGGCGCGGTCGGCATCGGCGAGCGGTTCCTCGCTCCGTAGCCCCTGACCGTTGCGCGTGACGGCGCTCATCCAGTTTTCCGGCTTCCTGTGCCGCACCGTCGCCATTCCGCCCCGCCTCCCGTGGGCGCCAGGGCCAATGCCGGCATAGTCGCCATAGCGCCAATAGGTGAGGTTGTGGCGGCTTTCCTGCCCCGGCCGCGCATGATTGCTGATCTCATAAGCGGGGATGCCGGCCTCCAGCGTCATCGCCTGGGTCAGTTCGTATAGCGTCGCCGCGTGATCCGGATCGGCGGGCCTCAGCTTGCCCTGCGCCACCAGCGTGGCAAAGCGTGTCCCCGGCTCGATCGTCAACTGATAGAGCGAGAGATGATCCGTGCCGAAGGACAGCCCGCGCAACAGTTCCGTCTGCCAGTCCGACTCGCTCTGGTCGGGGCGCGCATAGATCAGGTCGAAATTGACGCGGTCGAAGACGGACTGCGCCACATCCAGCGCGCCCAGCCCCTCGCGCACGTCATGCGCGCGGCCCAGAAAGTGCAATGCCTGATCGTCGAGCGCCTGAAGCCCCAGTGAAACGCGGTTGACTCCAGCCAGAGCAAGGTCGGCGAACCGCGCGGCCTCGACCGAACTGGGATTGGCCTCCAGCGTGATCTCGATGTCCCCCGTCGGTGTCCATTGCGCTGTTGCCGCCTCGATCAGGGCCGCCACGATCGCGGGCGGCATCAGCGAAGGTGTGCCGCCGCCGAAGAAGATGGATGACAGCGGCCGTCGCCCGTCGATCAGCGCGGCTTCATGCGCAAGATCGCTCAGCAGCGCGTCGCGCCAGCGATCGACATCGATATCCGCCCGGACATGACTGTTGAAGTCGCAATAGGGACATTTCGAAACGCAAAATGGCCAATGCACATACAGGGCCATGGGTTCGGGCGCGGTTGCCGGAGACTGGGGAGGAGGCTGGGTCATGAGCGGGAGCATGGTCCGACGGCTATGGCCGGCCCGGTCGGCAAGCCCGGGGGCATAGCGCGATACCCTAGAAGACCGCCGCGACCAGTTGCGCGAAGGCGTCGGCCCGATGGCTCATTGCATGTTTCCTGTCCGGCTCCATCTCGCCGAAGCTGATTATATGGCCATGCGGCTGGAAGATCGGATCATAGCCAAAGCCCTTGTCGCCCCGTGGCGGCCAGGTGATGGTGCCATCGACCCGGCCTTCGAACACCTCGACATGACCGTCCGGCCAGGCGAGGGCGAGGGCGCAGACGAAATGCGCGTCATGGCCCGCGTCCGGTCTCTGCGCCTCGATCGCGTCCCACACCCGCTGCATGGCCAGATTGAAATCCTTGTCCGGCCCGGCCCAGCGCGCGGAAAAGATGCCGGGATCGCCATTGAGCGCCTCGACACACAGCCCGCTGTCATCCGCCAGCGCGGGCAGGCCGGACAGATCGGCCGCCTGCAGCGCCTTCAATTCGGCGTTGGCAATGAAGGTCGTGCCGGTTTCGTCCGGTTCGGGCAGTTCCAGTTCCGCCGCCGACACCGCCTCGATGCCGTGGGACGCCAGCAGGTCGCCGATCTCGCGCACCTTGCCGGGATTGTGGCTGGCGATCACCAGCTTGCCCGGACCCAGCTTGCGGATCGCCTGTTCCTGACCGAAATCGTCGCTCATCAATCTGCCTTCGCTTCTTCGTCTCGGCCTTGGGCCGGGGTCCCGCTTCCTTCTTCCACCAATCGAGGGCAAAGGAAAGCGCGACCCCCGTCCAGCCGGGTTTGACGGTAGGGGTAGGGCCGCCCCTAGCGGCCCGAAGCCTTGTCCTGCGCGGCGAAGATCTGGGCGCAGCCGATACGGGCGAGGCGCAGCAGGCGCAGCAGCTCTTCCTCGTCATAGGTGGCGCCCTCGGCCGTGGCCTGCACCTCGGCGAACTTTCCGTCACCGGTCAGGATCAGGTTGGCATCCGCTTCGGCATTGCTGTCCTCGGCATAGTCGAGGTCGAGCACGGGGGTGCCCTTGTAGATGCCGCAACTGATCGCGGCGACCTTCTGCACAATCGGGTCCTCGGTCAGCGCGCCGCTCGCCAACAGCTTGTCGATCGCGATGCGAAGCGCGACCCAGCTGCCGGAGATGGCGGCCGTGCGCGTCCCGCCGTCTGCCTGGATCACGTCGCAATCGACGACGATCTGCCGTTCGCCGAGCTTCTTGAGGTCGACGACGGCGCGCAGGGACCGGCCGATCAGGCGCTGGATTTCCTGGGTGCGGCCCGATTGCTTGCCCTTGGCGGCCTCGCGGCTGCCGCGTGTGTGGGTGGCGCGGGGGAGCATGCCATATTCGGCCGTGACCCAGCCCGATCCCTTGCCGCGCAGGAATGGGGGCACCTTTTCCTCGACCGACGCTGTGCACAGCACCCGCGTATCGCCGAAGCTGACAAGGCAGCTCCCTTCGGCATGAATGGTGAAACCAGGTTCCATGGTGATATCGCGCATCTGGTCGGGCGCGCGGCCGGAAGGACGCATAAACTCATTCTCCGAAGCGTTAAGTCGGTGCGGCTTAGCGCCCACTGTGCCGTCATGCCAGTGGCGATGGCCGGGAAAGATGGTAGGAAGCGCGCATGCGGTTGCGATCGATGACGATTTTGGGCGTGGCGGTGCTGCTGGCGGGATGCGCCATGCAGAAGGCCGAGCTGGAGCAGCCCGTCACGGCGGGCGACACGATTCGCTTTGCGGCGGGCCCCTGCTTCGGCCTGTGCCCCAGCTACAGCCTGCGCGTGACGCCGGACGGGTCGGGCCTGCTGGAGCCTGAGCGCTTCACCGCCGTTCCGGGGCCGACGCGCTTTACCGTCACGCCCCTGCAATATCGCCGCTTTCGCGCGGCGCTGGTGCCGTTTCGTCCGCAGGCCGGCACGGTGAAGCGCATCACCCAGGGCGAGAATTGCGCCCGCTTTGCAACCGACATGCCGAGCTACACGATAGAATGGACGCGCGGCGACGCGCCGGTAACACGGCTCGAATTCCAGTCGGGCTGCATGGACCCTGTCTATGGCAAGCTGCGGGCCACCATCGCGACGATCCCCCGGATGCTCGATATCGCGCCGATGGTGAAGCCTTCCAATCGTCGTTAGCGCTTGCGGCTTGAGTGCGGCCGATTGCTTGCCTAGATAGGGGCCATGTCGGTCCCACCGATCACCGAACTGAATGAACGGGCGCGTGACGTCTTCCGTCTGGTGGTTGAGAGCTATCTCGGCACCGGGTTGCCCGTTGCGTCGCGCACGATCAGCAGGATGGCGTCACTCAGCCTCTCGCCCGCCTCCATCCGCAATGTCATGCAGGATCTGGAAGAATTGGGGCTTCTGGCCGCACCGCATACGTCGGCTGGGCGCATGCCGACCGAAACGGGCCTCCGCCTCTTCGTCGACGGCATGATGCAGGCGGCCGAGCCGTCCGTGGAGGAACGGCGCGCCATCGAGGCGGGCGTTGCCGAGGGCGGACCGATCGAGGAAGCGCTTTCCGCCGCCACTGCCGCGCTTTCGGGCCTGTCGGCCTGCGCCGGCATCGTCCTGGTGCCCAAGCGTGAGCCCGTGCTGCGCCAGTTCGGCTTCGTGCCCCTCAACCAGCGGCAGGCCCTGGCCGTGCTGGTGGGACAGGATGGGTCGATAGAAAATCGGGTGCTCGACCTGCCCGAAGGCGTCACTCCGATGATGCTCAATGAATCGGCCAATTACATGTCCGCCCGCTTCGCCGGCATGACATTGGCCGAGGCGGGCGAAGCGCTGCGGCGGGAGATGGAAGGCGAACGCAACGCGCTGCACGGCGCGGCGCGGGAATTGGTCGAACGCGGCATCGCCGTCTGGTCGCAGGATGCGGATGATCGCTCGGTCCTGATCGTACGGGGCCAGGCGCATCTGCTGGACGACGGGACGGCGGCGGACCTGGAACGGGTGCGGCAATTGCTGGAACAACTGGAAGGCAAACAGGAAATTTCCCGCCTGCTGGAAAGCGCGCTCGCGGGAAGCGCGACCAAAATCTTCATCGGATCGGAAAACAAGCTCTTTTCCCTGTCCGGTTCTTCGGTCATAGCCGCGCCTTATCGGGGGGGCGATGGCCGGGTGGTTGGCGTGGTCGGCGTCATCGGGCCGACGCGCTTGAACTATGCACGGGTGATCCCCATGGTGGATTTCACTGCGCAGACGTTGTCGAGATTGATGAGATGAGTGAAGAAAAGCAGAATATCGAAAATAGCGAACTGGTGGACGAACTGCCGGAAGACACGGCGCCCTCTGGCGACGCCGCGGCCGAGCGCATTGCCGCCCTGGAAGGCGAACTGGCGGGCGCGAAGCAGGAGGTGCTCTACGCCCATGCCGAAACGCAGAATGTCCGGCGCCGGCTGGAAAAGGAACTGGCCGACGCCCGTTCCTATGCGGCGACGGCCTTTGCCCGCGACATGCTGTCGGTAGCGGACAATCTGGGCCGCGCGCTCCAGACTATCCCCGCCGACCTGCGCGAGGACGAAAAGTTCAAGGGGCTGGTCGCGGGGCTGGAAGCCACCGGCCGCGAGCTTGAGGCGGTCTTCGGCCGCAACGGGATTGAAAAGCTGGTGTCTGTCGGCCAGCCGCTTGATCCCAACAAGCATCAGGCGATGATGGAAGTCCCCTCGGCCGATGCCGAGCCGGGCACCGTTCTGGTGGAAATGCAGTCTGGCTACATGATCAAGGATCGGCTGTTGCGCCCGGCTCTGGTCAGCGTGGCGAAGAAGCCGGACTGACCCCCGCCGCGCCTTGCTGAAGGGATAAAGGCCCGCCGGACATGGTTCGGCGGGCTTTTTTGCGTCCGGGCAGGCGCAGCGTAAAAAGGAAGGGCCGATGCCCGGACCATGTTCGACGTCGCCTCCCCCTCATACAACTTGGCCTAACGCGCTACACTGGCAAGGCTTCGTATCTTTTCCCATCAAGGAAAAGAACGTCATAGAGGGGTGGGTAGCGGAATGGCGGCTTTAGAAAGCAATTGAGCGATATCAGCCATCATATTTACTCGCTGAGGTGCATTTTCTCCCAAGTTGCGAAGGGTGGTGCGGGAGATTCAGAAGCGTAAGCGATGAATAATTCTCGCACTTCCTCGAAATCAAACAAATCATTATGGCGTTCGGCGAGTCGCAAATTATCGTTGGGGCGTAACGCGCGGAAATGCTCAAAACTCCCTCCATCTCGCTTTTCCACGATATAGGCACCGTCGCGAGAGGCAGTCTGTATGTAAGTTTCTGGACCTGCCTCCAAGATCACAAAACTACCGGTTCCAACCGCGATTAACGCATCATGGATCGCATTGGGCGTGACTACGCCTGAAAACCTCTCCCCTCCGATAGACATGACCAACTCTCTGGAGATGACGGCGGCGTCTGATTTCCGTCGAAGCGTTCTCCCAGAGACAGTTAGAGTGTCGCGAAGAAACCGGATGAGAGGTTCAGCTTCTCGTCTATCTTTGTGCGCCAACCAATAAATAAGTGGCGCTCCAAGAAGGAAAACCACAGCGATCACCAGTAACTGACGAAATGATGCCGTCCCGTCCAAAATTAGTTTGTATACCAAGAAAATCATAAACGGAATAAGGAGCGAAAACATGACCACGCCGTTGAGGTCGGAACCCGCTCTGCCGCGCACTCGCGTCCCTGCGGCATCGTTGGAAATCACCCCGAACAACATCGGGCCGTGTTGGTCAAACGCACTAAACCAGAGACATATCAAGGGTCCGACAATCCAACCGCGCGCTCCATTCTTGGCGTCGAACCACCCCTTCTTACGCGACTTAATGGCGATTTTTACTTCGCTCGGTAACATCGGCGAGTTGATTTCAAAGCGATAGCCAAAAGGTTCAAATGGCATATGATATTGGTCCCCAGACGCAACGTTATCCACATCTGAGCCAGTGGCCGGTTTCGGACAAGCACAAGGTGAAGCGGAACGGCAACAAATGGTCGTAACCCGACGCTCCTGCATCCCTGCCGCCGTTCTGCTTCGCCGAGTGTAGCCAGCCGGCAACGCCTCGTGCGAAATCCATCCTATTTACCCGCCCGCATCCCGTTCCTGGCTGTCCTACACGCCCTGGACGCGCCTATCCTCACCCCGTCTTTGAAATGTCGAATCTTCTCCGCTTCACGCCTACGCGCGCCCGCGCTCGCGCGCGCATATGGTGTGAACTTCGGCGGAAAACGGCGGCTTTTGCGCTGTTCGGGCCGGTAGGCGGTCCTATTTTCGCGGGATGCGCCGGGCGCTCGCGAGATGATGCGCGTGGGTGATCGCCACGGCCAGCGCGTCCGACGCGTCCGGTCCCGCGACCTTGGCGCCGGGCAGCAGCCGGGCGACCATCGCGTGTACCTGGTCTTTCGATGCATTGCCGACACCGACCACCGATTTCTTGACCAGCCGGGCCGCATATTCGCCGACTTCCATGCCGGATCGCGAAGCGGCCAGGAGCACGACGCCGCGCGCCTGGCCGAGCTTCAGCGTCGACTGCGGGTTCACGTTGACGAACACCTCCTCGACGGCGGCGGCGCTGGGCTGATGTTCGAGTATGAGGTCGGTCAATGCCAGATCAAGCACCAGCAGGCGGGAGGCCAGCGCCATCGCCACGTCGGTCTTGATCTGGCCGTTGGCGATATGCGTCAGCCGATTGCCGTCCGCGGCGATCAGACCCCAGCCGGTCGTGCCAAGTCCCGGGTCAAGGCCAAGGATGATCATTCAATCAGCTCAGCTTCTCCATGACCTCGTCGGACACTTCATAATTGCCCCAGACGGTCTGGACGTCGTCGTCATCTTCCAGCGTGTCGACCAGCTTCATGAGCGTGGCGGCATTGCCTTCGTCGACCTCGACCGTGGTCTGCGGCTTCCAGGCGAGCTTGGCGCCCTCGGCCGGGCCGAGCTTGGCTTCGAGCGCCTTGGCGACTTCGTGGAGCGCGTCCATCGCGGTCCAGATCTCGTGCTCGTCCTCATTCGACACGACATCCTCGGCGCCCGCTTCGAGTGCGGCCTCGAAGATCGCGTCGGCATCGCCCGCGCTCGCCGGATAGGTGATGAGGCCCATGCGGTCGAAGCCATGGCTCACCGCGCCCGACGCGCCCAGATTGCCGCCATTCTTGGAAAAGGCGGTGCGGACATTGGTCGCGGTGCGGTTGCGGTTGTCGGTCAGCGCCTCGACGATGATGGCGACACCGCCGGGGCCATAGCCCTCGTAGCGGATTTCCTCATAATTCTCCATGTCGCCGCCCGACGCCTTGTCGATCGCGCGCTGGATATTGTCCTTGGGCATCGACTGCGCCTTGGCGGCGTTGATCGCGAGGCGCAGGCGCGGGTTCATGTCCGCATCGGGCAGGCCCATCTTCGCCGCCACCGTGATTTCGCGGCTGAGCTTGGAGAACATCGACGAGCGCTTCTTGTCCTGCGCGCCCTTGCGATGCATGATATTCTTGAATTTGCTATGGCCGGCCACGGCCTGCTCCTAAACTTGTCGGTGATCTGAAGCGCGCTCTCTAGCGACCACGGCCGCCATGCGCAACTAGACGAGGATGGCGGTGCCCGACGCCGATACCATCAGCATCGACCCGTTGGACCCCAGCACTTCATAATCCAGGTCGACGCCCACCACGGCATTGGCGCCCAGGGTCGCGGCGCGCATTCGCATTTCGCCGATCGCCTGTTCGCGTGCGCGCTGGAGCACGTCCTCATAGGCGCCGGAACGACCGCCCACGATGTCGCGCACGCTGGCGAACAGGTCGCGGAACAGGTTGGCGCCCACGATCACCTCGCCGGTGACGATGCCGAGATATTCCTTGGCCGGCCGGCCTTCCAGCCGGCTGGTGGTGCTGACGATGATCTCGGACATGGGCGCTCTCCTTGTTTGGACTGGATGTTACTCCATCCCCAGCGCGGCGAGATAGGTCTGGAGGATCGCTTCCATTTCCTGTCGGTCGTGCTGCGGCATTTTCCTCAGCCGGACGATCTGGCGCATGATCTTCGCGTCATAGCCGGTTGCCTTCGCTTCCAGATACACGTCCTTGATATCATCGCCGATTCCCTTCTTTTCCTCCTCGAGCCGCTCGATGCGCTCGATGAGAAGGCGTAGCTGATCAGCGGCGACGTTGCCCTCGCTCATTATTCATGGTCTCCAGATGCGTGTGAATCGGTTTCGCCTACGCCTCTAATGCGTGTCGGCGTTCTTCGCCACACTCTCCTGCATGCGCGCGACCTGTTCCGGCGCGGCTTCGCTCTGATAGCGCTTCTTCCACTCGGCAAACGGCATGCCATGGATGATTTCGCGCGCCTCATCCTTCGTCAGCGTGCCGTCGGCCTCCGCGATCCAGTCGGCCAGGCAGTTGCGGCAAAATCCCGCCGTGCCCATCAGGTCGATATTCTGCACATCCGTGCGATGCTGCAAATGCGCGACCAGCCGGCGGAAGGCGGTTGCGGCGACGGCATCTGTGAGTATGGTGTCGGGCACGGCGATCCTTTCGCTGGTCTACATCATCCTGTCGTAAGCCACGGATAATCGAAAACGTCGCCCTGGCAAGCCAGCGGCTTCCCGACGATCAGGAGCATCGAGAAGAATGACGAAGCTGCCGCCCCGTTCGCGCAAGGTGCGTATCCTGGCGACCCTGGGCCCCGCGAGCGACAGTCCGGAGATGATCCGGGCGCTTTTCATTGCCGGGGCCGACGCGTTCCGCATCAACATGAGCCATGGCGCGCATGAAGACCATGCCGCCCGGATCACCGCGATCCGGGGACTGGAAAGGGAATTCAGCCGGCCGACCACGATCCTGGCCGACCTGCAAGGTCCCAAGCTGCGCGTCGGCACGTTCGAGCGCGGGCTGGCGGTGCTGGAACCCGGCGCGGGCTTCGTGCTGGATGGCGATGTGGCGCCGGGCGACGCGCGCCGCGTGAACCTGCCGCATCCGGAAATCTACGCGGCGGTGCTGCCCGAAACGCGGCTTCTGCTGGACGATGGCAAGCTGGTGCTGCGCGTCAAGTCGGTCACGCCCGACCGCATCGAAACCATCGTCGAAGTGGGCGGTACCCTGTCGAACCGCAAGGGCGTCAACGTGCCCGACGTGGTCGTGCCGGTGCCGGCGCTGACCGACAAGGATCGCCGGGACCTCGCCTTTGCAATCACGCAGGGTTGCGACTGGATCGCGCTCAGCTTCGTGCAGCGGCCCGAGGATTTGGCGGAGGCACGCAAGCTGATGGGCGGCTATGGCGCCCTCATGGCCAAGATTGAAAAGCCATCGGCGGTTCAGCGGCTGGAAGAAATCATCGAGCTGGCCGACGGGGTCATGGTGGCGCGCGGCGACCTGGGCGTCGAACTGCCGCCCCAGGCCGTGCCGCCCTTGCAGAAGCAGATCGTCGCGACGGCGCGGCGCATGGGGCGGCCGGTGGTGGTGGCGACCCAGATGCTCGAATCGATGATCAAGGCGCCGACGCCGACCCGTGCGGAAGTGTCGGACGTGGCGACCGCCGTCTATGACGGGGCGGACGCGATCATGTTGTCGGCTGAAACGGCCGCGGGCGACTGGCCGGAGGCGGCGGTGGCGATGATGGACAGCATCGCCCACAGCGTAGAGCGCGACCCTGGCTATTTCGCCCGGCTCCATTTTACCGAAACGAAACCCGATTCCACCACGGCCGATGCCCTGGCGGAGGGGGCGGCGGGCATCGTGTCGGTCGTGGGGGCGAGCGCGATCACCTGCTTTACCTCATCGGGCAGCACGGTCCGCCGGGTAGCGCGGGAGCGGCCGTTGACCCCTATATTGGCGCTGACCCCGCGCGCGGATACGGCGCGCAAGCTGGGGCTGACCTGGGGCGTACATGCCGTGCGGACCAAGGACATCGGCACGTTCGAGGAAATGGTCGGCAAGGCGCGGCGCATGGCGTTGCGGCACAACATGACCCATAAGGGTGGCAAGATCGTCGTGCTGGCGGGGGTGCCGTTCGGCACGCCGGGGTCAACCAACGTGCTGCATGTCGCCACCATTCGCGGCGATGAGCTCAAGGGGCGGGATTAGAGCGTTTTCCAGGCAGATGGCATCATCTGCTGACTTGGAAAATGCGGAAAATACAAGAGGAATTGAGCATAATCCGATCCAGTCAGATCGGATTATGCTCTAGAGCAGGCCGATCGCGCCCAACTGGCCGCGCAGCGTCGCCGCGTCCCGGAACTGATGCGATCGTATGCCGAGCGCCTGCGCCGCCGCGACATTCTCCTCGCGATCGTCGATGAAAAAGCTTTCGTGCGGCGCAAGGCCGAAGCGGTCGAGCGCCAGGCGGTAGATGGCGGGATCGGGCTTGACCAGTCCTTCCACGCCCGACACCAGTATGTCGCGGAATGGCGCGAACAGCTCGGCTTCGCGGGCATGGAAGGGCGCCCAGAACTCGGCACTGAAATTGGTGAGGCCATAAAGCGGCACCCCGCGCTGGTGCAGGTCGGCCACGAGTTCGGGCATTCCCGCCACGGCCGGCTGGACGCTGTCGATGAACCGCTCGCCCCACAGGCGAATCAGCGGTGCGTGATCGGGATGGCGGGCGATCAGTTCCGCGCTGGTTTCCGCGAAAGGCCGCCCCACGTCATGCTGGGCGTGCCATTCCGTCGTGATGACATCGCGCAAAAACGCATCGAGCGCCTGATCATCCTGGATCAGGCGCTCGTAGAGGAGCCGGGGCTCCCAATGGTACAGGACATTGCCGACGTCGAATATGACGGCGACGATATCCGCCAAGGGATCAGCCCTGGCGCGCCTTGAAGCGGCGATTCGTCTTGTTGATGACGTAGGTGCGGCCGCGACGGCGGATCACGCGGTTGTCCCGGTGACGGCCCTTGAGCGACTTGAGCGAGTTGCGGATCTTCATGGAAGCCAGCCTTATGAATCTGTACGTGATCGTAAAATCGAAGCGCAGCCCCTATGGGGGGGGCGGCGGAAAGTCAAGGGCGCGACACCGCTCTTTTGCCCGCGTTCATCCTGCGTGCAGCAAAGATAGGGCTTCACGCGTTGAGGGAAATGCCTGGCCGGCGCCGTGTATGGGGCAAGGCAACCGTCGGAGATGACCATGATGAAGCAGTTTCTTCTTCCTTCCATCCTGCTTGCTTCGCTGGCCGGCTGTGCGACGGCGGTGCCGCCCGTGGAAGTGACTCGCTTCCATGTGGGCGATCCGGCGCGCAGCGGCGCGATCGCGGTGGAGGAAATGCCCGGCAATCCGGACGTGAGCCTGGAATTCCGTACCTATGCCGCCGCCGTCGACCAGGAATTGCAGCGGGTCGGCTTCACCTCGGCGGCGCCCGGCGCGCGCAGTGACTATGTCGCTTTGGTGGGCTTCCGCCGCAGCTTCCGGCCGACCGGCTATGGCGATGATGGCCGCCCGGTCAGCGTCGGCGTTGGCGGCGCCGTTGGCAGCCGGGGCTATTCCGGCCTGGGCCTCGGCATTGGCATCAACCTGTCGGGACGGCCCAAGGATGAGGTGACGACAGAGCTTCAGGTGCAGATCCGCCGGCGGTCCGATTCGAGCACCATCTGGGAAGGGCGGGCGCTGACGCAGGCGCGCGAAGGCACGCCCGCCGCGCAGCCCGGCCTTGCCGCGCAAAAGCTCGCGGCGGCGTTGATCGGGGGCTATCCCGGTGAATCGGGGCGCACTATAACCGTGCGATGACCATCTCGATCACGAGCGCCTTCGACAGCGGCAATATTCGCCTCCTCTCCCTTTCCGAAACCGCCGCCGGCGTCCGGGTCGAACTGGAAATCCTCAAGGATCGGCAGAGCGACTTCTACCAGTGGTTCCATTTCCGCGTCGCGGGTGTCGAGGGGCGGGCAGTGGAACTGGCGATCCGCAATTGCGGCACGGCGGCCTATCCCGACGGCTGGCCGGGCTACAAGGCGCGCGCCAGCGAGGATCGCGAAAGCTGGCGGCAGGTCGACACCAGCTATTCCGGCGGTACGCTGACCATCAGCCTCAAGCCGCGGGTCAATGCGGTCTGGATCGCCTATTTCGCGCCCTATTCGATGGAACGGCACCATGACCTCGTCGCCTGGGCGGCGAGCCAGCCCGGGGTGGTGCACCGCGAACTCGGCCTATCGCTGGACGGCCAGCCCATCGACCTGCTGACGCTGGGGGATGGGCCGAAGAGGGTATGGCTCTACGCCCGCCAGCATCCGGGCGAAAGCATGGCGGAATGGTGGGCCGAAGGCGCGCTGGAACGGCTGTGTGATCCCGAGGATGCGGTGGCGAGGCTGCTGCGTACGAAAGCGACATTCTACATCCTGCCGAACATGAACCCGGACGGCAGTCGGCGCGGGCATCTGCGCACCAATGCGGCGGGCATCAACCTCAACCGCGAATGGCATGACCCGTCGATGGAACGGAGCCCGGAAGTCTGTCTCGTGCGCGGGGCGATGGATGAGGCTGGCGTCGACTTTGCGATCGACGTGCATGGGGACGAGGCGATCCCGGCCGTGTTCCTCGCGGGGTTTGAAGGCATCCCGTCGATCCGGCCGGAACAGCTCGCCCTCTTCCACCGCTATCGCGACACGCTCGCCGCGCGGACGCCCGACTTCCAGACGAAGCGCGGTTATCCGGTGGCGGCCAAGGGCAAGGCCAACCTGTCCATGTCCACCAACCAGATCGCGGAACGCTTCGGCGCGGTGGCGATGACGCTGGAAATGCCCTTCAAGGACAATGACGACTTGCCCGACCCCGAATATGGCTGGTCGCCCGCGCGATCGATGCAACTGGCAAAGGACTGCCTCGCGGTCCTGGCGGAGATGATCGACGCTATTTGAGCGGGGCGGGCGAGAGGGAGGCCAAGGTGGCCGCCATCAGCCGAACAGATCGCCAAGGAAATCCGCCATCGACCGGAAACTGCGCCGATCCGCCTCGGGTTGATAGGCCAGCCCCTTGTCCGGCATCTTCGCATCATGGTCAGTAAAGGCGTGGCCAGTGTGGCCATAGGCGTGAATCTGCCAGTCGCAGCCCGCCTCGGTCAGCTCCCGCGCCAGCGCCACGGTCGCCTCGGGCGGCGCGATCGGATCGTCCCAGCCATGGCAGATCAGCAGTTTCGTCCTGATCCGTTCGCTGGGAAAGGGAGGCGCGTCATAGACGCCATGGAAACTCACCCCGCCCGCCAGATCGGCGCCGCTGCGCGCGAGATCGAGCACGCATTTGCCGCCGAAGCAGAAGCCGATCGCCGCCGTGCGCGCAGCGTCCACTTCCTCGCGCGAACGAAGCAGGTCGTGCGCAGCGGTCAGCCGCTCGCGCAACAGGGAACGATCGGCATTCAGTTCGGCCATGTAGCGGCCCATGTCGGGGTCGGCGCGGCTGGTCCGCTTGCCCTGGCCATACAGATCGGTGACCAGCACTGCATAACCCAGGGCGGCGACCTTTTCGGCATGGACGAAGTCCGCTTCCTTGGTGCCGAGCACATTGGGGAACAGCAGGATGCCGGGACGCGGCCCGTCCGCCCGATCGTCGAACACCGCCATGCTTTCGAAAGTGCCGCCAGGAGCTTCATGAAGGACGACGCGGCGGGCGATGGTCATGGTGCTGCTCCTTGGACGTGGGCGAAGCGTCGAATTTAGGGACTTTGATGCCGGTGGCAACCACGGTTCGGGCCAGCCGCCCGTCCTGCCTCCGTGCGCGCCGATCCTGTCGAGGCGGGCCTCAGAGGCTCCCGAAGCCCGGCGCCTCGCCCCGTGCGCCGCTGTCGATGCGCCTCGGGCGCTTCCAGCCGATCCGGGGGCGCTTGCGCAGGCGCAGCGTCGGCCAGTGGCCCCGGTCGATCCGCTCGGCAAGGCGCATCCCCTGCGCGCGATAGGCGGCCAGCACCGCGTCCGCCTGGCCTTCGAGCAGCCCGGCGAGCAGGAGGGTGCCGCCTTCGTCAACGAGCGCGCAGAGCGAGGGCGCGAGTTCGATCAGCGGGCCGGCGAGGATGTTGGCGATCAGCAGGTCGTAGGGCGCTCGCGTGGTGATCGCGGGATGATCTGCCCCTGCCGCCGTATAAAGGGCAAGCTGGCCCTGTCCTCGCCCTGCCGCAACGCCATTGGCTGCGGCGTTCTGAGCGCTGATCTCGACCGCGACGGGATCGATGTCCGACCCGGTCGCATAGGCGCGGGGCCAGAGATGAAGGGCGGCGAAGGCGAGCAGGCCGGTGCCCGTACCGATGTCGGCGACATTGCCGAACCGCATGCCGATTCGCCGCATCCGATCCAGCATGACCAGGCAGCCTGCCGTCGTTTCATGTTGTCCCGTGCCGAAGGCGCGGCCCGCTTCTATGAGGAAATTGACGTGATCCGGCCGTTCAGGATCGCTGGCGAGATTGCGGATATGGAAGCGGCCGGCGGTGACGGCCTCAAGGCCCTGCTGGCTTAGCGTCACCCAATCCTCGTCGGGCAACTGCTCGACCGTTGGCCTGGTGCCCGCGGCGCTGGGGACCAGCGATCGCAGCAGCTTGATGGCGGCTGGGCTTGGCTCGCCTTCGAAATAGGCGTCAAGCCGCCAGGCATTGTCATCGTCGGGCGAGGCTTCGCTCGTCATCAGCACGGGCGGCCGATCCATGAGCGCGAAAGCGGCGATCTCGCCGTCCAGGGCCTCCGCTTCTGCACGGGTGCAGGGCAGGGTGACTTTCCAGCTTTGCGACGACGAAGGAGCGGCAAGTTCGGTCATGCCGCTGCCTCTACTCCAGCAAGGGCAGCAGGGGAAGCGAGTCGGTCGCCGCGCGGGTGGCGGCGAACCTCGCCTCAGGCCACCTGCCGGCCGAAGTCCGAAGAGGCGTGACGCAGGCTCGTCAGCTTGCCTTCCACGCTCATGAAGCCTCGTTCCAGCTGATCGATTTCGGACGCGACAACCTCTGTATCCTGCCGGATCGCGGATATGGTGGTCGACATCGAATCGGCGGCCAGCGCGGTTTCGTCCACTGCTGCGGTGATCATGGTCACGGTCTGCGCCTGGGCGTCCATCGCATGGCGGATCCGGTCTGCGCTCGCCTGCACTTCGCCCACCGTTTCGCGAATTCGTTCATTGGTTTCGACCGATTGGCGCGTCGACGCCTGGATGTCGGCGATCTTGCCGGCAATCTCGTCGGTCGCGCGCGCCGTCTGGTTGGCGAGGCTCTTCACTTCCTGAGCGACGACCGCGAAGCCCCGGCCGGCGTCGCCAGCGCGGGCGGCCTCGATCGTGGCGTTGAGCGCAAGCAGATTTGTCTGCCCGGCGATGTCGCGGATCAGGCCCAGGATCGATTCAATCGACTTGGCATGTTCCGACAGGGTGGCGGACATCGTTACGGCGTCGCCAGACTGGCGAGCCGCGCGTTGCGCCACGCCCGCGGCGCTTTCCACCTCGGTACGGGCATCCTCGATCGCCCGGATCAGACCGGCTGAGGTGCGGGCCGCTTCCCGCATCGCCAGCGCGGACTGTTCGGCGGCTGCGGCGACTTCCGATGCCTTGCCCAGCATCCCGCGGGTCGCGGCCGACGCGTCCTTCGCCTGTTCGCGCAGCGATTCGCCCAGATGCGAAGCGCTGTCGATCTCGCCCATGATGCGCTGTTCGAACATCGTGCCGAACCGTTGCCGCTCGCTGCGCTGTTCCGCCGCTTCGTCGAGCGCCTTCACATTGGCCATGAGGCTGGCATCGACCATGGCGACGTTCATCATGATGCTGACCAGGCGCCGCAGCGTCGCCGGGTCGTCCACGCGCTGCCACAGCAGGTCCACCATCACTTCATTGGCAAGCGACATCGGCAGGAGCACCGCCTTCAGCGGTGCGCCATGCTTGCGCGCGTGGCGCACGCATTCCGTTGTGGATAGTGCCCAGTCACCGGCTTCATAATGGTTAAGCTTCTGGCGCACATACTCATGCGCTTCGGTCTCGATCTTCGCGACGGTCGAGGCGGCCAGGCGTGAGCGCAGGCCGGTCTGTTCCATATAGGATTCGTAGAAGGTGCGCGCGGCCGCGGAAGCCTCGTCGCCGATGATCGCGCGTATTTCTTTCATGCCTTTGGCCAGATCGCCCTGGGCGTCTGCGTCCTTCAACATTTCTAAGATGGAGTTCTTGGACGTGGCGGAAGTCATGTGCGGCAGCATCCCAATCTTTTTCCCGTTGCTCGCCTGATAACGCAATCTGGTTAATCACTTCTTAGCCGCGATCGGCCGAACGCTCGGACGGGGCGGCTTGCCCTCTTGTCCGTTCGCTCTTAAGGGGACGGGAATCAGGGACAAGCATCAGGGACGGAATTGACATGGCGCGAACCAAGAGCCGGCCGCTCTCGCCGCATTTGACGATCTGGAAATGGGGGCCGCACATGGCGATCTCCATCCTGCACCGCGTGACCGGAAACGGCCTCGCCACCGTCGGAATCCTGGGCGTGGTGTGGTGGTTGATGGCAACCGCCATGGGCCCCGACGCCTATGCCCAGTTCGTCAGATGCGCCACCTCGCCGCTTGGCTATCTGGTAATGATCGGGATCAGCTGGTTCTTCTTCCAGCACATGATGTCGGGGCTGCGCCATTTCGTGCTCGACATGGGCGCGGGCTATGAACTGAACACCAACAAGACCTGGTCGCTTGTCATCCCGGTCCTGTCGACGCTTGCCACCGTGGCGCTGTGGGCCACCATCTTCTCGGGGAAAATCTGATGGGAAACGGAACCGGAATCGGTCGCGTCCGTGGCCTTGGATCGGCCAGGCATGGCGCGCATCACTGGTTGGCGCAGCGTTATACCGCCGTGGGCAACCTGCTGCTGGTCCTGTGGTTGATCTTCAGCCTGGTGAGCCTGCCCGGCCTGGACTATGAAAGCGTCCGCAACTGGATTGCCAATCCGCTGGTCGCCGTGCCCCTGATGCTGATGCTGGTCAGCATCTTTTATCATCTCCGCCTGGGCATGCAGGTCATGCTGGAGGATTATGTTCACGACAAGGGCCTGAACTTCTTCTCCATCCTGCTCTTGAACTTCTACACCATCGCCGGCGCGGCCGCCGGCATCTTCGCCATCGCGAAGATCGCATTCACGGGAGCAGCTTCCTGATGACCGAAGCCTACAAGATCATCGATCATACCTACGATACGGTCGTGGTGGGCGCGGGCGGTTCAGGCCTGCGCGCGACCATGGGCAGCGCCGAAGCCGGCCTCAAGACCGCTTGCATCACCAAGCTGTTCCCCACTCGCAGCCACACCGTGGCGGCTCAGGGCGGTATCGCGGCGAGTCTGGGCAATAATTCCCCCGATCACTGGACCTGGCATATGTACGACACCGTCAAGGGGTCGGACTGGCTGGGCGACCAGGACGCGATCGAATATATGGTGCGCGAGGCGCCGGCGGCGGTTATCGAGCTGGAACATGCCGGCGTGCCGTTCAGCCGCAACGACAATGGGACGATCTACCAGCGTCCGTTCGGCGGCCACATGCAGAATATGGGCGCTGGCCCGCCGGTGCAGCGCACCTGCGCCGCTGCCGACCGTACCGGCCACGCCATGCTGCACGCGCTGTATCAGCAGTCGCTGAAATATGACGCAGACTTCTACATCGAATATTTCGCCATAGACCTGATCATGGAAGATGGGCCGAACGGCAAGGAATGCCGTGGCGTCATCGCCATCTGCATGGAAGATGGCTCGATCCACCGCTTCAAGGCGCATGCGGTCGTGCTGGCCACCGGTGGCTATGGTCGCGCCTATTTCTCGGCGACCTCGGCGCACAGCTGCACCGGCGACGGCGGCGGCATGGTGCTGCGCGCTGGCCTGCCGCTCCAGGATCTGGAATTCGTGCAGTTCCACCCGACCGGCATTTACGGCGCGGGCGTGCTCATCACCGAAGGCGCGCGCGGTGAGGGCGGTTACCTCACCAACTCCGAGGGCGAGCGTTTCATGGAGCGCTACGCCCCTTCGGCAAAGGACCTGGCATCGCGCGACGTCGTGTCGCGTTCGATGGCGATGGAAATGCGCGAGGGGCGCGGCGTGGGTCCCAACAAGGATCACATCTTCCTGCACCTCGACCATATCGATCCCAAGGTGCTGGCCGAGCGTCTGCCCGGCATCACCGAAAGCGGCAAGATTTTCGCGGGCGTCGACCTCACCCGCCAGCCTCTGCCGGTGACGCCGACCGTGCACTATAATATGGGCGGCATCCCCTGTAACTATCATGGTCAGGTGGTGACGAAGGTCGGCGACGATCCGGAAGTCGTCGTGCCCGGCCTCTATGCCGTCGGCGAAGCGGCCTGCGTGTCCGTCCATGGCGCGAACCGCCTGGGCTCCAACTCGCTGATTGACCTTGTCGTCTTTGGTCGCGCGACCGGCCTGCACCTCAAGGAAACGCTCAAGCCCAACGGCGCGCACAAGCCGCTGCCCAAGGAATCGGCCGATCTGGCGCTGAGTCGCCTCGACCACTACCGCAACGCCAAGGGCGGGTCGCCCACGGCGAAGATTCGCCTGGAAATGCAGCACACCATGCAGAAGCATGCCGCCGTGTTCCGCGACAGCGCGCTGCTCGCCGAAGGCGTGTCCAAGATGGCGCACGTCAACCAGAGCTTGCAGGACGTGGCCGTCACCGACCGGTCGCTGATCTGGAACACGGACCTCATCGAGACGCTGGAACTGGACAACCTCATGTCCCAGGCGGTCTGCACGATGGTCAGCGCGGAAAATCGTAAGGAAAGCCGCGGCGCCCACGCGCATGAGGATTTCCCCAACCGCGACGATGAAAACTGGATGAAGCACACGGTCAGCTGGTTTGACGGCTGGGGCGGCAAGGGTGGCAAGGTGTCGCTCGATTATCGCCCGGTGCATGACTATACGCTCACCGACGATGCTGAATATATCAAGCCGAAGGCGCGGGTTTACTAATCGATCGCGTTCCTGTGACGGATGTAAAGGGCGGGCCGCAAGGCTCGCCCTTTTTGTTGCCGTATCGCGTTCGACGAGGAAGTCGGTCGCCGAGGTGAAAGATTATCCGGCCGATCTGACCGTGTAGAGCGTGGCCGGGAATTGACCTTCTCGACCCTGCCTACCTGTATTTGGGCCTCCGCGAACGCTGAACGACCATCTCGGAAATCGAAAGCACGGCCCCTCTGGCGCCAGTGCAATCCTCCGGCTAAATCTCTGGCGATGACGATTGATCCGCTGGTGTTGTTGCAGGCTTATGCCATCGGCGTGTTCCCCATGTCCGACGACCGCGACGCCGAGGATGTCTACTGGATCGAGCCCAAGCGCCGAGCGATCCTGCCTCTCGACGGTTTCCACCTGTCCCACTCGCTTGCCAAGACGATACGCCGCGACCGGTTTCGGGTGACCGCAAACCGCGACTTCACGGGCATCATGCGATTATGCGCCGAGGCAGCGGAGGATCGGCCATCTACCTGGATCAATGCAGAGATCGAACAGACCTATCGCCACCTGCATGATATTGGCTTTGCCCATTCCATCGAAGTCTGGGAAAGCGAGGACTTGGTGGGCGGGCTTTATGGCGTGGCCCTGGGGCGCGCATTTTTCGGCGAAAGCATGGTGTCGCGGCGCACCGACGCTTCGAAGGTGGCGCTGGCCTGGCTGACGGCGCGGATGCGCTTTGCGGGCTTCACCCTGCTCGACTGCCAGTTCATGACCGATCATCTGCGATCGCTCGGCGCGATCGAGATCAGCCAGCGCGACTATCTCTCGCTGCTGGACGTGGCGGTCGGCGACGTGCCGCTGGGTTCCGGGCGCGGCGCATTGGTTGGCGGCTCGGGCGTTTGCGCGGAAATGGCGTTCGCGCCACTGGCGGGCGCGGCTTGGTCCGGCGGCTCGCCCTTGGCGCCCAGCTTCACTGTGCCGGGGCCGCTTTCCGGCCAGGACATCGCGCAGCTTCTGACCCATAGGTCGTAGATCGGGTGCTGGACGACGTTGCGGTCCGGCCGTTCCTTGAACAGCCAGCCCGAAAAGTTGCGGCGCCACTTGTTGTCCGCGGTGCTGCGAACGTCAAGCTGGACGAAAGCGCCGGTTTCCTGGACATTTTCCCAGGGCGCGGTGGTTTCGCATGCCTGCAGGCGGACGATCGCGTCCCCTACGCGCAGGGCGTCCCCCGGTTTCATGCTAAGGTCGGTGGTGATGCCGTTGCGCTTGTTGAGCAGTCCGATCACCGCCACCCGCTCGGCCATCGGCGTGCCCGGCAGCGCACCATCCACGCCATTGCGGATCTTCTGCCCTTCGATACGGACCGGCCCGCTCTGGTTGGCGGTGGGCAGGTCGTCGCCACCGCAGCCTGCCAGGAACGTCAGGACGGCGACAGGCAGAATCGGCAGGAATGCCCCCGCCCGGCCGCGAATCATGACGCGTCGGGGCTCCAGGCCTCGTAATCGCCGGTTGCCTTCTGCCGCTGGCCGCCTTTCTCGAGCGCTCCTGACGGGCGATAGGCATTGGCCGTGCCGGTGGCGTTTGGCGTGAAATCCCTTTCCCAGATGCGCGGCGGCGGCAGGAAGCTTTCCGGCGTTCCCTCAATCGAATGATGCAGCCAGCCATGCCATTCTGCCGGCACGCGGCTTGCGTCATTGCTGCCGTTGTAGATTACCCAGCGCCGGGCGCGGCCGTTTACGTCCTTGCCGCCCTCATAATAGATGTTGCCCTGATGATCCTCCCCCACCTTGGTGCCGTTGCGGGCGGTGAAGAGGGAGGTGCCGACGGTGGCGCCGTTCCACCAGGTAAAGATCTTGCCAAGGATTCCCATGGCCGAAGCGCTTAAGCCCGGGCCAGGGGATTGGCAAGGCGGATATGGCGTCAGCGCGTCGTCGGCGGGCAGAAATCCCGATTGGCCGGCGGCGTCCCGGCGTCCCCCGCGCACTCCCCCCATTCGACCGTGTCGCCTTCCTTCGCGCCGATGGCTGCGGCGCGTCCACCCGCCAGCTCAAGGACGGCCGAAACAGGCACGCCCGCCGATATCGGCTCACGCGAATAGGGCATGGTGTTGGCCGCGATGAAGGCGATCGTGCCGTCGGTGCGGACGAAGACCATGTCGAGCGGAATGAGCGTGTCCTTCATCCAGAAGCTGGCCGTGCGCGGCGGGTTCATGGGGAACAGCATACCGCCCCGTGGGTCGAGCGACTTGCGGAACATCAGCCCCCGTTCCTGTTCCTGCGCCGTCTGCGCCACTTCGACCGTGAAGCGCTGCGTGCCGCTGGAGGTATGGATCGCCAGAGGCACGCGGGTGAAGGTCTGGGCGGTTGCGCGGACGGCTTCTTCCGCCTTGGGCGCCGGCTGCGAGCAAGCGCCGAGCAGGGCGAGGCACAGGATGGTCAGTCGTGTCATAGGTGAAGAAAACTCGGAAGGTCGTGAGGGGCGACATCGGGGTACAGCGCCAGTCTTAATCATCTCTTTCCGGTACTTGACCGGGCATCGCGTCGGTCCAGCGGCGGGCGATGGCGTAGCTATGCCCCGCGCGCAGGAAAGCGGCGATCCATTTTTCGCGTTGCGCGGGATCTGGGCGCGTGCTGGCAAACGGTCCCAATCGCTTGCGCCGGGCGAAGCGTTCGGCCGCCGTCCAGCTTTCGTTCATCGCCTGATCACCGGCCTGGGCGCGGTCGGACTCGCCTATGCCTGCCGCGCGCAGGCTTTCATCGACCCGACGCGGACCGTAGCCGCGCCGTGTCAGCGCCGCCCCCTTCATCACGGCATAGCCGTTGTCGTCGACATAGCGCAGCTCGGCAAGGCGCTCGACCAATTGCTCGGCATCGGGGGGGGCTTCATCGCTCCAGCCGCGTTCCTGCACCTTGCGTTGCAGATAGGCCAGCAGCTTTGCGCGGCTGGTGGCGAAGCGGCCGACATAGCGCAACGCCAGTTCGCGAAGGCTGTCCTGATCCAGTGGAGATACGGCGCGTTTGCCTTTCATACCGGTGATCATGCGCGATGCGCCATCTTTATGCCACAGTAGGGCCGGAATTTTACCGCGCCTTGTGGGGTAGAAGTCCAGGCTGGAACGCAACTATCCGGTGCAAAGCGCATGCAAAGCTGTTAGCGGCGCGCTGAATAGGAAAAATGATGACATTGGGTGACACCAATATGACGGGTTCGCGAAGCATGATGGCACCAACGCCGACGATCGATACGCTGCCGCGCCGCTTCTCGGATTTCGAGACGCTGGGCGAGGCGCTGGATTATGCGGCCCAGGGGCATCGAGGCCTCAATTTCCATGATGCGCGCGGCAATCTGGCGCGGCCCTATTCCTTTGCCGAACTACGTCGCGACGCCATCGCCTGTGCTCATCGGTTGATCGCCCACGGGGTCAAGCCGCAGCATCGGGTGGCGCTGGTCGCGGAGACCGGACCGGAATTCGCCCAGATGTTCTTCGGCATCGTCTATGCCGGGGCCTGGCCGGTGCCGCTGCCGCTGCCGACCAGCTTCGGCGGCAAGGAAAGCTATATCGACCAGCTCAACGTCCAGCTGTCCAGCTGTGACCCGATGCTGTTCCTCTTCCCCAAGGAACTGGAAGAGATGGCGGGCGAATCCGGCCGGCAGAAGGCGGTCGAAAGCATCGCCTTTGAGGATTTCATCGCGCGCGAGGTCGTGCCCTGCGAATTGCCGCAGGCGCAGCCGCACGAAATTGCCTATCTGCAATATTCCAGCGGATCGACACGCTTTCCCCACGGTGTCGCCGTCACGCACCATGCGCTTCTCAGCAACCTGTCGGCGCACAGTCACGGCATGCAGGTGCAGGACAGCGACCGCTGTATCAGCTGGCTACCCTGGTATCATGACATGGGCCTGGTCGGCTGCTTCCTGTCGGTCGTCGCCAACCAGGTATCCACCGATTATATGAAGACAGAGGACTTCGCCCGCCGGCCCCTGGCGTGGCTGGACCTGATCAGCCGCAACGAAGGCACGTCCATCAGCTATTCGCCGACATTCGGCTATGACATTTGCGCGCGCCGCATGTCCAGCCAGACCAAGGCGCAGGACCGCTTCGACCTGTCGCGCTGGCGGCTGGCGGGAAATGGCGCGGACATGATCCGTCCGGACGTCATGCAGAGCTTCGTCGACGCTTTCGCCGATGCCGGGTTCAGCCCGAAGGCATTTCTGCCCAGCTATGGTCTTGCCGAGGCGACGCTGGCGGTCACCATCATGCCGCCGGGCGAAGGCATCATCGTCGAGCTGGTCGAGGAAACGGACCTGTCCGGCGGCGACGCGACCGAGGGTCGCCCGCAGCGTTTTCGTTCGATCGTGAATTGCGGCAAACCCGCCAAGGACATGATCGTCGAAATCCGCGACGAGGACGGCGCCGAGCTGAACGAACGCCAGATCGGCAAGGTCTGGACAACAGGTCCCAGTCTGATGGTCGGCTATTTCCGGGATCAGGAGGCGACCGATGCCTGCCTGGTCGACGGCTGGCTCGACACGGGCGACATGGGCTATCTCAGCGATGGCTATCTCTACATTGTCGGCCGTGCCAAGGACATGATTATCATCAACGGCAAGAATCACTGGCCACAGGACATTGAATGGGCGGTGGAGCAGCTGCCGGGGTTCAAGCAGGGGGACATCGCTGCCTTTGCGATCACCACGCCCGGCGGCGAGGAAGCGCCCGCCGTCCTGGTCCACTGCCGCACCTCGGACAATGACGAGCGCACGCGCCTGCGCGACCAGATCCGCGAGCGGGTTCGGGCGATCACCGGGATGAACTGCGTGGTTGAACTGGTGCCGCCCCGCACCTTGCCGCGCACCAGTTCAGGCAAGCTCAGCCGGTCCAAGGCTCGCAACCTGTATCTGGCAGGTGAAATTCGGCCCTACGACATCGCCGCCTGATTTAGCTTCGAGCACAGGTTACGGATTGCTAACCGCTGCCTGCTAAGGCGGGCGGATGCTAGGCAAATATCGCTCGTCGTCCCATCAGGCTCCACAGGAACGTGTTCCCTTGCGTGCGATGATGGGTCTTGCCAGTGTGGCGAACGAGGCGGGTCTTCGCGTCATGGGTGCGCAATTGCGCTCGGCCGACAGCGCTGCCCTGCTGCGCCGATCGATGAACCTGTTCGGCATATTGTTCCTGTGGCAGGTTTTCGGCAGGTCGATTTCCATCCCCATATTGGCGGTGTGGACGGGTGCGATGATCCTGTCGATGCTGATGTGCATCATCACGGGCCGACGCCGAAATGGTCGCCCGCGACGAGAGGTCAATGCACGGGATCTGCGCCTCCATGGCCTGGGGGGGCTCGGCCAGGGCATTCTCTGGGCGAGCGGAATGTTGCTGCTCTCGACCGAAGGCGGTGCGACTCAGCTGGTGGCGATCTGGACGATCTTCAGCTGCATCATGGTGTGTGGCGCGATCAGCTATGCCACGACGCCGCTCGCAGCTACCGGCTTCCTGCTGTCTTGCATCGCCGGATTGCCGGCGCTGTTCCATGCGCCGGGCCATTTCCCGCTGCTGATGCTTGCTACGAGCTATGCCCTGTCACTGCTGGTCGGCTGCTTCCTCTACGCCCGCACATTCGCCCGCCAGCATAGCGCCAGTGTGCAGCTGGAAGAAAAAAGCGAGGTGGTCAGCCTGCTGCTGCGCGAATATGAGCAGGAGGGGTCCGACTGGCTGTGGCAGACCGACGCCAGCCGTCGTCTGAACAGCGTGTCGCCCCGCCTGGCAGAGAGCCTGGGCTGCGCCCCCGCCGAGCTGGACGGAATGCTGCTGGTCCAGATCCTTGCGGGCTCTGCCTGGGAAAGCGGCCTTTTCCATCCCGGCCTTCATGCCCTGGCCGACCATCTCAAGCGGCGCGAGAGCTTCAGCAACCTTGTCGTCCCGGTGGACGTGAAGGGGGCGAACCGCTGGTGGGAATTGTCGGCGTCGCCACGATATGATGATGCGGGCGTGTTCCTCGGCTTTCGCGGGGTGGGATCGGATGTCACGGTGCAACGGGAATCCGCCGACCGTATTGCCCAACTCGCCCGCTTCGATCCGCTGACGGGGCTGCCCAACCGCGTCCATCTGCGCGACGTGCTCGACAAGTCCCTGGCGGATTCGCGCAAGCAGCGGTCGATGAGCTGCGCCTTTCTGATGATCGACCTTGACCGTTTCAAGGCGGTCAACGACACGCTCGGTCATCAGGTGGGTGACAAGCTGCTGACCCAGGTGGCGCGGCGTCTGCGGCAAATCTGTTCGGGCGCCGAATTTTGCGGGCGCATCGGCGGCGACGAGTTCGCCGTCGTGATCCCTCAGCTTTTCGAGGAACAGGCCATAGCCCGCCTCGCCGGCGCCATCATCGGCGGACTGTCGGTTCCCTATCAGGTCGATGCGCACATTCTGCATGTCGGAGCGTCCGTTGGCTCTGCGATATCGCCGCAGGATGGCGCGGAATCCGAAGCGCTCATCCGCAGCGCCGACTTGGCGCTTTATCGTGCCAAGGGCGAGGGCGGGGGCACCCACTGCGCCTATGAGCCGCAGCTCCATGCCCAGGCGGAGGAACGGCGCAAGCTGGAACTTGCGCTGCGCGATGCGCTGGAGCGGGACCAGTTGCATGTGGTCTACCAGCCGGTGGTCGATGCCGAGGAGGGCACGGTCTTGGGGTTTGAGGCGCTGCTGCGCTGGACCCATCCGGAAATGGGCGCGATCTCGCCCGCGAAGTTCATTCCCGTTGCCGAAGAGGCCCGGCTGATCGCGCCGATCGGTGAATGGGTGCTGCGGACCGCCTGCATGGAGGCGGTGTGCTGGCCGGACCCGGTTCGGGTCGCGGTCAATGTATCCGCGGAGCAGCTGGTCCACCCCAGCTTCGTCGCGGCGGTGATGTCGGCGCTGGCGCAAAGTGGGTTGGATGCGCAGCGGCTGGAATTGGAAGTCACCGAAAGCGTGTTCATGAACGCCGATACGGGTGCGCTCAAGATATTGGACCAGTTGCTGTCGCTCGGCATCCAGCTGTCGCTCGATGATTTCGGGACCGGCTATTCCTCGCTCGGCTATCTCAGCCGGACGCGCTTCAACACGATCAAAATCGATCGCAGCTTCGTGGTCGGCGCGTCCAACAACAAGGCCGAAAGCCTGGCCATCATCCGCGCGGTCGTGACGCTGGCCGACAGCCTGGGGATGGCGACGACCGCCGAGGGCGTCGAAACCGAAGCCGAGCTGGCGATGGTCAGGCGCCTGGGCTGCCGCAAGATCCAGGGCTATTATTTCGGGCGGCCGATGCCGGCGAAGGAGGCGGCGGCGCTATTCCCGGCCGATCCGCTGCGGGCGCGGTCCTGAGAGAGGTTGGAATTACGGCCCTGTTATGGAGAACGGCTAGAGCATTTTCGAAGCAGATGAGATCATCTGCTGACTGGGAAAATGCGTTAAAGCAAAGATGTGGACCAGTCAGTCTGATGCAATCAGAACGGAAACGGCTCTAGCGGCTCAGCAACTGCCGTTCGATGCTCGTCCAGAGGCCCGAGAAAGCCTGCGCCGATGGAGACGACGCGGCGAAGGCCCCCAATGGCTTGCGGCGCACGGCCATTTGCTCGACCGCGCTCGCCATCGGGATTGCCGGCCAGTTGGGCTGCGCGTCCAGTGCCGTGCGATGCAGCGCCCGCCGGCGATCGACCATGGAATAGACCGGCAATATCGGCGGATGGCTGCCGCCGCGCTGGACGAGATAACGCGCGACTTCCCCCATCGCGCGTTGGGCGAGGGGGGATGGTATCACCGGAATGACGATGAGGTCGGCGGCGCGAAGCACCTGCTCGCTCGTTTCGGTCAGACCCGGCGGGCAGTCCAGGATGATGCGATCATAATCCTTGCCCAGCCCTTCGATCAGTTTGGCGAGTCGCTTCTTCTTGTCCATCTCGCGAAAAAGATGGTCCAGGCTGCGGAGCGAGGTGTCGGCGGCGATCAGGTCCAGGTTCTGTACGCTGGACGGCTGGATCAGCTTTCGGACGTCCACATCCTTGCTGAAAATCGCTTGCGCGGCATCGCGGCTTGCCAGGTCGGTGGAGAGCAGCCAGCTCGACGCTGCCTGGGGATCGAGGTCCCACAACAAGGTGCGTCGCTTCGAAATATTGGCTGATGCCCAGGCAAGGTTGATCGCGAAGGTGGTTTTACCCACGCCTCCCTTGAGGCTGTAGACGGCGATGGTCGCCAATTGCGGTTCCTTTGCCATGAGCGGAAGCTATAGGGATGCGCCGCCAAAGCAAGGGTCCAAATCACGGCCTTGTTACGTTCGTGTGACGAACTGTGGGCAATGAGGATGAAGGCCGCCCGACCCGTCGAGCGGCGCCATCAGGCGGGACGATGGATGGCATAGACTTTCTTGACATGCACGCGGCTGTCCCAGCTGCAATGCGCGCCCTGTTCGACCAGGAAGATGTCGCCCTTTCGGAACGTCCCTTCGCGACCGTCGCCGTCGACGAAGGTTACGCTGCCTTCCAGCAGCTGCATCAGTTCATAATGGCGATAGGGCATGGACAGGCGATGATAGGGGGTCGAATCCCAAGTGCCGCAGACAAATTCCCCGTCGGCCGAGCGATAGTCGGTGAAGTTGCGGCAGTCGGGCGTCGGACCCACAAGCAGTTCGGCGAGCGGAGCGGCCGACGGTTCCAGTGGCGCGTCCTGGTCGATCGGGATGACGGCGGACGACCCGCCCGGGCTACCCTTGCGGCGCATTGCGATGATCCGCGCGCCTTCGCGCGAAGACCAGGAAAATCCCGTTCCCTTGGTGATGACGAAACTCTGGTCCGGGGCGAACTGACGGGTGCGATCGGCACTCTTCAGCGCGAGAGCGCCGTCGAGCAGGATCAGAAATTCATCCTCGGGCAGCGCGTCGACGCGCCCGCGTCCTTGGGGCAGGACGATGAGGTTGATTGAAACGGACCCCTCCGGCAGGTCGAGCGCCACGCGGCTGGCGAGGAATGGGTCGCCCTGCGCGTCATCGGGAATGGTGGCGACCGCTGCAAAGGCGCGCAGATCGCGAAAGCTGCGGGTTTTGGTGGCCAGTGCTTGGGTCATGGGATCCTTCATCCTGTCAGGCAGGCTTCGGGATTAGACCGGAGGCAGCGATATTTTTCGCTCAAAGCCAGTGTCGCGGCTCAACATTGTGCCGTTTCGATCGGCATATGGGGACAGCGTGCTCCGGCTCGCGCAGGAGCACGCTTCCTTCACCTCATGCCGCGGCGCGGCGTTCCTTCAGTTCCTCGTTCAGCATTTCCGCGAGCAGGAAAGCGAGTTCGAGGCTCTGCGCCGCGTTGAGGCGCGGGTCGCAATGGGTGTGGTAGCGATCCGCCAGCCCCTCGTCGGTGATGGCGATGGCGCCGCCGGTGCACTCCGTCACGTTCTGGCCGGTCATCTCGGCGTGGATGCCGCCACCGAAGCTGCCTTCGGCCCTATGGACCGCGAAGAAGCCGCGCACTTCGGCAAGGATGCGGTCGAACGGCCGCGTTTTGTAGCCATTGGCGGCCTTGATGACATTGCCGTGCATCGGATCGCAGGACCACACCACCGGATGGCCCTCGCGCAGCACCGCCCGGACCAGCTTGGGCAGGCCTGCTTCGATCTTGTCATGGCCATAACGGGTGATGAGCGTGATGCGCCCTGCTTCGCGGGTCGGGTTCAGCAGGTCGAGCAGGCGAATGAGCGCGTCCGGCTCCAGGCTGGGACCGCACTTCATGCCGATCGGATTGCCGATGCCGCGCAGATATTCGACATGGGCCGATCCCTCGAACCGGGTCCGGTCGCCGATCCACAGCATATGGGCGGACGTGTCGTACCAATCGCCGGTCAGCGAATCCTGCCGGGTCAGGGCCTGCTCATAGGGAAGCAGCAGCGCTTCATGGCTGGTGTAGAAGCTGGTCCCGCCAAGCTGCGGCACGGTTTCGGGCGACAGGCCGCAGGCGCGCATGAAGTCGAGCGCCTGGCCGATCTGGTCCGCCATCGCCTCGAATTTCGCGGCCCACGGGCTGCGGCCCATGAAATCGAGCATCCAGCCATGCACCCGGTCGAGGCTCGCATAGCCGCCGGTCGAAAAAGCGCGCAGCAGGTTCAGCGTCGCGGCCGACTGGTTATAGGCCCGGACCATGCGCTGGGCATCGGGCTCACGCGCTTCCGGCGTGAAGGCGATGTCGTTGACATTGTCGCCGCGATAGCTGGGCAGCTCAATCCCGCCGATCGTCTCGGTATCGGCCGAGCGCGGCTTGGCGAACTGCCCCGCCATGCGGCCGACCTTCACGATCGGCAGCTTGGACGCGAAGGTCAGCACCACCGCCATCTGCAACAGCACGCGGAAGGTGTCGCGGATATTATTCGGATGGAACTCAGCGAAGCTCTCCGCACAGTCGCCGCCCTGTAGCAGGAAAGCGTCGCCGGTCGTGACCTTGGCGAGTTCGTGCTTGAGGCTGCGCGCTTCGCCGGCAAAGACGAGCGGGGGAAACTGGCTGAGCTGTGCCTCCACGGCGCCAAGCGCCTGGGCATCACGATAGACGGGCATCTGGATGCCCTTATGCTCCCGCCAGCTTTCCGGCGTCCACTTCGCCGCCACGTCGAGTCTCCTAAAGCTACAAAAATAGGGGCCGCACCTACGCTTATGTAGGGACTAAGGCAAGTTTATACACAAGCCGTGGCCAGCCCGTCTAACGAGCCGTGACGATCACAGTGATCGGCGTCATTTCTGGCACGGATAGCGGCTGTTGAGCGCGACGCTGACCAGCACCGACGCCGGTGCCTTGCGCTGGTCGGGATAGCGTTCGAGATAGCTGACGACCGTGCGGCGGACCTCGTCCGCATCCATCTGCGCCGGCCAGCAATTGGGCTGGGCGCGGCCGATGAACACATCCTTCTTTATGCCGTCCACCGCGCCCACGATGTAGGCCGTGCAGGCCAGCGCATATTCCGGCGCCTTGTTGCGGCATTTGGCAAGCAGGGTCGCGCCGGTTTCGAACATGAAATTCTGCGCTTGCGCGGGCGGTGGTGTCACGCTGCCAAGGGCGACGACCGCTATCGCCGGGAAAAGCCATCTCATGGCGGCGGAAGGTGCGCCTTCGCGCGTGGCCTGTCCAGATAAACCAACGCGGGTCCGCCTCGGTTCGTCTCATTGTGACGGAGGCGTAACACATTGGTAAACCGTGATTTTACTCTAATATCAAGCGCCAGTCCCAGCGCAGCGGATCACCGTCCATGACTTCGACGCCGCGCGCGAGCAGCCCGTCGCGGATCTCATCCGACAGCGCGAAGTCCTTGTCCGTGCGGGCGGCCTGCCGGCGCTCCACTTCCGCCTCGATCTCCTCGGGGGTGATCTGGGCGCTGCGGGGCTGGATCCGCAGATCGGCGCGGGTCAGTTGCAGCAGGTTCAGGCCCAGCGCCTGGTCGAAAGCAGCGAGCAGGCAGAGCTTTTCATCGACCGGCACCTTTTTAAGGGTAATCGCTTCCTCGAGCAGCGGCAGCGCGCGCGGTGTCATGAGATCGTCGCTGAGCGCGGCGTCGAACTGTTCCAGCAGCGGGGAGAGCTTGGGATGCAGGTTCGCTCGCAGATATTCGAGGCGCGGCGACTGCCAGGTGACGCCCTCCGCGCGCGTTTTCAGCGCCTCGACCGCCATGACGAGGCGCTTCAGCCGCGTGAGTGCGGCCCTCACGCTGCCGGCGCTGAATTCCAGTTCGCTGCGATAATGGGCGCCCAGGCAAAGCAGGCGATAGGCAAGCGGATGGACGCCGGCATCCATCAGCGAAAAGAGGGTGGTGAAGCCGCCCTTCGACTTGCTCATCTTGCCTTGGCGGTCGACCAGGAAATTATTGTGCATCCACCAACGCGCGCCGGTGAAGCTACCGGTTGCCGCGTCTGCATCGCCGCCGCAGCAGGCGGACCGGAAGGCCTGGTTCTGTGCGATTTCATTGGGGTGATGGATCTCGCGATGGTCGATCCCGCCGGTGTGAATATCGAACGGGTAACCCAGGCGCGCCTCGCTCATCACCGAACATTCCAGATGCCACCCCGGCGCGCCCTTGCCCCAGGGGCTGTCCCATTCCATCTGCCGCTGTTCGCCGGGGGGCGACTTGCGCCAGATGGCGAAATCGCTGGGATTGCGCTTGCCCGCGACCGGATCGATGCGGGCGTGGGCGGCGTCGTCGCGCCCACCGGCCAGCGCCCCATAATCGGGCACGCTGCTACTGTCGAAATAGAGGCCGGTTTCCAGCTCGTAGCAATGCGCGGGCGCGATCTTCTGCGCAAAGGCGATCATCTGCGGCACATAGTCGGTCGCGACCGTCCATTCGCTGGGCGGCAGGATGTTGAGGTCCGCAATGTTGCGTTTGAAGGCGTCGGTATAGTGCGCCGCGATGTCCCAGATGCTCTTGGCTTGAGCGCGGGCCGCCGCTTCCATCTTGTCGTCGCCGGCGTCCGCGTCGCTGGTCAGGTGCCCGACATCGGTGATGTTGATGATGTGCGTGACCGCCACTTCCTTCCACAGCAGGGTCCGGCGGAGCGTGTCCGTGAAGATATAGGCGCGCAGATTGCCGAGATGGGCATAGTTATAGACCGTCGGCCCGCAGCTGTAGATGCGGGCGTGATTGGGTTCGATCGTGGTGAAGGCCTCGACCGTGCGGCTCAGGCTGTTGAACAGGCGCAAAGGAGCGCCGATATGCTGTTGGGCTGGGGTGAACTGGTCGCTCATGCGGCAGCCATGCGGCGGTTCGTTGGAAGCGTCAACAACGGTGTGAATTTGTAACAAATTGTTGCTGGCGGGGCGATCCCTTGCATTGGCGCGTTGGCCCACCGATATTGTTGATGCGGGCCGGGCCCCTCTGGCGGTTGGACGAATTACCATGTTCAGCCGTGATGTCGGACCGCATCGAGTGTGCTCGGTGCAGGTTCGTGAGCGTTTTGTCCCCCCTCTGCCTCACGAAGACCGCGCCGGGCCACTCGATCCACGATAGACGTTTGGTTGGAGTATAGACGCCGTGAACAATCCCGTTCGTATGCCGGGCTATGGTGCGAGCCACACGGCGCAGACCGATGCAGGGCTGCGCGCGCACATGCTGGGCGTTTTTCGCAATATGGGCATTGGCCTGGTTATCACCGGGCTGGTCGCTGCCTTTATCGGCAATACGCCGCCGCTGGCCGCCGCGATTTTCGGCACGCCGCTCAAATGGGTGGCGATCTTTGCGCCACTCGCCTTTGTGTTTTTCTTCAGCTTCCGCATCGAAAAAATGACGACGGCGGGCGCGCGCCTGGCTTTCTACGCCTTTTCGGCGGTCATGGGCGTGTCGCTGGCGAGCATCTTCTTGGTCTTCACCGGTGGATCGATCGCGCAGGCCTTTTTCTCGGCTGCGGTGATGTTCCTCGCGATGGCGCTGTGGGGTTATACCACCGGGCGTGACTTGTCGAAGTTCGGATCGTTCTTGATCATGGGCCTGATCGGCATTCTGGTCGCGAGCCTCATCAACATCTTCATCGGCTCGTCGGCCATGGCAATGGTGATCTCGATCATTGGCGTGGTGGTGTTCACTGGTCTCACGGCCTGGGACGTGCAGCGGATCAAGTCGGAATATTTCAATTATGCCGGCCAGGAAGTCGCGCAGAAAATGCAGGTCATGGGTGCACTGTCGCTGTACCTGAACTTCGTCAACCTTTTCCAGATGCTGCTCAGCCTCACCGGCGAACGGGAATAAGCCGGTGCGCGATGCTCAGGCAGTGTCGGCGATGCTCTGCCCGGTCTGTCATGCGGCCCTCTCCATGACGGACCGGTAGGGACTCGAAATCGATTTGTGCCCGCAATGCCGGGGCGTTTGGCTCGACCGGGGAACTCGACAAGATCATAGAGCGATCCGGGCGGGACGCGGCGCTAGTTGCAGCTTCGACCGCTGCGTCCAGCTATCGCCGAACGTGACTATCGAGACGATCGGCGATATTCCACGAAGCGCAAGAAAAGCTTTCTCGAAGCGCTTTTCGACTGAACAGGTGAGCCGGGTGTGCATAGGTCCGGCTCTTTTATGTCGCCCAGTGAATGTGCCGATTGAAATGTCGTGCTTTTGCCGGTTAGACGGGTGGCTCATTCCCTCGCCGGAAGAGTTGATCCATGTCACATGATGCCGCCGTGCCAATTCAGGATGTTACGCCCGTCATATTGGCCGGGGGCAGTGGGACGCGGCTGTGGCCCTTGTCACGCAAATCCTATCCCAAGCAGTTCGTGCCGCTGCTGGGCGAGGGCACGCTGTTCCGCGCAGCAGCGTCGCGCCTGACCGGATCGGGCGAAAGCTTCGCCTTTTCCCGACCGATCGTCCTTACCAACTCTACCTTCCGATTCATTGTCGCCGAGCAGCTCGCGCAGGAAGGACTCGACGCGGAAGCGATATTGATCGAGCCGGCGGTACGGAACACGGCGCCGGCGATATTGGCGGCCGCCCTTTATCTGGTCGAGCGACGTCCCGATGCGATGATGCTGGTCGCGCCGTCCGACCATGTGGTGCCGAACGCGGCAGCATTCCGCACGGCCGTGGACAAGGGCGTTCCTGCGGCGCTCGCAGGGGATTTGGTCACTTTCGGCATCAAGCCGACCCGGCCGGAGACCGGCTACGGCTATCTGAAGCTCGTCGCCAAGCCGGATGTGACGGGCGAACCCGTCAAGCTGGCGCGCTTCGTCGAAAAGCCTGATGCGGAGCGGGCTGCGGCCATGCTGGCGAGCGGCGATCATCTCTGGAACGCGGGCATCTTCCTCTTCGCCGCCAAGGATCTGATCACCGCGTTCGAAACGCATGCGCCGGCTGTTCTGGATGCCGTCAGGGCCGCCATTGCTCAGGCGGAGGGCGATCTGGGTTTCTGTCGGCTGGGGACCGAACCCTGGGAAGCCTGTCCAGACATATCGATTGACTATGCGATCATGGAACGGGCGGCAAACCTTGCCGTGGTACCATATGCTGACCAATGGTCTGACCTTGGCGGGTGGGACGCGGTTTGGAGCCACCTGCAGCCGGACGAGCAGGGTGTCGCGCTGTCAGGCGCGGCGACGGCCATTGACTGTCGGGATACGCTGCTGCGGTCGGACAGCGAGGGGCTGGAACTGGTGGGTCTTGGTCTCGACAATGTCATCGCCATCGCGATGAACGACGCCGTGCTGATCGCCGACAAATCGCGGTCTCAGGATGTTCGCCTGGCTGTTGATGCCCTCAAGAAGAAGGGTGCCCCACAGGCGGAGAATTTTCCCAAGGATCACCGGCCCTGGGGCTGGTATGAAAGTCTGTTGGTCGGCGGACGCTTTCAGGTGAAGCGCATCACCGTGCTGCCGGGCGCTTCACTCAGCCTGCAGAGCCATTTCCATCGGTCCGAACACTGGATCGTGGTGGAGGGGACTGCGAAGGTCACCGTCGAGGAGGATAGCACGCTGCTGTCAGAGAATCAGTCAGTCTACATCCCGGTTGGGGCGAAGCACCGAATTGAGAATCCTGGCCGCATCCCGCTAGTGTTCATAGAGGTGCAGACCGGCTCCTATGTGGGCGAAGACGATATCGTCCGTTATGAGGACCGGTATGCGCGGGGATAGCACCGTTCGTCATGCCACTTCCCACGGTCATGATGGATGGGTCAATGTGCCGCGCCCCAGCTTGGTCCGTGGCCGATTTCGACGCCAAGGGGCACGCTGAGCCTGACGATCGGTTCGGCCGCTGTTTCCATCACCCGGCGAATGATGGCGCCCGCCTGGTCGACTTCACCTTCCGGTACTTCGAACACCAGTTCGTCATGCACCTGCAGCAGCATCTTGACCTGATGCAGTCCTTCGGCGGCCAGGGCCGGACCCATGCGGACCATGGCGCGCTTGATGATGTCGGCGCTGGTTCCCTGGATCGGAGCATTGATCGCCGCGCGTTCGGCGCCCTGACGCTCGTGCTGGACCGGCGCCTTGATGCGCGGGAACCAGGTTTTCCGGCCGAACAGAGTTTCGGTATAGCCGCGTGATCGCGCCTTTTCGATGGTCTCGCTGATGTAGAGGCTGATGCCAGGGAAGCGCTCATAATAGCGGCTGATCATGTCCTGCGCTTCGTCGGCGCTGATTTCCAGCCGTCCGGCAAGGCCCCAGCGGCTGATGCCGTAGAGGATTGCGAAGTTGATCGTCTTGGCCCGCCCGCGCGTGTCGCGATTGACCTCTCCGAACAATTGCTGAGCCGTGGCGGCGTGGATGTCCTCGCCATTGGCGAAGGCCTCCCTTAGCGCCGGGACATCAGCCATATGCGCTGCGAGGCGCAATTCAATCTGGCTATAGTCCGCTGCCAGGATGACGTTCCCCGGCTCGGCGACGAAGGCGTGGCGAATCTGGCGGCCGACTTCGGTCCGGATGGGAATGTTCTGGAGGTTTGGATCAGTCGAGGACAGGCGGCCGGTCTGCGCGCCGGACAGCGAATAGCTGGTGTGAACGCGGCTCGTGTCCTTATTGATCTGGGCCTGCAGAGCGTCGGTGTAGGTCGACTTGAGCTTGGTCAACTGCCGCCAGTCAAGGATCTTGCCTGCGATTTCGGCGCCTTGGACCTTCAGTTGTTCGAGGATGGTGACATCGGTCGAATAGGCGCCCGATTTGCCCTTCTTGCCGCCCTTGTATCCCAGCTTGTCGAACAGGATCGCGCCTAGTTGCTGGGTCGATCCAATCGCGAAGGGCTGCCCGGCAAGGGCGTGGATTTCGCTTTCGAGCCTCGCGATCTCCGCTGTGAATTCGGACGAAAGGCGGGAGAGCGCTTCTCGGTCGACCTTGATGCCTTCATGCTCCATGCCCGCGATGATCGACACGAGCGGCCGGTCGACAAGTTCATAGACACGATTAGCGCCTTCACTGGCGATCCGGCTCTTGAACAGCTTCCACAGCCGCAGCGTCACGTCGGCGTCCTCGGCGGCATATTCGGTTGCCTTGTCGAGTGGAACTGCGGCGAAGCTGATCTGGCTCTTGCCGGTGCCGCAGACCTCCTTGAAACTGATGCATTTGTGGTTGAGGTGAACTTTTGCCGCCTCGTCCATGCCATGGCCGGCCAGGCTTTGCCCGGCGTCGAGGTCGAAGCTCATGACAATGGTGTCGTCATAGGGCGCGATTTCGATCCCATGGCGGCGCATGACCGTCAGGTCATATTTCAGATTCTGCCCGACCTTGAGGACACTGTCATCCTCCAGCAGCGGCTTTAGTTTCCCGAGTACGAAATCCTTGGCGAGTTGCTGCGGCTTTTCGGCGAACATGTCCGTGCCGCCGTGGCCGATTGGTATGTAGCAGGCCGCGTTGGGACCGATGGCGAGGCTGACGCCGACCAGCGCGCAGGATACGCAATCGAGCATGTCGGTTTCGGTGTCCACCGCGACGATGCCCTCGGCATGAGCGGCGGCGATCCAGCGGTCGAGCGCTTCTTCCGTCACCACCGTTTCATAGAGGCTGCGATCAATAGGGGGGGCCACTTCAAGGACCGGGGCGGCCGGCGCTGTAACCTCGGTCACGGCGGCTGCGGCGGTCGCGATCGCTACCGCCGCGGCGGGCGCGCCTGCGCGAGCGAGCAGCGATTTGAAGCCATGATGTTCGAGGAAGGCTTGCAGCGGTTCGGGTGGAATGCCCTTGAGCGTCAGATCGTCCAGCGGTTCGGGCAGGTCCATTGCATCGTGCAGCGCGACGAGGCGGCGTGAAAGCCGCGCCATATCGGCATGGGCGATGAGATTTTCCTGCATCTTCGATTTCTTCATGGAAGGCGCCGCTTCAAGGGTCGCTTCCAGACTGCCATATTCACTGATGAGCTTCGCCGCGGTCTTGGGGCCGATGCCGGGCACGCCGGGAACATTGTCGACGCTGTCGCCCATGAGGGCAAGCACATCACCCAGTTGCTCGGGCTGAACGCCGAACTTGGCCATCACATAGTCGGCGCCGCGCCGCTCATTCTTCATCGTGTCGTACATGTCGACGCCGGGCTGGATGAGCTGCATCAGGTCCTTGTCGGAACTGACGATGGTGACGTGCCAGCCCTGCGCCACGGCGGCCTTTGTATAGCTGGCGATGATGTCGTCGGCCTCGAACCCCGCTTCCTCGATGCAGGGGAGAGAAAACGCGCGGGTCGCGTCGCGGATCATCGGGAATTGCGGGATAAGGTCCTCGGGCGGCGGCGGACGGTTTGCCTTGTACTGGTCGTACATGTCGTTGCGGAAGGTATGGCTGCCCTTGTCTAGCACCACGGCGAGATGGGTCGGCCCCTCGGCTTTGCCCAGTTCATCGGCCAGCTTCCAGAGCATGGTGGTGTAGCCATAGACCGCGCCGACGGGCTGGCCATGCTTGTTGGTGAGCGGCGGAAGCTGGTGATAAGCGCGGAAGATATAGCCGCTGCCGTCGACAAGATAGAGATGATTCTGAGGCATGGCGCAGGGGATAGCGGGTTATGCGGAGTGGCTCCAGTGGGGAGCCGATGTCGCTGTGCTTGGTTCGTGACGTTCTATATGGTCCGGGATCGAAAGGAATATGACATCATGAATGGGGCAAAGGCGCTGTGCGCCGGGATATTGATGGCGGCGGTCACGGCTCCCGCAGCCGGGCAGCAAGCAGACAGAAGCTTCTGCGCAGATCGCCCCGGTATCGGTACGCCGCCTTGTACCCTGTCCCCAGGCACGGCGCAGGCGGAAGTTGGCATTGGCGACTGGGCATGGGACAAGAGCAGGGACGGGCGAACTGACACCATCAGCTTGGGGGAGATGCTGCTGCGTCTCGGTATAGCGGACCATTTGGAAGCCCAGATGGGCTGGACCGCATATGGCCATGTCCGGGAGCGGGAAAGCGGATCGGTGGCGAACAGGGAAGGCGTTGGCGATGTAACGCTGGCCCTCCGACGCAACCTGCAGAATCCGGACGGATCGGGCATCTCGATCGCCGTGATGCCTTACGTCACGTTGCCGACCGGCGGGCAGGCGATCGGAGCGGGGGACTGGGCCGCCGGCATCCTAATTCCGTCCTCCTTTGATCTGGGCAATGACCTGAGCTTCGAAGCCACTGGGGAAGTCGACGCTGCGGTGGACAAGGATCGCACGGGGCGTCATCTCGCGTGGGGCGAGACAGCCGGCCTGCAACTGGCGATCAGCGAAGGGGTCTCGGCCAGCCTTGAGGCGTCCGCGCTGCGAGACGAAGACCCTGCCGGCCACGATACCCGGCTGCTCACCGGCGTGTCGATGGCTTGGCAGGCCTCCAAGATCGCTCAACTGGACGCTGGGGTGAACCTCGGACTCAACCGCGACAGTCCGGACGCAGAAATCTACATAGGTTATTCACGCCGGCTTTGATGCGTGAGGGGATTAGAGGACGTCGTTCACTCGTTCCGGGGGACGAGCGATGACGGCGCCCTTGTCGGTGATCAAGATCGCGCGCTCGATCAGGATGGGATGCGCTGCCATCGCATCCAGCACGGCTTTGTCATCCGTCACGTCGAGGCCGATTTCCTTGACGACTGCCTCGCCTTTGCGGACGGCCTCCGACGCACGGACGCCCGCCTTTGCCAGCACGGCTTCGATTTCGGCGCGGCTGGGCGGGGTCTTGAGATATTCCACCACCTCGACCTCAACCCCCGGTGTTGCTTCGAGGATCGCGAGCGCGGCCCGCGATTTAGAGCAGCGGGGGTTGTGCCAGATGGTCGCCTTCACGCCTCGTCTTTCGCCAGCCACTCTTCCAGCCACTTGATCGTATAGTCGCCGTTGAGGAAATCCGCATTCTTCAGCAGCTTCTGGTGGAGCGGGATCGTGGTCTTCATGCCCTCGATCACATATTCCTCCAGCGCGCGCTTGAGGCGCATGATGCACCCTTCGCGGGTGCGGCCATAGACGATCAGCTTGCCGATCATGCTGTCATAATAGGGCGGCACCCTGTAGCCCTGGTAGAGGCCACTATCGACGCGGACGTGCATGCCGCCTGGCACATGATAGCTGGTGACGGTACCGGGCGAAGGCGCAAAGGTGCGTGGGTCCTCGGCATTGATGCGGCATTCGATGGCGTGGCCGTGAAACTCGATATCCTGTTGCTCGACGGACAGCGGCTTGCCCTCCGCGACGCGGATCTGCTCGCGGACAAGGTCGACGCCCGTGATCATCTCCGTCACGGGATGCTCCACCTGCAGGCGGGTGTTCATCTCGATGAAGTAGAATTCGCCATCTTCCCACAGGAACTCGATCGTGCCCGCGCCGCGATAGCCCATATCGGCCATCGCCTTGCGCACGACTTCACCCATCCGGTCGCGCTCGGCGGCGGAAAGGACGGGGGAGGGGGCTTCCTCCAGCACCTTCTGGTGGCGGCGCTGGAGCGAGCAGTCGCGCTCGCCCAGATGGATGGCGTTGCCGTTGCCGTCACCGAAGACCTGGAATTCGATATGCCGGGGGTTGCCCAGATATTTTTCCATATAGACGGTGTCGTCACCGAAGGCGGCCTTCGCCTCCGAACCGGCCTGCTTCATCGAGGTTTCGAGCAGGTCTTCGCTGGGCACGACCTTCATGCCGCGGCCGCCGCCGCCCGATGCGGCCTTGATGAGGACGGGGTAGCCGATCTTCGCGGCCACTTCCTTGGCTTCCTCTACGCTGGAGAGCGCGCCGTCGGAGCCGGGGACCAGCGGCAGGCCGAGCGCGCCGGCGGTGCGCTTCGCTTCCACCTTGTCGCCCATGATGCGGATATGTTCGGGTTTGGGCCCCACGAAGGCGATGTTGTGCGCCTCGACGATTTCGGCAAACTGGGCGTTTTCGGACAGGAATCCATAGCCGGGATGGATTGCGTCGGCGCCGGAGATTTCGGCCGCGGAAATAATCGCGGCAATGTTGAGATAGCTGTCCTTCGCCGCAGGAGGGCCGATGCATATCGCTTCGTCGGCCAAGCGCACATGCATCGCGTCGGCGTCGGCGGTAGAATGCACGGCTACCGTCTTGATTCCCATTTCATGACAGGCGCGATGGATGCGAAGGGCGATTTCGCCCCGGTTCGCGATCAGCAGCTTTTCAATGGCCATGTGTGAAGCGGCCCTTATTCGATGACGATCAGCGGCTGGTCATATTCGACCGGCTGGCCATTATCGACCAGCACGGCCTTGACCGTGCCTGCATTGGGCGCGGTGATGGCGTTCATGACTTTCATCGCTTCGACGATCAGCACGGTGTCGCCTGCCTTGACGGTCGCACCCACCGGCGCGAAAGGCGCGGCGCCCGGTTCTGCGGCCAGGTATGCGGTGCCGACGATCGGTGAGCGGACGGCATTGGCGGCGACGGAGGTCGTCTCGGCAGCGGGGGGCGCGATAGGAGCGGCAGCGGCAACGGGGGATGCTGCCAACGGGGTGGGGGCATAGGCCACGGCGGCGCCGGCCTTCCGAGCGACGCGGATCTTGCGATCGCCGTCCTCGACCTCGATTTCCGTCAGGTTGGTGTCGTCGAGCAGCGCGGCCAAATCCCGCACCAACTGCACGTCGACCTGCATTGCGCCCTTTTCAGCCTTGTCGTTCATTTTCAGTCCCTGGACGGTGAATGTCGTTTATCCAGCCCGCGCCTATGCTGATTTGAGCCGGAGCGCAACTTTTGAGCGTCGAGCTACAGTTCGAGTGCCGCTTCCAGCGCCAGCATGTAGGACAGTGCGCCAAACCCGGCGATCGTGCCCCGTGCGGCCATGCCGACATAGCTTTTGTGGCGGAACGGCTCGCGTGCGTGCGGGTTGGAGAGATGCACTTCGATCACCGGCAGGCTGATCCCCTTGATCGCGTCGTGCAGCGCGATCGAAGTGTGCGTCAGTCCGCCGGGATTGAGGATGACGGCATGGGCGCCTTCTCCATGCGCTTCCTGCAGCCAGTCAATGAGATGGCCTTCATGATTGGACTGACGGAAATCGATCTCGACATGCGCTCGCTCTGCGGCGTCCTCCATTCGCTCGGCGATGTCGTCCAGCGTGTCATAGCCGTAGATTTCCGGCTCGCGCGTGCCCAACATGTTGAGGTTGGGCCCGTTCAGCACGTAGATTTTGCGCGGATCGGCCATGACGCTTGCCCCTTATAGTTGCGACAGGGGCCCCGTCGCCCCTATATGCGCGGTGATCATTAGCCTTTCGTGTCGCGCCAAGTCGAGACACGTTCTTTCGATTGAAGACAGGACAGAGCATTGCACGTCGACGGAACCGTTTCGATCCACATCAATGGCGAGCATCGCCGCGTTCGTGCCGGCCTGACCATCGCGGAGCTGGCGAGTGAATTGGGCTTCGCGCCCGAGAAGGTCGCTGTGGAACGAAATCTGGAGGTGGTGCCGCGCTCTACGCTGGGCCAGATCTGCGTCGAGGACGGCGACGAGTTGGAGATTGTCCATTTTGTCGGCGGCGGCGATGTTGCCACGGTCGATGAGGACAGCTGGACGGTGGCGGACAGGACCTTCCACTCGCGGCTGATCGTCGGCACGGGCAAGTACAAGAATTTCGAGCAGAATGCAGCGGCGGTCGCGGCGTCAGGGGCGGAGATCGTCACCGTGGCGGTGCGGCGCGTCAATGTGTCTGATCCCAAGGCGCCGATGCTGACCGATTTCATCGACCCGAAGAAGATCACCTATCTGCCCAATACCGCCGGCTGCTTTACCGGCGAAGAGGCGATCCGCACGCTGCGCCTCGCGCGCGAGGCCGGCGGGTGGGAACTTGTGAAGCTTGAAGTACTGGGCGAAGCCCGCACGCTCTATCCAGACATGGTGGAAACGCTGCGCGCGACCGAGGTCCTGGCCAGCGAAGGCTTCAAGCCGATGGTCTATTGTGTCGACGATCCGATCGCCGCCAAACGATTGGAAGATGCCGGCGCCGTCGCAATCATGCCGCTAGGTGCGCCAATCGGATCCGGCCTTGGCATACAGAACAAGGTGACAATCCGACTTATCGTTGAGGGCACAAAGCTGCCCGTACTGGTCGATGCGGGCGTGGGCACGGCGTCGGAAGCGGCGCAAGCGATGGAACTGGGCTGCACGGGCGTCCTGATGAACACGGCGATCGCCGAGGCGAAGGACCCGGTGCTGATGGCTGCGGCGATGAAGGCGGGCGTGGAAGCCGGCCGAATGGCCTATCGCGCCGGGCGCATGGGCAAGCGCATGTATGCCGACCCTTCCAGCCCGTTGGCAGGGTTGATCTGAGCGCCGTTGGCTACGGCCGCCGCGCTTATTAGGGGCGCGCACAAGCGGAATGAAGATCTGTTTCGTGCGCGCGGCAAATTGACCTCTCGCCTGCTTCCTCCTATTCGGCCGAGTCAGGTCAAGGAGGATGGTCGATGGTGAAGAAGCTCTACCCCGATGCAGCGTCTGCGCTGGAGGGTCTCCTCTTCGATGGAATGCACATCTGTTCGGGTGGCTTTGGGCTGTGCGGCATTCCAGAGCGGCTGATCGACGCCGTCCTCGAAAAAGGCACCAAGGACCTTACCGTCGCGTCGAACAATTGCGGTATCGATAATGTCGGGCTGGGCAAGCTGCTGCGTGCGCGCCAGATCAAGAAAATGATCGCGAGCTATGTCGGTGAGAACAAGGAGTTCGAGCGGCAGTTCCTGTCGGGTGAACTGGAGGTGGAATTCTGCCCCCAGGGCACACTTGCCGAACGTTGCCGCGCCGGTGGGGCCGGCATCCCCGGCTTCTATACCCGTACCGGCGTAGGCACTGCCGTTGCCGAGGGCAAGGAAGTCAAGGTCTTCGACGGGCAGGAATATATATTGGAACGCGGTATCGTGGCCGACCTTGCCATCATCAAGGGGTGGAAGGCGGACGAAGCGGGGAACCTGATCTTTCGCAAGACCGCGCGCAACTTCAATCAGCCGATGGCAGCCGCGGCGAAGGTCTGCGTCGCTGAGGTCGAGGAAGTAGTGCCGGTTGGCAGCCTCGATCCCGACGCGATCCATCTGCCGGGCATCTACGTCAAGCGCATGATCGTGGGCGCACCCTATGACAAACAGATTGAATTCCGCACTGTGCGCCAGAGGGAGACCGTATAATGGCCTGGACCCGTGATGAAATGGCCGCGCGCGCGGCGAAGGAATTGAAGGACGGCTTCTACGTGAATCTCGGCATTGGCATCCCGACGCTGGTGGCCAATCATATCCCGCCTGGCGTCGAGGTGACTCTTCAGTCGGAAAACGGGATGCTCGGCATCGGTCCCTTTCCCTATGAAGGCGAGGAGGATGCCGACCTCATCAACGCAGGCAAGCAGACGATCAGCGAACTGCCCAACTCCGTTTATTTCTCCAGCGCCGACAGCTTTGCGATGATCCGCGGCGGCCATATCGACCTTACTGTCCTGGGCGCCATGGAAGTGGCGGAGAATGGCGACATCGCCAACTGGATGATCCCGGGCAAGATGATCAAGGGCATGGGTGGCGCGATGGACCTCGTCGCGGGCGTCAAGAAGATCATCGTCGTCATGGAACACACCTCCAAGGACGGCGCACCCAAGTTCATTCCCGCCTGCACACTCCCGCTGACCGGCAAGAATGTGGTGGACATGATCATCACCGACCTGTGCGTCTTCCAGCGGCCCGATCATGACAACCCGTTCAGACTGATTGAACTCGCGCCCGGTGTGACGGCGGAGGAAGTCGCCGCCAAGACCACCTCGCATTATGTAAGCTGAGGTCAGCGGTATGAGCCTGGACGGCGCCTATGATGAGGGCAATGTCTTCGCCCTCATCCTGCAGGGCAAGATTCCTTCGACGCGATTGTACGAGGACGCTCATACCTATGCGTTTCTCGATATCCAGCCTCAGTCGAAGGGGCACAGCCTCGTCATTTCCAAATGGTCGAAGGCGCGCAATATCCTGGAGGTGGAGGATGAGGCGCTGTCGCAAGTGATGACGACAGTGAAGAAGGTCGCCAATGCCACCCGAAAGGCGATAGACCCCCACGGCATCCATATCGCACAGTTCAATGGCGCGCCGGCGGGGCAGACCGTGTTCCACCTGCATTTCCACATCGTTCCGCGCTGGGAAGGGCAGCCGCGGGGCTTCGTCGCTCATGCCCAGGGCGATTTCGCCGATCAGGCCGAGTTGGAAGCGTTGGCAGAAAAGATTCGCGCTCAATTCTGATGCGATATTCCATCAACACGGGGTGGGGCGCCTGACATGGCGCTCAAGCCCTTCAAGGCATCCAGCGCGTGGCTGGCGCTGCGCGCCAAGCGCGAAAGCCGGCGTCACTCTGGTGGCGAGCGGCCGGTTGAGATTATCCTCGACATTTCGATATCGTCATGAAAGTGCTGGGCGAGATTACCGCGACGCGGGTCGCTTGACCGGGGGGCTCGGGCGATCATGAAAGTGCTGGTGAATATTGCCTTGTCCGATCCGGCGGAAAGCCTGTGATGAGGGGGCGCCCTTTCCTGCGCTCGCCGCCCTTTCCCGGCATCGCTCCCTCGGTTGCGGCCGTCAGCCTTGCGGCTGATCGCAATCAGGCTTCGCCTCCCTCCGATCAGTTGCTGGACCAGATCGTCCAGGCTCGGGTCGGGGGTGAGTTCTGGGGCGCTCAACTAACCGGCGTTGTGTGCGTGGTGCGCGCGGGGGTGTCGGTCGCTCCTGAAATGCTGAAGGGCTTGGTGCCCGAACAGATTGCGGTGCTGCCGGGCCTGCCTGGCGGGCGAGTACCCGGACGGCGGCTTTCGGGACCGGTCGATCCATGGTCACTAATGGCTCAAGCGCGCTCCGTTCATGCGCCGCCCGACGATGAGCTGGCGATCGTCGCCGGCATGGTCGGCGTGCCGGTTCATGGCCCCGACGGCGCCGTGGTTTCGCCGGAGAACTTGCGGAAGGCGGCGCGCAGGGTGGTCGCCGCCGCTGCCTATCGCGACTGTTTCTTCGGGCTGCCAAGCGACGTGGCAGAGGTGGTGGAGCAGCTCGCCGACTGGCGACGGCATATCGATGGCAATCGCGGTATCGTGGCGGCGAGCGGAATGGCTTATTGGAAGCGGGAGGCGATACGCCATTTCCTCTGGGACGGGCGCAGATGTCCACCTTTCTTGTCCCCCCCCAAGGGGTTGCGCCGGGCGGAGCGGACCGGTGGAACGCTCGCTGTCTGGCCGTCGCGCGTGCCTACGACATTAGAGCAGGACGCCGCTCAGCGAGGCGTCGCGATCGCAAAAGTCGAGGACGGGTTCCTGCGGTCGAAAGGATTGGGAGCTGCGCTGACCCCGCCGGGTTCGATCGTGGTCGACAGGTCCGGCATCTATTATGATGCACGTTCACCCAGCGACCTGGAAACGCTGCTCGCAACCCATGACTTTGCGCCCGGGTTGATCGATCGTGCGCGGCGGTTGCGGGCGGCGATCTCTACGAGCGGCGTCACCAAATATGGACTGGAAGCGGGGCAGATGCCGGACCTGCCGACGGGCCGGCGCCTGGTGCTGGTGGTGGGTCAGGTGGAGGACGATCTTTCGGTACAGCAGGGCGGCGCCGGGGTGACAGGCAATCTGGACCTACTAAGGCGCGTCCGCAGCGCTGAGCCGGACGCGCACATCATCTATCGGCCGCACCCTGATGTGCAAGCAGGATTGCGCCGGGGGCATTTGAGCGAGGCAACGATATTGGAGCATGCCGATGTCGTAGATTCGGGCGCGCCGCTGATGACGCTGGTCCAGGTGGTCGACGAAGTGCATGTGCTCTCTTCGTTGACCGGGTTCGAGGCGCTGCTGCGCCGTCGGCCGGTGACGGTACATGGCATGCCGTTCTTTGCAGGCTGGGGTCTGACGCGCGACATGGCGCCGATCAATCCACGGCGAGGGCGGTCGTTGACGATCGATCAGCTAGTCGCCGGGGCCCTCATTCTCTATCCCCGTTATCTGGACCCGGTTACGCGCCTGCCATGCGGCCCGGAAGTCATGGTCGCGCGACTGGGCGGCGGATCGGCACCGCCGACCTCCTGGCTGAGCCGAGTACGGACGTTAGAGGGGAAGATCAGACGTTTTATGACATTGTCCGCTGAGTACCTACGTGGCTGATGTTCCAGCCAAGACCTTCGGAACTTTTCCCCCGACCCAGGAAAATCCAGTTGTCGCTTTTCTCATATAACAGGGTTTGTGGAGCTTCCTTCGGGGCTTGCGTGGTATCGGTCTATTCACCTTCCGCGCGCATTTGCCGATCGATATTTTGATGCTAACTGCGATCACTCTAAAATCTGGAGCTGGCTCATGAAAGACTTGATCGCCTTCGACCTCGACGGCACGCTGGCCGAAAGCAAGCAGCCCGTGGGCGAAGCGATGGGTGAGGCGATCGCTGAACTGCTTTCGGTCGCTCATGTCGCGGTCATTTCAGGAGGCGATTGGCCCCAATTCGACAAACAGGTTGCGAGCCGACTGCCCGCGCGTGCCGACCTGTCCCGTCTCTGGTTGATGCCGACCACCGGCACCAAGCTCTACATCCATGGTGAGCATGGCTGGTCATCCGTCTATGCCGAGCTGTTCGACGAGGCGCAGAAGGCCCGGATTTTGGCGGCCTTCGACGAGGCGCTCGAGGCGACCGGATTCGTTCCGGAAGAAACCTGGGGAGAGCGGATCGAGGATCGCGGCAGCCAGATCACCTTTTCCGCCCTGGGCCAGCAGGCGCCCGTCCACGCCAAGGAAGTCTGGGACCCCGATTTCGCCAAGCGCCGGATCATCCAGGCTGACCTGCGCCAGCGGCTTCCCGGCATGTCGATCAACATGGGGGGCGCGACGTCCATCGACATTACGCGGGAAGGCGTGGACAAGGCTTATGGCCTCAGGAAACTCCGCGACGCGAGCGGCATTGCGCTTGAGGGGATGTTGTTCATCGGCGACGCGATCTTCCCCGGCGGCAATGACTATCCGGCCAAGCAACTGGGACTTGATACCGTGCGTGTGCGAGATCCGCAGGAGACGCTTGCGGTGATCGACGCCATCGTCGCCTGCCAGCGATAAGGGCGCGTTCCGCTAACCCAGCCGGTTACGCGCGATGCCGCGCAGATGGTGCAGCAGCGTGTCGCCATTTGCTTCCCAGGTAAAGCGCAGCGCGGCATCCCGAACCGCTTCCCGCTCGGGCGGGTGGGTAAGGAGTTCGCCGATCGCGGCGGCAATTGCATCGGGGGCGCGCTCGACGATGCGGCCGGCCTCCGGCCGGTCCACCAGCTCGCGCGCGCCGCCGACATCCGTGATGACGACCGGCGTTCCGCAGGCGAGCGATTCTACCCAGGCATTGGCGAGGCCTTCTGACGAGGAGGGGAGCGCCATCACGTCGGCGGCGGCATAGATGCGCGGCAATCGGTCATGCGGCACGGATCCCAGAAAGCCGATGCGTCGGTCCACGCCAAGTTCTTCCGCCTGCTTTTCAAGCGCGCGGCGATGTTGCCCCTGTCCGGCAAACAGCAAGGTGATGCCGGGAAGGCGGGGGAGCGCCTCGACCAGCAGGTCTTGCCCCTTGCGCGGAACGAGCGCGCCGACGCACAGCACCACAGGACCCTCGAAGCCCAGCACGTCCTTGGCGGCAGCGCGGTCGGCGAGTTCGAAGCGGTCCAGGTCGACGCCGGTGTAATGAACGCGGATCTTGTCGCTGTCCATGCCCATCCGGGCCATGGAGCGGCGCATTGCAGCCGATACAGCGAGCAGCCCGTCGGCATCGTCCGCCGCGCGCTTGACCAGCGGGCGCGTGTCGCGCCGATTGCCCCAATAATGAATGTCGGCACCGCGCGCCTTGACCGAATAGGGGATGTTGAGCGCCTGTGACAGGCTCCGCGCGACCGGCCCGTCAGGAAAAAAGAAGCTGGCGTCGATGACGTCGAAGGGTTGTTCCCCGTGCAGACGGCTGACCAGCGGAAGGATCGCTCGCGTCATGTTCCCGACGTTGAGGCGGGCGCCGATCTTGGGGATGGTAGCGAAGGTCGGACGATAGACAGTGAGGTCCTTCCACCGTTCCTTGTACGCCAGCGCGCGCAGGGCGGCGTGCTGGCCGGAGGCGCCGAACGGCCAGATGGGAATGCCTAGAGGCGCCACAACTGTTACCTTTACGCCAGGCCGGCTAGCGAGCTCCCGGGCCTGTCGTTCGACAAACACGCCGAAGTTCGGCCGGCTCATGTCGGGAAACAGGGTCGATAATGTCAGGACATTCAGCGTCATGGCGCCTTCCTACAGCATCGCGGTTAATCGAGGGTTAGGGACGAAATGCGGGGCTGGCTATAATTGTCTTACCAATTGAACCGCGACCGCGCCCCATGGTGGGTCGGTGATGATCTGTTGCCGACTGCCACTGCCCAATGGCAGAATGTGCAGCCGGTCTCCCTCGCGCCCGATCAGCCGGCCGAAAAGAAAGCGTCCCGCATGCCGTGGCAGCAGCATGTCGCGGTTGATCGCGCTGGCAAATTCGTCGGGCGCGATTCGTCGGCACCAGATTTCATCACCGCTGCGGTAATCACCGATGCTGGCGGACACCTGCACGCCCACCATGGCATCCAGCGGCGCTGGCGGCGGGAAGGACAGGGGCCTGGTCGGTGCACGTGCACCGTCTGGGCCCAGCAGGGCGGCGACTGGGACCACTCGCTGCCCAGGTAATGCGACCAGATCTGAAGAGTCTACGCCGAGCGCCTTGGCGATGCGGTTCAGCCAGTTCACCGATACGGTTCGCGTTCCCGTTTCAAGCCGGCCGATCGTTTGCGCCGTGGTTGGTGGCTGACAGCGTGCCCCGACCTGTTCTAGCGTCAGTCCCTTTGCTTTTCGGACTTCACGAATACGGGTGATCATAGCCGATACATCTTTACCTATTTGGTTTTTAATCTTTCCTACAAAGCGGCGTTCGTGGCAAGGCCCATGTCAAGCAAAGTAGGAGGTGGCGAATGCGCATGGCCTATGTGGAACAGAAGATCGAAGATCCGGCAGGTCGTATTCAGACCCTGGCGGTGAATGTGGGCGAATCGCCGATCGCTTGGCTGCATTCGCGCGGCCATTTGTCCGACCGCCATTATCGGGCGGGCGAACAGCTGCGCGCCGATTGGGAGAAAGCAGGCCTTGGGCCGCAGGTGACGATGCGATGGGATGCGGCGGCGCCTCGGGGCAGCCGGAGCGTGGGAGGTGGCCCGGCCGATCCGACGGCGGCGCAGTTGGCCGCGCGCGACCGCTTTCATGCCGCAATCGCTGCTGCCGGCCCTGGCTTGGGGGACATATTGTGGCGGGTCGCCTGCGCGGGCGAGGGGCTGGTAGCGGCCGAACGTGCGCTTGGCTGGCCCAGCCGGGCCGGCAAGCTGGTGTTGACGCTCGCGCTTGATCGCATCGCGGCTTGGTACAAGGTGACATGAGCATGAGCCGTTTCGTCGGGTAGCGGCGCCGCGCGAATGTTCTTCTTCCTTCGGTGCGGGGGTGCACCACTCGCCCTAGGCGGCAATCCCCGCGCCCAGAAGAAGGAGAAGCTTCACATCGACGGCAAAGCCATCCGCGCGCCATGCGGCGACCTGATCCGCAAGGTCGTCAAGCCGTACGCGATGAACCTTGATATCCTCCTCGCCCACGCCGCCGCCTTCGCCCGTCCTGACCAGATCATGCGCGCGGAATAGCAAGAAGCTTTCAGACACCATGCCCGGGGAACTATAAAATTCCCCCACCATCTCCATCCGGCCAGCCCGATAGCCGGTCTCCTCCTCAAGCTCGCGTGCGGCGGCGCCGGCCGCTTCCTCATTTTCTTTTTCGTCACCGACCAGCCCGGCGGGCAATTCGATACAACGGCGTCCCAGAGGCACGCGGAACTGGTCGACCAGCAGTACGTGGCGCGTTCCGTCTTCATCCTCGTCGATCGCAAGGATGACGGCGGCGTGGATGCCGCCCGAGCGGCCGACATATTCCCACCGCCCCCGCCGCTTGGCGGTAATGAAGCGGCCGGCCCACATGATTTCCTCATCCCCGGCCATATCCTCTTCGATCATAATTCTATCAACCTGTCGGGCAGTTCATTGGGATTGTCGCCAGTGTTGGGAAAATGGCTGGCCAGTACGGCCCCTACCTGCCGTACCGCCTCCACCATGCCGTCGACAGCTTGGCCGCGTTTGACCCCCTCGATCAAGCTGGCCATGGCGTCGCCCCATGTTTCACCGTGGACTTTGGCGTTGATCGACGCATCGGCGACAATCTCCGCGCGATGCTCGTCGAGCGAGAGGTAGATGAGAACCCCGGTTTTCGCCCGCGTGCGTCCCTGGGCTACGGCGCGAAACAAGGTGATAGCTCGCCGCCGCACCCGGCGCGCCTTGGTGCTTTCGGGCGTCAGCGCGAGGCGCAACGGCATCCATGCGAGAGCATAGCGTACGACCAGGAATTTAAGGATGAGCAGGCCCAGAAGAATCGTCAGCAGCTTCCAATCCTCGACCTCATGCTCCCAACTCTGCAGCAGCCAGGTGCAAAGCGCCCGAAATTTCTGGGGGAAAGCCGCGGCGATCGACAACGCCACGAAAACGGCCCCTATGGCCCAATGCAACCCCGCATCATGATAGGCGTCTGATCGGCGCGCAACAATGGTGACGATCTCGCCATCTGTCGCCGCTTCTGCCTGTGCCACCGCGTCCGAAATGCGCTGATGGTCGGCGTCGCTGAATCGCGGGCGCATCACCAACTTCCCGATGCGCCGCCGCCGCCGCCACTTCCGCCGCCGCCGGAAAAGCCGCCTCCGCCCCAGTCACCGCCACCGCCGCCCCAGCCGCTACCTGACCCCCATCCAGGACCGCTTCCCGGCCCCCAGATGATGACCGGACCGCCGCCGCGATAGCGCCGGCCGCCGCGACGACCGAAGATCATCGGCACGATCACGAAGAGTGCGATTGCGCCCCAGAAGATCAGCATCACGCGACTGCCATTATCCGACGTCTGCCGCTGCTCCCGTTCCGCCGCCAGCGCGCGCGCGTGCGCCTGATCGGGCGGCAGTTTCAGGATCGTTACCAACGCGTCAGTGCCGGCGTCGATACCGCCGGCCAGGTCGCCTGCCCTGAAGCGAGGGGCAATGGCGTTGCGGATAATCTGGGAAGAGAGTGCGTCGGTCAGCGTTCCTTCAAGGCCGTAGCCGACTTCGACTCGTATCTTTCGCTCACTTGGCGCCACGATCAACAGCGCGCCGTCGTTGCGTTCCTTGCTGCCGATGCCCCAGGCGCGCAGCAGCCAGTAGCCATAATCGGCGATGTCATAGCCTTGGAGATTAGGCAGGGTGACGACCACGAGCTGTCGTCCGCTCTCCTGCTCTAGCGCCGCCAGTTTGCCGGTCAGCGCCTGCTCCTGCTCTGGGGAGAGCAAAGAGGCGTCGTCGACCACGCGGCCGGTCAGCTTGGGAAAGGTCTGTGCCTGCGCGGGCGGCGCATGTCCAAGAACCGCGGCGCCCGCTGGCATCAGGACCAGCAGGGCTACGATCAGGAGCAGGCGACGCAGCATCGCTCTCAGTTGCCGAAGTCGACCTTCGGCGCCTCCTCTGCCCCGGGCGTCGTCGCCTGGAACGGCGTCATCGGCTTGGCGCCATGGATAATCTTCGCGCCGATCGCGTCCGGGAACGTGCGTATGCGGGTATTATAGGCGCGCACCGCCTCATTATAGTCGCGGATGGCGACGGCTATCCGGTTCTCGGTCCCTTCCAGCTGGGATTGCAGGTCGAGGAAATTCTGGTTGGTCTTTAGGTCGGGATAGGCTTCGACCGAGGCCAGCAGCCGGCCAAGCCCTTGGCTCAACTGCGCTTGCGCCTGTTGGAACTGCTGCACCTTGGCTGGGTCGGAAAGGTCTGCGGCGTTGACCTGGACGGAGGTCGCCTTGGCGCGCGCCTCGGTCACGGCGGTCAACGTGGCCTGTTCCTGCTTGCCCGCCGCCTTAACGGTCGCGACCAGATTGCCGATCAGGTTGGCGCGGCGCTGATATTGCGCCTGGACATCGGCCCATTTGGCCTTCGCGACTTCCTCGGCCGCCGGCACGCTGTTGATGCCGCATGCAGAAAGGGTAAGGGCGAAGAACAGGGGCAGGATGAATACAGGGGAAAAACGGCGCAGGATCGTCATGGACCAACCTCGGCTTTGTTACGGCATCGGAAATAGGCGGTTGTGGACAGGCGCGCAACGGCCCATTCTATGTTCAACTTCAATCGGGGCGAAGGGTTCACCATGGGTCTGATTTCCGAATTCAAGGCATTCATCAATCGCGGCAATGTCATTGACCTGGCCGTCGGCGTGATCATCGGCGGCGCCTTTGCCACCATCACCAAGTCGTTGACCGACGACATCATCATGCCGGTAGTCGGCTATATTTTGGGGGGCGCCGATTTTTCACGCTACTTCATCCAGCTGGGGGACATTCCTGCCGGGTTCAAGGGCAATCCTCACAGCTATGCCGATCTTAAGGCCGCAGGCGTCGCCATGTTGGGGTGGGGGCAATTTTTGACCGTACTGGTCAATTTCTTGATCCTCGCCTTCATCATCTTTCTGATCGTGAAGCTCGTAAACCGGATGACGGCCAAGCCCCCGGAGGAGCCGGCGGCAACGCCTGAAAATATCGCGCTGCTGCGCGAGATTAGGGATAGCCTGAAAAAATAATCGTTTCTGCGACGAAAAAAGCGTGCGGCGGGAACCATCCATTGTGCGACCAGTTGATGGGCGTCAGGGTTCCGGGCGCAGGGCGCGGCCGAGGACCCGTGCCGACTGACGTCAGCCCTTGGGGGCGCAACAGGAGAAAACGCCGTGAAAACCATTGTATCAGTCCTCGGCCTGGCCAGCTTGATCGCGCTCGGTGCGTGCGATTCCAAGAAGGAGAATGCGGTCGAGAACGCATACGAGAACAAGGCGGACGCAATCGACAATCAGGCTGCTAATATGGAAGCAATGGCCGATAACCTGTCGGGCAATGCTGAAAATGCCGCTGAAAACGCAGCTGACAAGCTGGAGAACAAAGCGGATGCTACCCGTGAAGCTGGCGAGAAGGCTGCTGACAAGGTCGAGGAAAAAGAGAAGCACTAAGCTTTCTCCCAATTCTGCCGATCAGGGGCGCCGCGACATATCGTCGCGGCGCCCTTTTTGCTGCGGCGCCACCGTCTTTAACGGCCCTTTAACCACGCATCCTCATGTTGCCCTCTCGCGCGGATCCGTGAAGGCGTGGGGAATGGACGAACTACTTCAGGAATTCATAGCGGAAACGCAGGAGACGCTGGAGGCGCTGGCCGGAGAGGTCGTCGCCTGGGAAGCCGACCCCACGGACCGCGACCGGCTGGACGCCATATTCCGCTTCTTCCACACGGTGAAAGGCAGTTGCGGCTTCCTCAACCTACCCCGTTTCGAACGGCTGAGCCACGCCGCCGAGGACGTGCTGTCCGACATCCGCGCGGGCAAGCGGTCTGCTGATCCCGCGACGGTCAGCGGCGTTCTGGGCATCATGGATCGGATCGCCGAACTGGCCGAAGCGGTGTCGATCGGCGCGGCCCTACCGAGCGAGAATGACGAACATTTGATCGCTGCGCTGACTGCGCGACCTGATGAGCAGCCGGCACAAGGAGAGAACCCGTCGCTTGAGGCGCCGGCCCAAAATGTCCGGCAGGGTGGCGCCCAGGCAGTGCCCCGCAGCATCCGCCTGCCCTTGTCGCTGATAGACCAGATGATGAATGGCGTGTCTGACATGGTGCTGGCGCGCAACGAACTGTCACGAAAGTTGCGCGAGCGCGGCGTTGATCCCGAGCTGGAAAGCGCGTTTGAACGGCTATCGACCTGTGTTGCCGACATGCGCGACGCAATTTCTAAGACCCGGATGCAGCGCGTCGACCGCCTGTTCACGGCCATCCCGCGCATGGTGCGCGATCTGGGTCGCGATCTTGGGAAGCGCATCGACCTCCATCTGGACGGTGGCGATGTCGAGATGGACCGCGAGATGGTGGAGATGGTGGTCGACCCCTTGACCCACATCGTCCGCAACAGCATCGATCATGGCATCGAAACGCCAGACCGCCGTCGCGCGCTGGGCAAGCCCGAAGCCGGCACTCTCAAGGTCGAGGCGCGGCAGTCCGGCAATCAGATTGTCATAGAGATCAGCGACGACGGGCAGGGGATCGACACCGGGCGGCTGGTCGAAAAGGCTGTTGCGGCAGGCAAGCTAACACGTGAAGCCGCTAGCCGCATGACCGAGGCCGAGAGGCTTGAGCTGATCTTCCAGCCGGGGCTTTCGACCGCGAGCCAGATCACGGCCATTTCAGGGCGGGGCGTCGGGATGGACGTCGTGCGCGCGAATGTGGAGCGGATCGGCGGAATCATAGCTCTCGACAATCGACCCGGCGCGGGCTTGCGGATCATGCTGCGCGTGCCGCTGACCCTGACGATCATACCGGGTCTGATCATAAGAGCCGGGGGGCTGCACTTCGCGATCCCGCGCGCCGCAGTCGTCGAGATCCTGCACGACAATAACGAGACATTGCGAATCGCCGAGGTCGGCGGCGCGAAGATCGCGACGATCCGCTCGATTCGTCATTCGATGATCGACCTGGAAGATGTGTTGGGAATGACGAAGGCGGAGCAGCCAGGGCCGCGCGCGATCATGATCGTGCGCTCCGCGACAGGCGTTCCCTATGCGATGGGCGTGGCGGCGGTTGAAAATCATGAGGAACTGGTTATCCGTCCCGCTTCTCCGCTGATCATGGCGACGGGCGTCTATGCCGGCATGACCCTGCCAGACAATGGCAAGCCCATGCTGCTGTTGGATGCAGCCGGCCTGGCCCAGGCGGCGCAGTTGCCCAACATCGCGGATGACAGCTCGTCGCGATTGGCGGAGAATGAGCAGCAGGGCGTCAGCGGCGTGGAGATGGTGCCAGCGCTGCGCTTCGAGGAGTTGACCGGCGAGCGGCGGCTGATCCAGCTGTCCCTGGTTGAGCGGGTCGAGGATGTCGACGCCTCTCTTTTCGGGCGATCGAGCGGCCGGCCCTTCGTGAGACTGGAGGGACGGTTGATGCCGGTCGCCAACAGCGTCCAAAGCTTTGACGGCGCGAGCGTCTCCACCCTGCGCCTGCGCGACGGGCTGCGCGAGGTCTGCTATCCGGTCGCGGCCGTTATTGACATCGTGGACATGCCGGTCGTGCCCGATCTGGTGGCGATGCACGGCGTGTTGAGCGGCGTTGCCGTAATCGAGGGCGAACATCTGGAGGTCATCAACCCCTTCGCCCTGTTCGCCGCGCTCGTCGAAGGCGCTATCCCCGAACACTCGCGAAGCCGTTGCGTCCTGGCCGACATTGGGGACGGGTGGACCCGCGATATATTGGCGCCGCTGCTGCGACAAGCTGGGCATGAGGTTGTCATCGGCCTGCCTTCGGACGGCGCCGTCGATCCCGCCGACGTGGTGCTCAGCTCGACAACCGATGTCAGCGATGCGGCCGGGATGCTGGGTTGCCGCGTCGTTCAGCTGCGCGCTTCGCCAAGACCGGCGGGGCCGCAGGATGGCAGCATCTATCGCTACGATCAGGACGCCCTGATGGCAGCCATTTCCGGCACCCGCTGATAAGGAGGCAGCCCATGGACCAGCTTTATCTTCTTGCAACGCTGGCCGGCACCCGGGTCGCTGTCTCCACCCAGGAGGTCGAGGCGGTGGTGAAGCTTGCAGACATTTCCCACGTGCCGGGCATGGCGCCCCATGTCGCGGGCCTGTCGGCGCTGCGCAGCCGCGTGCTCACGATCATCGACGTGCCCGCGCTGATCCGCCGGGAGTCAACAACCCATGCCGACCGCTGTTTTGCCATCATCGCTGACATTAGCGGCCACAGCTATGGCCTGATGGTCGACGCTGTCCATGATATCTGCCAAGTGCCCGAAGGCGAACTACCGCTGCGGGGCCAGCTGGATCAGGCATGGGCGCCCTATGCGCGGGGCATCGTGGAACATGACGGCCAGCCTCATCTTCTGGTTTCGCTCGCTAGTTTCGTAGACATCGGTGCGCTTCCTCAGGCCGCATAAGAGCCGCCCGTCGTTTACTAATTGATCGGCTTTGTCCGCTAAGCCTGTTTGCCGGGACGCAAAACGCAAGGGACGCTTCATGAAAAATTGCCTGGTAGTTGATGATTCCAAAGTCATTCGCAAAGTCGCGCGCCACATACTGGAATCGCTGGATCTTTCGGTGAGTGAAGCGGTCGATGGCCAGGACGCGCTGACCCAGTGCGAGGCGTCGGCACCCGATGTCGTGCTGCTTGACTGGAACATGCCGGTGATGAGCGGGATGGAATTTCTGCAGGCGCTGGCCACGGCCAAGGTCAGCGCGCGTCCCAAGATCATCTTTTGCACTACTGAAAACGGGATCAGCCATATCAAGGCGGCGGTCGAAGCCGGTGCCGACGAATATGTGATGAAGCCGTTCGACCGGGAAACGCTCGAGAGCAAGCTGACGATCGTCGGCGTGATCTGATCAGGTCCAGCCCGACACTCTGAACATTTGATTCACTGAAGGCCCGTTGATGACCCTCGTTTCCCCGACCATCGCCCAGCAGGACGGACGGCTTACGGTCCGCACCATGGTCGTCGATGATTCGGTCGTGGTGCGCACTGTCATCGAACGGATATTGAACGCCGATCCGGGCTTTTCGGTCGTCCACAAGACCGGCAGCGCTGAACATGCGCTGGGCTATCTGGCCGAGCATGGGGTCGACTTGATCCTGCTGGATATCGAGCTGCCCGGACAGAGCGGGCTCGCCGCGCTCCCAGCGCTGCTGCGCGCCAATCCGCGCGGCAAGATCGTCATCCTGTCGGGCAATTGCGGTGAAGGGAGCGCTGCGGCTGTCGAGGCGCTGGCGCTGGGCGCGAGTGACATATTGGCCAAGCCTGGAAGCGGGAGTTTTGGCGAGCAGTTTCCACGATCCCTGATCGACCGCCTCTCGCGCCTGTTCGGCGGGCGGGAAACGGCGTCCAGTAACGAAGCCCCGGTGATCGCCGTCAACCCCAACCGCCCCCAGGCGCCGCTCGCCTGCCTGGGCGTCGGGGCGTCGACCGGGGGGATTCATGCGCTCGGGCAGCTCTTTGCCGGCCTCACCGAGCCGCTGGGCGTTCCGATCCTGCTGACGCAGCACCTGCCGGTGAGCTTCACCTGCTATTTCGCGCAGCAACTGGCCCGCATGACCAGCCTGCGGGTCAAGGTCGCTGAGCAAGGTGAAATGTTGGCTCCCGACGTCGTCTATGTGGCGCCTGGCGACGCCAATCTGCTGGTCCGGCGGAGTTTGCATGGTCGAGTGATGATCATGCTGGACGATCAGCGCACCCCAGCGGGTAACCTGCCCGGCGTCGACCCGATGTTCGCGAGCATGGCCGAAGCCTATGGAAAAGGTGCGGCGGGCATCGTGCTGACGGGCATGGGGCGGGACGGCACGATGGGCGCGCGCGAGATCGTTGCCGCTGGCGGCTGGATCGTCGCGCAGAATGAAGCCAGCAGCGTGGTCTGGGGTATGCCGGGGTCAGTCGCCGGAGCGGGGCTGAGCTGCGCCTTGTTGGAGCCTTACGCTATCATGGAATTCGTCGCGCGGCGCGGGAAGAGCAGAGGTTGAGGCATTGATCCATTCAAGCGAACCATCATCACCCGGAGCGGCCCGCGTCTTTTCTGCCCTGCTGGAGGCGCGCACCGGGCAGATCCTGTCCGAAAGTCGGTCGTGGCGCATGGAAACGGCATTGAAGCCGGTGATGCGGGCCTACGACATGTCGGACATGGATGAACTGGCATCAAGGTTGCTCAGGAAGTGCGATCCAACGTTGGAAAACGCGGTGGTCAACGCGCTGCTCAATAATGAAAGCAGTTTCTTCCGTGATCTCCAAATCTTCGACATGATCCACCGCCAGATCTTGCCCTCCTTCCAGGCGGCGGCGCGGCGAGAACGGGTGCTGCGCATCTGGAGCGCAGGGTGTTCGACGGGGCAGGAGGCTTATTCCATCGCCGTTCAGTTGCGCAATGACATGGCCCGCTGGCGGAACTGGCGGATAGAGTTCCTGGCGACCGACATTTCGACTGCCGCCATCGAGCGGGCGCGCGCGGGCGTTTTTTCGCAGATGGACGTGCAGCGCGGCTTGGGCGTGGGCGACCTCATCAAATGGTTCGAACCCGTGCGCGATGAATGGCACGCCAGTCCGGAATTGCGGCGGATGATCGATTTCCGCACCGACAATCTTTTCGATCCCCGCGCGCCAGCCGGAGAATATGACCTGCTGCTGTGCCGGAACGTCCTCCTCTATTTCACGCAGGAACGACGGCAGAACGTCTTCCGCTTGCTTTCGCGTCACAGTCATGAGGGGTCCGTGCTGCTGCTGGGCGCTGGTGAAACGGTAATCGGGCATAGTGAGGACTTCGTCCCGCACCCCGAATTCCGGGGCGGATACGGGCGGCGCCGTACCGCATCATCCCGCGAGCACGAGCCAATCCGCCGCGCTATCTGACGGTCGCGGCGTGGCGCGCTTGATAACAGCGCCGCTCTCGGCCATTCTTCGCCCGGATGTCTGTCGCAACCTGGTGCGATAGCGGCGAAGGTATAAGGGTGGTGACTGGCTGTTCCCAATGACCGACATTCCCATAATCGATACGCCGTCGCCCAATTTCGACGATCGCAAGCTGCCGGTGTCCATGTTGGTGCTGCACTATACCGGCATGCCCGACGCTGCGAGCGCTATACGCTGGATGGCCAGCCGGGAATCCAAGGTGTCAGCGCATTATGTGGTGGGCGAGGACGGGCAGATCGTCCGCATGGTCGAAGAAGGCAAACGGGCCTGGCATGCCGGACGGTCGCACTGGCGCGGCATCGACGACGTCAATTCCGCGAGTATTGGCATAGAAATCGTCAACCCGGGGCATGAATGGGGCTATCGCCCCTTCACTGATGCTCAGATGGGGGCTCTCATACCGCTTATGCATGACATCGTGCAGCGGCATCGTATCACGCGTGGCAACATCGTCGGGCACAGCGACGTGGCGCCCGCCCGCAAGCAGGATCCAGGCGAGCTATTTCCTTGGGGCCAGCTGGCGCGACTGCGTCTCGCTCTGCCGCGTCCAACCAAGAATCTCATGGACCCGCTATGGAGCGACAGCGCCTTCCTGCTGGCGCTGGAGCGATTCGGCTATGACATTGCCGAGCCGCAGGCTGCGGTGGTCGCGTTCCAGCGGCGCTTCCGCCCTGAACTGATCGACGGTATCATTGACGGCGAATGTCGCGCGATCCTGCTTGCGCTGTTGCTGCCCAAGCCCAGGGGCGACGAATAAGCAGGGTGACGCGGGCCTCGGGCATATGTATAGACGCCCGTGCCAGAGGGCTGGGCGGCCGCGGCGTGGCGGGTAACTGCCATGGCGAGGAAAGTCCGGGCTCCACGAAACAACGGTGCCGGCTAATGGCCGGCTGGAGCGATCCAAGGGACAGTGCAACAGAAAGCAGGTCGCTAGGGCCTAGGCTCAGCGAAATTGAAAGGGTGTGGTAAGAGCGCACCGCGTCTCCGGTAACGGCGGCGGCACGGTAAACCCCACCGGGAGCAAGACCGAATAGGGGCGGCGCGCAGCTTGTCTGCTAGGCCAGTTTCGGCCGAGACCGCCCGGGTTGGTTGCTTGAGGGACGGAGCAATCCGCCCCCTAGAGGAATGGTCGCCCATCCCCGGCAACGGGGTGGACAGAACCCGGCTTACAGGCCCTCTGGCATCATATCTTTCCCCCTCAACTGGAGGAGAGGGATTGAAGAACAACAATTTCATCGCTCGCCGGGGTGGCGCATCGCCGGCGGCTTGCCTAACTTGGACCGATGGCACGAAGCAGCCGATCAAATGACTGGGGCTTTCCCCGCTGGCGTGGCTATGGTTCGACGCGTGACGCACAGCAGGTGCGGCTGTGTGATCGCCATGGCTGCGACCGCGCCGGCGAGTGCCCCGCGCCCAAGTCGCCCAATAGTCGCGAACGCTGGTATTTCTGTTCCGACCATGCGGCCGAATATAATCGCAACTGGGACTATTTTCAGGGTCTGGACCAGGAGGAGCGGGAACAGCGTGAGCGCACTGAACGCCGGGACGCGAGCGGTTATCAAAGCAGCGCCTATCATGGCTGGGGCGGGCCGGGCGATGGCAGCAGGTCCCGGGACGAGCTTCACGCCCTGCAGGCGCTCGAGCTGGAGGACGACGCCGATTTCGAGGCGATAAAGAAGAGCTGGCGTCGGCTGGCCAAGGAAAATCATCCCGACGTAAGGCCGGGCGATGCCGACGCGGCCGTCCGCTTCCACACGATTCAAGCCGCCTATGAAGTGCTGCGCGCCGCAGAGGAGCGGCGCAGCTGGCGCCCGCGCGAGGCTGCCGATTGAAGGACCATGTCCGGTCCAACTGGCAGTCGGCGATCCTGATCTGTCGCAAATGTTCCAAGCGGCTGGATGGCGGTTTCGGTCGTAATGGCGACGAGCGCTTGGCCAAGGCGCTGCGTCGGCATCTTTCCTTCAAGAAGGGCCGACAGGCTGCGGCGGGGATTGTAGAGGTTAATTGCCTTGGCGTGTGCCCGCGCGGTGCGGTGACGGTGGTGAACGGGGCCGATGCGAGAGACTGGCTGTTGGTGCGCCCGGATGCCGATTTGGAGCGCTTGGCGCAGGAGCTGGGACTTACGGCCCAGGATTCGCGGTCGCAAGCGGCGTCCGGCTGCCTGTCCTCTCAATCCTGAGGATTGTTCACCGATGTGGGCCCGGCGGGTGCGGGGTTACTCTGCGCAAGCCAGGCCTGCCGCAACTACGCCGACTTGCTCATCGCCATCGCTTGGCGATGTGCGGCCTCGGCTATGGGGTAGAGCAGCCGTTCCTCCTGCTCCATTCGAGCCTTGAGCATCGTCAGGACGTCGCGCGTCTCGGAGCAGAAATCCGGCCAGAAACGAGCGATCTGATCGTCATTCCATCGCTGCATGTAAGCGGAGAAGTTCTGCGCGAGCATGCCCATCTCGGACTGGAGCCGCTGCGCCATCGTGCGGGCCTGCTCGTCCGCCGATCGCTGCACGGCTGGATAGAATATCCGGTCCTCCAGAGCGAGGTGAGACATGAGCTGGCGAGCGAGCTGCCATCGGATGGCGCCTACGCTCTGCTGGATCTGGCTGTCCTCAACAGCTTGAAGTAGCTGTCGGGAAAGCAGGCTCAACTGCTGATGCTGCCTGCGCAGTTCATCGACATCCATCTTTGTTTTCCTTTTGCGACCCTGCCAAGAGTCTGGTCACATCCGGGTTAACAAAGCATTGCGAGACCTATCAGTGGGAATACCGTCCGCCGGGCGATGCAACGACGGACGGCGACCCGCATCAGACCGTCTGGTCAGCCCGGCTTGCGCCCTGGCCATCGAGGTTCAGCGCGGCGAAATCCCAGTTGAGCGCGTCCTTGAGGATGCGGTCGGCATAATTGGGACGGGCGTTGCGATAGTCGATATAATAGGCATGTTCCCATACATCGACGATCAGCAAGGGCAGGTGACCATCATGCGCGACCGGCGTGTCCGCATCATGATAGCTGGTGACTTCCAGCTTGCCGTCCTTGAGGATCAGCGCGGCCCAGCCGCTGGCGAAATGGCCGACGGCCTCCGTCTTGAGCTTTTCAACCAGCGCCTCGACCGATCCGAAGGCTTCTTCGATCTTGGCCAGCAACGCGCCGCTCGGTTGCGTCTTGGTCGGCGAAAGCGACTGCCAATAGAAAGTATGATTCCATATCTGCCCGACCTGGTTGAACAGACCGCCCTTCGCGGTCTTGATCAGTTCGACGAGCGACTTGCCCTGCAGGGTAGGATCGGCCGCGACCAGTTCATTGGCCTTCACGACATAGGCGTTGTGGTGCTTGCCATGATGATAGTCGAAGGTTTCGGCAGACAGGATGTCGCCGAAGGCATCCTTTGCGTAGGGCAGATCGGGAAGAACAAAGGCCATGTCGAAACTCCTCGGGTTCTTGAATGAGATGGCCGCATAACGATGGCGCGGCCGGAAGGCTCCGTGGCCCTAGCAGCCTTATTGCGTTGCAGAAAATAGGATATTTTCATCCAAGCGGGTGGATTATCTATGTGACAGTGGCGAAACGATGACCTAGCATCGCTGGCCGGGCAGCCCGCTAGCGGCGGCCGAAAATGGGGGAAGGATCAATGGCAAAATTCTTTGGCAATTTGCATCTTGTGTTAGTCGCTGCGCTCCTGCTGGCGCTGGTGGTCATCTTCGCAGTGCCAGCAAACACGACGGGCGAGCAGGCCGTGTTGCGGTGGCTGCACCTGTTCTTCGGCATTACGTGGATCGGCCTGCTCTATTATTTCAACTTCGTGCAGATCCCGACCATGCCCAAAGTACCTGCGGAACTGAAGCCCGGTGTGTCGAAATATATCGCGCCATCGGCCCTCTTCTTCTTCCGCTGGGCAGCCGCGCTCACCGTGCTGACCGGCCTCATCATCGCCTGGCGGAGCGATTATCTGGTGCAGGCGCTCACGCTTGATCCAGGACATCGGCTGATCGGCATCGGCATGTGGCTGGCCCTTATCATGGCGTTCAACGTCTGGTTCGTCATCTGGCCGAACCAGAAGAAGGCTCTTGGCCTGGTGCCGGCGGAAGATGCTGCGAAGGCAAAGGCCGCCACCACCGCCATGATTTTTTCGCGCACCAACACGCTGCTGTCGTTGGCAATGCTGTACTGCATGGTCAACTTCAACGGCGGCTGACGCGCGAAACGAGAGCGCGCCCCCGCCGGTGGCGCGCTCTACCCCTGGGGCGGGGTGGTTTCGCCCAATTCGTCGCCGTCCAGCTTTTCGCCTAGCGTCAGCCCGTGGCGCATCAGCATAGGGATGTTGGCGGCGGCGAACAGGACCGACACGATCGTTACGCCCCATACCTTGATCGCCAGCCATGAATCGAAGCTCATCGACCGACGCATCGCTTCATTGACGATGGCCATGGCAGCGAAGAAGACTGCCCAGTTGCGCGACAGCTTGCGCCATCCTTCCTCGGTCAATCCATCATAGGCGGCCTGCAGCAGATATTTGAGCAGAGCCTTGCCGCGCAGGAGACCTCCGAACAGCATTATCGCGAAAAAGCTGTAGATGATCGTGGGCTTGATCTGGATGAAGCGCTGGTCGTGGAAATAGATGGTGAGCCCGCCGAAGAACAGGATCAGGAGTGCGGACAGCCACAGCATCGGCGATATGCGACCCAGCTTCACCTTGGAGATGATCACGGCCAGCACGATCGCCGCCATGAAGGCTCCGGTGCCGAACGTCATGGCTGTTATGGGATTGTGGGCGCCCCAAAGCCAGCCGGCGCCCTTGTAGGTCAGGAAGAAGACCAGGAGCGGGCCGAAGTCGAGGGTGAGGCTCAATGAGCCGCCATGAGCGGGCTTTTGGGGGTCAGCCATGATCGATATCCGTCAACCCTGTGCCCATGGTCTCGATCCGGACCAGGGCCGGGAGGATGCGGGGCCGGGTGGAGCCATCGAGACCCGAGACAGCAGCCTGCGTCGGCATGACGGACAGAAGATTAGCGCGCATAGGCCGTCCCCGCTATCGCCCGCGCCATGTCGCCCGGGTCGAAGGGCCGCAGGTCCTCGATCTTCTCGCCGACGCCGATTGCATGGATCGGCAGGCGATATCTGTCGGCCGCCGCCACCAGGACACCGCCGCGCGCCGTGCCGTCCAGCTTGGTCATGACAAGACCCGTCACCTGAGCAAATTCCTTGAATACTTCGATCTGGTTGAGCGCGTTCTGGCCCGTGGTCGCGTCCAGCACCAGCACGACATCATGCGGCGCGGCCGGATTCAGCCGGCCCAGCACGCGGCGGATCTTGGCCAATTCGTCCATCAGCTCGCTCTTGTTCTGTAGCCGTCCCGCGGTGTCGACGATCAGCACGTCGATGCCGGTAGCCGTCGCCTGCTTGACTGCGTCAAACACGATGCCGGCCGCATCGCCGCCTTCCTTGCCGGCGACGATGGGAACGCCCAGCCGATCGGCCCAGACCTTGAGCTGTCCGATGGCTGCGGCGCGAAACGTGTCGCCCGCTGCCAGCATCACGCCATAATCCTGTTCCAGGAACAGGTTGGCGAGCTTGGCGATCGTCGTTGTCTTGCCCGAACCATTGACGCCGATCACCAGGATCACCTGCGGCCGGGGAAAGGCTTCGATTTCCAGCGGGCGGGCGACCGGGGTCAGGACCTTCTCAATCTCCTCGGCGATGATCTCGCGCAGATATTCCTCGGTCAGTTCCTTGTTGAAACGCCCATCGGCCAGGCGATCACGCACCCGCGCCGCCATGGCCGGGCCAAGGTCGCTGACGATCAGCGCTTCCTCGATCTCGTCGAGCGTCTGCTCGTCGAGCGCGGCCTTGGTGAAAAGGCCGGTGAGGTTTTCCCCGAGCTTGTCGGAGGTGCGCTTGAGGCCGCCGAAGAGCCGGTCGCGCCAGGATGTTTCAGCCATGTCTATCCACCATCGTCATCCCCGTGAAGCCAGGGATCCATCCGCCACGCGCTGTCCCAAGCGGGACAGTAGGCAGTTGGGTTCCCGGTGTCGCGGGAATGACGGAAAATGATTGCTACTCACGCCGCCTCTTGCGCGATCAGCGCGCCATTCTCAAGGCCCGTGATCGTCGCCTGCACGATGGAGGAGGGCGCCTGCAGCTGGGTGAAACGCACGGGCGCGAAATTTTCCGCATGTCCCGAAACGCCGTTTCGCTCGACCAGCACCGACTGGGTCGAGCCCACCAGGCTCCGAAGCCAATGCTCGCGCTGCGCGTCGCAGGCCTCCCGGAGGCGGGCGGCGCGGGCCTTGATCGTGGCGCGATCGACCTGCGGCATGCGGGCCGCAGGCGTTCCGGCGCGCGGCGAATAGGGAAAGATATGGCCATGGACGATGGCGCATTCGCCGACCAGCCTCAGGCTATTTTCGAACATCGGCTCATCTTCTGTCGGAAAGCCGGCGATGATGTCGGCGCCGATGCTGATGTCCGGGCGAGCGCTTTTCAGCCGCTCGACAACACGGATCGCGTCGGCCCGCACATGGCGTCGCTTCATGCGTTTCAGGATCAGGTCATCGCCTGCCTGCAGCGACAGGTGGAGGTGCGGCATCATGCGTGGTTCATGCGCGAGGAGATCAAACAGACGCTCATCAATCTCCACGCTGTCGAGTGAGGACAGGCGGAGGCGGGGAAGGTTGGGCGCGGCTTTGAGGATACGCTCGATCAGCAGGCCAAGAGAGGGCGCGCCGGGCAGGTCCGGGCCGTAGCTGGTGACATCGACGCCAGTCAGCACGATTTCCCGATAGCCGCCGTCGACCAGTTCGCGGGCCTTGTCGATGACGGCACCGGCGGGAACCGAGCGGCTGTTCCCCCGGCCATAGGGGATGATGCAGAAGGTGCAGCGGTGATCGCAGCCATTCTGCACCTCCAGGAACGCGCGTGCATGTTCCGCGAAGGCGCTCGCCATGTGAGGCGCGGTATCGCGGACCGCCATGATGTCGGAGATGCGGACAGTCGCGGCGTCTCTTCCGCTTCGCGCGAAGTCGAAAGGACCATCGACGTCATTATTCCGGCTGTGCTCGACACGAACAGGGGGAGAGTAGGAGCGGGCCTCCATCTTCTCCCGGTTGCCGATCACCGCATCGACTTCGCGCATTGTCGCGAAGGTTTCGGGCTCGGTCTGGGCGGCGCAGCCTGTCACGATGATGCGCGCGTCAGGTTTGTCGCGCCGGGCTCGGCGGATGGCCTGGCGCGTCTGGCGCACGGCCTCGGCCGTCACCGCGCAGCTGTTGACGACGACCAGGTCCTCCCTGTCGCCCGCTATCTCGCGAATGGCCTCGCTTTCCGCGATGTTGAGGCGGCAGCCCAGGGTGATGATCTGCGGCCCGCCCATGGTCAGAAGCGCGCCCAGTCAGCCTCGCCGTCGAAGACATGAGTCGCAGGGCCGGTCATGTGGATGTGTCCGCCGGGCGCCCAGTCGATCACAAGGTCGCCACCCGGCAGGGTGACGCGCGTCGGGCCGCTCACCAGCTTGCGCCGCACCGCCGCGACGGCCGTCGCGCAGGCGCCGGTGCCGCACGCGCGCGTCAGACCGGCGCCGCGTTCCCAGACGATCAGGCGGATGTGATTGTCGCCCACAATCTGCGCGAAGTTCACGTTCACGCGTGCGGGGAAGAGCGGATCGGTCTCGATCAGCGGGCCGAGATGGCCGAAGTTCACACCGTCCAGAGTGTCCACGAAGAAGATGACATGGGGGTTGCCGACATTGACGGCGACAGGCGCGGGCAGGTCTTCCCAGCTGACGGGCATGGCGAGCGTGTCCATCGCGTAGGCGAGGGGAATCACGTCCCATTCCAGCCGGGGTTGGCCCATATCCACGCTGACGCCGCCCTCGACGCCCTTCGCGTCGAGCAGGCCCGCCCTGGTTTCGATCAGCACGTCCCGCCCGACGAACAAAGGCACGCAGCGGGTGGCGTTGCCACATGCCTCCACTTCGCCGCCGTCGGCGTTGAAGATGCGCATGGACACATCGGCCCTGTCGCTATTGCCAATCAGGATCAGCTGGTCGCAGCCGATGCCGGCATGGCGGTCGGCGATCGCGCGTGCGCGCGCCTCCGTCATGTCGACGCCCTCCGTTCGCGCGTCTATCACGACGAAGTCGTTGCCCAGCCCATGCATTTTCGAAAAACGGCCCATGATGGCCGCGCATGTAGGGGTTGCGAGGGCAAAAGGCCAGTCCCCGGCACGGCGGACCGGCCAGGCCGGTTGCATCGGCTGCTCCCATGCGCTAAGGGCCCCCCAAGTCATCGGGCGGTCCGCCGCCTGATACCCTGACAGATCCAGGACGCCCGCAGGGGGCTTCGGATGGACGCTGGCCGGCGAGTTTCGCCCGCCGGCGATTTTGTCGTTTGGCGGGGTAGGTGCTGTTTCCGGGCTTTTCGGCCCAATGAGGTGATGATGTTCGATTCGCTAAGCGATCGTCTGGGTGGAGTATTCGACAAGCTGCGTGGGCGCGGTGCGCTCACGGAGGACGATGTCCGCGCCGCGATGCGTGAGGTGCGAATCGCGCTGCTCGAGGCCGATGTCGCGCTTCCGGTGGTTCGCCAGTTCGTCGATCAGGCCACGGAGCGCGCGGTCGGCAGCGACGTGCTGCGTTCGGTTACGCCGGGCCAGATGGTCGTCAAGATCGTTTCGGATACGCTCACTGAAACACTGGGGTCGGAAACCTCCGACCTGCTGATCGATGTCACCCCGCCCGCCGTCATCATGATGGTCGGCCTGCAGGGTTCGGGCAAGACCACCTCCACCGCCAAGATCGCCAAACGCCTGAAGGAAAAAGAGCGCAAGAAGGTGCTGATGGCGTCGCTCGACGTCCAGCGCCCGGCAGCGCAGGAGCAGCTGGCGATCCTGGGGCAGCAGACGGATGTGGCGACGCTGCCGATCGTGCAGGGCCAGCAGCCGGTCGAAATCGCGAAGCGCGCGTTGCAGGCGGCGAAGCTCCAGGGTTTCGACGTGGTGATGCTCGATACCGCCGGCCGCCTGCACGTCGATCAGGCGCTGATGGACGAGATGAAGGCGGTCGCCGAGGTCGCCAACCCGGCCGAAATCCTGCTGGTGGTCGACTCGCTGACCGGCCAGGACGCGGTGAATGTCGCGACAAGTTTCACCCAGCAGGTCCCGCTGACCGGCGTGGTGCTGACCCGGATGGACGGCGATGCGCGGGGTGGTGCGGCGCTGTCGATGCGGGCTGTCACCGGCCGTCCGATCAAATTTGCAGGCACCGGCGAAAAGCTCGACGCGATCGAGCCTTTCCACCCGGCGCGCGTGGCGCAGCGCATCCTTGGCATGGGCGATGTCGTGTCGCTGGTCGAGCGCGCGGCGGAGACGATCGACGCGGAGGAAGCCGACAAGCTCGCCAAGAAGATGGCCAACGGTCAGTTCGACATGAACGACCTGCGCGCCCAGCTCAATCAGATGCGTCGGATGGGCGGCCTTGGCGCGCTGGCCGCCATGCTGCCCGGCCTCAAGAAAGCGCAGGCGGCGATGGCGAACAGTGGCGCCAACGACAAGACGCTGATCCATCTCGACGCGATGATCGGATCGATGACGCCCAAGGAGCGGGAGAAGCCCGCGATCATCAACGCCAAGCGCAAGATTCGCATTGCCAAGGGTTCCGGCCGCACCGTGCAGGACGTGAACAAGCTCCTGAAAATGCATCAGGAGATGGAAACGGCGATGAAGAAGATCCGCAAGATGGGCGGCCTCAAGGGGCTCGCCAAAATGTTCACCGGCGGCGGCATGGACAAGATGCTGGGCGGTGCCGGTGGGGCCCCCGATCTTGGCGGCCTCGGCGGACTGGGCGGCAACATGCCCAATCTGCCCCCGGGCTTTCAGAATTTCATGAAGAAATAAGCAATCCAACAGTTTGAAGTAGAAAGGTAAGGTCAAGGTTCATGGCAACGTCCATTCGTCTTTCGCGCGGTGGTTCCAAGAAGCGCCCCTATTATCGTATCGTCGTGGCCGACAGCCGCGCTCCGCGCGACGGCAAGTTCATCGAGCGCATCGGCAGCTACAATCCCGTCCTGCCCAAGGGCGATGAAAAGCGTGTCGTTCTGGACGTTGAGCGCGCGAAGCACTGGGTTGCCGCTGGCGCACAGGCGACCGACCGCGTCGCCCGCTTCCTGGACGCCGCCGGCGTGAAGGAACGCGCCGTTCGCAGCAACCCCAAGAAGGCTGAGCCGGGCCAGAAGGCCAAGGATCGGGCCGAAGATCGGGCCGCGAAGCTGGCCGAGGCCGAGGAAGCCCGCAAGGCCGCCGAGGAAGCCGCGAATGCTCCGGCCGAAGCGCCTGCTGAAGAAGCCGCGCCTGCTGAAGAGTCGGCTGAAGGCTGATCGACTTGACCGACAAGCCCGTCACTCTCGCCGTCATTATCGGCGCGCATGGGGTGACGGGCGAAGTCCGTCTGAAGCTCTTTGGGGAGGGTGCCGAGACGCTCAAATCCTACAAGGGTTTCGATGCCGCCGGACGCACGCTGACGCTGAAGTCGGTGCGCCCCGGCCCAAACGGCGCGGTCGCGCGCTTCGCCGAAATCGCCGATCGATCGGCCGTCGAAGCGCTGCGCGGGACGGAACTTACCGTGCCGCGTTCAGCCCTGCCACCGCTGGGCGAGGGCGAATATTATCATGCCGATCTCATCGGCTTGCCCTGCTTTTCCAGCGAGGCAGAGCCATTGGGCACCATCGTCGCGGTCGAGAATTTCGGCGCCGGCGACATCATCGAGGTCGAGCGGCCCACGGGCAAGCGTTTCATGGCACCTATGCACGCGGTCACGATCGCGGATGAGCGGGCGGTCATCGACGCGGCCTTCGCCGTCTGACGCAAAAATAGACGGGGCCGCTCCATGCCGAAAATCCTAGCCGCCCTCTATCTGCTCCTCATGGTCGCGGCTGGCTGGCGGCTGTTTTCGATGCCTTGGTCGCAAGCGAGGAAGGCGGCCGCGGCCCTGGGACTGGTCCTGCCGATCCCGATGTTCTTTCTGTTGCCGGCGCTCATCAATCCCGATCGGCCCTTCGCCGACTTGCTGCGCGCCATCGGCATCGCCTTGATGCTGGGGGGAGCGGTGTCACTCATGGGCGGCATGGCCGGGGCCTGGCTCAAGGCACGCAAGGCGTGAACTTTCGCGCGCAGATCCTGACCCTCTATCCTGAAATCTTTCCGGGGCCGCTGGGCCTGTCGCTGGCCGGACGGGCGCTGGCGGAGGGCAGATGGTCCTGCGACCCGATCCATATCCGCGATTTTGCCACCGACAAGCACCGTACCGTCGACGATACACCGGCGGGCGGCGGCGCGGGCATGGTGCTGCGCGCCGACATTCTGGCCAGGGCCGTCGATCACGCGATGGCGAAAGCGCCCGACCTGCCCGTCATTGCGATGACTCCGCGTGGCACGCCGATCACGCAGGGGCGCGTCCGCGAGCTTTCTGCCGGTCCCGGAGCGACCATTTTGTGCGGCCGGTTCGAAGGGTTTGACGAGCGCATTTTCCAGGCGCGTCCCATCGAACAGATCAGCATGGGGGACGTCATCCTGTCGGGTGGAGAGATGGGCGCGCTGATGCTGCTGGATGCTTGCATCCGCCTGCTTCCTGGGGTAATGGGCGCGCCTTCAAGTGGGGATGAAGAGAGCTTCGAAAGCGGCCTTCTCGAATATCCGCACTATACCCGACCCGTTGAATGGGAAGGGCGCACGATCCCTGAAGTGTTGCGATCGGGGGATCATGCGAAAATCGCCGCCTGGCGGAAACAAAGGGCGGAAGATGACACACGGCTAAGGCGGCCGGACCTTTGGGAACGTCATATCGGCGTTCGGGACCAGTCGCCCTCTGGTGCGCAACGCGAAAAGTAGGACTAAGCTCATGAACTTGATCCAGCAGATCGAGGCCGAAAACATCGCGGCCCTTGCCAAGGATATTCCGGATTTCCGTCCGGGTGATACGCTGCGCGTCGGCGTGAAGGTCATCGAAGGTGACCGCAGCCGCGTCCAGAATTATGAAGGCGTCTGCATCGCCCGCTCGAACAAGGGCATGGGCAGCAACTTCACCGTGCGCAAGATTTCGTTCGGTGAGGGTGTGGAACGCGTATTCCCGCTCTATTCGCCGAACATCGATTCGATCACCGTCGTCCGTCGCGGTGTCGTGCGTCGTGCGAAGCTCTATTATCTGCGTGGCCGCACCGGCAAGCGCGCTCGCATCGCCGAGCGTCGCGACGTGCGCAGCGAGGATTGATTTCCTTGCTCCGTCGCTGACGGGTGGAAAAAAAGCAGGCGGCGTCTCGATGGGACGCCGCCTTTCTTGTGGCTTATGCTGCTCGCTGTCGTTTGCCTGTTTGTGGCAATATCTTTGGCGGCCTTGTCGTATCCCGACTTCGCCTATGTCCGGCTGGTGAACCAGAGCCCGCCGAGGCTGATCGCGGCCGCCGCCGACATGTAGAGCCCGACCAACTGCACGCCCTGCACCTGGATCAGCCAGGTGGCGACGATCGGCGCCAGCGCGCCGCCGATGATTCCGCCGAGGTTGAAGCTGAAGGATGCGCCGGTATAGCGCAACTGCACCGGGAAGAGGTGCGGCAGATAGGCGCCCAAGGGGCCGTAGACGAAGCCCATCAGGAACAGTGCGAGGCTGAGGATCAGGAAGATCGGCAGCAATTGCCCGGTGCCCATGGCGGGGCCGAAGATCACGCCCATCGCTACCGTGCCGATACAGCCGACGACCAGCACGCGGGTCGGGCTGGTCTTGTCCGCCCACCAGCCGGCGATGATGATGCTGAGCGCCATGAACAGGATGGCGCCCAGCTGGATGCCCAGAAATGTCTCGCGGTCGATCTTGAGCGTGGTCGTTCCGTAGCCGAGCGCAAAGGCTGTGGCGATGTAATAGACAGCAAAGCAGGCGACCACCGCGAAGGTGCCGGCGATCGCCGCGCCCAGATGATTGGTCAGCAGGGTGCCAAGCGGCAGGGTGGGCGGCGGTGATTCGGCCTGAGCGGCGGCAAATTCCGGCGTTTCCGTGAGCTTGAGGCGCACCCACAGGCCGAGGAACACCAGCACCGCGCTGCCCAAGAAGGGCAGGCGCCAGCCCCAGGCGAAGAAATCCTTGTCGGTAAGGAATATGCCGAGGATCAGGAACAGCCCATTGGCGGCGAGGAAACCGACCGGTGCGCCCAGCTGCGGGAACATGCCGAAGCGCGCGCGCCACCCGGGCGGCGCGTTTTCGACCGCCAGCAGCGCCGCGCCACCCCATTCGCCGCCCAGGCCGAAGCCCTGGCCAAAGCGCAGCACGCACAGGATGAGCGGCGCCCACCAGCCGATCATTTGATAGGTGGGCAGAAAGCCGATCGCCAGCGTCGACCCGCCCATCAGCATCAGCGATGTCACCAGTGTCGCCTTGCGGCCGATGCGGTCGCCATAATGGCCGAACACCGCCGCACCCAGCGGCCGCGCGAAGAAGGCGAGGGCGAGGCTACCATAGGCGGCGAGCAGCTGCGCGGAAGGGGAGCTGGCCGGAAAGAAGAGCGGGCCAAACACAAGGCTCGCGGCTGTGGCATAGATATAGAAGTCGTAGAACTCGACCGCCGTACCGATGAGGCTTGCCGCCAGAACGCGCTTGTGGCGCAGCATCGCGCCGACGCCGCTCCTGTCCCCGGATTCCGTGCTCATCCCCTGTTCGCCCCTCACCATCATTTATGTCTTCGCCCGCTTCTGGTTCAGCAATTCATACGCCATGACCGCGCAGGCGACGGCGGCGTTCAGGCTGTCCGCCTTGCCCAGCATCGGCATCTTGACCAGCAGATCGCATTCCGCCTCATAGGCTTCAGGCAGGCCCTGCGCTTCATTGCCGACCAGCAGGAAGCAGGGGCTTTGATAGCGGGGCTCCTGATAGTCATGGGTGGCTTTCAGGCTGGTGCCGATCAATTCACCGGGTCCCTGTCGCAGCCAGTGCAGGAAGTCGTTCCAGCGCGCCTGGGTGATCGACTGCGTGAAAAGCGCGCCCATCGAGGCGCGCACCGATTCGACCGAGAAAGGGTCGACGCAATCGTCGACCAGGATCAGGCCGCCCGCGCCGACGGCGTCGCCGGTCCGCAATATGGTGCCGAGATTGCCGGGATCGCGCAGTGACTGGGCGACGATCCAGAGGTCGGCGCGCGTCCGGTCCAGCTGGTCGAGCGGGGTCAGCCGGTCGCGATACACGCCGACCACGGCCTGCGGATTGTCCTTGCCCGAAATCTTGGAAAGAATGTCCGGCGTCGTTTCGATGACGTCGCCGCCCGCCGCCTCCATCGCCGCGATCAGTTCTACGGCGAGCGGGTGGGTCGACCCGGCGTGGAACAGCATTTCGGGAAGGACGCCTTCCTCGCGCGCTTCGGTGAGGATCCGCAGCCCTTCGGCCAGGAACAGGCCTTCGGCCTTGCGGAACTTCTTTTCGCGCAGGGATCGGACGCGCTTCACCAGCGGGTTTGAAAATCCGGTGATTTCGCGTGCCACTAGCGCCCAGCTTCCTCTCAAGCGATGAAGCGGCTTCTCTATCGGGGAGGGACGGTTGGTAAAAGGCCTATTCTTCGCCGAACTTGTCTTCGACCAGGGTCACGAGCCTGCCCAGTGATGTCTCCGCTTCAGGGCCGGTCGCGCTAATGATGATAGAATCGCCCAGCGCCGCGCCGAGCATCATGAGCCCCATGATAGAGGTGCCGGTCACTTCACTGCCGTCCTTGCGCACGGTGATCTGCGCCGGCAGCCCGCTGGCCAAGGTCACGAACTTGGCGCTGGCACGGGCGTGAAGGCCGCGCTTGTTGCTGATCCGGACCTCCTGGCTGATTTCGCTCATGTAGTGCTACCCAACAGTTCGGACGCGACGCTGATATATTTCTGCCCTGCTTCGCGCGCGGCGGCAACCGCCTGTCGCACGTCCATGACCTTGCGGGCGCTTTCCAGCCGGATCAGCATCGGCAGGTTGATCCCGGCGATCACTTCGATCTCACCGGCCTTCAGCAGCGAAATGGCAAGGTTGGATGGCGTGCCCCCGAACAGATCGGTGAGCAGGATGACCCCCGACCCGTCATTGACGCGGGCGACGGCCGCGGCGATGTCGGCGCGGCGTACTTCCATGTCATCCTCCGGGCCAATGCAGATGGTTTCGATCTGCTGTTGCGGACCGACCACATGTTCCATCGCCACGACGAATTCGGTCGCAAGCTGCCCGTGAGTGACGAGTACCAGTCCAATCATCTACTTATCTGGCCCAACTGTTTCATGATTATGCTTTCGGGCCTCCCGGTTCGCGCTTCTCCAGTGCATCCTGGGGCGCTGATTCCATATTGCGGTGCGAGACCGTGGGCGAAAAGCCCGCATCTTGCAAGTATTTGGCGACGCGATCGGCGACATGGACCGACCGGTGTCGTCCGCCGGTACAGCCGAAGGCGACCGTGACGTAACTTTTTCCGCTGTCCGCATAGCGGGGGAGCAGCGTCGCCAGCAATTGCTCGATCTGGCGCAGCGATTCCTCATAGGCGGGGTCCTGCGCAACATAGGCCGCCACATCCGGGTCCAGCCCCGTCTTGGGCCGCAATTCGCGCTCCCAATGCGGATTGCGCAGGAAACGCATGTCGAACATCAGGTCGGCGTCCTGGGGCACGCCGCGCGAAAACCCAAAGGACAGGATGGTCAGGACCGGTGCCGATCGCTCTTCAAGCGAAAATCGCTTGCGTATTTCCTGCTGAAGCGCGTTGCTGTTGAGGCCGGTGGTGTTGACCACATGGTCGGCCCAGCGGCGGAGCGGTTCGGTCAGTTCACGTTCGCGAGCGATGCCATCCGCCGCCGGACGGTCGCTCGCGAGCGGATGGCGACGCCGCGTTTCGGCAAAGCGCCGTTCCAGCTCGCGGCCCGAACAATCAAGGAACAGGGTTTCGACCTCATAGCCACGACGGGTCCGCAGCGCCTTGATCCGCTGGACAATGGCATTGGCGTTGAAGCCGCGCGTCCGCGCGTCGATGCCAAGAGCGAGCGGCCGATCGTCCACCTCCTCATGGCCGGCGGGCGGCGGGGCGTCGAGCAGCCGTTCAAGCAGTAGAAGCGGCAGGTTATCCACCACTTCCCAGCCAATATCCTCCAGCGTCTTGAGCGCGGTCGTCTTGCCCGCCCCGGACAGGCCGGAAACAAGAAGGATGGTCTTTGGCGTGGGCGCGCTCACGGAAGGCCCATGGTCTTGAGCGCCAGTTCCACCTTGATGGGCGCGGATGCCTCAAAAGGGACGATGCGGACGACCGGAACGTCACCGCCCGCGATGGCGCGACGAGCGGGATCGGGGGGCATGCGCTGAATATCCTGGACAAGGTCGATCAGCAGCGCCACGCGGACGTGGTTGACGACGGGCATGTCGACGACACCCATACCGCGCACCTCCATCTTGCCGATGATGGTGGCGGGGGCGCTCGCCTGCAGTCCTCTGTTGCCCAAGGTCACGACCGTATAATCATCGCTGATGAGGGTTGCACCGCGGTCGATCAGGCGCAAGGCGAGGTCCGACTTGCCCATGCCGCTTGCGCCGAAGAGCAGCACGGCGCGACCGTCGATCGCAACGCTTGTCGCATGCACTGTTTCGGTTGTGTCTAGCCGCGCCATATGCCCCCGTCTTCTTAGCCCCTGTGCGGCGCGGTGGAAATGGATTTGACGCAGCGCAGAGCGGCGCTCCGCCGAAATAATCACGATGCGTCCTATTGCGAGACAATCTGTTCGGAGACAATGGCCGCTATTCGGAGACAATGCCGGGGTCACGCTCGACAGCCATGGGCAGCCGCAGCATGAAACAGGCACCGCGCTGATTGCCCTCGCGATCGGCGATGCTGATCTTGCCCTGATGCCCTTCGACGATCGAGCGCGCGATGGCGAGGCCAAGGCCGGAATGCTTGCCGAAGCTTTCGGTTTCGGGCCGTACGCTGTGGAAACGGCGAAACACATGCTCGCGCTGGGATTCAGGGACGCCCGGTCCTTCGTCCTCGACGCCGACCAGCACTTCATGGTCGGCGACGGTCGCGACGATCTGGACCAGGCCGCCTTCGGGCGAGAAGGAAATCGCATTGTCGATCAGATTGTCGAGCACGCGCATCAGCCGCTGTTCCTCGCCCAGCACCACAGCGACATTCTTGCGCGGACGGGCGAAGGCCAGACGGACCCCGCGCGGAACGCCCCGCGTTTCGCGCGCGACCACCATCTTTTCGATCAGCATGCCAAGGTCGATGGGTTCAAAGCGGGTGCGCGAGAGTTGCGCGTCGATCCGCGAGGCTTCAGCGATGTCGGTCACCAGCCGGTCAAGCCGCCGCACATCGTCCTGCGCGATGGCCATCAACTGCGCGCGCAGTTCCGGCTTGTCGACGCGGTCGAGAGCGTCGAGCGCGGAACGCAGCGAGGCTATCGGATTCTTGAGTTCGTGACTGACATCGGCGGCGAAGGCGTCGGTGGCGTCGATGCGCTGGCGCAGGGCATGGCTCATGTCGGAAACGGCGCGGGCCAGCATGCCGATTTCATCGCGGCGATCGGGCAGGCGCGGGACGGTGACCTCGCGCGCGCGGCCGAGGCGGACCCTGACGGCGGCGCGGGCCAGACGCTGCAGCGGCCGCACGATCGTGCGGGCGAGGAAAAGCGAGAGCAGGACCGAGGCGAGCACGGCGGTCGCGATCACGATGCCCAGCCGCAACCGTTCGGCGCGAACGGTGCGCGTGATATCCCGGGCGTTTTCGGTCGCCAGCAGGCTGGTGCCATCCCGTGCGCGCACCGCCGCCGATATCATGAAGGTGCGATCCGGCGCATAGCGGTTCATTGCCTGGGGCTGGCCGGTCTTGCGCGCGAGCACCAATTCGGGCCACGCATCGGCGCGATCAACTGCTGGTTCCTCGAAATCGGGGGGTCGGTCGGCCGAGACGATCCGATCGACCACCTTGTCGAGAAAGCGCGCGACATGGCGCTGCCATTCTTCTTCGGACGGCAGTCGCAGCCGATAGCGTGGTGCGTTCATGGTGAAGCTGTCGGCGATCAGCCGGCCATCCGGCGCGTATCGGCGCACGCGATCTTCGGTCTGACGCGCATAGGCGGCGATCAGTGCATTTTCCCGGTCAGGGGGCGCAATGTCCAATCCGATCGCCAGCAGCTTCAGCTCTCGCGCGGATTGTTGCAGACGTGCGTCGACGATCCGTGTGCGATAGCTGTCCAGGTAGAAGAATCCGCCCGCCAGCAACGCCAGGGCGAACACGTTCACGGCCAGGATGCGCGGCGTCAGGCTGATCCGCCCGGACCAGCGCATGCCCCGCTCCGCCGCGTCATTCTTCCGAAAAACGGTAGCCGGCGCCATAGAGCGTGTCGATTGCGTTGAATTCTGGGTCGATTTCGCGGAATTTCCGGCGGAGCCGCTTGATGTGGCTGTCGATGGTGCGGTCGTCGACATAGACGTCATCCTGATAGGCTGCATCCATCAGCTGGTTGCGGTTCTTGACCACGCCGGGCCGCGTGGCAAGTGTTTCGAGGATGAGGAATTCCGTCACCGTCAGGGTGACATCCTGCCCGAGCCACTTCACCCGATGGCGGGCAGGGTCCATTTCCAGCCGGCCGCGGACGATAGGTTCCGAAACCGGCTCGTTCGAGGAATCGGGGGTCCGGGTCGCATCCGCGCGGCGCAATATCGCGCGAATGCGAGCGATCAGCAGACGCTGGGAAAAAGGCTTGGCGATATAATCGTCCGCGCCCATCGCAAGGCCCAGCGCTTCGTCCAGTTCGTCGGCCTTGGACGTCAGGAAGATGACGGGCATCTGGCTCTTTTCCCGCAGGCGCCGCAACAGTTCCAGCCCGTCCATCCCCGGCATCTTGATATCGAATACGGCGAGATCCGCCGGATTTTCCACCAGCGCCTTGAGCGCCGCTTCCGGATCCGAATAGAGCCGCGTCAGAAATCCTTCGGTCTGCAGCGCGATCGAGACGGAGGTCAGGATATTCTTGTCATCATCCACAAGGGCGACGGTGGGAGTCATGCGTCTTTCCAACGATCGGGACAGCCAGAAGTCGGGCCTGCTTTCACGCGTTAGACGATGGCAGGGCCGCCCGCAAGAAAGGGGTATGGGGATGATCTTGCGGCGCAACCTACTTAATCTGGGATAAACGCGGGGTCTCGCGGATTTGACGGTCGGGCGTCAAACGCCTATTGCCTCCCCCGTCTGCAGCAAATGACGCCGCGCGGAATCGACCGCGGCGCTGAGGGGCGGATCGGTCGTGAACGCTAGGTGTTGCGGTCCGGAGTTATCACATCAGGAGCTAAGGCGTGCAGGCCAAATCCTCTATCACCCTCGAACAGCAGGGTATTTCGACCAACGCTACCCAATATTGGAATCTCGGCACCGCGCCGCTTGTCGAAGCCGCTCTCGCCAATGGCGAGGGGATACTGTCGAAGGATGGCCCGCTGGTCGTCAAGACCGGCAAGCATACGGGCCGCTCGGCCAGCGACAAGTTCATCGTCAGGGATGCCGAAACCGAATCGACCGTCTGGTGGGGCAAGACCAACGTCCCCATGACCCCTGAACATTTCGCCGCGCTGAAGGCGGATTTTTTCCAGGCGCTGGGGGAAAAGGACAAGCTCTACGTCGCTGACCTGTTCGGCGGTTCGCAGCCTGAACATCGCGTCAACGTCCGCGTGATCAATGAGCGCGCCTGGCACAATCTTTTCATCCGTACGCTGCTGGTCCGGCCGAAGGCGGAGGAACTCGCTGGGTTCGCGCCCGAATATACGATCATCGACCTGCCCACCTTCAAGGCCGATCCGGCCCGCCATGGCAGCCGCAGCGAAACCGTCATCGCCGTGAATTTCAGCGAAAAGCTGATCCTGATCGGCGGCACCAGCTATGCCGGCGAAATGAAGAAGTCGGTGTTCGGCATCCTCAACTATCTGCTGCCGACCAAGGGCGTCATGCCCATGCACTGTTCCGCCAATATTGGCCCGAACGGCGACACGGCTGTCTTCTTCGGCCTGTCGGGCACGGGCAAGACCACGCTGTCGGCCGATGCCAGCCGCACGCTGATCGGCGATGACGAACATGGCTGGTCGGACACGGCCGTCTTCAACTTCGAAGGCGGCTGCTATGCCAAGATGATCAACCTGTCGGCAGAAGCCGAGCCGGAGATTTTCGCCACCACCAAGCGGTTCGGCACGGTGCTGGAAAATGTCGTGATCGACGAGGAAACGCGCGAGATCGACCTCGACGACAACAGCCTCGCCGAAAACAGCCGCGGTTCCTATCCGATCGACTTCATCCCGAACGCGTCGGAAAAGAATCTGGGCCCGGTGCCCAAGAACATCATCTTTCTGACCGCCGACGCCTATGGCGTGCTGCCGCCGATCGCGCGGCTGACCCCCGATCAGGCCATGTATCATTTCCTGTCGGGCTACACCGCGCGTGTTGCCGGAACGGAAATCGGCGTGACCGAGCCGACCGCCACCTTCTCGACCTGCTTTGGCGCGCCGTTCATGCCGCGTCACCCGTCGGTCTACGGCAATCTGCTCAAGGAGCGGATCAACAAGGGCGGCGTCACTTGCTGGCTGGTCAACACCGGCTGGGCAGGTGGTCTGGCGACGATGCCGGGCATCAAGCGCATGCCGATCAAGGTCACGCGCGCGCTGCTCAACGCCGCGCTGGACGGCAGCCTCAACACTGTCGAGTTTCGCATCGATCCCAATTTCGGGTTCGAAGTGCCGGTGGCCGTGCCGGGCGTGGACACGACCATCCTCGATCCGCGCGCGATGTGGGCAGACAAGCCCGCATATGACCAAACCGCAGCCAAGCTGGTCAAGCAGTTCGTCGACAACTTCGCCCAGTTCGAGGATCATGTCGATGCCTCGGTTCGCCAGGCTGCGCTGACCGCCGCCTGACGCTGACCTTATGGTTGAAGGAGAGCCGGGGAGGGAAACCTCCGCCCGGCTCTTTTTCTTTTCAGAATGCTGGCGGACAATGCTATCCTGCCTTCGGTTGCCGGATGTAGGGACAGGACCATGTTTGACGAATTCTTGCAAGGCGCAGGCGGACTGCAGGCGGTGGCCGCGCAGCTGGGGCTGGAGCCCGAGCAGATGCAGGCCCTGATGACCGAAATTGGCGGCAAGATTGCGGCGGGGGAAACCGATGTCGCCGCGCTTGCGACGACCGCTGCCGAGCATGGGGTTTCAGCCGACAAGCTGCAGGACCTGTTTTCGCAGTTCGGCGGTCCCGAAGCGATCCTGGGCAAGATCGGCAGCCTGTTCGACCGGGATGGCGATGGCAATCCTCTCAATGAACTTGGCAATCTGGCCAAGGGGCTGTTTGGCTGACCAGCGCCGCGCCTGCCCCTGCTGGATGGAGCATGCAAGCGAGCTATTGGGCGCCCAAGTTTTTTCACCTTGCCTTCCTGGGGGGTGCGGGCCATTGCCGCGCATCGCTTATTGCGAAAACCACGCAACTGACGCTTGGCGATGAGGCGTTCGCAGAATGGATTTGGCAGGAGAGAAGGTGTTGAGCGACGTGACGACCGATAATCCGGTGCTGGAGCCCACTGGCGCCCTGAGCGTGGAGACCGTGCTGTCAGTCCGGCACTGGAACGAGCATCTGTTCAGCTTCCGCATCAGCCGCCCGGCCAGCTTTCGCTTCCGGTCCGGCGAGTTCGTGATGATCGGACTGCCGGGCGACAATGGGAAGCCGCTGCTGCGCGCCTATTCGGTTGCGAGCCCGTCGTGGGACGAGGAACTGGAATTCCTGTCGATCAAGGTGCAGGACGGGCCGCTGACATCCAAGCTGCAACTCATCCAGCCGGGCGACCAGATCTATCTTGGCCGCAAGCCGACCGGCACGCTGGTTACAGACGCGCTGCTGCCCGGCAAGCGCCTGTTCATGCTGTCGACGGGCACGGGCCTTGCGCCGTTCCTCAGCCTGGCGCGCGACCCCGACGTTTATGAATTTTACGAGCAGGTTGTCGTCATTCATTCGGTGCGCCGCGTCAGCGACCTGGCCTTTCATGACGAACTGGCAGGCAAGCTGGCGGAGGACCCGCTGGTATCCGAACAGGCCGCCGGACAGTTCCATTATGTGCCGACCGTCACGCGGGAGCCGTTCCGTAACAATGCGCGGATCGACAAGTTGATGGAAAGCGGTGCGCTGTTCGAAGGCATTCCGGGCGACCAGAAATTCAATCCGGAAACCGACCGGGTCATGATGTGCGGCAGCATGGAGATGATCAAGCAGTTCGGCGCCTATTTCGAGGAGCAGGGCTTCCTCGAAGGTTCGAACGCCGCGCCGGGCGCCTATGTGATTGAACGCGCCTTCGTGGGTTGACCAGCTGGACAGATTTGGAAAGGAAGGGCTGGCGGAAACGCCGGCCTTTTTTGATTGTCCGCTTGCGGCCAAAAGGCGACCTTATAGTAGCAGAGATGATGCCCTAAAAGCAGCCGCTCAGTCGTGCGCTTCAGATCAGGTCCGCGACTATAAATCCCAGAAATAGTACCGAGGACGCGACCATGACCGCTGTGGCCACCCACCCGAAGGTCATCTGTCGAAGCGACACAGTCAAGCGCCCCATTGCCCGGGGATTGCGAACGATCAGCATCATTACGACCATCAATGGACCGGCGAGAATGCCGTTCACCACTGCCGCCCAGTACAGTGCGCGCGCCGGGTCGATGCCAATCCCGTTCAGGGATGCGCCGGCCAGCGTCGTTGCCGCAATCGTCCCGTAGAATAGGCGGGCAGAGAGCGGCTTCGCATCAAGGCTGCCAGAAATCCCCGCCATCTCGGTGACGGCATAGGCAGCCGACCCTGCAAGCACCGGAACAGCCAGCAAGCCGGTGCCAATAATACCCACCGCAAACATTGCGAAGGCAAATTGGCCTGCGATCGGCCGAAGCGCCTCGGCCGCCTGTGACGACGTTGCGATATCCCGCACGCCATTGGCATGCAGTGTGGCTGCGGTCGCGAACACGATCGCGAGTGATATAAGTGTGCTGAACCCCATGCCGGTTAGCGTATCGATTTGAATTCGTTTCAGTTCGGGGCCTGCGGCGGATGCCGTCAGGCACAGCGGTTTGACATGATGTCTATGCTGTTCCTCGATTTCCTGCCCGGCCTGCCAGAAGAACAGATAGGGGCTTATGGTCGTGCCAAGGATAGCGACGAAGGCGGTGGCATAAGCGGCGTTGAATTGCAGCTCGGGAACCACGAGCGAGCGCAGTGCCTGCGGCCATGGTACGTGGGCAACCGCCACCACAGCAACGTACGTGAACAAGGAAAGAGTCGTCCACTTCAAAATCGATGCATAGCGCGGGTAGCTAAGCCCAACTTCCAGAAGGATGCACACGATCCCGAATAGCAGCGTGTAAAGCGCCCCTTTCCCGCCGATGAGAAGGGTAAGTGCCGCACCCATCGCACTCAGATCGGCCCCAAGATTGACGATGTTCGCGATAAGCAACAGTGAGACCATGAACCACAACAGGGGGCGTGGGTAATGACGTCTCAGGTTTCGGGCGATGCCCGCACCCGTGACGCGGCCAATCTCTGCCGCAATCAGTTGTATCGCAACCATCAGCGGGAAACTGAGGACAAATGTCCAGGCCAAACCATAACCGAATTGAGCGCCAACCTGGCTATGCGTGCCTATGCCGCTGGGATCATCATCAGCCGCGCCTGTAACGAGGCCCGGTCCCAGAGCCTTCAAGAAAGTCCTAAATCCGCGAGGGCGCCCAACGTCATTTGGTGGAGATTTATTCACACACTGATAGTCGCACGCGCTCCGTTGAGGAGCAACCAGCACACGCCGACGGATTGGGATCCTGCAATTGCACTGTCCGATTTGTGATGCTGACAATCGAAATCCGACCGTCCGCAATCCACCCAGAACAGCCCTAAACCAGTTCCACCTTCAGCACGGAAGCCTCGGCACCCACCACCCGCACCCGCGTCCCTGCGGGCGCGTCGGGCCCGTGGCACGACCAGACGCTGTCGCCCACCTTCACCCGGCCCCGGCCGTTATCGATCGGCTCGACGACCGTCACGACCTCACCGATCAGACGGGCGGTGCGGTCGTTCAGCAACGGGTCCTGCGACGCCACGGGATTGGCGGAATACCAGCGGCGGCCGCCCCAGACGGACACGAGGCAGAGAAAGGCAAAGACCAGCAACTGAACCGGCACGGAAATGGGGAGGAGCAGCGCGACCAGCCCCGTAACCGCCGCCGCCAGCGCCACCCAGATGAGGAAGATGCCGGGCATCATCACCTCGCCAATGCCCAGCAGCGCGGCGAAGACGAGCCAGCCCCAATGATCGTCGAGGAGGCGCAGCCAGTCCATCAGCCCTGGCCCTGCGTGAAGGGGCTGCGCCGGGGCGGGTTGGGAGCCGACGGCGCGGGCGGCGTGCCATCACCGCCCAGCGCTTCCTTCGCCAGCGCGCCGATCCCGCCCAGAGTGCCGATGAGCTGCGTCGCTTCGACCGGGAAAAGGATGGTCTTGGCGTTGGGCGATGTGGCGAACTGGCTCACCGCTTCGACATATTTCTGGGCAATGAAGTAATTGATCGCCTGCGCGTTGCCGCTGGCGATCGCTTCCGACACCATCTGCGTCGCCTTGGCCTCCGCTTCCGCCTCGCGCTCACGCGCTTCCGCATCGCGGAAGGCAGCTTCCCGCCGGCCTTCGGCTTCCAGGATCTGGCTCTGCTTCTGCCCTTCGGCCTTCAGGATTTCCGAGGCGCGCAGGCCTTCGGATTCCAGGATCAGCGCCCGCTTTTCGCGCTCGGCCTTCATCTGGCGGCCCATGGCGTTGACGATATCGGCCGGAGGACGGATATCCTTGAGTTCGACGCGGGTGATCTTGATGCCCCAGGCGTTGGTCGCATGATCGACCACCGACAGCAGGCGTGCGTTGATCTCGTCGCGCTTGGACAGCGTTTCATCGAGGTCCATCGACCCCATCACCGTGCGCAGGTTGGTGGTCGCCAGCTGCATGATCGCGACATAGAGTTCGGACACTTCATAGGCCGCCTTGGCTGCGTCGAGCACCTGGAAGAAGACCACGCCGTCGACCGACACCATGGCGTTGTCCTTGGTGATGATTTCCTGCCCCGGAATGTCGACGACCTGTTCCATCATGTTGATCTTGCGGCCGACCCCATAGAAGAAGGCGGGATAGAAATTGAGGCCCGGCCGTGCCACCTCGGTGAAGCGGCCGAACCGCTCGATCGTATATTGATAGCCCTGCCGCACCACCTTGACGCTTACCGCCAGATAGAAGAGCACCAGCATCGTCACGGTTAGCGCAAATGTCGTCAGCATCTCATTTCCCCCTTGAAGCGCTTGACTATGACGCGGAATCGTTAACGGGAAAAGGCAAACCGTCGCAGGATGCCGATGCCCCGAGGAGATATGTCATGCTGTTGCGCCATGCCCGTTCGCTGCTGTTCGTTCCTGCTTCGAACATGCGCGCTGTCGCCAAGGTCCGGAGCCTGCCCTGCGACATGGTGCTGCTGGATCTAGAGGATGCGGTTCCCTACGATCGCAAGGATGAGGCCCGGAGCCATGCGGTGGGGGCAGTGGCGGAAGGTTTCGGCCGACGCCTGACGGCGATCCGGATCAATGCGGAGGACACGGACTGGCACGGGGCCGACATGGTCGCCGTCAAACGTTCCACCGTCGATTATGTCGTGTTGCCCAAGGTCGAGACGGTCAAGCAGGTGCAGTCGGTCTTCAGCGTCTGTCAGAAGCCGGTCATCGCGATGATCGAAAGCGCTGTCGGGGTTCTGGCCGCCCCGGCCATCGCGGCGGCGGAGGGGACGAGCGGCCTGTTCATGGGCACCAATGACCTGCGCAAGGATCTGGGCATCCCTCCATCGGCCGGGCGCGAGGGGCTGGGCTTCGCGCTCCAGTCCGTCGTTCTGAGCGGTCGCGCGGCGCGGGTCGCGGTGTTCGACGGCGTGTTCAACCGGCTGGACGATGAGGCCGGGTTCGAGGCGGAGTGCGCGGAGGGGCACATGCTGGGCTTCGACGGCAAGACGCTGATCCATCCGAGCCAGGTGACGGTCGCCAACCAGGTGTTCGGGCCGGATGCGCAGGCGGTGGCCGATGCGCGTCGGCTGATCGATGCGGCGACGGGCGGGGCGGAGCGCTTTGAAGGACGCATGATCGAGAGCATGCATGTCGAGGAAGCGAAGGCGCTGATCGCCCGCGCGGACGCGATGATGAACTGATGCCGGAGCGCGGCTGACCGCGGGGACCGTGATGGGGCTTCACCCCTGAGGGTGACGTGCCGTCAGCAGATAGTTGATCGCCTTGTTGGACGACAGCGTAAGGCCCCGTGCCGGGTCGAAGGCGAGGCCGGTGATGTCGGTGACCTCCATCCCCGCATCGACCACATGCTGACGCGTTTCCTCCGGCGTCAGGAACTTGTTCCAGTCGTGCGTGCCCCTGGGAATCCCGCCGATGCTTTCACCGATGGTGATCATCGCCAGACGCGAGAGCGGGGTGCGGTTGGGTGTCGAGAGGAGGAGCAGGCCGCCGGGCGCGAGCTTGGCCGCGAGCGCGGCGATGAAGGCGGCGGGATCGGTGACATGTTCCAGCACCTCCATGGAGGTGACGAGGTCGAACCCGCCTTCGTCCAGCTGCTCGACCGGAAGAGCGCGGTAGTCGATGGTAAGGCCCTGGCCCGCCGCATGCGCGCGTGCCACGGCGATATTTTCCTCCGCCGCGTCCAGCGCCGTGACGCTCGCGCCCAGGCGCGCCAGCGGCTCGGCGAGGAGCCCCGCGCCGCAGCCGACGTCCAGCGCGCGCCTGCCCTCCAGCGGACGGAAGCTGGCCTCATCGCCATGCCAGTGCGTATCGATCGCCTGGCGGATGTAGCGTAGTCGGACCGGATTGAGCTTGTGCAGCATTGCGCTGCTGCCCTTGGGGTCCCACCAGTCCGCCGCCATAGCGCCGAAATGCGCGGCTTCGCGCGGGTCGATCGTGCTTGGAACCATATGTGCCATGCCGCCTGCCTATCAAGCTTCGCAATCTGGCGCCACGGGCTTCTACCTGCGGCGGGGCGGCGGGCCTTCGCCGTTCAGATATTTGTCCTCCTCGTCCAGCTGGCGATGCAGTGCGCGGGTGGCTGCCTCGGTGCAGGCGAGGTCATGGGGCTTTCTGTGCCTGCGGTTGCTCATCATCGCGAAGGCGAGCGCAGCTGCCAGCAGGATCGGCGCGAGGTGGAGTCCCCGGCATGGTTGCCATATCCGCCGCTGCTGCTATAGCGGCGCCGTTTTTCTCCCCAGTGGGGAGAGGCTTTTTTCTTTCCAGATAGCAGGCAGGCTCGACAAGCAGATGGCGCGCATCGTGATGAAATTCGGCGGCACCTCGATGGCGGGGATGGAGCGAATTCGCAATGTGGCCGCGCGAGTCAAGCATGTCGTCGAGCAGGGCCATGAAGTCGCCGTTGTCGTGTCCGCCATGGCGGGCGAGACGGATCGGCTGGTCGGCTTCTGCAAGGAAGCATCTGCGCTGTATGATCCGGCGGAATACGACGTCGTCGTCGCCAGCGGAGAGCAGGTGACGAGCGGCCTTCTGGCCATGACGTTGAAAGCCATGGGCGTGGACGCACGCAGCTGGCTGGGGTGGCAGCTGCCCATCCGCACCAACGACGCGCATGCCAAGGCCCGCATTGGCGAGATCGACACGACCGATCTGCTCGCGTCGATGCGCTCGGGCATCGTGGCGGTGATCCCGGGCTTTCAGGGCATGATGGAGGACGGCCGCATTTCCACCCTTGGCCGTGGTGGTTCGGATACTTCGGCTGTCGCTATCGCGGCGGCGCTCAAGGCGGATCGTTGCGACATTTATACCGACGTCGACGGTGTCTATACCACCGATCCGCGCATCGTGGCGCGGGCGCGCAAGCTCGACCTCGTCACCTATGAGGAAATGCTGGAGCTGGCCTCCGTCGGCGCCAAGGTGCTCCAGACCCGCTCGGTCGGCCTCGCCATGAAGGAAGGCGTGGTCGTGCAGGTGCTTTCCTCCTTCGATGATCCCACCCAGGACGACCTCCCCGGCACGCTGATCGTCAGCGAGGAGGAACTGGAAGCCAAGCTCAAGGAAGACAAGATGGAACGTCAGCTCATCACCGGCATCGCCCATGACAAGAATGAGGCCAAGATCACCCTGACCCGCGTGCCGGACCGGCCGGGCGCGGTGGCGCACATCTTCGGCCCGCTGGCTGACAATGCGATCAACGTCGACATGATCATCCAGAATGTCGGCCGCGACAAGGGCGAGACCGACGTGACCTTCACCGTGCCGGGCGCTGACCTTGCCCGCGCGCTGGATGTGCTGGAAAGCCAGAAGGACGCGATCGGCTTCAACCGCGTGATCCCCGATACGAAGGTCGCCAAGGTGTCGGTGGTCGGCGTTGGCATGAAGAGCCATGCGGGCGTGGCTTCGACCATGTTCAAATCACTGGCCGATCGGGGAATCAATATCCTCGCCATCTCGACCAGCGAGATCAAGGTATCCGTACTGATCGACGAGGATGAGACGGAACTGGCGGTGCGCGTGCTGCATACCGCTTATGGCCTGGATGCGCCGGTCGCCGCCTGACTGTTTCAATACCCGTTCGCTTCGAGTAGCCGTCGAATGTCGAGACGGCGGATCGAGAAGACTGCGCGGGCTGTCCCGATACGGGCTCTCGCCAGGCTCGATCCCACCTCGACACGAACGGATATATGATGAGCGTCAACGCCAAACTCACCTCCTTGATGGCTCGCGGCACCGAATTTCTGGGCTGCGAGGTTGCGATATTGTGTGGCGCGATGAGCTGGGTGTCGGAGCGGAACCTGGTGGCGGCGATGTCCAACGCAGGCGGTTTCGGCGTGATCGCCTGTGGCGCCATGACCCCGGAGCTGCTCGATAAGGAGATTGCGGCGACCAAGGCGCTCACCGAAAAACCTTTCGGCGTCAACCTCATCACCATGCACCCGCAGCTGTTCGATTTGATCGAAGTGTGCGCGAAGCATGATGTCGGCCATGTCGTTCTGGCCGGCGGGCTGCCGCCCAAGCGCAGCATCGAGGCGATCAAGGAGAGGGGTGCCAAGCTGATCTGCTTTGCCCCGGCGCTCGCCCTCGCGAAGAAGCTGGTGCGCTCTGGTGTCGATGCTCTGGTGGTCGAGGGTATGGAGGCGGGCGGCCATATCGGCCCGGTCGCGACCAGCGTTCTGGCGCAAGAGATCCTGCCCGAAATGGCGTCGCAGCTGCCGGTGTTCGTCGCTGGCGGCATAGGCCGGGGCGAGGCCATCGCCGCCTATCTGGAAATGGGTGCGGCCGGCGTGCAGCTTGGCACCCGTTTCGCTTGCGCGACCGAGAGCATCGCGCATCCCAATTTCAAGAAGGCCTTCTTCCGCGCTTCCGCGCGCGAGGCGATCGCCAGCGTGCAGATCGATCCGCGCCTGCCGGTGATCCCGGTGCGTGCGCTCAAGAATGCGGGCACCGAAGCCTTCACCGCCAAGCAGCGCGAGGTTGCCAACCTGCTCGACAGCGGAGCGGTGGACATGGGTGAGGCGCAGCTGCAGATCGAACATTATTGGGCGGGGGCCCTGCGCCGCGCGGTCATCGATGGCGATGTGGAGGGCGGGTCGCTGATGGCGGGCCAGTCGGTCGGCATGGTGACGAAGGAAGAACCCGTCGCGGAGATCATCGCGCAGCTGATGGACGAGGCCGCGGTGGCGCTGGCGCGTCGCGGCTGATCCCTTTTTTTCAGCGGCTTGGCTGACGGGATGACGCGATCCCCGGATCGGTGAGCCGAGCGGCTCGGGCATCGTCAGGAACGCGCGGCCCCGCGATGAGTTTTCTTTCGACCGTAATTTGCAAAGAGGATGCAAGGTGCCCTCGCGTGCCGCTTTTCGTCGCTCCTGGCAGCTGGGCTGCCTGACCGTTCTGGCGCTCGTCACAGGTTGTTCGACGCCGGAGGGCGGCCCGCCGACGCCCCCGCCGCCCGTGGTGCGGACCATAAAGCCGCTGCCTCCCATGGGAGCGGTGGAGGGCATGAGCATTCCCGAAGTGGATGCGAGCGGCAAGTATCTGACGCCCAATCGCGGTGTCACGGCGAATACAGCGCTATGGCATGTGCGGATGGCGCTGAATGTCGCGGCCCTGTCCTGCCATGGGGTGAACGAGCCGGCGCGGGTGCAATATAATCAGATATTGCATGTCCATGATGCCGTCCTGCGGGAAGCCAATGCGGCGGTCGATCGCAATTATACCGCTGCCTATGGCAGCGGCGGGTTGCAAGCGCGCGAGCTGCTCAACACCGTGGTCTACAATTTCTTTGCGCTGCCGCCGGTGACGAAGAGCTTCTGCCCGGTGGCGATCGAGGTTGGCGCGAAGATCCTGGCGATGCCTTCGAGCCAGTTGCTGGCCTATGCGCCCGAAGCGCTGGCCGCGCTGGAAAAGCCGTTCCAGGAATTTTACCAGGCCTATGCCGACTATCTGCGGCGCCTGGCGGAATGGCAGTCGCGCTTCGGCGGAACTGTCACGGTGGTGGTATCGCCCACGCCGCTGCCGCCGCCGCCCTTGCCGCCCAAGGAGATCGGCGCCGGATTCGTGCCACCCCCCAGCACGATCCCGATGCCACGGCCGCAGGAAGAAAGCGGGCGGCCGCTGGTGCCGCCGACGACACAGGTGATCGTGCCGACATTTCCATTAACGAAACCGTGAATTGAGCGCGAATCTTGCCGTCAGGCGGGAGGGTAGGTCGCGGGCGCCCGGGGTGGCAGGGGGAACAGGCGGACGAAGCGTTCGGCCAGGGTCCTGTCGCCCTCGACCACCAGCGCGCCGGCAACGTCCTGGAAGCGGGCGCCGCCATAGACGACGGCCGCCAGGGCATTCTGGTCGCCGCGGATGAGGGCGTCGGCCCCGGTGGCGGGACCCCGGTCGATGCGGAAGTCGCCATGCTTCAGCTGGACGAGAAATTCCTCCTCGCCGAAGCGGAGGCCGATGGTGGCGTCGAGATCGCCGATGCGGGTGCGGTCGATCATCGTGCGCATGGACAGGATGACCGACACGCTGCTCATCGGCATACCCGGCTGCATCGTCGGGGAGCGGCAGGCCCAACGGCCCAGCACCTGGAACAATATTTCCGACTCGCGACCCCAGTCGGTCAGTTCGTAGATCTGGCTGGCAGCGGGCGGGGGCAGGCGGCGGCGGACAAGCACGCTGGCCGCCTCCAGTTCCTCCAGCCGCTGCGTCAGCACGTTGGCGCTGATTCCGGGCAGGCTGGCGCGCAGATCGGTGAAGCGCTTGGGTCCCAGCATCAATTCCCGCATGATCGGCATCGCCCAGCGGTCGCCGATGAGATCCAGCGCATGCGCGGTGGCACAACCGTCCTGATAGGCCCGCTTCTTCACGTCCTGTTCCTTAGTTATATTTTATAACTTATATGTTGCATAAGATAATCATCGAGTTCACAAAGATCAAGGCGGTGAGTCGCTGTTCCTTTCGAGGACGCATGCCGCCGGACCAATCCCAAGGAGATGTGCGATGGTGCAAGCCACTACTCCCAAGATGATCTTCGTGAACCTGCCGGTGACGAACCTGCCCGCCTCAATCGCCTTCTATGAGGCGGTCGGTGCGGTGCCGAACAAGGACTTCGCCGACGAAAGCGCGCAGATGCTGAGCTTTTCCGAGACGATCCACGTCATGCTGCTGACGCAGGAGCGGTTCCGCAGCTTCACCCCGCGCGCCATCCCCGACGCGCATGCCACCGCCCAGGTGCTGCTGGCCCTGAGCGAGGCAAGCCGCGCCGATGTCGACACGACCGTGGAAAAGGCGCTGGCGGCGGGCGGCACCGAACCCAATCCGCAGCAGGATCATGGCTTCATGTACGGCCACAGCTTTGCCGATCCTGACGGCCATATCTGGGAAGTCAGCTGGATGGATCTGGAGGCGGCGCTGGCCGTTCACAAGGAAGCAGCGGCCTGAGCAAGCCTGCAATCCTGCCGAAGCATGCAATGAGGAGAGATGCGATGGCCTATATGGACGGGTTCGTGGTGCCTGTGCCCAAGGGCAACAGGCAGCGCTACAAGGAGGTGGCGGCCTATGCCGCGCCGATCTTCATCGAACATGGCGCCTTGCGCGTGGTGGAATGCTGGGCCGATGATGTCAAGCCGGGCAAGGTCAACGATTTTCGCACGGCGGTGATCGCCGAAGAGGGCGAGGAGGTCGTCTTTTCCTGGATCGAGTGGCCGGACAAGGCGACCCGCGACGCCGGCGCCGAAAAGGTGATGAAGGATCCCCGGATGCAGCCCAAGGAGGGGGAGGACATGCCCTTCAGCGGGGCGCGGCTGATCTATGGCGGCTTCGAGGTGCTGCTCGACGAGCGGGCCTGAACGGGAGAGAAAAGATGACCGATCTGAATGGCAAATTCTTCTGGTATGAACTGATGACCAGCGATCCGGCGGCGGCGCTGGCTTTTTACGGCGATGTCGTCGGCTGGACCGCGCAGGCCTTTGGCGGAGAGCATGACTATCAGGTGATCTCGGGCAGCGCGGGGCCGCTGGGCGGCGTCATGGCTATCCCGGCCGAAGCCAAGGCATGCGGCATGCGGCCCTGGTGGGGTGGCTATATCGGATCGGCCGATGTCGATGCCGATGCCCAGCGGTTGAGCGCGGCCGGCGGCAGCATCAAACGCGCGCCGGAGGATATTCCGGGCGTCGGGCGCTTCGCGGTGATGACCGATCCTGGCGGCGCCGTCTTCATGCTGCTCAAAGGGTCGAGCCCCGAGGGCATGGAGCCGGCCCCGCCGATGGCCAAGGGGCATGTCGGCTGGCATGAACTGTATAGTGGCGATTTCAGCGCTGATCTCGCCTTCTACACATCGCAATTCGGATGGGGCACGGGCGAGGCGATGGATATGGGCGAGATGGGCAAATATCAGCTCTTCTCGCTGTCGGGCGCGACCGATTTCCACGCCATGAGCGGCGGCATCATGCCGCGACCCAAGGAAGTGCCGATGCCGCTATGGCTATTTTATTTTGCGGTGCCCGATATCGACCTGGCGAAGGACAAGGTGGAGTCGGGCGGCGGCATGGTGCTGAACGGACCCATGGAGGTGCCGGGCGGTGCCTGGATCATCCAGGCGGCCGACCCGCAGGGCGCGATGTTCGCCCTGGTCGGCATGCGTCCGGGCCAGCAGTAAGGAGAGGATCAATGTCGAAGATTTCACCCTGCCTGTGGTTCAACGGGCAGGCGGAGGAAGCCGCGCGCTTCTATGTCTCCATCTTTGGCGACGGGTCGGTCGACGCCGTCAGCCATTATCCCGAAGGGTCGCCGGCGCCGGGGCCGTTCAAGGCGGGTGACGTGCTGGTGGTGGAGTTCACGCTGTTCGGGCAAAGCTATCAGGCGCTGAATGGCGGGCCGGAATTCGGCTTCACCGAAGCGTTGTCGCTGTCCGTTTCGTGCAAGGACCAGGCGGAACTCGACCGCTATTTCGACGCGCTGACCGCCGATGGCGGCTCGCCGGGCCCGTGCGGCTGGCTCAAGGACAAATATGGCCTGTCCTGGCAGCTGGTGTCGCAGGAGATCATGGACCTTTACAAGACCGGCAACGGGCCCGCCATCCAGCGGATGATGGCGGTGATGATGACCATGCAGAAGCTGGACCTCGGCCGGATGAAGGCCGCATTTGAAGGAGAGGCGCAATGAGCGGCGCGGAACATGAACTGTCGGTCAGCTGCCACATCGCGGCGCCACGGGACATTGCGTGGAAAGTGTGGACGGACCTCAAGGACCAGTGGTTCTGTCCCAAGCCCTGGCGCGCGGAGGTGATCGAGGAGGATCTGCGCCCCGGCGGGCGCAGCGCGGTGCGGATGTTCGGCCCTGACGGCGAGGATACCGGCCCGATGGAAGGCATCATCCTGGAAGTGGTGCCCGGCGAGCGGGTGGTGGCGACGGACGCCTATGCGGTGGGCTGGATGCCGCAGCCGCCGTTCATGACGTCGATCTGGAGCTTTGCCGACGAGGGCGAGGGGACGCGCTTTACCGCGACGGCGCGGCACTGGGATGCCGAAGCGCGCAAGCGCCACGAGGATATGGGCTTCCATCCGGGATGGGACCAGATGGCCGAACAGTTCAAGACCTTGTGCGAGACGTCGGCGGCGACCGCCTGAGGTATATCCCCCCCATGCCCGGCATGGGGGGGATTTTCGCCATGGTCAGGCCTTCATCACCTTGTCCACGGCCGCGCGGAACTTGGCCATGTCGTCGGCCGAGCCGACCGTCACGCGCGATACGGTGGGCCAGATCGGCCAGGCACGGCCGATCTGTATCTTTTCCGGCGTGGCCAGCATGGCGGCCTGCATGTCCTTGGCCGGCTTTTTCCAGTCCATCATGAACATGTTCGCCTGGCTGCCCGGCTGTACGGGGACGCCTTTCTTCATCAGCCAGGCGATGGTTTCCTCGCGATTGGCGATCATCTCCTGCCGCCGCGCCTTGATGAGAGCGGCTTCGGGATAGACCGCGTTCCCGCAGGCCATCGCCGTGATCGACAATCCGCCCGCCGTCGGACCGAAGAGCATGATACGCTTTTGCACCTCGGCATCGGCGAAGGTGAGGCCCAGGCGCACACCCGCCATGCCGAACAGCTTCGAGAAGGTTCGCATGACAATGATGTCCTTGCGATTCCCGATCAGGCTGACGGCGCTCGGCGCTCCGGAAAAATGGAGATAGGCTTCGTCGACCAGCAGCATGGCGTCGGCCGGCTTGTTGTCGAGCAGCCATTTGATGTCGGCGAGCGGCGTGATCGTGCCGGTGGGGTTGTTGGGCGAGCAGATATAATAGAGGCCCGCGTTGGGATTGGCGGCCAGCATGGCTTTCACGTCATGGCCCTTGCCGATTGTCTGGGGCGCCTTGGCGATGGGAGCCTTGACATAGTCGGCGGTGCGCCACGCGGATTCAAAGGTCGGATCGGCGGTCACGAGGCCCTTGGTAGGCGAGCAGTAAGCCGCGACGGCGCTGACCAGCGCGCCGCCCGAACCCGGCCATACCATCACCTGCTCTTCCGCAATGCCCTCTACCTTGGCGACGGTGGTGACGAGGTCGCCGCGATAATTGTCCGGATCATACCAGTTGCCGACCGAACCGGCCTTGGCGATCGCCTCCACCCCGGACGGGAAGGGGCCGGTCCAGCATTCATTGGCGCCGATGCGTACCGCGCCCTTGACGCCGCGCGCGGCCTGCTGCTGTGCGAAGGCGGGCTGCAGCAGCAGCGACTGCGCGGCGGCGCCCGCGCTCACCAAGGCCGCCACCCTGCCGATCTGGCGACGGGAATATCCGCGATCCATAAGGTCTTCGCGGGCATGCGTTTCCAACATCATGGTCATGTCGTCTGTCCCCTAGTTTCACCAACCGCATATGTTTCCGACTGGCGAGACGAAGCAGCCGGCCGTTTCCGCAATATGTCCGATGCCCTTTTATCAGATTTCTTGAGATTGAAGCGTGATTAACCCCGACTGCCCCTTGGAAAGCAGGCCCGCGATCTGATAGCGCATATAACATGCCCAGCACGCCCGCCGCCGCCGCCCGACAGATACTCGTCCGCTTGCAGGAGGTGATGGCCGCCAGGACCAGCGCCCAGGCGAAGCTGAACAAGGTTGTCGAGATCATCGGCGAATCCCTGTCGAGCGAGGTCTGCTCCATCTATCTGGTGCGCGAAGGCGTGCTGGAACTGTTCGCGACCCGGGGCCTGAAGCAGGAAGCGGTCCACGTCACCCGCATGGCGATGGGCGAGGGGCTCGTCGGCCTGATCGCGACCAATGTGGAGACGCTGAACCTCGACGAGGCGGCGTCGCATCCCGACTACAGCTATCGCCCCGAAACCGGCGAGGAACTGTTCCACAGCTTTGCCGGCGTGCCGATCGTGCGGCGGGAGCGGGCGATCGGGGTGCTGTGCGTCCAGCATGTCGAGCCGCGCCGCTATGAGGAAGTGGAGATCGAGGCGCTGCAGACCGTCGCGATGGTGCTGGCCGAACTGATCGCGCATGCCGAACTGGCGGACGACGGGCCGGCGGATTCGCGGGTGCAGGATACGGGCACGATCGCGCTCAACGGCCTGCAACTGGTGATGGGCATGGCGCGCGGCCATGCGGTGTTTCACCAGCCGCGCATTCATGTCGAGCATACGATGGCCGAAGATACCGAGGCCGAGCGGCAGCGCGTCATTTCCGCGTTCACCAAGATGCGCGAGCAGATCGACCGCATGACCGGGGCGGCGGAATTCGGCATGGAGGGGGAGCATCAGGAGGTGCTCGAAACCTACAAGATGTTCGCCTATGACGAAGGCTGGGCCCGGCGGATCAACGAGGCGATCGACAGCGGCCTTACCGCCGAGGCGGCGATCGAGCGGGTGCAGCAGCGCACGCGGATGCGGATGCGGCAGATCGACGACCCGCTGTTGCAGGACCGGATGCACGACCTGGAGGATCTGGCCAACCGGCTGCTGCGGATCGTGTCCGGGCAGCTGGGGACCGCGGCGCAGCTGGGCCTGCGGCAGGACGCCATACTGATCGCGCGCAATCTTGGCCCGGCGGAGCTGCTGGAATATGACAGGCGGCGGCTCAAGGGCGTGATCCTGGAGGAAGGGTCGCTGACCGCCCATGTCACCATCGTCGCGCGGGCCATGGGCGTGCCGGTGCTTGGCCGCGTGCGCGACATTCGCCATCAGGTGAACGAAGGCGACCTCATCCTGATGGATGTCAGCGCCAATGCCGTGCTCATTCGCCCGACCGCCGACATGGACGAGGCGTTCGAAAACAAGTTGCATGTGACGCAGAAGCGCCGCGCCGAATTCGCCGCGATGCGCGACCTGCCTTCGGTGACCACGGATGGCCAGCGCATCGAACTGATGGTCAATGCCGGCCTGCGCGAGGACGCGCAGGCGCTGGACCTGGTCGGCGCCGACGGGATCGGCCTGTTTCGCACCGAATTCCAGTTCCTGGTGTCGGCCACGCTGCCGCAGCGCGAAAAGCAGCAGCGGCTCTACAAGGATGTGCTGGACGCGGCGGGCGACCGGCCGGTCATCTTCCGCACGGTCGACATCGGCGGCGACAAGGCGCTGCCCTATATGCAGCGGGGCGAGGACGAGGAACTGGAGGACAACCCGGCGATGGGCTGGCGCGCGCTGCGCCTGGCGCTGGATCGCGACGGCCTGATGAAGGCGCAGGCGCGCGCGCTGCTGGAAGCGTCGGCGGGCAAGGTGCTCAACATCATGTTCCCGATGGTGTCCGAACCCTGGGAATATGAGCAGGCGCGCGCGCTCGTCGAGCACCAGCGGGAATGGCTCGTCTCGCAGAAGAAGAAACTGCCGGTCGCGATCCGCTATGGCGCGATGCTGGAGGTGCCGGCGCTCGCCGAGGTGCTCGACCTGCTGCTGCCCCGGCTCGATTTCCTGTCGATCGGCACCAACGACCTGACCCAGTTCCTGTTCGCTGCCGACCGCGCGCATCCCCGGCTGGCGGAGCGCTATGACTGGCTGAGCATCGCCATCCTGCGCTTCCTCGACCGGGTGGTGCGGACCTGCGACGCCTACAAGGTGCCGGTAGGGGTGTGTGGCGAGATGGGCGGGCGGACGCTGGAAGCCATGGCGCTGATCGGCCTGGGCGTGCGGCGGCTGTCGATCACTCCCGCATCGGTCGGGCCGGTCAAGGCCATGATCCGGATGATCGATGTCGCGGCGTTGCAGCAGCGGATGCGCACGTTGCTGGACGACGGCGTCGTCGACATTCGCGCCGCGCTGGTCGAATGGGCGCGCGAGCGCGGGATTGAACTGAATTGAACCTGTTAGGGCGGCTGTCATGCCAGGCGTGGCGTTGACAATCCCCGTCCCGGAATGAGACAAGGCCGGCACCAAAGGTCGCGGAGCAGCATGGCAGATCAACCTGAACTGGAAGCCGGCGCGACGCCGCCGGAAACGCAGCCCCTGACACCCGGCGCAAAGCTGCGCGCCGCGCGTGAGGCGCAGGGCCTGTCGATACAGGATGTGGCGACGCGCACCCGCATCGCCCAGCGTCAGCTGGAGGCGATCGAGCGCGACGATTATGACGCCTTGCCAGGCATTCCCTACGCGGTGGGCTTCGCGCGCGCCTATGCCCGTGCCGTCGATGTGGACGAGGTCGCCATCGCCGCCGACGTGCGTCATGCGGTGCATCATTCGCAGCTGGGCACGAACCGCTACGAAGCGTTCGAACCGGCGGACCCGGCGCGGGTGCCCTCGCGCCTGCTGGCCTGGACGGCGGCGGCCATCGTCATCATCCTGGTCGCGGCCTTCACCGTGTGGCGCACGCAATTGCTGACGCCGCCCACCGGCGAGGAAATCGCCGCGCGGGAAGAGGCGAAGCCCGCCGCAGCCGTCGCGCCGCGCGCAACGGGTGCGCGCCCGGCCGCCGCTGCCGTGGCGCAGGCGGTGGTGTTCACCGCCAATGACGATGTCTGGCTGCGTATCTATGACGAGGCCGGCGAACGGTTGAAGGACGGCCTTATGAAGAAGGGGGAGAGCTTCGCCCTGCCGGCCACCGCGCGCAACCCGATGATCCTGACCGGCCGGCCGCAGGCGCTGACGGTGACAGTGGGCGGCAAGCCGGTGCCGCCGCTGGGCGCGCCTGATCGCACCATTGCCGACGTGCCGGTTTCGGCCGAAGCCCTGCTTGCCCGCGCCGCGCCGGCCACTGCCCCGTCCGCGCCGGCGGCCGCGCCCACCAGGCCGGCCCGCGCCGCGCCACAGCCAGCGCCGCAACCCGCGCCCGGGGCCCTGTCTCCGCCGGCGGCGGCGACTCCCGCGCCCGCCGCGTCCCCCGCACCGGCGAGCACGACAGCGCCGGTCGCTGACTGAGGCGCCGCGCCTTTTGGCCCCTTGAGCCATGCCACGTCCCGCTTTACGGCGGCGATTATCGCCTTATGGTTAAGGTGGAGATGAGTTTTCTGCTCCAAGTCGGGGAATAGCATGCGTCAGGTCTTGTTTGCGACTACCGCCCTGTTGCTGGGGGCGCCGATGCTGATCGCGCACGCGCCGTCGGCGGCCGCCCAGAATGTGGCGCTGGACGTGCGGGTCGATCGGCTGGAAAAGGAAATGCGCGCGGTGCAGCGCAAGGTTTTCCCGGCTGGCACCCCGCTGGAGGCGGAAATCACCAAGCCCGCCGTCCCGGCGGTTGCGCCGGGCACGCCTTCGTCCGCGCCGATCGCCGATCTGACGGCGCGCGTCGCCGCGGTGGAATCGCAGCTGGCATCGATGACCGGACAGGTGGAGGAGAACAGCTTCAAGATCCGCCAGCTCCAGGAAGCGTTCGACAAGTACAAGGCCGAGGCGCAGAGCCGGGCCGAGGTAGCGGTGCCGCCCGCCGTCACACCCAACGCCCCGGCCGAGGCGACGGCATCGACAGCGCACCGATCGACACCGGCAACCAGCGGCAGCGGCGGCAGCGCGGCGCGCAAAACGGCGGTGGCGGCGATCGAGCGTCCGTCGACGGGCGATGCCGCCGCCGACGCCTATACGTATGGCTATCGCCTGTGGGACGCCAAATTCTATCCCGAAGCGCAGGCACAGTTGAAGGCGACGGTCGACAAATATGGGGATGCATCGGTCGGCAGCCGCGCGGCCAACCTGTTGGGCCGCGCCTATCTGGACGACGGCAAGCCGGCGCTGGCATCGGTCGCCTTCTACGAAAATTACCAGAAGCGGCCCAAGGGCGACCGCGCCGCCGAAAGCCTTGCCTGGCTGGGCGAGGCGCTGATCCAGCTCAAGAAACCCGCTGACGCCTGCAAGGTCTATGCGGAACTGGAGCAGGTCTATGGCGCCGGCCTGTCCGCCAGCCAGCGCGGCATGATGGACAAGGGCCGCGCCAGAGCCAAGTGCAGCTAAGGGTGCATGGCGGCGGCTGACCCGCCCGCGCCCGATCTGGCGGCGCATCTGGCGCGGAGCGTCGCTGCGCTGGCCGGGGATGGCCCGAAGCAGCGGTTCGGTGTGGCCGTGTCCGGCGGGCCGGACAGCATGGCGCTGCTTGACCTTGCCGCCGCTGCCTTTCCGGGGCGCGTGGAGGCCGCGACCGTCGACCATGGGCTGCGGCCCGCGTCGGCGGAAGAGGCGGCCATGGTCGCGCAATGGTGCGCCGCGCAGTCCATTCCGCACGTGATCCTGCATCCCGCAGGGCCGGTGGAGGGCAATATTCAGCACTGGGCGCGCGCGCAGCGTTATGCGCTGCTGGCCGCATGGCGCGGGGAGCGGCGGATCGACTGGATTTTCACCGCGCATCATGCCGACGATCAGCTGGAAACGATGCTGATGCGGCTCAATCGCGGGGCGGGCGTCAACGGCCTTGCCGGCATTCGCGCGCGGCAGGGACATGTGCTGCGGCCGCTGCTCGCGACACGGCGGGCTGAGTTGCTGGCCCATGCCGAGCGTCGCGGCCTGCCCTATGTAGAGGACCCGTCCAACCGTGACCTTCGGTTCGATCGCGCCGCGATCCGCGCCCGGCTGCGGAGCGAGACCTGGCTCGACGCGCAGTCAGCGGCGCGAAGCGCGCGGGCGCTGGCCGAGGCGGAAGAGGCGCTCGACTGGATAGTCGAGGGGCTGGAGGCGCGGCATGTGCGGGCCGAAGGTTCCGCCTGGCTGATCGACCGCACCGACTTGCCGCGCGAGTTGCTGCGGCGCCTGCTGTTGCGGGTGATGGCCCGGATCGACCGCCAGGCGCCCGCGCCGAGAGGGGAGTCGCTCGACCGCGCGATTCTAGTGGCGGGCGAGGGGGGGAAGACGAGCCTTGGCAACGTGCTGCTGCAGGGGGGCGAGCGATGGCTTGTAGCGCCCGCTCCTCCCAGGAAGGGGTCGTTACGGAAAGGTTCCACGGATTGACGCGTCTGGATCACGGCCTGCCGAATTGTTGCGATGCGGTGAGCTTTCCTTAACGGGCTTCATGCTTAATAAGCCCGACCTCGAACCGGGAAGATCACTATGTTTGAATTTGCGGCGCTGAGCTATGGCCTGCTTGCCAGCGTTATCCTTTCGGCGGCGCAACGTAACCGGAAAATGGCCCGCCCCCATCCGCCAATGCTGCTTTATGCCGGTTATCTGCTGTGCGGACTGTCCGCCGGCGTCGCGGTGATCCTGGCCTATATCGCCCTGTCGCAATTTGTCGGCGGCTGAACGCCTGTCGCGCTGCTGCGCCAGCTTGCGATTTTGCCGCGGCATCCTATCTTGCGCGGTGAAAGAGAGTGCTGAATGAACGACGAGAAGGACCCGCAGGGTAATCCCTGGATCAAGAGCGCCATGATTTGGGCGGGCGTGATCGTCGCCCTGCTGCTCTTTGTCTCTATGTTCGACAGCCGCACCGCTTCGCAGGCGGGCAGTGGCATTGCCTATTCCGAGTTCCGGTCGAAGGTGCAGGAAGGGCAGGTCAAGGATGTCGCCATCGCGACCGACAAGATCACCGGCACGCTGACGAGCGGGCAGCGGTTCAACACGGTGCCGGTCAATGATCCGGGCCTGACCGGCCTGCTGGACGACTATAACGTCAAATATTCCGGGCAGAGCGAGGAGCAGCCGAGCTTCTGGATGATCCTGATCTACCAGTCTCTGCCATTCCTGCTGATCCTGGGCATCGCCTTTTTCGTGCTGCGCCAGATGCAGAAAGGCGGCGGCGCGGGCGGCGCGATGGGCTTTGGCAAATCGAAGGCCAAGCTGCTCACCGAAAAGCACGGCAAAGTGACGTTCGATGATGTCGCCGGCATCGACGAGGCGCGCGAGGAATTGCAGGAAATCGTCGAATTCCTGAAGGATCCGAGCAAGTTCGCACGGCTGGGCGGCAAGATTCCCAAGGGCGCGCTGCTGGTCGGTTCGCCCGGCACCGGCAAGACGCTGCTCGCTCGCGCGATCGCGGGCGAGGCGGGTGTACCCTTCTTCACCATTTCGGGTTCCGACTTTGTCGAGATGTTCGTCGGCGTCGGCGCGAGCCGCGTGCGCGACATGTTCGAGCAGGCCAAGAAGAACGCGCCCTGCATCGTCTTCATCGACGAAATCGATGCGGTCGGCCGCCATCGTGGCGCGGGTCTGGGCAACGGCAATGACGAGCGCGAGCAGACGCTGAACCAGCTGCTGGTCGAAATGGACGGGTTCGAGGCGAATGAGGGCATCATCATCGTCGCGGCGACCAACCGCCCCGACGTGCTGGACCCCGCGCTGCTGCGTCCGGGCCGGTTCGACCGCCAGGTCGTGGTGCCGCGCCCCGACATCGAAGGCCGCGAGAAGATCCTGGCCGTGCACATGAAGAAGGTGCCGCTGGCGCCGGACGTCAATCCGCGCACCATTGCGCGCGGCACGCCGGGTTTCTCGGGCGCCGACCTCGCCAATCTCGTCAACGAAGCCGCCCTGATGGCGGCCCGTCGCGGCAAGCGTCTGGTCGCGATGGACGAGTTCGAGGCGGCGAAGGACAAGGTCATGATGGGCAGCGAACGCCGCTCCATGGTCATGACCGACGATGAAAAGAAGATGACCGCCTATCATGAGGCGGGCCATGCCATCGTCGCGGTCCATGAACCGGCGTCCGACCCCATCCACAAGGCGACGATCATCCCGCGCGGCCGTGCGCTGGGCATGGTGATGCGCCTGCCCGAGCGCGACAGCTACAGCTATCACCGTGACAAGATGCACGCCAACATGGCCGTCGCCATGGGCGGGCGCGTGGCGGAAGAGATCATCTTCGGTCATGACAAGGTGTCGAGCGGCGCGTCCGGCGACATCCAATATGCGACCAAGCTGGCCCGCGACATGGTGACGCAATGGGGGATGTCGGAAAAGCTCGGTCCGCTCCAATATGAGGAGCAGCAGGGCGAGACCTTCCTCGGTTATTCGCAGAGTCAGCGCGTCCATATGTCGGACGAGACGGCCAAGCTGATCGACAGCGAAATCCGTGGTCTTGTCGAGCAGGGCTATGCCCGCGCACAGGAGATCCTGAACAGTCATGAAGACCAGTTGCACCTGCTGGCCAACGCCATGCTGGAATATGAGACGCTGAGCGGCGACGAGATCAAGACGCTGCTCGACAAGGGCGAGATCACTCGGGACGACGGCACCACGATCAAGCCGTCGACCATGCCGGCGGCGGGGTCGTCCATCCCGCGGACCCGCAAGCGCAAGGGACCTTTCGGGGAGCCTTCGCCAGCCGGGATCTGAAGTGCGTCAGAAAGAATGAAAAAAGGGCGTGGCGGGTGCCGCGCCCTTTTTTTCATGGCTTGGGTTTCCTTTCAGTGCAGGCAACCCTGATGCTCTGCCATCTGAATCGGCGGACTGATCGCGCGGACGCACGGCGCCTTCCGCGCGCCAGCGAAGAAAATGCGATCCAAGGTCTGGCCGTATTGCTGGTTAATGGTTACATGGGCCGCCACGAATCCCAGCGGGCCCCGCAGGCTCGCACAGCAGAAAGTGGCTTCACATGGATATCCGCCTAGGCCTCACCTTTGACGACGTGCTGTTGCAGCCCGCCGAATCCGATGTGTTGCCGAGCCAAGCCGATACCAGCACCCATGTGACCAAGGCAATCAAGCTCAACATCCCGATCCTTTCGTCCGCCATGGATACGGTGACGGAAGCCGACATGGCGATCGTCATGGCGCAGCTGGGCGGCATCGGCGTGCTGCACCGCAACCTGTCGGTCGAAGAGCAGGCAGCGGCGGTGCGGGCGGTCAAGCGCTTCGAAAGCGGCATGGTGGTCAATCCCATCACCATCACGCCCAATGCGACGCTGGCCGACGCGCAGACGCTGATGGCCCGCCACAGGATCAGCGGCATTCCAGTGGTCGAGGCATCGGGCAAGCTGGTGGGCATCGTCACCAATCGCGACGTGCGCTTCGCGGAAAACCCCGCGCAGCCCGTAAGGGAATTGATGACGAGGGATAATCTGGCAACGGTCAAGGTCGGCGTCGGCCAGGACGAGGCGATGCGCCTGCTGCACCAGCGCCGGATCGAAAAGCTGCTGGTGGTGGACGAGCATTATCATTGCGTCGGGCTCATCACCGTCAAGGACATTGAAAAGGCCGTTACCTACCCGCAGGCGACGAAGGATGGGTCCGGCCGTCTGCGCGTCGCTGCCGCCACCACCGTCGGCGACAAGGGGCTGGAGCGCAGCGAGGCGCTGATCGACGCGGAATGCGACCTGATCGTCATCGACACCGCGCATGGCCACAGCCGGCAGGTCGCCGTCGCGGTCGAGGCGGTGAAGCGCCTGTCCAACCATGTCCAGGTCGTCGCCGGCAATGTCGCCACGGCCGAAGCGACCAAGGCGCTGATCGACGCGGGTGCGGATTGCGTGAAGGTCGGCATCGGGCCCGGATCCATCTGCACGACGCGCGTCGTCGCGGGCGTGGGCGTGCCCCAGCTGACCGCCGTCATGGACGCCGCCAATGAAGCGGCGAAGCAGGGGGTACCGGTGATCGCCGACGGCGGCCTGCGTACATCGGGCGACCTGGCCAAGGCACTGGCGGCGGGAGCCGGGTGCGTCATGGTGGGGTCGCTTCTGGCCGGCACCGCCGAGGCGCCGGGCGAAACCTTCCTCTATCAGGGCCGCGCCTACAAAAGCTATCGCGGCATGGGCAGCGTCGGCGCGATGGCGCGCGGGTCCGCCGACCGCTACTTCCAGGCGGACATCAAGGACCAGATGAAGCTGGTGCCCGAAGGCATTGAGGGCCAGGTGCCGTTCAAGGGCCCGGCCAAGGATGTCATCCACCAGCTGGTGGGCGGCGTGAAGGCGGCCATGGGCTATACCGGCAGCCGCACGATCAAGGATCTGCAGCAGCGGGCCCGCTTCGTCCAGATCACCAATGCGGGCCTGTCCGAAAGCCATGTCCATGACGTGACGATCACGCGGGAAGCGCCCAATTACCCCACGCGCTGAGCACGGCGCGGCATGACGCCCGCCGCCCGCGTGCAGGCCGCGATCGAGTTGGTCGACGCCATCATCGCGTCCGCGCGCGACGGCGGTCCGGCGGCGGACACGCTGATCGCGCGCTATTTCAAGGAACGCCGCTACGCCGGATCGCGCGATCGGCGGGCGGTGCGCGACCATGTCTATGACGCGGTGCGCCGGGCGGCAGAGCGCCCCGAGAGCGGCCGTGCCGCCATGATCGGCCTCGCCCGGGAGCGGCCGGAGCTTGGCGCGCTGTTCGACGGATCGGTCCATGGGCCGCCGCCGATCGCGCCCGGTGAGGCAGAGGCCTTGCCGGGCAGCGTTCCTGGCTGGCTGGAGCCACTGCTCGCCGCGCCGGTCGAGCAGGATGCGCTGCTGGGACGCGCGCCGGTCGATCTGCGGGTCAATCGGTTGAAGGCGTTGCCGGACGCGGTAGCCCCGCTGTTCCCCGAAGCCGTTCGCATCGCCGGACTGCCGGATGCGCTGCGCCTGCCCGAGGGCTGGCCGGTCGAGCAGAGCGACCCCTGGAAACACGGGCGGGTGGAGGTGCAGGATGCCGGAAGCCAGCTGATCTCTGCCGCCTGCGGCGCGCAGCCGGGCATGACCGTCATCGACCTGTGCGCCGGGGCCGGGGGCAAGACGCTGGCGCTGGCGGCGGCGATGGCGGGGCGAGGAACGCTGATCGCCGCCGACACGATCCGCTCGCGGCTGGCGCGGCTCGACCCTCGCGCCGTTCGCGCGGGCGCGACCTTCATCGAAACGCTGCTGCTCGATCAGGGGCATGAGGCGGGCGCGCTGGAGAGTCTCAACGGCCGCGCGGATGTCGTGCTGGTCGACGCGCCCTGTTCGGGCACGGGCACCTGGCGGCGCAATCCCGAGGCGCGCTGGCGGCTCAACCCGGCGCGGCTCGACCGGCTGGTGCGCGAACAGGCCCGCATCCTGGATTTCGCCGCGCCGCTGCTGGCGCCCGGCGGCGTGCTGGTCTACGCTACCTGCGCGCTGACCGACAGGGAGGGACGGGATCAGGTGGAGGACTTCCTCGCACGGCATCCGCGCTGGACGGCCGATCCGGTCGCGATGGCGGCGGGACGGCCGCATGGGCCAGGACGGCTGCTGACGCCGGGCCATGATGCGACGGACGGCTTCTATTTCGCCCGTCTAAAAGCGCCCGCGTGAAAGAGGCGATGGACAAGCCCCTGCGAAATGGTGACACTGGCCCGGAATCAACGCCTGAAACATGGCTGGAGTTGTGCATGCGTTTTACCCCTGCTTCGATCGCCCTGGCCGTCGTCCTTACTACCGTTTCCAGCGTCGGTCTGACCCAGCGCCCGGACACGCAGATTTCGCCGCTGTCGGTCGAATGGCAGCAGGCGGGCGCCGCCGCGCGCAAGGCCGGCAACTATCAGGCAGCGACCGATGCGCTGGAAACCGCGCTGTCGGTCGACCCGCGCAATCGCGGCGCCTATGTCGAACTCGCGCAGGTGGCGCGGGCGCAGGGCTTGCAGGGCAAGGCGATCCGCCTGTATCGCGAGGCGCTGCTGCTGGACCCGACCGACGTCAACGCGCTGGTCGGTCAGGGCGAAGCGATGGTGGAAAAGGGCGCCATTGCCAAGGCGCGCGAGACTCTCGCCCAGGCCAAGAGCCTCTGCAAGACGGACTGCGCCGCTGTCGGCAAGCTCGCCGCGGCGATCGAAAAAGGGCCGCCGTCGACGGTGCTGAGCGCGAAGGATGGGGTCGCGGTCCCGAAGGCCGCGACGACAGAGACGCCGTAAGACTGGCGGTCTTGCAGACCTGACATCGTCGAGCGACCATCGTTGTGGATGGCGAGGCGATGGCGCCATCGGGCTGAGCGAGGCGGCGGCTTGCGACCGGTTCTTGCCGTCGCGTTAGCATCCGAGCATATCTTATTGCGGACGGTTTGTATCATGATAGCGTGCGCGGATGAACATTTGGCGGATAATCTGCTTGGCGGCTTCCGCTATAGGTTTGGCGACACAGCTTTCGGCTCAGACACCTCCGCCCCAAGAGGACTTAAGCGACCAGATCATCACCGGAGCATGGGGCGATCCGGCGAAGTGTAATTTCACGAACGCCACACCCATCACGTTCATGGACGCGGCGCGAGATGGAGGAGCAGCGAACGGAGCCTGTGTTTCGATCACAGCATATTGGAAAGGCGGAGCGATCTACGCCACCGAAACCGATGCGGACCTGTCTAAATCTGTCGTGACACCTAGGTTGAAGGATAAGCGCGTTGGCATCTACGCAGACGAACGCACCTTTCAGAATGCTCCCCGGCGACCGAAACCCTTCACCGTCATCGGATCCTACGCCTCCTGTAAGACCTAGTGGTCCGGCGCAATGATGGTGCTCGGGTACTGTCATTTCTCAGATGGGCCGTTCTTGAAGGTCTCGCAAACCCGGCCCGCTCACCGACGCGATGTCCGCTAATTGATTTCCCCAACCGGAACCCAACAGTCTCCTACCCACCCTTTCGGGTCATACATGCCTTCGCCCGGATGACGGCATGGCATTTCCTCCCGTCCATCCCAACCCAGCGCCTTGCCTCAGGTCTGCCCCAACACCCGCGCGACGTTCACGAACTCTTCGACGCTGAGGGTTTCCGCCCGACGCTGGGGATCGATGCCCACCACGTCCAGCGCGTCGAGCGCGCCGGGCAGGCCCTTGAGGCTTTGGCGCAGCATCTTGCGGCGCTGGCCGAAGGCGGCGGCGGTAAGGCGTTCGAGATGCTTGAGCTGCACGCCTTCGGGCGCGGGCCGGGGGGTGATGTGGACGACAGCCGACATCACCTTGGGCGGCGGGGTGAAGGCGCTGCGGTGGACTTTCATCGCGATGCGCGCCTCGCCGCGCCATTGGGCGAGGACGGCGAGCCGGCCATAATGGTCGCCGCCCGGCCTGGCGACGATCCGTTCGGCCACTTCCATCTGGAACATGAGGGTGAGGGACGACCACCAGGGCAGGGGAACCCAGTCCGCCGACAGCCAGCCGATCAGCAGCGCGGTGCCGACATTATAGGGGAGGTTGGCAATGATGTGCGCGCCCTCGCCGGCTTCGGAGCGGGCGTCGACCTGCATCGCGTCGCCGGAGATGACGCGCAGCTGTCCGGGGAAAGCTTCCGCCAGCTGGGACAGGGCGGGCAGGCAGCGATGGTCGCGCTCGACCGCTACGAGCCGCGCCCCGGCGCGCAGGATGGCGCGGGTGAGGCCGCCGGGGCCGGGGCCGACCTCGAATGCGGGCCGGTCCCGCAGCGTGCCGGGTATCGCGGCGATGCGATCCAGCAACTGCTCGTCCAGCAGGAAGTTCTGGCCCAGCGCCTTGCTCGCCTGCAGCCCGTGCGCGGCGATCACCTCACGCAGCGGCGGTAGCGAAGGTCGGTTTTCAGCCGTCATGCGTCAGGCGGGCGCGTGCGGCTTCGGCAGCCATCTTGAGCGCCGCCATCATCGCGCCGGGATTGGCGCTGTCGGTGCCGGCTATGCCGAAGGCGGTGCCATGGTCGGGCGAGGTGCGCACGACCGGCAGGCCCAGCGTGATGTTGACGCCTTCATCGAAATGCAGCGTCTTGAGGGGGATGAGCGCCTGATCGTGATACATGCACAGCACCGCGTCATAGGTTTCGCGCGCGCGGGCATGGAACAGCCCGTCAGCAGACAGCGGGCCGACAATGTCCATCCCTTCGTCCCGCAAGGAGTCCACGGCAGGCCGGATGACATCCACCTCTTCGCGGCCGAGCGCGCCGCCTTCGCCCGCATGGGGGTTGAGGCCGGCAACCATGATGCGGGGACGCGCGATGCCGAAATTGCGCTGCAAGCCCTTGACCGTGGTGAGCGCGCGGGCGCGGATCAGATCGACGGTGAGGACCGATGGCACGTCCGCCAGCGGGATGTGAACGGTGACCGGCACAACCTTGAGCGAGGGGCCGGCCAGCATCATCACCGCATTGTGCGGCGCCACGCCGCAGCGTTCGGCGACGAATTCCGTCTGGCCCGGATGGGTGAAGCCGACGCCGTAGAGCTGTTCCTTGCCCACCGGAGCAGTGACGATGCCGGCGGCCGATCCGGCGCGTGCCAGGCCCACGGCGACTTCGAGCGCCTCGAAAGCGGTGCGGGCGCCATCCATGCTGGGCACGCCGGGCACGATTTCTCCCGCTTCGGCGATCTGAAGGCAGGGAAGCGCCGTGTCGAAGACCGCCGTTGCTTCCTGCGGTGTCGCGATCCGCTGGATCGGGCCGGCCCACACTGCGCGCAGCGAGGCGGCATCGCCCACCGCGAAGAAGCAAGGCAGGCCGCGCGCGGCGCGCATGACCCAGCTTTTCGCCACGATTTCCGGCCCGATCCCCGCCGGATCACCCAGCGTCACCGCGAAAGGCCGCAAGTCCGGCCGGGACGCGGCCGGGTCAATTATAGTCGATGACGGCATCGCGGCGAAGATCGCGCAGATAGATGCGCGCGCGCTTGTTGACCCGTTCTTCCTCAAGCTGGGCCATGATCTGTTCGGGATTGGGCGCGGCGGCGGATGACGCATCGTCGCGGCCGCAGACGACAAGCACGCGCACGCCATCCTTGATCGAACCGAAGGGCGGGGTAGCTTCGCCGACCTGCAGGTTCAGCAGGATGTCCTGCAACTGCGGCGGCAGGTCGCGGACCTTGACATTGTCATTGTCGACCACGTCGGCGCCCATCTTGCCGCCGATCTCATTGGCCTGGCCGCAACCCTTGATCGCCTTGGCCTGCGCAGCGAAGGCGGCCGCCTTTGCGCTCGCCTGCTCCTTCGTCGTGCCTTCCGGGAAGCTGACCGACAGCTGCTTGAGGCTCAGCAAGGCGTCGCGCGGATCGGCGGTCAGCACCTTGCGCTTGTCCATCACGTAGATCAGCGACATGCCGCCGGGCACCGGGATGGGACCGGCGATCTGGCCGACCTGCATTTGGGTCGCTGCCTTGGCCAGTTCGTCGGGCAACTGGGCAGGGCGCACCCAGCCCAGGTCACCGCCTACCGCGGCGGTCGATGCTTCGGAAAACTGCCGCGCATAGGCGGCGAAGCTGCCGCCCTGCTTGATCTGTTCGATGATGTTGCGCGCGTTGGCGGCGATCTGTGCCTGGTTTTCCGGGGTAGCCGACAGATAGATTTCGCCGATGCGGAATTCTTCGCTGCCCTTCGCGGCGTTCATCCGGTCGACCACCGACTTGACCTCGTCCGCCGACACATTGACGAAGGGCTGGATGTTGCGACGGAGCAGGCGGCTCCAGGCCAGTTCACCCTCGATCTGGCGCTTGATGCTGGCGGGCGCGCTGCCCTGGCTGCGCAGATACTGGTCGAACTGGGCGGGCGACTGGTGGAAATTGGCCGCGACCCGCTCATAGCTCTGGTCGATTTCCGCCGGGTCGACCTTGATGTCGTGGGCGGCCGCTTCCTGGATTTGGAGCGTTTCGTCGATCAGGTTGCGAAGCACCTGGACGCGCAGCCGCTCCTTTTCATCCGGCGAGACCTTGCCACCATTGGCGGTGATGATGAGCGCCAGGCGCTGGTCGACATCGGTGCCGGTGATGATGCGGCCGTTGACGATCGCCGTCGCCTTGCGCACGTTGGGATCGCTCTTGCCAAAGATCGTGACGTCCTTGGGCAGATTCAGCTGCTGCGTCGCGACCTTGTCGTCATCGTCAACCGTCTGCGCGGCGAGGTGCGTGACGCTCGACCCCAGCAGGATCGAGGACAGGAGCAGGGCGTGCACACCGGCGCGAACGGAACGACAGAGGCGGGAAGACGGGGAAACGACAGGCTGCATCGTCGGCTAAACTCTCCAATACGGTACGGCGCGTGATGCGCCGGTCCGCCTTAACCGGTCCTGAGCGGCCAGGACCGGCCCTGATCGGGAAGGCTGATCCTTATATGCCGATATTGCGAAAAGCCAGCCGTAGTTGGAAGCTGTTGCCCTTTCGCGCATCCCCGGCGGCGAGATAGTCGCGGCGCCAGGTGAAGCCCAGCGTCAGGCAGTCATCCTCATAGGCTATCCCCAGCCGATGGCGCACGGGCTCATAGCCATCGGCGGCGCTCAGCGGATCTTCCTTCTTGTCGGTCAGGTCGATGACGGTCGATCCGAACACCGACCAGAAGCGTGCGAACTGCACCCGGCCGCCCAGCCGCAGTTCCTCGCGATCGCGCAGATCCTCCAGCCCCGCCGCGGCGTTGCGGTTGAGCTTGAGATAGCCAACCATCGCATAGGTCTTGCGGCTGCCGATGGTGGCGTCGATTTCGTTACGCCGGATCGCGAGGCCGTCCTTGTCCAGGCGGAAGCGGTGCGTCAGGCTGACGAAATCCTTGTAGCGCACGGTGGTGCGGCCGACGATGTCCGACAGCCGGTCGGACAGGCCGGTGCCGTCGGGCAGGATGCTTTCGCGATTGTTGAGCCGGTAGCTCTGGCCGATAACCGATTCCAGCGAGAAGTCGGGCAGCGACAGGCTATATTCCAGGCCATAGGTGATGCGGGTCGAATCTTCGAACCGGTCGTAGCCCGCGAAACGGTTGAGCGCGAAGAGGTTGCTGTCCTCCAGGTCGATCGCTCGCGCGTCTTCATTGGGGACGGACAGGTTGGCGAGCCTGGGCGCCGCGACGATCTGAACGCGCGGGGCGATCCGCTGTACCCCGCCGAATGCCTCGCCGATGAAGGGCCAGCGCACGTCGATGGCGGCGGCCGCGATGCCGCGCGCCTGCCAGCCCGGATTGCCGGCATAGCCGGTGATGTCATTCAGCAGATTGTCGCTGCTGTGGTAGATGTCGCCGCGCAGATAGGTGGTGAAATTCACCTCCTGTCCCATGCCGGTCAGCTTGCGCAGGTTCCATTCGAAGGCAGCGAAGGCGCGCTGCGTGTCCTGACCCTGTGTGCGGGTGATGGCGAGCGTATTCGCCTGAAGCTGGATGCGCCCGCCCAGCAGCGGGTCGGCCAGGCGCAGCCGATAGTCGATGACAGGCAGCGCGATCGGCGTGCGCCCCTGCGAATCGCCCAGGCGCAGGGTCTGGACCGCCCATCCGGCGATCGAGAAATAGCTGTTTTCGCCGATCCGCTGCGCGCCGATGGTCGAGCGCAGCCGGTCATCCCGGTTGATGTCGTAGCGGCGCAGGAAGGTGCGGTCGCTGGCCACGCGGATCGACCCGTTGATGCTCCATTCCGGCGTCAACTGCATGGCGCCGCTGGCATCCAGATAGCCGCGAAAGTCCTTCTGCGAATTGGCCGCTATGCCGGTCGTGTCGGTGCCCGGGTCGAGGCGGCTGCCGTGCGTCACGTAGCCGGTGACCTGATAGGCGCCGCGATCCCAGCGATGGCGGAAACTGGCCTGTAGCATCGGCAGCGTGTCGGAATAGACGTGCGGCGTGATCGTCAGGTCGCGATTGGGCGCCAGCTTGATATAATAGGGCAGCGCGACTTCAAGCCCGTTGGTGCGGTTGTAGCGCAGGTCGGGCACCAGCAAACCCGTGCCGCCATTGTCACCCACCGGATGGGAGAAGCCGGGCAGCGGGATCAGCGGCAAGCCGAACAGTTCGACGCTGGCGTTGCGATATCTTACCCGGGCGCGGACCGGATCATAGACGACCTTGACCGCCTTGATCTGCCAGGTCGGCTCCTTGGGGCAGCCATCGCTGTCCTCGACCTGGCAGCCGGTATAGGCGGCCTTGTGCAGTGTGTAGACGCCGTTGACGCGCTGACCCGAGACGGCAGCGAGGCGGCCGCCGGACTGCAGCACCAGCAGCATATTTTCGACCGTGCCGTCTTTCAACGTATCGGTCACCTGGAACCGGTCGCCATAGGCGATATTGCCTTCCGGATCAGTGGCCGAGACATTGCCCCGGGCCTCGACCTGGCCGGTGGTGCGGTTCCATACCACCTTGTCGGCGCGCAGCCGGTTGCCTTCGCGCAGCAGTTGCACATTGCCGGTGGCGGTCACGATTTCCGAATTGCTGTCATATTCCAGCGCGTCGGCGGCGAAGCCAATCTGCTCATCGCTGGCCGGCACGGGCGCGTCGGGCGCGCTGACCGGACGCTGGGGCGTCTGGAGTTCCTGGGCCATGGCAGGGGCGGCAGCGACGATGCAGGCAAGGGCGGCGCCGGCACAGAGCAGATGTTTAAGACGCAGGGGGGACGCTGTGAGCAAGGGATCGGGCCTCTTCAAGGGCGCTTTGTTGCCCGCCTATCGCATTGCTTTGCCAGCGCCGCAATCATTCGTCAGCCCCTTTTGTCGGAAATCGGCCGAACGGCTTTGCCAGAATGGACAATGAACATTATCTGACAAAGGACGGTCCTCCCCCTAATCAAGACAAGGAAGAAGAGCCCTTGATGGAAATCGCGTTCAGCCCGGTGCGTCCCGACGCCGACACTCTGGTCTTTGCCGTTCCCAAGGGCGGCTTCGATGCCCTGCCGCTTTCCGCGGCGCCGACGCTGGCAGCCGGCGCGCAGGCGGCCCGCTTCACGGGTGAGGGGGGCAGCAGCTTTGAAAGCTTTGTGGAAGAAGGCGGCAAGGTGCTGCGCGTTGTTCTGGTGGGCACCGGGGCGGGCAGCGAGAATGATTTCGAGCGCGCGGGCGCGGCGCTGACCGCCAAGCTGCTGACGAGCGGCGCGGCCCACGCGGCGGTCGAATTCTTTGGCGGCGCGTCCGGCGAGAATGCGGCGCGCCTTGCCGCCGGGGCGCAACTGCGAGCCTGGCGCATCGACACCTACCGCACTCGCCAGCCGGAAAAGGCCAAGCCTACGCTCACGAAGATCACGCTGGTTGCCAATGGCGCGGAAGCGGCGTGGGAACGGTTGTCCGCTGTCGCACAGGGCGTGGCCTTCACCCGCGAGCTGGTCTCCGAGCCGGCGAATATCCTCTACCCCGAAAGCTTTGTCGAACGGTGCCGTCATCTGGAAGGGCTGGGCATCAAGCTGACGGTGCTGGACAAGGCGGCGATGGCGGAACTGGGCATGGGCGCGCTGCTCGGCGTGGCGCAGGGCTCGGTGCGCGAACCGCGCCTGCTGGCGATGGAATGGGACGGCACGGGCGGGCTGGCCGACAAGCCGGTCGTCTTCGTCGGCAAGGGCGTGACCTTCGACACCGGCGGCATTTCGCTGAAGCCCGGCGCCGGCATGGAAGACATGAAGTGGGACATGGGCGGCGCTGGAGCGGTCGCGGGCGCGATGAAGGCGCTGGCAACGCGCAAGGCCAAGGCGCGCGTGGTCGGCATCTGCGGCCTTGTCGAGAACATGCCCGACGGCAATGCACAGCGGCCGGGCGACATCGTGACCTCCATGTCCGGGCAGACGATCGAAGTCATCAACACCGACGCCGAGGGGCGGCTCGTGCTGTGCGACGTCATCACCTGGGCGCAGAAGACCTATGCGCCCGAGGTTATCATCGACCTTGCGACGCTGACCGGCGCCATGATCGTCGCGCTGGGCGATCAATATGCCGGCCTTTTCGCCAATGATGAAGGCCTCGCAGAGGACCTGATCGCGGCGGGCAAGGCCTGTGGCGACCAGCTGTGGCGCTTCCCGCTGTCGGATGCATACAACAAGCTGATCGACAGCCCGATCGCCGACATGAAGAATATGGGCGCGCGCTATGCCGGATCCATCACCGCCGCGCAGTTCATCAAGCGGTTCGTCGACGATGGCGTCAAATGGGCGCATCTGGATATTGCCGGCATGGTCTGGGCCGACAAACCCGGTGCCACCTGGGACAAGGGCGCGACCGGCTATGGCGTGCGGCTGATCGACCGGCTGGTGACGGACAGGTTCGAGAAATAAGGGAAGCCCTGCCGCTGTTCGCGCCGTTTGAACGAGACGGGTCTCGTCCGAACGGCGGGAACAGGGTAGGGATCAATGATGCAGGTCGATTTCTATCAGCTGAGCCGCGACCCGGTCGAACAGGTTTTGCCCGCCATAGCCGGACGCGTGCTGGCGCTGGGCGAGCGGCTGCTGGTGGTGGCGCGGGATGGCGCGCAGCTTGACCGCATATCCGCTGGCCTGTGGGCGGGGCCGCCTGAAAGCTTCCTTGCCCACGGCCGGGCCGGGGAGGGGCGGGAATCCCTTCAGCCGGTGCTGCTCGCGTCGGATTGCGTCGCTGCCAACGGCGCGCGTCATATCGCGCTGGCCGACGGCCTGTGGCGCGAGGATGCGCTGGCGTTTGAGCGCGCCTTCTATTTTTTCGACGCCTCTTCCATCGATGATGCCCGCGACAACTGGCGGGCGCTGGCCAAGCGGGACGGCGTCAGTCCGCGCTTCTGGCGGCAGGATGGTCGCAAATGGGTGCAAGGCCCCTGAAGCGCGGCTGGCCGACGCCCCTTGCGGTGCCGAACGGCCCGGTCTAAAGGGCGCGCCATTCCAATTCCAACAATTCGGAGCTTTTGAGCCTCATGGCCGTCACCCGCACCTTTTCGATCATCAAGCCCGACGCGACTCGTCGCAACCTGACGGGCGCCGTGACCAAGAAGCTGGAGGAAGCGGGCCTGCGGGTCGTCGCGTCCAAGCGCATCCGCATGAGCCGCGAGCAGGCCGAAGGCTTTTACGCCGTTCACAAGGAACGCCCTTTCTTCGCCGATCTGGTTGCCTTCATGATTTCCGGCCCGGTCGTCGTCCAGGTGCTGGAAGGCGAGGACGCCGTGAAGCGCAACCGCGACATCATGGGCGCCACCAACCCCGCCAATGCCGACGAAGGCACGATCCGCAAGGAATATGCCGAGTCGATCGAAGCCAATTCGGTCCATGGTTCCGACAGCGACGAAAATGCGGCGATCGAGATCGCCTATTTCTTCAAGGCCGACGAAATCGTCGGCTGACGGGCGGGTTCGTTCAAAAAAAGGGCCGGGGATGAAAATCCGCCGGCCTTTTTTGTTTGGCATCGTGGGTGAGGAACGGAAAGGCGGCTTTTAGCTCGCGAGCGGGATAAGCGGACATAGCTAATCGGACCATGCGGGTCATTGAATGTGAAAGGGCCTGGAAGATCGAGATTTCGTTCTTCGAGAAAAGGCAGCGAGCCCGCTTATAGCTATCGCTTTTACCAGTTCCGTGCGCGCGACGGTCATTGCTAACAGGAGCGCCTGTACTCCGTCGATCCCACGCGTGTGGCGTTTCCTCTCGCCTTTCCCAGTCGATCGTTCACTGGAAACCTATTCTCCGGCTGGTTGAACCGATGGAGGGTAAAAGCGGTGCCATTGGTCCCTTCCTGACCAATCAAAGTCCGGCAATGGTTTCATCCGAACTGCGGCGGTGTTTCGAATCGGTCGATCACCCATTCCTCCGCCTGCGCGCCGCCGATCCATTCCTGCATCCAGGGATGGGCGATCACGGCCTGCATATAGGCCTGCGCGAAGCGGGCCACGGGCAACTGGTAGGTGATGAAGCGGGTGACCACCGGCGCGAACATGACGTCGGCCGCGCCGAAGGCGCCGAACAGGAATTCGCCGTCGCCGCCATGGCGCGCCCGCGCCTGAGCCCAGAGTTCCATGATCCGGCCGATATCCTGCGCGACCGCCTCTGAAGGGGGGACCGCGTCGTAGATCTGGCGGATGTTCATACTGTGCTCGCGGCGAAGCGCCGCGAAGCTGCTGTGCATTTCGGCGGCCATCGACCGCGCCATCGCGCGCGCGGCGGGATCGGCCGGCCAGAATTTGTCGCCGCCCGCTTTCTCATTGAGATATTCGATGATCGCCAGGCTGTCCCAGACGACGATGTCATCGCCATCCCACAGAATCGGCACCTTGCCGGACGAGGGGGCGAATTCGTCGCCTTCGCGCCGCTTTTCCCACGCTTCGTCGTAGAGCGGCACGACCACTTCCTCAAACGGAAGGCCGGAAAGCTTGCAGGCCAGCCACCCCCGCAGCGACCAGCTCGAATAGGCCTTGTTGCCAATGAACAGCTTCATCATGCGTCCTCCTTAGCCGCTCGCGCGTGGGGAAGTCGAGAGCCGCGCCGCGCATCTCCAGCAGGCAAATATAATCAACGCAGTTGACAAAAGCGGCCGGTGAGGCTGGATGCGGCGGCCGCTGGCGGATAAGCTGTCAGTCGGGACGGTTGCGGGAAGGGCATATATGGATTGGCTGCATGCGTTCGCAGGCCTGTTCGTCGGATTGATGGTGGGCATGACCGGCGTGGGCGGCGGATCCCTGATGGCGCCCATCCTCATCCTGCTGTTCGGCGTGGCGCCTGCCACGGCGGTCGGCACGGACCTGTGGTTCGCATCGATCACCAAAGCCGTTGGCGGCGTCATTCACCACCGGCATGGCGGCCCGGACGGCGGCCCGGACTATACGGTCGTGAAGCGCCTCTGCCTGGGCAGCCTGCCGGCCGCGCTGATCACGTTGCTGGTCCTGTCCCAGGCGCATGTCTCGCAGATCAAGGGCGGGATCGTCACCACCGCGCTCGGTTGCGTGCTGATCGGCACTGCCTTCGCCACGCTGCTGCGGGGACGGTTTCACCGCTGGGCACTGGCGCGCAGGGTGAGCACGGCCGACCGTTTCACACGAGTCCAGCCTGCGCTGACCGTGGTGGCGGGTGCGTTGCTGGGCGTCATGGTGACGCTGACGTCCGTCGGCGCGGGCGCGATCGGCGCCACGTTGCTGCTGGCGCTCTATCCGCTGCGGATGCGGATGCAGCGACTGGTCGCGACCGACATCGTCCACGCCGTGCCGCTGACGCTGGTGGCGGGGCTGGGCCATTTGTGGATCGGCAATGTCAACCCGATGCTGCTGGTAAACCTGCTGGCGGGATCGTTGCCGGGCATCATCATAGGATCGCTGCTGGCGACGCGCATTTCCGAAAACACGCTGCGGCCCGTGCTGGCGCTGGTGCTGCTGGTTGTGGGATGGCGTCTCATCGCCTGAACCGGCGGTCAACTCAGGCCTGTTTCCGAACGCCCTTCGCCGATGCCGCTCTATCCTGGAGGCGACGGAGGGATTATCCCGCGGGCTTGCGGAATTTCAGCGTCATTCGGTCGCTTTCGCCGATCGCGAGATATTTCGCCTTATCCACATCGCCATTTGTGAGGGTGGGGGGCAGGGTCCAGACACCCTTGGGCCAATCGGCCGTATCCCTGGGATTGGCGTTGATTTCCGATGCGCCGACATATTCGAAGCCCGCAGCCTCGGCCAGGCGGCGAATAGTCGACACCTTGAGATATCCGCTGCTCTTTTCCAATTTGCTGTCCCGGTCTTCGGGCAGTCGGTGATCGACGATGCCGAGCGTTCCGTTCGGCTTGAGAAGGTCGTAAAAAGCCTTGAAGGTGGCCGCTTCGGTTCCGGCCATCACCATATTGTGCACATTGCGAAAGGTGAGCAGCGTATCGACGCTGCCAGCCGGGATCATTCCTGTCTGTTCCGGGTAAGCAACCAGCTTCACCTTGTCATAGACCTCAGACTTTGTGGCGAGAAACGCACGATAGCCATCAAAGAAGCGACCCGATGGCTGGAGGGCATATAAGGTGCCCTTCTTACGCAGCAGAGGAGCGAGGATTTCGGTGTACCAGCCGCCAGCAGGGCTATATTCGACCACCGTCTGACCCGGTGCGACGCCGAAAAAGGCCAGAGTTTCCGCCGGGTGGCGATATCTGTCGCGAGCCCGGTTGGCGTCGCTGCGGCTTGGGGCGGCGACAGCGGCCGCGATCGGATCAACCTTTTGAGACGGGGCATGGCTTGCCTGACCGGCATATTGTGCCGCAAGGGGCAGGGCAGGGACGGTAATGGCGGTCAGGAGCAGACCGGCGCGCGCGAGACGGTTCATGGGGATCCTCTCATTCATCGGCATGGCATTGATGTGCCGCCTGCGCAGGCGAAGTGCAAGTGCCGCTTAGCCAACCCCCCTTGTGAAATCTCGCCTGATTTCAAGCTCAAGACGGCCGGGTTTCAGGAAGCATCCACAGCGCGGGAAGCACCGCCAGCGAAACCAGCGCGATCATGATGCCCGGTGCCGTGGTCGAGCCGGTCCATACCGTCAGCACCTGCGCGAGCCAGGGCGTAAGCCCGCCAAACAGCGCCGTTGCGGTCGTGGCGCCAAGGGCAAGCCCGCTTAGACGCCCGACGGCAGGGACCTGTTCGGCCGTCGCCACCGCGCCCACGGCACTGACGCCGCCGGCCAGGGCGGCGAGTAGCACGGCCCCGATCAGCACGGAAAATGCGCCGGCTCCGGCCAGCATGCGGAAAGACAGATAAGGCAGGATCGCCGACAGGATGGCGAGCGCTACCAGCACCCGGCGACGCCCGAAACGGTCAGCGAGCAAGCCGACGAAGGGCGTCACGACTATCACCGCGACGGCGGCGACCGTCGCCAGTTCGAGCGCGTCCGCTTCGCTGATCCCGTTTGCCGACACAAGATGGATCGGCAGGTAGGTGATGCCGATATAATAGGTGATCGATCCAAGAGCGGAAATTGCAAATCCTCGCGCTATGCCGGATCTGTGGTGTGACAATACATGCCTCAGCGGCCTGCGCGCCAGAGTCCCCGCAGCGCGATGGGCCTCGAACTCCGGCGATTCCCGCATCGCCGCCCGGGCCACCAGGATCGTGCCCGCCAGCGCCGCGCCAAACAGAAAGGGCAACCGCCAGCCCCAGCTTTCCAGCGCGGGGGCAGGAAGGAGGCTCACGGTCAACGCCGACGCGCCCGCCGCCAGCAATCCGCCGACCTCGCTGGTCGCCGCCGCCATGGAGGTGACGAGCCCGCGACGATGCGGAGCCGCGCCCTCTAGCAGATAGGCGACGACCCCGGTATATTCGCCGCCCACGGCAAAACCCATCAGGCAGCGCAGGAGCAGGAGCAATATCCCGGCGACCGGCCCGATTTGCGCCGCTGTCGGTAGCAGGCCGCTCAGCAGCATCGACACCGTCATCAACGCCATGGACGTAAGCAGCGTCGTGCGCCGTCCATGCCGATCGCCGAAATGCCCGAACGCAATGGCCCCCAACGGCCGCATCAGATAGGCGACGGCAAACCCTGCAAGTGTCGTGAGCGTCGCGTTGGGACCGACGAAGAACAGCCGTGCGAGCACGGTTGCGAGGTAGAGGAACAACGTGAAGTCATACCATTCGACCACGGTGGACAGCGCCGCAAGGACAAGCGAACGACGGTCCAGTGGCTTAGGGGCGATCATGCAGCCAACTTATCAACATCCTGCACTGCGGCAATCGCGGCATAAGTGCCTCGCCCCCAGGCGTGGTTCCCAATGAGTATCAAGGCGGGTTCGAACGGCCGGGCGAGGCCATCCTTGGCCGAGCGGGGAATGCAGAAGCAGAGAAATTTCATTGCCATTTGGAGGCCGAGCCGGAATCGAATTGGTAACAAATTTGTTTGATTTTTCAGTGATCTATCGATTGTCAGTCGAAAAATAGGCCCCCAAAAAGGCCACAGTTCGGTCACACTGCAATCGGGAATCACATTGATTTCCCAATACTTATACCACAAGGGTAGGCCGAAGGGAATGTCCCGCACATGGGGCTGGCTGGGCGGACCAAACAAGGTGGTCGCCCCTGTCCGGGGCGGCCTTGCTCATCGGCTGACTATGCCGCCTCTTTCTCTTCGTCGGGATTCGCCAGTTGATGCAGATAGGCCACGGCGCGCTCGGCATGGGTTGCGGCCTGCACAATGGCGCGCGAATCGTTTTGCAGCACCCTGATCCAACTCGCTATATAGCTGGCATGATCCGGACGAGGCTCGGCGGCCAAGCCAAGATCGGCCGCCAGGAACGCCGCGCCTAATTCCGCCACAAGCTCCTCGCGTGCATACCCTTCGTCGCCCCATTTCTCGCGGCCAAGGCTGCGATCAAGGCGGCTCTTGTGTCGAGTCCAGTGGCAAGTTTCATGACCTCGGGTGGCGTAGTAACCGTGGGCATCATGAAAGGCCGCAAGGGGCGGAAGCTGAATGCGGTCGGCCGAGGGTAACCCATGCGCCGCAAAGCCGCGTTGATCGTGTTATCGCTGATCGGCCTCGCCCGTGTCCGTATTGACGGGAAGGCGTAGCGCCCGGAGCCGGACAGGGAACGCATCTCCGAAAGGATGGCCAACGCTTGCCGGGACAAGGGCACCGAATGGGGCTGGCGCATCTTCATCTTCTCTTCGGGGATGATCCAGACCGCTTTGTCGAAGTTGACCTCCTTCCATTCCAACTGTCGGATTTCACCGGGGCGCTGGAACACATGGGGCGTGAGTTTCAGGGCATACATTACGGCGGGATCGCCCTGATAATCCTCTATTGCCCGGAGCAATGCGCCGAACGTCGCGGCATCGGTGATCGCCGGGAAGTGTTTGACCTTCGCTGTGGTCAGCGCGCCTATCAGCAGTTGAGCCGGGTCGCGCTCTGCCCGTGCCGTTGCCACCGCATAGCAAAACACGCGGCTGGCGAAGGATCGCAAGAGATTGGCCGTCTCCAGTCGGCCCCGCCGTTCATGTTTCCTAAGTTCATGCAGCAGTTCCTGCGGCGTGATCTCCGTTATGGGACGCTTGCCGAAATCGGTGCCAAGCAGCTTCACGAACCAGCGCATCTTTTCCAGCGTCGGTTCCGCCAGCCCCTCCCGCGTTTTCTTCTCGATCAGTTCCTGGGCCACGCAGCTGAAGCTGTTGCTGGCGCGGATGCTTGCCTCGATCCGCGCTTGCCGTTTGGCACTGTTCGGATCAATCGAATGAGCAAGCTGTCTGCGGGCGGCATCACGCGCCGCGCGCGCCTCGGCCAGCGTGATCTCCGGGTAGGACCCCAGTGCCAGTTTGCGCTCCACGCCATTCATTCGGTATTTGACGCGCCACAGCTTGCTGCCCTTTGGGTTGACCAGTAGGTAAAGCCCCTGAGAATCTGTCACCTTGTAAGGCTTCGCTTTTGGCTTGGAGTTTCGGATCGCCGTATCGGTCAGCGCCATTGGGGGCCTCGATGCTGTGGGGGCCTCGCGAGGCCCCCAAGGTAGGCCCCCATCGTCTGCGGTCACAGGCAAACAGAGGCAGTCGCTGCCAACCAGCGATTACCTGTAAACTAGCGGAAATCAGGGGTTTTTTCAATTATCAGCGAGCGTTGGCTGACAGCAATATGGAGGCCCGAGCCGGAATCGAACCGGCGTATACGGATTTGCAGTCCGCTGCGTCACCACTCCGCCATCGGGCCTCGCGCATGTGGGACGCCGCAGATGTGAGGCTTTCAATCCAAAGTCAAGCCAGGCGGGCACTGGCTGCCAAAATTCTCGGTCAAGACCGTGGAAACCCGCTTGGCGGGACCAGTTCGCTGATCTAGAGGTCCGTTAGTGCGAGCGCTGTATCGCGCCGCCAATACAGTCGTGCCAATCGAGGGTATGTCGTGACCGAGCATAATTTTTCATCGATGCGGGCCGCAATGGTCGAAAGCCAGCTGCGCACCAGCGACGTGGATGACCAGCGGGTGGTCGCGGCGATGGCGCGGGTGCCCCGGGAAGACTTCGTCCCTGCCGGGCGCCGGGCCATGGCCTATGTCGATCGCCCGATCCCGCTCGGAAACGGACGCGCGCTCAATCCGCCGCTCGTCACCGGGCGCCTGCTCAAGGAAGCGCGGATAGAGGCGGGCGACAAGGTGCTGCTGATCGGCGCTGCCACCGGTTATAGCGTTGCATTGCTGAGGGCGCTTGGCGCTGACATCACCGCGGTCGAGGAAGAGGGTGGCCCGCAGACACAGGCCGCCGGCGTGACGCTGGTGCGCGGGGCTCTCCATGCGGGCGCGCCGGCCGGCGCCCCTTATGACATTCTGTTTGTCGACGGAGCAGTGGAGCAAGTGCCTGCCGCGCTCGTGCAGCAACTGGCCGACGGTGCCCGGGTCGTGACGGGAATCGTGGAGCGCGGCGTCACCCGCCTGTGCAGCGGACGCGTGGCAGCCGGCGTGCTGGGCCTTGCCAGCCTGGCCGATATGGAGATGGTGGTGCTCCCCGGTTTTGCCGCGCCGGAGCGTTTCATATTCTAACCGACCGGGGGGGGGCATGACAGCAAGGCTACGGAATCTTCGGCGCTCTGCCGCCACGGTCGTGCTGCTCCTATCCTCCAGCCTGGCGGGAAGGGCGGGTGCGGAAAGCTTGCAGGGCGCGCTTGCCAAGGCCTATCTCGCCAACCCCACGCTCACCGCCGCAAGGGCGGAACAGCGCGCCAATGACGAGAATGTGCCGATCCGCGAGGCGGACGGGCGCCCGAGAATAGGAACAAGCGCCCAGTTCCAGGAACTTGTCGTCCGTCCTTCCAACCAGTTCCTGACGCCGCATCGCTCGGCCAACGCCACCGGCAATATTGACGTTCCACTGTATCAGGGCGGGGTCGTTCGCAACAGTGTCAGGGCCGCGAAAACGCGCGTGCTGGCGGGCCAGGCCAATCTGCGTGGCACGGAGGCGACGATCTTTTCCCGAGTGGTGGCGGCCTATATGGACGTCATCCGTGACAGCGCGATCGTGTCGCTCAACCTCGCCAACGTAAACGCGCTGAGCGTCAACCTTCAGGCGACGAACGACCGTTTCGAGGTCGGCGACCTGACTCGCACCGATGTCGCGCAATCGGAATCGCGGCTAGCGCTGGCCCGGTCCGACCTGCAGACGGCGGAAGCGAACCTGATCACCAGCCGCGAAAATTACATCGCACTGGTGGGAAGCGCGCCTGACGATCTTCAGCCTCCCCCACCGCTGCCTGGCCTGCCGGCGTCGCCTGACCTGGCGGTACAGGTGGCGCTGGCCGACAATCCGGACATCTTGGCGGCGCGCAAGGCGCGCGAGGCGAGGGGCTATGACGTGAAGGCGGCGATGGGGACCGTCCTGCCTACTGTCTCGGCCTTCAGCCAGAGTAGCTATACCGACTATCTGGACAGCAGCATCGGGGCCAACAAGCAGGTCGCGGTCGGCGCGACCGTGACGCTCCCCCTTTATCAGGGCGGTCGTCCGGCCGCGCAGGTGCGGCAGAGCGAGGCATTCCAGTCCCAGGCGATCGAGCAGGAGGTCGAGGCCGAACGTAGCGTCGTCGCCCAGACTCGCTCTGCCTATGCCAGCTGGCAGGCGGCCGTGCAGACGATCCAGTCGAACCAGAAAGCGGTGGAAGCGGCCAATTTGTCCCTGGAAGGCGTACGGGCGGAAAATTCCGTGGGTAGTCGTACCGTCCTGGACATATTGAACGCTGAGCAGGAGGCGCTGAATGCCAAGGTTCAGCTCGTGTCCGCCCGGCGCAACGCCTATGTCGCGGCGTTCAGCCTGCTTGCCGCCATGGGCCATGCGGAGGCCAAGGACCTGAACCTGGAAACCGGCGCTCTTTACGACCCGATGGTTAATTATGAACGAGTCAAAGGCAAGTGGTTCGACTGGGATTTCGACCCTGCCCCGAGGGCTCAGGCGACGCGAACCGTTGACACGCCTGCACAAAATGCCAATGTGCCTGCTGATCTGGCGCAGCGACCTTAGGTTAACAGGGGGTATTCATGGGCGACATGAGCAAGGAACCCTCGATGGAGGACATCCTTTCTTCCATTAAGCGTATCATCGCGGAGGAAGAGGATGAACCGGCTGCCCCCGCAGCGCGCCGTGCGAAAGCCGACGCTGCCGCCAAAGCCCCGGTCGAGGCCGAGCCGGTCGCCGCCGTGCAGCCTACCGAGGAAGTGCTGGAACTGACTAACGAGGTTGGAGTGGAGGAGCCGATGCCTGCCCACAGGACTTCCCGTGTTTCCCGCGTCGGGGCGGCACCTGAAGAGGGTTCCATTCTGTCCGTCGAAAGCGAGGTAGCGGCGCGCCATTCGCTCTCTGCCCTGTCCTCGATGCTCGTCGCTCCCAAGGATGGCGAGGACAATACGCTCGACGGGCTTGTCCGATCGATGTTGAAGCCGATGCTCAAGGAATGGCTGGACGACCGCCTGCCCGCGCTTGTCGAGGACATGGTGGCAAAGGAAATCGCCCGTATCACTGGGCGCTAGGCGCGTTTTGTCCGCCGGGCCACGGGTGCCGGGTCGCCCCGGCCAGGCGACCGAAGGCAGGAAAAGCGACGGATGCGGCGGAAGGGTACCGCCAAGCCTTGTGTTTTTATTTCTCCGTTGAGATTGATTGTTGCGCGCCTGATCTGGGGTTTCTACAACCTCTCCCATAGCTCTCGCGCCTCGCCGGCCAACCGTGCCCCGGCGCCACGATCCACGGGGACATGATCCATGAAATCTCTCCTTGCTGCTGGGCTTTCCATTGTTGCCCTTTTCCCGCTCGCTCCGGCTCCGGTTGCAGGCCGTCCCTTCACGCCCGGCGACATGGTCGCGCTGAACCGTGTCGGCGCGCCCGCCGTGTCCGCGGACAGCCGATGGCTGGCCTATCAACTGCGCACAACCGATCTCGCCGCTAACAAGGGGCGGACCGATCTTTACCTGATCGACCTGTCCCGCAAGGGCGCGCCACGCCGGATCGCATCGACGCCCGACCATGATGAGAGCGCGCCTGCCTTCTCGCCCGATGGCGCGACCCTTTATTACCTCTCCAATGCCAGCGGTGACGACCAGCTCTGGAAGATTCCAGTAGCGGGCGGCGACGCGATGCAATTGACCAACGCGCCGGGCGGTATCTCCGGCTTCCTGCCGAGTCCGGCCGGCGACCGGATCGCGCTCTGGGCGGACCGCCCTGTCGGCGCGAAAAGCCTGAACGAGACGAAGGCGGCCACACTGCCAGGTGCTGGCACCGGCAGGGTCTATGACCAGCTGTTTGTTCGCCATTGGGACACCTGGGCCGATGGTCAGCGTTCGCAGATTTTCATCATGCCCGCGACCGGGGGCAAGGCGGTGTCGATCATGGGCGGCCTGGTGGGCGACAGCCCGTCCAAGCCCTTCGGCGGCGCCGACGAGATTGCCTGGAGCCGCGATGGCCGGACGCTGTTCTTCGCGATGCGCGAGGCGGGCCGGATCGAACCCCTGTCGACCAACCTCGACATTTTCGCCGTTCCCGCCGAGGGCGGCGGCGCGCCTGTCAACCTGACCGACGCCAATGACGCTACCGATACGATGCCCACGGTTTCCCCTGACGGGAAGTGGCTGGCCTATGGCGCGATGAAGCGGCCGGGCTATGAAAGCGACAGGCTGGTGCTGATGCTGCGCAACATCGCCACCGGCGAGACGAGGGCGCTGACCGAAGGGTGGGACCGGTCGATCGGATCGATCGCATGGGATGCCGATGGCCGAGGGCTGATCGTCACCGCCGACGATATGCTCGACCATCCCGCTTTCCGTGTGGATGCCGCTACCGGCAAGGTCGAGCGGCTGACCCAGGGTGGCCATGTCTCGACACTCGTGCCGGTCGCGGGCGGCGGTTTTGTCTATGCGCTCGACAGCATCCAGTCGCCCGCCGATTTCTGGAAGATGCCACGAACCGGCAAGCCCGTCCGCCTGACCAGCGTCAACGCCGAAAAGATGAGCCAGGTGGATGACGTCTCTGTACAGCGCTTCAGCTTCAGGGGCGCGAAAGGCGACACTGTCTGGGGGCAGATCGTGAAGCCCAAGGGGGCGACGGGCAAGCTCCCCATAGCCTATCTGGTGCATGGCGGACCACAGGGCAGCTTCAACGACAGCTGGTCCTATCGCTGGAATCCGAAAGCCCTTGCCGCTCATGGCTATGCCGCCGTCACGGTCGATTTCCATGGATCGACCGGCTACGGCCAGGCCTTCACCGACAGCATCAACAGGGACTGGGGCGGCAAGCCTCTCGAGGATCTGAAGCTTGGCCTTGCCGCTGCCGCCGCCAAGGATAGCCAGCTGGACGCGACCAATGCCTGCGCGCTCGGCGCCAGCTATGGGGGCTATATGATGAACTGGATCGCCGGCCAGTGGCCCGACGGCTTCAAATGCCTGGTCCAGCATGACGGCGTGTTCGACGCCCGCGCCATGGCCTACGAGACCGAGGAGCTATGGTTCGACGAATGGGAACATGGCGGGCCCTATTATGAACAGGCCGAAGAGTTCGAGAAAGGGAATCCGGTCAATCATGTGAAAGCGTGGAAGACGCCGATGCTCGTCGTTACCGGCGAAAAGGATTTCCGCATTCCCTATACGCAAGGGCTGGCAGCGTTCAGCGCGCTCCAGCGGCGCGGCATTCCGTCCAGGCTGCTCGTGTTCCCGGATGAAAATCATTGGGTCCTGAAGCCACGCAATTCGCTGCAATGGTATGATGAGGCGCTCGGCTGGCTTGACCGCTGGACGAAGAAGTAAAAGCGCTGGAATGGTAGGGGCGGGCGCATTAAGGCCCGTCCCATGACCGAATTGCCGAAGACCTTCGACCCCGCCGAAATCGAGTCCCGCTGGTACGCCCATTGGGAGGAAAATGGCCTGTTCCGCCCGGAACGCCCAAATGCGGAACCTTTCACCATCGTCAACCCGCCACCGAACGTGACGGGGTCCTTGCATATCGGCCACGCGCTCGACAACACGTTGCAGGATATCGTCATCCGCTATGAACGGCTGCGCGGCAAGGATGCGCTGTGGGTGGTGGGCACCGACCATGCCGGCATAGCGACCCAGATGGTGGTCGAGCGGCAGCTGAACGCGCAAGGGCAGAAGCGCACCGATTTCAGCCGCGAGGATTTCGTCGCCAAGGTGTGGGAATGGAAGGCCGAAAGCGGCGGCGCGATCACGCGACAGCTGCGGCGGCTGGGCTGCTCCATGGACTGGGCCAACGAACGTTTCACCATGGATGAGGGCTTCTCGCGCGCGGTCGTCAGGACCTTCGTGGAACTGCACAAGCGTGGCCTGCTCTATCGCGACAAAAGGCTGGTGAACTGGGACCCGCATTTCCGCTCCGCCATCTCCGACCTGGAAGTCGAGACGCAGGAGGTGAAGGGCGGCTTCTGGCATTTCCGCTATCCTTTGGCGGACGGCGTCCGCCTGGCGAATGGCGCCGACCATATCGTCGTCGCGACCACCCGGCCCGAGACGATGCTCGCGGATATGGCGGTGGCGGTGCATCCCGACGATCCGCGTTACCGGCAGGTCATCGGCAAGGAGATTCTCCAGCCGATCACCGGCCGCCGCTTGAAGATCGTGGGCGACGACTATGCCGACCCGGAACTGGGGTCGGGCGCGGTCAAGATCACGCCCGGACATGATTTCAACGACTTCGAAGTGGGCAAGCGCGCCGGTTTCAAGGCCGCCGACATGCTCAACATGTTCGATGCCGACGCCAATGTGGTCCAGACCGCCGACAGCCTGATCCCCGAGCGCTTCCTGGGGCTGCACCGTTTCCGGCGCGACGGCGTCGACGGCGCGCGCGAACTGGTCGTGGCGGAGATGAAGGCGTTGGACCTGCTGGTGCCCCATGTCACGAAGAACAAGGACGGGGAGGATGTTTCTTCCGACGCCGAGCCGCGTACCATCCAGACGCCGTTCGGCGACCGGTCGGGCGTGGTGATCGAGCCATGGCTCACCGACCAATGGTATGTGGATGCGGAGAAGCTGGCCGTCGCGCCGATGCAGGCCGTGCGGGAGGGCCGGATCGAGATCGTGCCCAAGACCTGGGAAAAGACCTTCTTCAACTGGATGGAGAATATCCAACCCTGGTGCGTCTCCCGCCAGCTCTGGTGGGGGCATCAGATCCCGGCCTGGTACGACGAGGACGGCAATCCCTATGTCGCCGAAAGCGAGGAGGAAGCGCAGGCACTGGCCGGCAACAAGAAGCTGACCCGCGACCCCGATGTCCTCGACACCTGGTTCTCCTCGGCGCTCTGGCCCTTCGGCACGCTTGGGTGGCCCGAGCAGACAGCGACGCTCAAGCGCCATTATCCCAACGACCTGCTGATCTCGGGCTTCGACATCCTCTTCTTCTGGGATGCGCGCATGGCGATGCAGGGGCTGGAGTTCATGGGCGACGTGCCCTGGCGCAAGCTCTACCTCCACGGCCTGGTGCGCGCGGCGGACGGGCAGAAAATGTCCAAGTCCAAGGGCAATGTCGTCGACCCGCTAGGCCTGATCGACAAGTTTGGCGCGGACGCGCTGCGCTTCTTCATGGCGGCGATGGAAAGCCAGGGCCGCGACGTGAAGATGGATGAGAAGCGGGTCGAGGGTTATCGCAATTTCGCGACCAAGCTTTGGAACGCAGCGCGCTTCCTGCAATCCAATGGCGTCACCGCTTCGACGACGCATGAAGCGCCCCGCGCGGAGGCTCCGGTCAACCGATGGATCATCGCGGAAACGGTCGCGACCGTGCAGGCGATCGACACCGCCATGGCCGAACTGCGCTTCGACGCGGCGGCGAACGCCATCTACCACTTCGTCTGGGACCAGTATTGCGACTGGTATATCGAGCTGACCAAAGGGTCGATGGATGCGGAGACGAAGGCGGTCGCGGGCTGGGCGTTCGACCAGATCCTTGTCATGCTGCACCCCCTGATGCCCTTCATCACGGAAGAGCTGTGGAACCTGACCGGCCGCCGCGAAGGCGAGCTGATCGTCGCGCGCTGGCCGCAGGCGCTTTATGCCGTGGATAGCGAGGCTCAGGCCGAGATCGACTGGCTGATCCGCCTGATCAGCGCGATGCGCACCGCGCGGACGGAACTCAACGTTCCGCCGGGCGCGAAGCTGGCGGTGGTGGTCCATGATGCGTCCGAGGAAACCCGCCGCCGCATCGATCGGCAGGGCAGCGCACTGGCACGGCTTGGCCGGGTCGAAAGCCTGTCCTTTGGCGACACGGTCGAAGGTGGCGCGGCGCAGGTCGTCGTTGATGAGGCGACATTCATTCTGCCGCTGGAAGGCGTGATTGACATCGCCGCAGAAAAAGCGCGTCTCGCCAAGGCGCTCGCAGCGGCGGAAAAGGAACGGGATTCGCTGTCCGGGCGTCTTTCGAATCCCAGCTTTGTCGAGAAGGCCAAGCCTGAAGCCGTCGCCAAGGCGCGCGAGGACCATGCGGAAAAGGCGGCCGAGGCGGAAAGGCTGAAGGCGGCGCTCGAACGGCTGGCCTGACGGGTTTCCGTTCATCGAGGTTGCGAAGCATGAAGGAGAGACGATGAGCGGAGGGGCCAAGGGACGGGATCTGACACGGGGGCCGATCGGCCCCGCCTTGCTGGTCTTCGCCTTGCCGACGCTTGGCTCGAATATCCTGCAATCGCTCAACGGATCGATCAACGCGATCTGGGTCGGGCGCTTTCTGGGCGAGCGGGCGCTGGCGGCGACCGCCAACGCGAACATCATCATGTTCCTGATGTTCTCCGTCGTCTTCGGTTTCGGCATGGCGGCGACGGTGGTGATCGCCCAATCCTATGGTGCGCGGGACATGCCGGCCGCGCGCCGCGCGTTCGGGTCGGCCATCGGCTTCTGCACGATATTGGCGCTGGGTGTGGCGATGGTCGGATGGCTGGGCGCGCCCGCCTTGCTGCGGATATTGGCGACGCCGGCCGAGGCATTTGATCTCGCGCTGACCTATCTGCGCGTCATCTTCATCGCCATGCCCGCGACATTGCTTGGTGTCATGATCATGATGGGACTGCGCGGCACTGGCGACGCCAGGACGCCGCTGATCTTCATGTTCGTGAGCGTCGGCGTGGATCTGGTGCTGAATCCCGTGCTGATCCTGGGGATAGGACCCTTTCCCCGGATGGGTATAGCCGGCTCTGCGACGGCGACCGCCACGGCGGGCTTCATCAGTCTGATCGGCGTCATTCTCTATATCTACCGCAACGATCTGCCCTTGCGCCTGCGGGGCGCGGAACTCGCCTATCTGCGCCCGACCGCGGCGCAGATAGGCCAACTGGTCCGCAAGGGCCTGCCGATGGGATTGCAGATGATCGTCATGTCGGCGTCCGGCCTGGTCATGATCGGCCTCGTCAACCGCGAAGGATTGGTGACGACGGCCGCCTATGGCGCGGCGCAACAACTCTGGACCTATCTGCAGATGCCCGCCATGGCGATGGGTGGCGCGGTCAGCGCGATGGTGGCGCAGAATATCGGCGCGGGGCGCTGGGACCGGGTAGGGCGCATCGCATCCTATGGCATTGGCTATCTGTTGCTCGTCACCGGCACGATGGTCGCCGTCATGCTGACCTTCCATGAACCGCTGCTCGCGCTTTTTCTGGGATCAGGCAGCCCAGCCATAACGGTCGCCTGGCATATCCAGTTGCTTGCGAGCTGGAGTTATGTGCTGTTCGGCTGCTCCATGATTTTCTTCGGTGTCATGCGAGCGAATGGGGTGGTCATGGGGCCGCTGCTGATCCTGGTCTTCGGCCTGTTCGGTGGGCGGCTGAGCTTTTACGATCTGACTTACCATGCGCTGGGCGCGGACGCGCTTTGGCTCAGTTTCCCGGTGGGTGCAACCATCACCTTGCTATTCGCCATCGCCTATTATCTGCAAGGCGGCTGGAAGAAGGCGAAGCTGCTGGTGCCTCCCCATGAGGAGGAATGCCGAGAGACGATCAATGCGGAGAGCGAGCCTGCCGGTCGGATCGCACCGACCGGCTGACTCTGGCCATCGGCTTACCGCCCCTGGCTGCGCCAGCGCGTGATCGTGCGGTCGAGGATGTCCGCTTCGCCGCCGGCTTCGCGCCAGAGCGTCGTGAAGCTCGGGTCGCCGGATGCGGGGCGTCGTTCTTCTTCCAGATTGTCAAGCGCGACGCGGATCGGCACTGCGACACCTTCGCCGCAGATGATCGCTTCGCGATTGCGCAACGCCGGGATGGAATCGAGGAACCCGCGCGCGCCTTCGGGCATGGCTGCCTTCACAAACGCCTGGTCGCGATCGTTGTTGAGCCGCATGGAAATGATCGTGCCGCATTGCGACAGCACGCCTTCGGCCAAGTCCGACGGGCGCTGCGTTATGAGGCCCAGCGACACGCCATATTTGCGGCCTTCCTTTGCGATCCGCTCCAGAATGCGGCGGACAGCCTGGCCGGTGCCTGACGTGGTGCTGGGGATGTAGCGATGCGCCTCCTCACAGACGAGCAGGATCGGCCGTTGCGGCTCATCCCGCGCCCAGATGGCATAATCGAACACCAGACGCGACAGGACGGACACGACCACGGACGTGATGTCGGACGGCATGGCCGATACGTCGATGATCGAAATCGGTTTGCCGCCCGACGGCAGGCGGAAGATCTTCGCGAGAAATTCCTGCATCGTGTCAGCGACCAGCATGCCGGAGAACATGAAGCTGTAGCGCGGGTCGGCCTTGATCTCCTCGATCTTGGTCTTGAGCCGCATATAGGGTAGCGCGCCCGTGCCCTTGTCGAGCTTGCCCATCTCATTCTGAAGGATGTTGGTGAGGTCCGACAGCAGATAGGGGACGGGCGAATCGACCGTCAGCCGGCCGATGCTTTCAGCCAGCCGGTTCTTGTGCCGCGCAGCGAGCAGGCATTTGGCCAGGATGTCGCAGTCGATGGTGCGGTCGGAGCCTTCCGAGGTGACGAATACCTCGCAATGCTCCTCGAAATTCATTAGCCAATAGGGGAGGGCAAGGTTCGTGACATCGAACACCTCGCCATTCTGCTGGAAGGCCGCGCCATATTCGCCATGGGGATCGATCATCACGATATGGCCCTGCGGCGACAGGTCGCAGATGCGGTGCAGGATCAGCGCGGCGCTGGTCGACTTGCCGGTGCCGGTCGACCCCAGCAGAGCGAAATGCTTGCCCAGCATGGAATCGACATATAGCGCCGCCCGCGTGTCGACGGTGGGGTAAACGGTGCCGATCTGCACATGCGGCCGGTCGTCGGCGGCATAAATCTGCTGCATGTCCGCGCTGGAAACCGGATGGATTTCCGTGCCCGGAGCGGGGTAACGGGTGACGCCGCGGCGGAAGCGATAGATGCGCCCTGTCAGCTTTTCCTCGTCGCCTTCGCCCAGAAAGTCGATTTCCGCGACGATCGTCCCGCTGTCCCGCCGATCGAGCGCTATCGCGCGGAGATTGGCGATCAACCAGCTGTTGCCGACGCGCATCTTCACCTGGCTTCCGACCTGGCCCGCCATGGCGATGCACGTATCGGCATCCTGGGCCAGCGCGCTTACGAAGGCGGCATCGATCAGTACCTTGGAACTGGACCCCGCGATCTCGAACACGACGCCCATGGCGTTTCGGGCGATCGGCTGTGTCTGGCCGGTAATGAACTCTGCAGCCCCTGGCATGTGGCTCATATACTCTCTCAATCCCGCTAGGCCGTCGAATAGCCGGCATCCCGCCCTGTTTTAGTCGTCCAGAGGTAAAGAAATGGCTTATCCGGTGGCCAGCTTCGCCCGACCCGGCAAGGGAAGGGAGGATTTCCCCGCCGCTGATCCGCCCTAGGGGACGGCGTCCATCCACCTCGCCCTGGCCACTGCCCGCCGCCCCGGCGCTGGCGCGCAGCCTTGGGCGTGCTTATTGATCAGTCGGATGTCGAATGCCGGCCTTCCCTGCCCAGGGCGCCGGCCGCAAATCAGGACAGGCGTTTGGCGGAAACGATGACGGCCGACGCGGCGCGCCGATCGGATGCGATCGCCATTGCCCGCGTCATCTGCATATTGGGCGTGGTCTATGTCCATGCCTGGACCGGCCTCAATGGTCATGACCTGGAAATTGCCCGAGGGACGACGCAGGAAAATCTGCGATGGCTGCTGATGGAAATTTTCGGGCGCAGCGCCGTGCCGCTGCTGGGCGTCATATCCGGCTGGCTCGTGGGCGCTTCGGCACGATCGCAAAGCTGGCTCGGTCATGTGCTGAGAAAGGCGCGTACGATCCTGTTGCCGATGGTGATGTGGAACGGCCTTGCCATTCTGTTCGTGTCGGGAGCGGCCTGGCTGCTCCATCTGCCCGCTCCGGTGCCTGTCTCGTTCGACTGGCTGTTCCAGGAATTGTTCATTGTCAGCCGGAACCCGGACATCAATGTGCAGATGCCCTTCCTGCGCGACCTGTTCCTGTGCATGGTGGCGGCGCCGCTGCTGGTGCGGCTCCCCGGCTGGATGCTGGTCTGCGTTGCTGGCATGGCGGGGCTGGCCCAGCTGATGGGCTGGGGGCCGCCGTTGCTGATGCGGCCGGCGATTCTTTTTTTCTTCATCATCGGCATGATCGCGCGGCGCGGTGGCCTGGCTGAACGCGTCGCGGCGCTCTCCTGGCCGGTGGCTGCACTGCCCTTCGCGTCGCTGATGATGGTCCAGCTCTATTTCTCGCTGAATGTGGAGCGGGGATCTGGCGTGGGCGTCGGCTTGCTGGACCTCGCGGTTCGCATGGCGGCAGCGACCTGCTTCTGGCGGCTGGCCTGGGCGCTGGCGGCCAGCCCGGCGCGGGGCGTCCTGCTGCGGATAGAACCCTTTGCCTTCTTCCTTTTCTGTTCGCACCTCATCCTCATCTGGCTGGGTGGGCCGGTGCTGGGCGCCTTGTTCGGGAAGCTCGGCTCGCCGCTCTATCCTGCCTATCTGCTGGTGCAGCCGCTGCTGGTGCTGGTGGCGGTGCTGCTGCTGGGGTCGTTGCTCAACCGGGCGGCGCCGCGCATGACCAGACTGTTGAGCGGCGGGCGGTTGCGCGCGGCCTGACCTGTTAGCCCGCCACGGCCTTTGCCGCCGCCATGGCAATTTCTAGGCTTCGTTTGCGCGCATCGAAGTCGTAAATCTGTGCGGCTATCATCAACTCGTCCACGCCCGTGCGGTCGATGAAGGCGGCCAGGTCGCGTTCTACATCTTTCTGCGTACCGATGCTGCTCGCGCTGAACACATCGTCCAGCATCGCGCGCGCACCCGGCGGCAAACTTTCATAATAGCCAGGGATCGGCGGCTGCAATTTGCCGGTCTGACCCGTACGCAAGCGAACGAAGGTCTGCTGCATAGACGATGCAACCAGTTCCGCTTCTTGCATGCTATCCGCGGCGAATACATTATATCCTGCCATCACATAGGGTTGGCTGAGCCGCGTGGAAGGCCGGAAGTCGCGCCGGTAGACCGCGATGGCCTCGTCGAGAGCGGCGGGCGCGAAATGCGAGGCGAAGGCATAGGGCAGGCCAAGAGCCGCTGCGAGCTGCGCGCCGTAAAGGCTGGACCCCAGAATCCACATCTCCACTTGGGCGCCCGCGCCGGGCGTAGCCTGGAAGCCCAGCCGCTCGTCGCCCGCGAAATAGGCCTGCAGTTCCAGCACATCGCGCGGGAATTCATCCGGCCCGCCAGCGAGCGTGCGGCGCATCGCCTGCGCGACGCGCTGGTCCGACCCCGGCGCGCGACCCAGACCCAGGTCGACGCGGCCAGGAAACAGCGCGTCCAGCGTGCCGAACTGCTCGGCGATCAGCAGTGGCGCATGATTGGGCAGCATGATGCCGCCCGCGCCGATCCGGATGGAGGAGGTCGCCTGTCCGACATGTCCCAACACGACGGCGGTCGCAGCCGACGCGATGCCGGTGGTGCCATGATGTTCGGCGACCCAGAGGCGATGGAAACCCAATGCCTCGACATAGGCGGCTAAAGCGGCGGCGTTTGCGAGGGCGGCGCGCACGTCGCTGCCTTCGGTCACGGGGACAAGGTCCAGAACGGAAAAACGGATCATCGCCCGCATATGGGGCAATGATCCGTTTTACTTCAATACTTAAAATGCAAAAGGATCAGATGGCGCGCCCAAAGCCCTGCGGCCCCGCGTCGGTGCGCCGGCCGAAAGCCGCCGGACGCCGCGCCACCAGCGGGTTCGAATCCCGGTCCAGCATGGCCATCGTCTCGATGAAGCAGGGTCGCAGCCCGACCACGACCTCGATCAATTCTTCGGGTCCTTCATGCGTTTCCACGCACCGCCGCGCGACCATTTCGATCCGCTCCGCCATCTGGCTCAGCCGGTTCGCGCCAAACTGCGCCGATTCGCCCTTCAAGGTGTGCGCCGGCGTCACCAGCGCTACAGCGTTGCGCTCGCGCATCGCCTGCTCGATCTGGCTGATCGCCTTGTCGCCATCTTCCCGAAAATAGCCGAGAATCCGCAGGAACGCGCTGCCGAGTTCCGCCCGGGATTTGGCTAAGTCGTTCTGATTGACCAGTTCGGCCTCTTGATATGACACCCTTCGACACTCCCTAGTTCTGCCTGCACCATAGAAGGGTTGCGTAAACAGGGGGTTAAGCCGCGTCGTTCAAGGCGGGGCGGCTAAGAAGGAATCGATGTTCGCCAGCAGGACTGAACCGCCAGCCTTGCTGCCGCGCCAGTGCCTGCAGTTCACCCGGCGCGATCGGGTCGTCCGCTTCGACGATGACGGAGGCGGCGGTCCGCATTGCGCGTGCGGCCCGAAGGGCTGGCCAGGGGCATTTCATCCCCCGCGCGCCGACATGGATCGCATCATTTGCTGGCATAGGGATTTTTGGCACTGCGCAGCGTAAGGCGCACGGGGACCGCGCCGAAGCCCAGTTCCTTGCGGATCCCGTTGACGAGATAACGGCGATAGCTTTCCGGCAGTTCGTCGAGTCGGGTGCCGAACAGCACGAACGTCGGCGGGCGGGTCTTGTTCTGGGTGATATAGCGCAGCTTGATGCGCTTGCCGCCGGGGGCGGGGGGCGGGTTAGCCTCAAGCGCGCGCTCGAACCAGCGATTGAGGATACCGGTCGACACGCGCTGCGACCAGGCGGTGCGGGTTTCGAAAGCGACGCGGACCAGATCGTCCAGCCCTTTGCCCGTCGCGGCCGATACGGTCATGATGGGAACGCCGCGTATCTGGGCCAGACCGTCGGAGAGCGCCTGCTTGATCCCCTGATAGAGCGCCGACCCGTTGTCGACCGTGTCCCATTTGTTGAGCGCGATCACGAGGGCGCGCCCTTCCTCCAGCACCTTGTCGGCGATGCGCAGGTCCTGCGCCTCCAGCCCGCGCGTGGCGTCGAGCAGCAGCACCACGACTTCGGCGAAGTTCACAGCGTTCAGGCCATCCGACACGGCCAGCTTTTCGAGCTTGCCCTGCACCTTGGCGCGCTTGCGCATGCCGGCGGTGTCGATCAGACGAACGGCGCGTTCCTGGCCCTCTTCATCGCGCGGGTCGGTCCATTGCCAGTCGACCGCGATGCTGTCGCGGGTAATGCCGGCCTCGGGACCGGTGAGGAGGCGGTTTTCCCCGAGCAGCCGGTTGATGAGCGTCGATTTGCCGGCATTGGGGCGGCCGACGATGGCGAGCTTGAGCGGCGCTGATTCGAAGTCCGCCTCGGTCGGCTCCTGATCGGACTGATCCTCCTCTTCACGATCGATATAGGGGAGCAGCGCCTGGAACAGATCGGCCAGGCCCTGGCCGTGTTCGGCGGAAAACGGAATGGGGTCACCAAGGCCCAGGCTGAAGGCTTCCATTACGCCATCGTCGCCGGCCTTGCCCTCGGCTTTGTTGGCCATCAGCACGACGGGCGCATCGCCCTCGCGCAGCCATCGGGCAATTTCCTCGTCGAGAGGCGTGATGCCGGCGCGCGAGTCGATGACGAACAGGGCAACATCCGCATTTTCCACCGCCGCCTGGGTCTGGAGGCGCATCCGGCCGGGCAGGGTCTGCGGATCTTCATCCTCATAGCCGGCCGTGTCGATCACGGTGAAATCAACGCCCAGCAGGCTGGCCTGCCCCTCGCGCCGGTCGCGGGTGACGCCGGGCTGGTCGTCGACCAGCGCCAGCTTCTTGCCAACCAGGCGATTGAAAAGGGTGGACTTGCCGACATTGGGCCGCCCGACAATGGCAACTGTGGGCAGCATGATAATGACCCGTTCCTCTAAAAAACCGCTGCTCCGGAAAAGGGGAAAGCCCAGCGCCGATAAGGGAGCCGGACTCCTCCCTTCGCAGGAGCAGCCTTACCTAACATTATTCCAAGCGTCAGCGAAATGCCGTCAGCTTGCCGTCATCGGCAAGGATGTAGAGCATATTGTTCGCGACGACCGGCGAAAGCGACATCGACCGCTTCAAACGGACGTCCGTCTGAACCTGCCCCGTCGCGGGGTCGACATAGTTGAGATCGCCATGCGTGGAGACCAGGATCAGTCGGCCGCCGGCGAGCACCGGTCCCGTCCAGCGAATGGCGTTGACCTTCTTCTTTTCCTTTTCCCAGCGGCGCAGCTGGCTGATCCAGCGGATCTTGCCGGTGGCGCGGGACACGCAGAGCAGCTTGGCATCGCTGGTGACGACGAACACCCATTCCCCCGCGACCCACGGGGTCGAGATGCCGGCGATGTTGATTTCCCAGAGGCGCTGGCCGCTTACCAGCTCATAGGAGGCCATGCGGCCGCCCTGGCCGATCGCGAACACGCGACCACGATCGATAACGGGGTCTGCGTCAATGTCGGTGAGCGAGGCAACAGCCGTCGAGATGCTGGTGCGCGAAAGCGCATCGCCCCAGAGAGTCCGGCCATTTTCGTAGCGATAGGCGGTCAGTTCGCCCGAGCTGTAGCCGGCGATCACCGTCCCCTGAGCCGCGGCGGGCGCAGCGACGCCGAACACCCCGGTCACCTGGAGGGTGCCACTGTCGCTCCACTGCACTTCGCCATCGCCCTGGTTGAGGGCGAAGATCTGGTTGTCCTGACCCATGACGTAGACATGGCCGTTGGCGAGCGTCGGCGCCCCGCGCAGCGGTCCGCCGGGACGCTTCTTCCAAAGGATGGCGCCATTGGCGGCATTGAGCGCGGCGACATCGCCCACGCCGGTGCTGGCGTAGACCTTGTCGTCCACGATGCTGACACCGCCGCCGAAGAGGGCGCGACCGCTGCCTTCCGAAGGCAGCGAGGTCTGCCACAGCTTTGCGCCGCTGGTGGCGTCGAACGCCATGACATGGGCGCCCGCGTCGATCACGTAGAGCTTGCCATTGGCGATTACGGGCGAAGAGGCGAGCCGAGCGCGCGGCGTGCTGCCTTCGATCGAAGCTGTCCACACGCTTGCGGGGGAGGCGCCGAGCGCCAGATGACCCATCGCCTTGGACGGGTCGCCACCGGGCTGCGACCACTGGTCATTGGCATAGGGTTCGGGCAGAGAAACGGGCACGTCGGCAAGGGTCGGATCGACCTCCACGCCCTGCTCGTTGGTCAGGATCGAGACGCGATGGCCGACCACCGGAGTCTTGGGTCCACCTTTCTTGCCGCCGACGATGCCGCAGCCCGCCAGCAGCCCCACCATCGCTGCGACCGTCAGGACACGACGTGTGCCCGCAAATCTTGTCATGCTGTGCATCCCCATGGGTTTCATTATCCTTGGCCGGGGACGGCCGACGGTTCGACCGCATCTATCCCCAATAGGCCCGCCATCTGTCGCGCACGTGAACGGATCGATTGCGGTACGGTCTCATCCTTGGCCAGAGCGGCGAACATGGGTCCGGCCAGGTCGGGCTTGCGCATTTTCAGGTAGGCGATCGCCACCATTTCGCCGGTGCTGCCGAACCAGGGCGCCCCTTCGACGGCGAGCGGTTTCAGCCGGTCCACGACCTGCTGCGGCTTGAGGCCTTCAAATTCGAGCGCGGTCTGGCGGATCAGCGCCAGGTCGCGATAGGGTTGATCCAGCGCACTGTCCGCCGCCATCGCCTTGTAAGCGGCAATCGCGGCCTTGCTGTCACCCTGCCGCGCGGCAGTGCCGGCCTTGACCAGCAGCGCCCCGGCGCGGAAGCCTGGCTGGCTGGCCTTGGCAAGCGTGTCGAGTTCCCTGGCGTCGGGAGTGCCGCCGCCTATCGCGCTGGCGACCACCTTGTCCATCTGTTCGGAGACGGCTTCCGACTTCGTCCTGCTGTAATACTGCCAGTAGAGCGTCCCGCCGAACAGGGCGAGGCCGAGGATCACCGCGACGATGATCCAGCGGCCGAAGCGTTCCCAGAAGGTCAGCAACTGGTCCTGCCGGACGGCCTCGTCGACCTCGCGCATGAAGGCTTCGCTGTTTTGCGGCGTCAGGGCCACTTGGGTCTCCAGATTGCGTCAGAAAAAGCTCGCGGAAGGCGCGATCAATAGCGGCGGCGCGGCCACACGCAAATTACTTTTTGGGCCGGTACACCTGTTCTTCGGTCGGGAAGCTGCGGCTGCGGACTTCGGCCGCATAGCGACCGGCGGCATTCGAGATGGTCTCGGCGATATTCTCGTAGCGTTTGACGAAGCGCGGCGTGCGCTCGAACATGCCCAGCATGTCTTCCGCCACCAGCACCTGGCCATCGCAACGCGCCGATGCGCCGATGCCGATCACGGGGATGTCGAGACTGTCGGTGATGGCGATTGCCAGATCCTCCATCACGCCTTCCAGCACCACGGCGAAGGCGCCCGCCTGCGCCACCGCGCGGGCATCATCGATGATTTTGGCATGTTCTTCCTGACTCTTGCCGCGCGCTCCATAGCCGCCGAGCGCGTTCACCGCCTGGGGCGTGAGGCCGACATGCGCCATGACGGGGATGCCGCGACGGGTGAGGAACTGGATGGTGTCCGCCATGGCCTGGCCACCTTCCAGCTTGACCGCAGCGCATCCGGTTTCGGCCATTACCCGGCTGGCGCTGGCAAAGGCCTGGGCGGGGGAGGCTTCATAGCTGCCGAACGGCATGTCGACCAGCACGACGCTGTGATAGCTGCCGCGCACCACGGCGGCGCCATGGGCGATCATCATGTCGAGCGTGACCGGCAGGGTCGAGGGCAGCCCATAGATCACCTGGCCCAGCGAATCGCCCACCAGCAGCATGTCGCAATGCGGGTCGAGCAGTTGCGCCTGCCGCGCGGTGTAGGCGGTCAGCATCACCAGCGGTTCGGTGGTCTTCCCCTCCGCCTTGCGGCGCTGGATGGCGGGCACGGTGAGCCGCTTCATCGGCGCGGGCGTGGGGTTGGCGCGGCTGGTCGACGTGTCGAGCGTGAAGGTCGTGGACATGAAAAGGGCTGTACCCCAGCGGGGTCGCGGGCGCAAATTGGCCGCCGGTCCGGTTTCGCGGAAGGGGATGTAATGAAGGAAATCGCGAATTGAAAAAGAACGGGAGCGGCTGGCCTGAGCCGCTCCCGCAGGGGTGAACATCGTTACGACATCAGAACGAGAATTTGATCGTCCCGCCCCAGGTCCGCGGATCGCCGGGCGTGCCGGCGATCAGGCCGGTGTTGCCGGGCGCGACCTGCAGATTGTCGATATAGTTGACGTCGAAGGCGTTGCGGACCCAGCCGAACACATCGAAGCCATCACCCCGGAAACCGGCGCGGAAGTTGGTGAGGGCATAGCCCTTCACTTCCGTGTAGATGGACGGCGTGGCGTTGGAGTTCCAGTGCGAACGATAATTGCCGTCCACGCCCAGATAGGCCTGGCCTTCCTTGTTCAGCAGCGTGACCGGAATGTTATATTCCGCGCCGTAGGAGAAGGCCCATTTCGACACGCCGGGCAGATCCTGGCCGGAGATGTCGACAAATGGCGGGCTAACCGAGTTGGGGGTTCCAGCAGCGCCGATCGCGCCCGTGTATGCGCATTTGTCGGTCTGAGATACGACAATCCCGGTGCTCGACCCGCCGCTCAGTTCCGGCGGCGGCGGCGCGTTGCAGAATTTCACATATTTGGCGTCGGTATAGGCGCCGTTGGCATAAGCGGTGAAACGGTCGCTGGCGACAACCTTGAAATCGGCCTCGATCCCCTGCGACCGCACCTTGTCGGCGTTCGCGAGATAGCCGCGCGTCGTGCCAAACTGGCCACCATTGACCGTCGCCTGGAAATCCTTGATCTCGGTCCGGAACGCGGTGAGGTTGAAGGTCGCGCGGCGATTCCAGAACTGGGTCTTGAGGCCCGCCTCGAAATGGTTGACCGATTCCGGTTTCACCGTGCCGGCTGCGTAATTGACCGTGTTATCGGAGTTGAGCGGCAAGCCATTCTGGTTGATGCCCAGCGTCTTGAAGCTCTTGGCATAGGTCGCATAGACAAGGATGTCAGGCGCGATCTTGTAATTGACATTGAAGTCGTAGGTGAAGTTCCAGGCGCTGTCGGAGGGCGCGCTCAACTGCGGTTGATAGATGCCGCACTGCGCCGCCAAGACAGGCTGCGTGGTGGAGCTTGGCGCAGGCGTGCAGCTGATGACCTGGCCTTGGCCGTTGGTCACCACGCGCTGGTAGAAGCCCGATTTCTTGTCGTAGTTGAGGCGCGCGCCGGGCTGAATGGTCAGCGCATCCGTGACCTTCCAGCTCAACTGGCCGAACAGCGCCGCGCTCTCGCTCTTCAGCCATTGCGTGTTGGCTGCGGTCAGACCGGCCAGGGTCGCGGGATTGTTCGCGACATTGGTGGGATTGGTCGATGGCGTCAGGTTCCACTTGCTCGCCGCAGCGCCCTGCTGCTCGGTGCCCTGGGTATCGATCCGCTGCTTGAAGCCGAACAGGCCGACAACGAAGTCGATCTTCTGGCCGGAGTAATTATAGCGGAATTCCTGGCTATACTGGTCCTGCTGCGAGGGGTTCTGCGACTTGGACACGATCGGCAGGCCAGTGAAGTCGCGGTCGTTGGCCGGCTTCCAGTCCCAGAAGCGCCATGCGGTGACCGACGTCAGCGTGCCAGAGCCGAGGTTCCAGACCGCCTTGGCCGACACGCCGCCGATCTTGTTGCCAGCGTTCAATTCGCTGTCGAGATCGGTCAGCCGGTCATAGGGATTGCGGCTGGGGACGACATAGCCCTGCGCTGCGGCCAGTGCGTCATACTGGCGATTGGGCGGGCGCTGGGTTGTGCCGACGCGCACGAAGACGGTGCCGCAGCATTCGGGATCCTGCCTGCTGTAGTCGCCCGACAGGGTAAGGCTGAAATTGTCATTGGGCTTGAACAGCAACTGGGCGCGAAGGCCCAGATTGTCCTGTTCATTGATCCAGCGCCGGGTCGTCACATTGTAGATCGTGCCGCGCCGGCTGGTCGTGGCGACCGCAATGCGGGCGGCCAGCGTGTCGGAAAGAGGGCCGGAGACGGCGGCTTTCGCCTGCTTGTAGTTCAGATTGCCGGCGGTCAGTTCGGCGCGGCCCTCGAAATCGAAGGTCGGCTGGTTGGTCGTGATGTTGATCGCGCCCGCCGTGGTGTTCTTGCCGTAGAGCGTGCCCTGCGGCCCACGCAGCACTTCGACCTGATTGACGTCGAGGAAATCGAAGGTCGCGGCAGCGACGCGCGAATTATAGACATCGTCGACATAGATACCGACGCCCTGTTCGAACCCGTCGCTGGTCAGGCCGAACGGCACGCCAAGGCCCCGGATGTTGACCGAGGTGTTGCGCGGATTGGTCGTGTAGACCTGCAACGTGGGCGCAAGCTGCTGGAGCTTGACGACGTTGAAGTTGCCGGTCGCCTCGATGCTGTCGCCCTTAATGACGGAAATCGCCAGCGGCACTTCCTGCGCGGTTTCGGCGCGGCGCCGGGCGGTGACGATGATGACCTCGGCACGCGGGCTGGTCTGATCGGCTGCGTCGGTGTCGGCGGCGGCGGTGTCGGCCACAGGTGCGGGCACGTCCTTGGCATGAGCGCTGGACGCGATGATGGATGTGCTCGCCACGCCGGCGAGCAACAGGATACGCGCAATCATGATAATTCCCCTTCCGGAGGTCCGGTGAATGTTGATCGCGACTTTTCCGGTTCGTCCGGTGAAAGCCGATGGTCTGGGAATGGTGTCGGGCAGCTGGCGGCCCACCCCCCGCCGCCTGGTCGTCACCGCCTGCCCCGGCGGCTTATGCTTGCAACTTCCGTCTTGCCCTCTGGCGTCAGGCGCCCAGGCGGGTCTTTTCCGTAACGTCGATCTGCACGACGCGGGCGTCGTGCACGGTCAAGGTGATCGAACCGAAACGCAGCGCCTCCAGGACGCCGCGGACCTTGTCGATGCTGACCGCAATATCGTGGCGAAGGCCGTCTGCGCGGCCATTGTGCGCGAATTCGATCGGTCGATTATCACTCATAAGCACCTCTTGGCCCCGCTTTTATCTCAACTTATATGATAGACAAAAAAGCAAAAATTGGGGGCGCGCAAGTTTGCCTTGTCGCGCCCCTCGTGGTCAGCCGATCAGGCGCAGCGCTTCGAGCCTGCGTTCATTCTGCGCGAGGGGGATGGCTGGCCGCATCTGGCTCATGACCGAAGCCTGGTCATGGGCGTTGTCGATCAGCCGCTCCAGCAATGCCTGGCCAAATCCCCATTCGTCCAGCCCCGAGTCCGCATTGATATGGCCGCTGAAACCCGCGTCGACAAAGCCGCTGCCCCAGTTTTTCGCCATGCTGTGGGCGCGTTCGAAGAAGATATAGGGGTCGTTGCGGCTGGCCACGACAATGGAGGGGAAGGGCAGTTGCCCGCGTGGCGTGGGGCCGAACCCGCCGATCGTTTCCGGCGTTTCCATCCGGTCGCAATCGGGCGGCGCCACCAGCAGGGCGCCGGTCACGGGCCAGCCATAGGCCTGGCTTTGCAGCGCCCCCCACCAGGCGACGGCCAGGCAGCCAAGGCTGTGCGCGGCCAGGACGATGGGTCCGTTCGCTTCCCGGATGGCGGCATCAAGGCGCGTGACCCAACTGTTCCGGCTGGGGCGGGCCCAGCTTCCCAGATCGACGCGCTGGCAATCGCCGCGCTTTTGTTCCCACAGCGTCTGCCAATGGCCCGCTCCGCTGTTGTTGAGACCCGGTATCGTGAGCACGAGGGGTTGGCGCGCATCCTCCAGATGTCCGAATCGCTTCATGATCAGATCCTCGTCATTGTCCCAGCACCAGTATAATTCTATGGTAATGGTAGACAATGGACGAGCGCCCAAATGTGTCAAAATCTAGGCAGCCGGATCAGGAAATAACATTGCCCCTGGGCGGTTGCGATTGTGGTGAAATTGGCGCCAGGATCATGCAACCGCGAACCCCGGCCAGGGGTTCTTCGCGCGCGCAGAAGGAGGACGACATGAAGATCAATCGCAGTGGTTCGGCGGTATGGAGCGGCGGCCTGAAGGACGGCAAGGGCGCTGTGTCGACGCAGAGTGGCGCCCTGGACGCGCAGCCCTATGGCTTTGCCATGCGGTTCGAGGGGGTGCCGGGAACGAACCCGGAAGAATTGATTGCCGCTGCCCATGCATCCTGCTTTACCATGGCGCTGTCGCTCATCCTGGGCGAGGCGGGTCTCACTGCCGAGAAGATGGAAACCAATGCCGTCGTCACCCTGGAACAGCAGGATGGCGGCTTCGCGATCACCGCGAGCAAGCTGACGCTGCGGGCGCAGATTCCCGGCGCCACGGACGAGCAGTTTCAGGAACTGGCGGCGAAAGCGAAGGCGAACTGCCCGGTTTCGAAGCTGCTCAATGCCGAGATCAGCCTCGATGCCCAGTTGCTAGGCTGAGGAGGCCGCCGTCAATTGCCTGGCGCGGGCATGCTCGCGCCAGGCGATATAGAGGCCGCTGGCGGTGATGGTGGCGGCGCCGATCCATGTCGTCGCCATCGGCCAGACGCCCCAGAGCGCCCAGCCGAGGAGGGCGGTCCACAGCACGGTGCTGTAGTCCATCGGCAGCACGAGCGAGACCGGCCCCCAGCGCAAGGCGGCGGTCAGGCAGAGCTGGGCGATGCCGCCAAAGACGCCGATCAGCAGCAGCAGCCCCCAGGTGGCCGCGTCATGCGCCTGGCCGAAGAAGAGCATCGCGACCCCAAGCGGCGGCACCGAAAGCAGCGTGAACCAGAAGACGATCACGCCCGCATTTTCGGTGCGTCCCAGTTCGCGCAGAACCAGGCTGACGCTGGCGGTGACGAGCGCGGCGGCTACGGCGACCGCGACGCCGACCGGCGGAAAGTGGCTGCTGTCGGGGCGGATCATGATGAGCACGCCCACAAAGCCGAGCACGACGGCGCTCCAGCGGTGGATGCCCGTGGGTTCCCGCAGGATCAGCGCGGACAGGATGGTTCCGAAGATCGGCATGGTGAAGCCGATCACGGCGGCTTCCGCCGGCGGCAGCAGGATGTAGGAGAGAAAGTTGAGCGTCATGCCGGTAAGGCCCAGCACGGTGCGGCGCGCGTGGATGCCGATCCGGTTTGTGCGGATCGACCCCACGCCCCCCGTCGTTGCGATCCAGGCGAAGACGATCGGCAGCGCCAACGCCTGACGGTAAAACAGCGATTCCACGACATGGACGCCGCGGCTGTCGGCAAGCCGGACCGTCACGAACATCACCGACAGGCAGAGGACGGCGATGAGCCGCAGGCCAATGGCGAGCAAAGGACGATGCGGACGAGAAGGGGAGGCAGAGGACACGATGCCCCCTTAGGGGCTAAGCGGACAGCATTGAAGCGTGGATATGGGCGCGGGAACGGGGGAGCCGCGTTCCGCCATGTCGAGGCCGTCCCGCATGGCGGATATTCCGGGCCTTAGAGGCAGGCTTCAAGAAAGGGCTGGTCGAACCCGAATTGCCGCGCCTTGTCCAGCGTGTAGGGACGCAGACCCATGGAGCGATATTCGCCCACGATCTTGCCGCTTTCGTCTTCGTCATGATATTCGAACTTGAACAGTTCCTGGGTGACGATGACGTCGCCTTCCATGCCGATGACTTCGGTCAGGTTGGTGACCCGGCGCGAACCGTCGCGCAGGCGCTTGACCTGGACGATCAGATCGACCGAGTCGGCGATCTGCTTGGAAATGGCTTCCTTGGGGATCTTGATGTCGCCCATCAGAATCATGTTTTCCATACGGCCCAGGCATTCGCGCGGGCTGTTGGAGTGAAGCGTGCACATGGAGCCGTCATGGCCCGTGTTCATCGCCGCCAGCAGATCGAAACATTCCGCGCCACGGATTTCGCCCAGGATGATGCGGTCGGGACGCATACGCAGGGCGTTCTTGACGAGGTCGCCGATGGTGATCGCGCCTTGACCTTCCAAATTTGGCGGGCGGGTTTCGAGCGGCAGCCAGTGCGGCTGCTGCAATCGCAGTTCTGCCGCGTCCTCGATGGTCAGCACGCGTTCGCCGGGGTCGATCATCTTCGACAGGGCATTGAGCATGGTCGTCTTGCCCGAGCCCGTGCCGCCTGAAATCACGATGTTGAACCGGCAGGCGCCCGCGATCTTGAGTGCGGTACACATCTTCTGGCTCATCGCGCCCCATTGGGCGAGATTGTCGAGCGTGATCGGCTTGGCCGAAAATTTACGAATGGAAATGGCCGTGCCCCGCAGCGAGAGCGGCGGCACGATGACGTTGACGCGGCTGCCGTCGGGCAGGCGGGCGTCGGCCAGCGGCGTCGTCTGATCGACGCGGCGACCGACCTTGTTGACGATGCGCTGGGCGATCTGGAACAGATGCTCCTCGTCGCGGAACTTGATCGGCGCGACCTGCAGCTTGCCCTTTTTTTCGATATAGGTCTGGTCAGGACCGTTCACCATGATGTCGCTGACATCCGGGTCGGCAAGCAGTTCCTCGAGCGGCCCCAGACCCAGCAGTTCGTCGACGAGCACCTTTTCCAGCGCGAACTGTTCGCGCCGATTGAGGGTGAACTTCAGTTCCGCCAGCACTTCCATGATGATCGGCCGGAATTCCTCGGCCAGTTCATCCTTGCTGAGCGTTGCGGCCGCCTCAGGGTCGACGCGCTCCAGCAGGCGGGGAAGAACCTGTTCCTTGATCTTGTGGACCGACGCTTCGAAACCCTGCGGGCCGGCGTCGGGCAGATGTTCGGCATTGGCGCGGTCGGACAGACGCTGCATCGCGTCACTGTTGCGCTGAAGCTGGCTGGTGGGCGCGGACAGCGGATCGACAGCGCTGTCGGCCGGCAATGGCACGATGTCGAGCGGCGGGAACTGGTCGCCCCCGCGTGTTTCCTCACGGGGCGCGCCGCCCTGCATCGGCCGGGCCACGCCAAAGCCTGGCTTGATGCCGGCAGGTCCATTCTTCCTTCCAAACGCGCTCATGATTCTCCGCCGGAATGTCCCGATCGGCCCAGCCAATCACAAAGAGGCCGATCAAAAATGGCTGAAAATGGTGAATAGGGCGGAAACTTTGATAAAAGGCTAACGGGGCGGGGGCTGCCGGAGCGGCTGCGCGCAGAAGACAGGGGCGGATTTGACGTCGAAGGAACAACAGAAAAGGGCCAGGCAAGGCCCGGCCCTTTTTTGAAATGTTCAGATCGGCGCCTGTAGCGCCGTCAGGGCGCTGGCTCAGCCGGCATGCTCGGCGAGTACGGTCAGGCCCTTTTCATTGACTTCGGCAAAGCCGCCCCGGACGGGAATGACTTCGGGCGCCGCGCCCGCGCTGCTGAAGATCTGGATCGCGCCGTCGCGGACGGTCGACATGAAGGGCGCGTGCCCTTCGAGCACGCCGAAGTCGCCATCGGTGCCGGGAACGACCACCTGATAGACCTCTTCGGAGCGGACCAGCTTTTCCGGGGTCACGAGTTCGAAATGCAGTGCCATTTTCTCTTACTCCCCCCTCCCTTGAGGGAGGGGTTGGGGAAGGGATATTCGGGGGAGACGGCCTGACAGGCCTTCCCCCGGGCCCCTCCCGCAGGCAGGAGGGGAATTGCTCGTCGCTTAGGCGGCTTCGGCAGCCAGCTTCTTCGCCTTTTCGACAGCTTCGTCGATGCCGCCGACCATGTAGAAGGCGTTTTCGGGCAGATGGTCATATTCGCCTTCGACCACGGCCTTGAACGACTTCACCGTGTCCTCGATCTGGACGAACTTGCCCGAGATGCCGGTGAAGACTTCGGCGACGTGGAAGGGTTGCGACAGGAACTTCTGGATCTTGCGGGCGCGGGCGACGGTCAGCTTGTCCTCTTCGGACAGTTCGTCCATGCCCAGGATCGCGATGATGTCCTGCAGCGACTTGTACTTCTGCAGGATCGACTGCACCGCGCGGGCGGTGTCATAATGTTCCTGGCCAACGGTGCGGGGCTCCAGCACGCGGCTGGTGGAGTCGAGCGGATCGACCGCCGGGTAGATGCCCAGCTCCGAAATGGCGCGGTTGAGAACGGTCGTGGCGTCCAGGTGCGCGAACGAGGTCGCCGGTGCCGGGTCGGTCAAGTCGTCCGCCGGGACGTACACGGCCTGCACCGAAGTGATCGAACCCTTGTTGGTCGAGGTGATGCGTTCCTGCAGCGCGCCCATGTCGGTGGCGAGGGTCGGCTGGTAGCCCACGGCCGAAGGAATACGGCCGAGCAGAGCCGACACTTCCGCGCCCGCCTGGGTGAAGCGGAAGATGTTGTCGACGAAGAAGAGCACGTCCTGATTTTCGACGTCGCGGAAATATTCCGCGATGGTCAGGCCCGACAGGGCGACACGGGCGCGGGCGCCCGGCGGCTCGTTCATCTGGCCATAGACGAGCGCGACCTTGGAGCCTTCGCTGATCGCGTTGCCGTCGGCGTCCTTGGCGATAACGCCGGCGTCGAGGAATTCGTGATAGAGGTCGTTGCCCTCGCGGGTGCGCTCACCCACGCCCGCGAACACGGAGGTGCCGCCATGGCCCTTTGCGATGTTGTTGATCAGTTCCTGGATCAGCACGGTCTTGCCGACGCCCGCGCCGCCGAACAGGCCGATCTTGCCGCCCTTCGCGTAGGGGGCGAGAAGGTCGATGACCTTGATGCCGGTGACCAGGATCGAGCTTTCGGTCGACTGGTCGACAAACTCGGGAGCCTTGGCGTGGATCGGGGCGGAGAGGGTGGTGGCGACCGGACCGCGCTCGTCGATCGGTTCGCCGACGACGTTCAGGATGCGGCCGAGCGTCGCCGGGCCAACCGGAACGCGGATCTGCGCGCCGGTGTCGGTCACTTCCTGACCGCGGGTCAGGCCATCGGTCGAGTCCATCGCGATGGTGCGGACGGTGTTCTCACCCAGATGCTGGGCGACTTCCAGAACCAGGCGCTGGCCGTTGTTGCTGGTTTCCAGCGCCGAGAGGATGAACGGGACCGCATCGGGGAAGGTCACGTCGACGACAGCGCCGATGACCTGCGAGATGCGGCCTACATTGTTGGTGGTTGCCATGACTGCTTCCTTGCGTGCGTGATCTTAAAGGGCTTCGGCGCCCGAGATGATTTCGACCAGTTCGGTGGTGATCGCGGCCTGGCGGCTGCGGTTATACTGGATGGTCAGCTTGTTGATGAGGTCGCCGGCATTGCGGGTCGCATTGTCCATGGCGGTCATCGATGCGCCCTGCTCGGACGCGTTGTTTTCCAGCAGTGCCTTGAAGATCTGCACCGTCACGTTGCGTGGCAGCAGGTCGTCGAGGATCGCTTCCTCGCTCGGTTCATATTCCACCGTGGCGGCGATGGCGTTGCGGTCCGCGTCCGCCGGGATCTTGACGGGGATGATCTGCTGTTCGGTCGGGATCTGGGCGAGCGCCGACTTGAAGCGCGAGAAGAAGAGATGCGCGACGTCGAACTTGCCGTTCAGATACATGTCGGTCAGTTCGTGCGCGATGTCTTCCGCCTGATTATAACCCGGCTCCTTGACGCCGGTGGTGTCGAACTGGGCGACGATCATGCCAGGAAAGCTACGGTTGATGACCGGACGGCCCTTGCGCCCGATGAGGTAGAAGCGAACGGTCTTGCCCTGCTCGATCAGCTCATCGGCCTTAGCGCGGGCGGCCTTGACGATGTTGGCGTTGAACGCGCCCGCCAGGCCACGGTCGGAATTGGCGACGACCAGCAGGTGGACCTGGTCCTTGCCGGTGCCCGCCAGCAACGGCGAGGCGCCTTCGCCAGAGCCGCCGGCGATCTTTGAGGCCAGCGATGCCACGACCGCTTCCAGGCGGCTGGAATAGGGACGCGCGGCTTCGGCGGCGGCCTGCGCCTTGCGCAGCTTCGCGGCGGCGACCATCTGCTTCGCCTTGGTGATCTTCTGGGTCGATTTGACCGACCCGATGCGGATCTTCAGTTCCTTGAGGCTTGCCATCTCAATCCCGAACTCAGTGTAAGGAGGCCACCGGTTGCCCGGTGACCCTTATAATCAGGCGCCAATATCAGGCGAACGTCTTGCCGAATGAGTCCAGCGCGGCCTTCAGCTTTGCCTTGGGTTCGTCACCCAGATCCTTGCTGTCGCGGATCGCTGTCAGGATGTCGGCATGTTCGTGGCGCAGATAGGCGAGCATCAGCTCTTCATAGCGCGTCACGTCCTTGACCGGCACGCTGTCGAGATAGCCGTTGGTGCCAGCGAAGATCGACGCGGTCTGTTCCTCGAAGGGCAGCGGCGAGAACTGGGCCTGCTTAAGCAGTTCGGTCAGGCGCGCGCCGCGGTTGAGCAGCTTTTGCGTCGAGGCGTCGAGGTCCGATCCGAACTGGGCGAAAGCCGCCATTTCGCGATACTGCGCCAGCTCCAGCTTGATGCTGCCCGACACCTTCTTCATCGCCTTGGTCTGCGCGGCGGAACCAACGCGCGACACCGACAGGCCGACGTTGATAGCCGGACGAATGCCCTGGTAGAAGAGGTTGGTTTCGAGGAAGATCTGACCGTCGGTGATCGAAATCACGTTGGTCGGGATATAGGCCGACACGTCGCCCGCCTGGGTTTCGATGATCGGCAGCGCGGTCAGCGAACCGGCGCCATTGGCGTCGTTCATCTTGGCCGCACGTTCCAGCAGGCGGCTGTGCAGGTAGAACACGTCGCCGGGGTAAGCTTCGCGGCCCGGAGGACGACGCAGCAGCAGCGACATCTGGCGGTAGGCGACGGCCTGCTTGGACAGATCGTCATAGACGATTACGGCATGCATGCCGTTGTCGCGGAAAAATTCGCCCATGGTGACGCCGGTATAGGGCGCCAGATACTGAAGCGGAGCCGGTTCCGAAGCGGTCGCGGCGACGACGATCGAATATTCCATCGCGCCATTTTCTTCGAGCTGCTTGACGATCTGCGCGACGGTCGAACGCTTCTGGCCGACGGCGACGTAGATGCAGTAGAGCTTCTTGCTCTCGTCACCCGAGGCGTTGATGCCCTTCTGGTTGATGAAGGTGTCGATGGCGACGGCGGTCTTGCCGGTCTGGCGGTCACCGATGATCAGTTCGCGCTGGCCGCGGCCGACGGGCACGAGGGCGTCGATCGCCTTGAGGCCGGTCTGCACGGGTTCATGCACCGACTTGCGGGGAATGATGCCCGGCGCCTTGACTTCGACGCGGCGACGTTCGGTGTACTCGATCGGGCCCTTGCCATCGATCGGGTTGCCGAGGCCGTCGACGACGCGGCCGAGCAGGCCCTTGCCGATGGGCACGTCGACGATGGTGCCGGTGCGCTTGACGGTGTCGCCTTCCTTGATTTCGGCGTCCGAGCCGAAGATCACGACGCCGACATTGTCGGCCTCAAGGTTGAGCGCCATGCCCTGCACGCCATTGGCGAACTCGACCATTTCGCCCGCCTGGACGTTGTCGAGGCCATGGACGCGGGCGATACCATCGCCCACGGTCAGCACGGAACCGACTTCGCTCACCTGCGCTTCGGTGCCGAAATTGGCGATCTGGTCCTTGATGACCTTCGAAATTTCTGCGGCGTTGATATCCATGTTCAGCCTTTCATCGCCAAAGCGAGACTATTCAAACGGGTGCGGATGGAGGAATCGATCATCTGGCTGCCGATATTGACGACCAGCCCGCCCAGGATCGCGGGATCGACCTTGGCGTCGAGCGCGACATCACGGCCGACGCGCGAGCGAAGATTCTGCTGCAGGGCGGCAACCTGGTCCGCATCGAGCGGATGGGCGCTCGTCACCTCGGCCCGAACTTCGCCCCTGTGATTCGACAGCAGCGTTTCATAGGCGCGAATGATTGCGGGTAGTTGGGACAGGCGGCGGTTCTGCGCCAGGACGCCGAGGAAATTCTTCGTCAGCGGGTCAGTACCCATTGAGGATGCAACCGCCGCGATCGTCTTGTCAGCAGCATCGCGGCTAAGCACGGGATTGTTGATGAGCCCTTTAAAATCCGCCGACTGGGAGATCGCGGCCTTGATGTTCGCGAGGCTGCCCGCCACGGTGTCGAGCGTATTGCTGTCACGAGCGAGATCGAACAGCGCTACCGCGTAGCGGCCGCTGAGGCTTGCCTGAATGCCGCCGGTAGTCTCCACGCGCTTACCGTCCTCCACTTGATTTGCCGGTCATGCAAAAAGAGGGGATCAGTCGTGCCCCGGTCCCCTGTTGCCGGGCCGGTTAGCAGCGCCATTATGACTATGCAAGCCATGTAGCGAGATTCCATCGTTGCGACGGAATTCAGCCCGATCATCTGTGTCTTTTCCGCGTGAAAACGCGATCAGCCGGAGGAGTCGGGCGGCGCCAGTCGCCCCTTTCCGCAGTGATAGACCAGACGTTCGTTGGGCTGGGCCGGCAGCAGCGCGCCGAGGTCGGATTTCAGCGACGCGATTTTCGACTGTAATGCCTGATCGGTGCCGCACGTGCGGATCGGGCGATCCTTTACCAGTTCACGGACCTTGTCCATCGTGGCCATGTCGGGAAGCCAGCGCTGAACGCGCAGGATGCCAGTGGCGGGATCGAACCGGCTGACCGTGACGAAATTGCCGGTGTCCGGAATGCTCGCTCGTTCCCAGCCTGTGCCGACACTCACATATTGCATATTGCCGTTGGCGCAGCCGGTGTCCGCCCAGTTGAAGGGCATGTCGGTCGCCGGCGACACGGTGAGGCGGCTGCGGTCGAGATCCACCCGGCAGACATTGTCGCCGCTCCAGGCATAGGCATTGTTGCCGGTCACGCGATTATCTTCAGGCATCCGCGCGCGTTCATCGACGCTGGAGAAGCTGGGCTTGAGGAAGAACAGCGCGAGCGCGCCGAGCAGCAGCAGGCCGCCGCCCGCGAGAAACCAGGTCGCGCGCCGTTCCCGGCCCTGGCTGTAGAAAAGGCCCCCGCCGCCCAGGCCGAGCACGGCGAGCGCGAGCAGCACGGCCGCACCGGCCATGGCGTTTTCGCGCGCGGAGATCACGTCACGTTCGGCGTTGTCCCGCGCCTTTTCAATCGCCGCTTCGCGCGCATCGGCCCGCGCCCGCTCCGACTGTTCGCTCCGCTGTTGCTCCCGCTGCGTCACGGCGGCCTCCGCGGCATCGGCTTCGGCCATGGAGCGGCAAGGGATGACGGTATGGAGCGACGACACGCCCGCCTGGCGCAGGAAAGAGGCGACTTCCCGCCAGGAAATGGCAAAGCCGAATTCAGCGTCGTTGCCGTCGGAGACGGAGCCGAAGCTGTTGACGCCCAGTACTCGTCCGCAATCGTCGACCAAGGGGCCGCCGCTGTTGCCGGCCGCAAGGGGAGCGGTGTGGAGGATGGTGTCGAAACTCTGGCTGGAGCGGCCGGAGGAGATGTTGCCGCTCGTCTTCACGGTACTGAGCGGCTCGACCAGATCCTTGAGGCCCAGCCCCTGCGCCCGGTCGACCGTGCCGGGATAGCCGATCGCGGTCACATGCTGCCCATCCGTGACCGCGCCCCCATAGAAGGTGCTGACCGGGAGCCGTCCTTCCTCCAGCTGGATAAGCGCAAGGTCATTGCCCGGTGAATAGGCGATCACCCGCCCGCCATAGCTTTTCCGGCCTTCCGAAGGAATCACGCCGATGACGAGATTCTTCTCATCCCGCGTCAGTTCGACGACATGGGCGTTGGTCAGCACCTTGTCCGGCGCGACGGCGATGCCGCTGCCATGGCCGACAAAATAGGCCTGGGAGCCGTCCGTCGCGACCAGCGCGACCCGAACGACGCTGCGCGCGGCAGCGGCGATATCCTGCTGCTCCGCGCGAGCAGCGAACGGCATGGCAAAGGCCAGCAAAATGCAGAGGCGACGGAATATGGCGAGCATGACTGCGGGCATTCATATGCGAAGCCCCGACGGAGGCAATCTGTAATTGCGGACAGGGTTTTGGCAGCAAGGCGCGGGAAGCATACTGGCCCCGGCGGCGCTATGCCCTATCTATGACCAAGATGACCCATTTTCGCCCGTCCGCCGCGCCCCTGCCTGATCCCGACAAGTGCTGGGAGGCGTTCTCCCGCCGGGACCGCAGCCGGGACGGTACATTCGTCGGCGCGGTGCTCACCACCGGCATTTACTGCAAGCCAAGCTGCCCGGCACGGCGTCCACGGCGCGAAAACATGATCTTCATGGCCGACGCCGAGGCCGCGCGGGCGGCGGGCTTCCGCGCATGCCTGCGCTGCCGCCCGGATGAGGTGGGGCGAGACCGGCTTGCCGTCGAGGCGGCAATGGCCTTCATCGCCGCGGCGGATGCGCCACCCTCGCTCGATGCGATTGCGGCCCATGCTGGCTATGCGCCGCACCATTTCCATCGCCTGTTCAAGCGGGAGACCGGCATGACCCCGGCAGCCTATGCGCGTTCGCTGCGGGCTGACCGCTTCAAGGCCGCCCTGGGGCAGGGCGGGTCAGTGACGGACGCGATCTACGAGGCTGGCTATAATGCCCCAAGCCGCGCCTATGCCGACGCCGAACGGCATTTGGGGATGAGTCCCAGCGCGTGGCGGGACGGGGGGCGCGGCGTTCGGATTCGGCATCGCGTGATCGCGACCCTGCTCGGGCCGCTGCTGGTCGCCGCGACGGATCGCGGGATTTGCCGCATCAGCTTCGACGAGGGCGAAGCGGACCTGCGACGACGCTTTCCCAAGGCGCGGATCGAGCCCGCCGATGATCGGGTGGCGGGGCTGGCCGAACAGGTGGCGCGACTGATCGACGATCCGCGCGGGGCGACCGACCTGCCGCTCGACGTGGGGGGCACGGATTTCCAGCGTGCGGTTTGGGAAGCGCTGCGAGCGATCCCGCCGGGCGAGACGCGCAGCTATGCCGAGATTGCGGCGTCGATCGGCCGGCCCGGCGCGGTGCGGGCCACCGGCACCGCCTGTGGCGACAATGCGCTGGCTGTGGTCATCCCCTGCCATCGCGTGCTGAGAAGCGATGGCAGGCTTGGCGGCTATGCCTATGGAATCGAAAGGAAGAAGGCACTGCTGAACCGGGAAAGGATGAAGGAAGAGTGACGGGCGGGCAGCGTTACAGCCGTCATCCCGGCCCGCGCCGGGATGACGATGAGGCCGAACTAATCCCGCGTTCGTTTCAACCGTTCCATCACCGCCTGCCGCTGCGCCTTGCTCATCCCCCGCCAGCGCGCGATTTCGTCGACCGTGCGGCCACAGCCCAGGCAGACACGCCCGCTCCTGTCGAGCTTGCATATGTTGACGCAGGGGCTTTCCATCACATGAAACTGTAGGGGTCGACGTCCACGGCGACGCGCGTTCCCGATTTCCAGGTGAGATTGCCCAGCCATTCGCGGATCGCGGCCTGTATCTCGACCTGGCGCGTGGCATGGATCAGCAGCCGGTGGCGATGCCGGCCCCGCAGCACCGACAGGGGGGCTGGCGCAGGCCCATAGACGTGCATGCCGTCGATCTGCGGCGCGGACTTGCCGATCAGCCGGGCGACCTGCGCGGCTTCGTCGGCATCTTCGCTCGAGACAATGATTGCCGCGAACCGGCCGAAGGGCGGCGCGTTGGCGCGGCGGCGATTGTCCGTTTCCACTGCGTAGAATCTGTCCGAATCGCCGGCGATGAGCGCCTTGATGACTTCGGCCTCGGGCATGCGGGTCTGGATGTAGACCCGCCCCGGCTTCTGCCCGCGCCCGGCGCGCCCCGCGACCTGGACGATCTGTTGAAAAGTGCGCTCCGACGCGCGCAGGTCGCCGCCCTCCAGCCCAAGATCGGCGTCGATCACGCCGACGAGCGTCAGATTGGGGAAATGATAGCCCTTGGTGACGAGCTGGGTCCCGATGATGATGTCGACCGCGCCCGCCTCCACCGACTTCACGAACTCGGCGACCTTGGCGGGCGACCAGAGCGTGTCTGACGTGACGATAGCGATGCGCGCCTGTGGCCAGAGCGCCTTCACCTCGTCGGCGATGCGTTCGACGCCGGGTCCGCAGGCGACGAGGCTGTCCTCTTCCTCGCACTCCGGGCAGAAGCGGGGGGAGGGAACCACATGGCCGCAATGGTGGCAGGCAAGGCGGCGGGTCAGCCGATGCTCGACCATCCAGGCGGTACAGTTGGGGCATTGAAAGCGATAGCCGCAATGGCGGCACAACGTCAGCGGCGCGTAGCCGCGACGGTTGAGGAAGAGCAGGCTTTGCTCGCCCCTTTCCATCGTCTCGTCGATCGCCCTGACCAGCGGGGGGGCGATCCAGCGGCCGCGCTCGGGCGGGTCGGTGAGGAGGTTTATGCCCTCGATCACCGGCATTTCCGCGCCGCCGAAGCGGGAGGGGAGCTTGATTTCCTGATAGCGCCCCAGTTCGACCTGGTGGCGGGTCTCGATCGCCGGGGTAGCGGAGGCGAGGATGACGGGGAATTTCTCGATCAGGCCGCGCATCACCGCCACGTCGCGGGCGTGGTAATGGACGCCGTCTTCCTGCTTGAAACTCGCTTCATGCGCTTCATCGACGACGATCAGGCCGAGGTTCGGATAAGACAGGAAAAGAGCTGATCGGGCACCGACCACCACTGCGGCTTCGCCCGCGGCGATCGCGCGCCAGGCGCGGCGGCGCTCCGATTGCCGCAGCCCGCTGTGCCAACTGACGGGGAGGGTCCCGAACCGCTTTTCGAAGCGTTCGAGAAAAGGTTCGGTGAGCGCGATCTCGGGCAGCAGGACCAGCACCTGGCGTCCGCCGCGAAGGGCGGCGGCAATGGCTTCGAAATAGACCTCCGTCTTGCCCGATCCGGTGACGCCGTCGAGCAGGAAGGGGGTAAAGCTGCGCGCCTGCACCGCCTCGACGAATCGGTCCGCGGCGGCGGCCTGCCCGTCGGAAAGCCGCGGCGGCGCGTGGTCGGGGTCGGGCATCGGAAAGGGGGTATCGACGCTTACTTCGATGGCTTCGAAAGCGCCCGCCTTGACGAGGCCCCGGATGACTGCGTCGCTCACCCCTCCGATCGTTGCCAGTTCGCGGATCAGCCCCTGCCGCTCGCCGATCCGCTCCATCGCCTGGGCCCGCTGCTCCGTCATGCGTTCGGGGATGTCACCGGTCGCGCGATATTCAATGACGGTGCGGGCGCCCTCCAGCGCGCTCATCGACGCGAGGCTCATGCGCAGCACGGCGGCGACGGGGGCGAGATAATAGTCGGCCGTCCATTCGATCAGGCGGCGCAGAGTTTCAGGGATCGGCGGAGCATCGACCAGGCCGACCAGATTGCGGAGGCGGTTGTCGCCAACCGTGTCGACATCCGGGAAAGCGCCCTCATCCCAGACGACGCCGATCAACTGGCGCGGCCCCAGCGGCGCGACGACGATGCTGCCGGGCCGCACGTTCATCCCCTGCGGCACCCGATAGTCGAGCGGCCCCAGGGCGGCGTTCAGCAGGATGACACGGGCGCGCGAACTCATTTGCCCCTCCCTACCGGGCCGGGCGGGCGAGGCAAGGCAGGGCGTTGCGATTTTCCAGCTCGGCGTGGGCGAGCAGGATGCGCGCGGTCTGCCGGCGATGCCGATCGAATGGGCGCAAGGAGGGGGCATCATTGGGTCCGCTGGCAAGGTGCCGCCCTGATAAGGGTGCGCGGAGGTTCAGGTCAAAGGCATTGGTCCGTGCGCATGGCCAATCGCCGGATCACCCGCTAAACGGGTGGCGATTCGCATATCCCCCCGGAGCACATGGTCATGAAGTTTTTTGTCGACACCGCCGACACCGCCGAAATCCGCGATCTGGCCGCCACCGGGCTGCTGGATGGCGTCACCACCAATCCATCCCTGATCCACAAATCGGGCCGCAAGTTCCTGGAAGTGGTGGAAGAAATCTGCGGCTTGGTCGACGGACCGGTTTCGGCAGAGGTCGTCGCGCTCGATCACGAGACGATGATGAAGGAAGCCGCCGTCCTGCGGAAGATCGCGGACAATGTCTGCATCAAGGTGCCGCTGACTATCGACGGCCTGAAAACCTGCAAGGCGTTGACCAGCGAAGGCGTCCTGGTGAACGTGACGTTGTGCTTTTCGGCCAATCAGGCGCTGCTGGCGGCCAAGGCGGGTGCCAGCTTCATCTCTCCCTTCGTCGGGCGGCATGACGATAATGGCTTTGACGGCATGAAGCTGATCGAGGACATTCGCCTCATCTACGATAATTATCAGTTCGATACCGAAATCCTCGTGGCGTCGGTGCGCCATCCCATCCACGTGCTGGAAAGCGCGAAGATCGGCGCGGACGTCATGACCGCGCCCCCTTCGGTCATCAAGGCGCTGTTCAACCATGTGCTGACCGAGAAGGGCATTGCCGGCTTCCTGGCCGATTGGGAAAAGACGGGCCAGTCGGTTCTGTGATCCTGGAGTGAGGTGCTCCTGCCCTGCGCGGGAAGCACGGTCATTGCAACCTCGGGCGCCGCGCGCCATTCTCTCCTGAACGAAGGAGAGGGCCGATGTTTATCGCGGTCTATTGGTGGCGGGTTCATCCCGGCAAGGAAGAGCAGTTTCGCGCGGCATGGCGGCGCGGGACCGACCTCATCCGCGAAAGATATGGCAGCTATGGTTCGCGTCTGCACCGCGACGCCGACGGGCGCTTCGTGGGCTATGCCGAATGGCCCGACGAAGCGACATGGCGCGCCGCCTTCGACCAGAAGATGGTCTATGACGAGCCGGCCACGCGCGCGGCGTTCGTCGACGCGATCGCCGAAGTGCCGCCCAATGCGGACCCCATTTTCACCATGAAAGTCACGGACGACCTGCTGCTGCGAGGACGACCGTTCGACAGCGCGCTTGAAGGCGAATAGCGGTCTGGTGGCGACCCCGGCAGGATTCGAACCTGCGACCATTCGCTTAGAAGGCGAATGCTCTATCCAGCTGAGCTACGGGGCCGTGCGCGCGCTTCGATAGCCGGGGTTGGACGGCCATGCAATCGCGGCCATTGCATTTGCGTAGCAGACCGATATGCAGGGTCGCATGACCGACATGGGGGTTCGGAAAATCGATGCGCAGGCGCTCGCTGAGCGACCGATGCGCTATTTCGATTTCTTTGTCGCCGCGTTCGTCGCGATCCTGCTGCTTTCGAACCTGATCGGCGCGGCGAAGCTGTCGACGCTTTTCGGTTTCACCTTCGGCGCCGGCATCCTCTTCTTCCCCTTGGGCTATGTCCTGGGCGACGTGCTGACGGAGGTCTATGGCTATGCACGCGCGCGGCGCTGCGTCTGGGCGGGCTTCGGCGCGATGCTGTTCATGGCGCTGATGAGTTGGGTAGTGGTCAAGCTGCCGCCCGCTCGAGGGTGGCCGGACCAGGGCGCTTATGAGGCGGTGTTCGGCAGCACTTGGCGCATCGTGTTCGCGTCGCTGACAGCCTTTTGGGCGGGTGAGTTCGCCAACAGCTTCGTCCTCGCCAAGATGAAGCTGCTCACCCAGGGCAAGCATCTGTGGATGCGCACGATCGGGTCGACGATCGTCGGGGAGGGGCTAGACAGCCTGATCTTCTACCCGCTCGCCTTCTACGGGCAGTGGACCAACGCCCAGGTGCTGACCGTGATGGTGACGAACTGGCTGCTCAAGGTGACGTGGGAAGTGGTGCTGACGCCCGTTACCTATCTGATCGTCAACAGCCTCAAGCGTGCCGAAGGGCTGGACGTCTATGACGCGCACACCAATTTCACGCCCTTCAGGACGCGGCTCAGCTAGGTCTTTGTTTTAGCGCATTTTTCAATTCAGCAGACGATTCCATCTGCTTATGCTCTAGGCTGCGTCCTGCTCCGACGGGTAGGTGGCGCGCACGAAGTAGAGGCCGTCGGGCGGAGCGTTGAGGCCGAGCGCCGCGCGGTCCCTGGCGTCGCGCGCGATGCGCATGTCATCCACCGACCAGCGCCCCATGCCGACCAGGGCGAGGCAGCCGACCATCGATCGGACTTGATGGTGGAGAAAGGAGCGCGCCGCCGCACGGATGGCGATACGATCGCCTGTGCGCTCGACATCGAGGCGGTCGAGCGTCTTGAGCGGACTGTCCGCCTGGCAATGGGCGGAACGGAAGGTCGTGAAGTCATGGCGGCCCACGAGCAGTTGCGCTGCGTCCTGCATCGCCCTTTCGTCAAGCGGCTGGATGACCCGCCAGGCCAGGCCGCTCTCCACGGTGAGGGGCGCACGGCGGTTGATGATGCGATAGAGATAGGCTCGCCCGGTGCAGGAAAAGCGGGCGTGCCAGTCGTCGGGCACGATCTCGCAACCGAGAATCGCGACTGGCGACGGGCGCAGCCGCGCATTCATCGCCTCCATCAGGCGGAAGGGCGCGATCGGCTTCGCAATGTCGGCATGGGCCCGCATGGCGAGGCCATGGACGCCCGCGTCCGTCCGCCCGGCGGCATGGATCACCGCCTGTTCGCCGGTGATGGACCGGATGGCGTCCTCCAGCGCTTGTTGGACGCTGGGGCCGTGGGCCTGACGCTGCCAGCCCATGAAGGGGCGTCCGTCAAACTCGACGGTGAAGGCGAAGCGCGTCACGGGCAGGGCAGGACATGCGCGGCGAGATCAGGCATCGACGCGGCTCCCCGCGGGCATGTCATAGCCCCGGAGCAGTTCGCCGGGTGACATGGCGCCCTTGCCCGCGCGCTGGATCAGGGTGGGACGGATGGCGCCGTGGCCGCAGCCGATGAGCAGGCTGTTGTCGAGCATTTCACCCGCCGGACCGTCATGGTCCTCGACATGGGCGGCGAGGATGCGGAAGCGTTCTCCGCGATATTCGAGGAAGGCGCCGGGGAAGGGGTTGAACGCGCGGACCTGCCGCTCGATCTGATGCGCGTCGCGGGTGAAATCGAGGCGCGCCTCCATCTTCTCGATCTTGGCGGCGTAGGTGACCCCGTCCTCCGGCTGTGGCACGGGAGGGTGGGCGGGCAGGTCGTCCAGTACCTCCACCATCAACTCCGCGCCGGCCCGTGCCAGTTCCTCGGTCAGGGCGCCGGCGGTCTTGCCCTCGATCGGGGTGACATGCTTGGCCCGCATGGGCCCGGTATCCAGCCCTGCTTCCATGTCCATGATGGTGACGCCGGTGACATTGTCGCCGGACAGGATCGCGCGCTGGATCGGCGCCGCGCCGCGCCACCGGGGCAACAGCGAGGCATGGATGTTGAGGCAGCCCATGCGCGGCGCGGCCAGAATGGGGCGCGGCAGGATGAGGCCATAGGCGGCGACCACCGCCACATCGGCATTCAGCGCGACAAATGCGGCCTGCACGGCCTCGTCCTTGAGCGAGACAGGCGTGCGTACCTCTATCCCCCTTGCCTCGGCCTGCTGGTGGACAGGCGACGGGCGCAGCGCCTTGCCACGGCCGGCCGGGCGGGGTGGCTGGCTGTAGACGGCGGCGATCTCATGACCGGCACCTGCCAGCGCGGCCAGCGCCGGAACGGCGAATTCGGGGGTGCCCATATAGACGATACGCATGATGGCCTCTCAAACCCCTTGTGCCGATCACTTGCAAGCCCTTATCTCGGCCGATGGCTTCTCCCGAGATCGACGCGCTGACGCAGGCGCTGTCCCGCCTGCCGGGCCTTGGCCCCCGCTCGGCGCGGCGGGCCGTCCTGCACCTGCTCAAAAAGCGCGAGAGCGCGCTGGAGCCGTTGTTGCGCGCGCTGGATGCGGTCAACGAGCGGCTCGTGACCTGCGGCATTTGCGGCAATGTCGATACGGTGGACCCGTGTGGCATCTGCGCCGATCCGCGCCGCGACGCCCGGGCTCTGTGCGTGGTGGAGGATGTGGCCGACCTGTGGGCGCTCGACAAGTCGCGCCTGTTTCCGGGGCGCTTCCACGTGCTGGGCGGACGCCTGTCGGCGCTGGAGGGCGTGCGGCCGGAGGATCTGTCCATCGACGCGCTGGTCGCCCGGGTCGAAAAGGGCGGTATCGACGAAGTGGTGCTGGCGATGAATGCGACGCTGGAGGGGCAGACGACCGCCCATTATCTCGCCGAGCGGCTGGAGCGATTCCCTGTGCGGCTGACGCAGCTGGCGCATGGCGTGCCGGTCGGCGGTGAACTGGACTATCTGGACGAGGGGACGTTGGCCCAGGCGTTGCGGGCGCGGCGGCCGGTCGCTTGAATTTTCGCGGCTGTCGGGCTATTTTGCATCGATGGCCATTCTTCCGATCCTTGAGGCGCCAGACCCGCGCCTGCGTACCATTTCGTCTCCGGTGGAGGCGATCGATGACGATCTGCAGCGTCTGATCGATGATATGTTCGAAACGATGTACGACGCCCCGGGCATCGGTCTGGCGGCGATCCAGGTCGGCGTGCCCAAGCGTGTGCTGGTGATCGACCTGCAGGAGCCGGAGTCCGACGAGGAAGGGGCGCCGCCGGTCAAGAAGCCGCTGGTCTTCATCAATCCCGAGATCCTTGGCGGGTCCGAGGAGCTGTCAGTCTATAATGAAGGCTGCTTGTCGGTGCCCGACCAGTTCGCGGAGGTCGAGCGTCCCGCCTCCATCCGCGCAAGCTGGATGGACCGGGAAGGCCGCATTCACGAGGAGCAGCTGGAGGGCCTGCTGGCGACCTGCCTGCAGCATGAAATGGACCATCTGCAGGGCGTGCTCTTCATCGATCACTTGTCACGGCTGAAGCGCGACATGCTGATGAAGAAGCTGGTAAAGGCGCGCAAGGCGGCCTGAGACCCACATCAGGGTAAACCGAATCCGTCGGATGAACGGGCCGGGGCTTCGCTTTTTCGGGCGCCGGCTTACCCCACCCCATCCGTATCAAGGGCATAGCCGGCCGACCGGACGGTGCGGATGATGTCATGATATTTGCCATCGGCATTGATTGCCTTGCGCAGGCGACGGATGTGCACGTCGACGGTGCGCAGTTCGATATCGCTGTCCTGCCCCCAGACGCTGTCGAGCAGCCGCTCGCGCGAAAAGACCCAGCCGGGATGCTCCAGGAAATGCTTGAGCAGCCGGAATTCCGTGGGGCCGAGCGGGACCACCTGACCGTTACGACGAACCTTGTGGCCGACCGTGTCCATCTCCACGTCGGCAAAGGTCAGCGTCTCGCCTGCGAGCGCCGGACGGACGCGGCGCAGAACAGCGCCGACGCGGGCGACCAGTTCGCGCGGCGAGAAAGGCTTGGTGACATAATCGTCCGCCCCGGTTTCCAGGCCGCGGACGCGATCCTCTTCCTCGCCGCGCGCGGTCAGCATGATGATCGGCACATTGGCCGTGCCGTTCATGCGGCGCAGGCGGCGGCAGACCTCGATGCCCGAAAGGCTTTCGACCATCCAGTCGAGCAGCACGATGTCGGGTGCGGTTTCCTGCGCCATGAGCAGCGCTTCCTCGCCGTCGACCGTATGGGCAACGTCGAAATCTTCCCGCTTGAAGTGCCAGATCAGGAGTTCCGCAAGCGCGGCGTCATCTTCGACCAGGAGCATTTTGGCCCGCGCCATGCTCAGTTCTCCGACGGCTGGGCGCCGCCGCGTTCGCGGTCCGGCAGGGTCTGGCCCGTGGCCGCGTAATAGACCATTTCGGCGACATTGGTCGCATGGTCGCCGATGCGCTCGATATTCTTGGCGACGAACAGCAGGTGAGCGCATTCGCTGATCGTCTTGGGATTTTCGACCATGTAGGTGACGAGACTGCGGAAGACGCTGCTGTAAAAATCGTCGACCACCGTGTCGCGATCGACCACCGCCAGCGCCAGGTCCGCATCGCGCGCGGCGAAGGCGTTGAGCGCATCATGCACCATCTCGCCGGCGACCTGGCCCATGGAGGGAAGCAGCGAAACGGGTTCCAGCGTGCGCTGGTTGGCCGCGATCATCGGCACCCGCTTGGCTATATTCTTCGCATAGTCGCCGATCCGCTCGACGACGCCGACGATCTTGAGCGCGGCGATGACATCGCGCAGATCGTTCGCCATGGGCGCGCGCAGGGCGATAACCTGGATGACCAGCTTTTCCACCTCTGCCTCGATCGCGTCGATGCGCTTGTCGTCAGCGACGACTTGAGCGGCGAGCGCTCGATCATGGCGCTGCAGGGCCTGCATCGCGTTTTCGATCGCTGCTTCGGCGCGACCGCCCATTTCGGCGATGAGGCCGCGCAGCTTGTCGATATCCTCGTCGAATGCCTTGATCGTATGTTCTGCCATATGTCGGTACTCCGATGGTGTCGGCCCTGATGGGATCGATACCGGACTTCTTTGCCGTGATTTCCGAGCGCCAGATGCCACCATCCGGCTTGAAATCCCTCTGATCAGCCGTAGCGGCCGGTGATGTAATCCTTGGTCCGCTCTTGCCGCGGATTGGTGAAGATGTCCGAAGTCACGCCATATTCGACCAGTTCGCCCAGGTGGAAGAAGGCCGTGCGCTGCGACACGCGGGCGGCCTGCTGCATATTGTGGGTGACGATGACGATCGCATAGCGGCCGCGCAGTTCGTGGATCAGTTCCTCGATCTTTGCGGTGGCGATCGGGTCGAGCGCGGAGCAGGGTTCGTCCATCAGGATGACTTCCGGTTCGACGGCGATGGCGCGGCCGATGCACAGGCGCTGCTGCTGCCCGCCCGACAGCGCAGTGCCGCTGTCGTGCAGGCGATCCTTCACCTCTTCCCACAGGCCCGCCCGGCGCAGCGACTTTTCGACGATCACGTCCAGGTCGGCTCGCGAACCGGCGAGGCCATGGATGCGCGGGCCGTAGGCGATATTCTCGTAGATCGACTTGGGGAAGGGGTTGGGCTTCTGGAACACCATGCCGACGCGGGCGCGCAGCTGCACGACGTCCATGCTGGACGCGTAGATGTCCTCACCGTCGAGCGTGATCGTGCCTTCGGTGCGGGCGCTCGCCACCGTGTCGTTCATGCGGTTCAGCGTCCGTAGGAAGGTCGACTTGCCGCAGCCGGACGGCCCGATGAAGGCCGTGACATTGTCCATGTCGACGTCGATGGAGACGCCCTTGATCGCCTGTTTTTCGCCGTAGAAGACCTTCACGTCGCGCGCGGTCATCTTGGTTTCGGTGGCGGGCACCAGTGTTTGCGGTTCGTGCATCATGTTTACCACCGTTGTTCGAACTTGTTGCGCAGGTAGATGGCGAGCCCGTTCATCGCGAGCAGGAAGACCAGCAGGACGATGATCGCGGCAGAGGTCTTTTCGACAAAGCCCTTGGACACTTCGTCGGACCAGAGGAAGATCTGCACCGGAAGCACGGTCGCCGGATCGGTTATGCCGCCCGGCGGTGTCGCGATGAAGGCGCGCATGCCGATCATCAGCAGCGGTGCCGTTTCACCGAGCGCCCGGGCCATGCCGATGATCGTGCCCGTCAGGATGCCGGGCAGGGCGAGCGGCAGGACATGGTGGAAGACGACCTGCACGGGGCTGGCACCTATGCCGAGCGCCGCGTCGCGGATGCTGGGGGGCACGGACTTGATCGCGTTGCGCCCCGCGATGACGATGACCGGCATGGTCATCAACGCCAGCGTCATGCCACCGACGAGCGCGGCTGAACGGGGCAGGTGCAGGAAATTGAGGAAGATCGACAGTCCGAGCAGGCCGAAGATGATCGACGGCACGGCGGCAAGATTGTTGATCGACACTTCGATAATGTCGGTCAGCCAGTTCTTGCGCGCATATTCCTCCAGGTAGACGGCCGTCGCGACGCCGATCGGGAAGCTGAGCAACAGGGTGATCAGCATCGTGAGCAACGACCCCTTGAAGGCGCCCCAGATGCCGACCTGGGTCGGATCGGTGCCGTCGCTGGCGCTCAGGAAATTCCAGTTGATGCTGGTGGAGAGAAGGCCCGCCTTGTCGAGGCGGTTCACGGCAGCCTCGGCCTCGGGCGATCCATCGCTCTTGGCGGCAAGATCAAGGGCGGTCGCGGCGGGCAGCTTGATCGTCTCGGTTCGCGACAGAATCTTGGGATCGGCCTTGATGCGGTCGCGCAGCACGGTCCAGGCGGTCGGTGCCACCCACTCCTCTGCATCGGGGCCCAGCGCCTTTTTGACGACCTCGCCCGTCACCATCGGCAGGTTGGCATTGGCCAGCGCCTGGTCGGTAATGGCATTGGGATCGAGCAGCAGCGGCGAGGCGGGGAAGTCCACTTTCACCGCGATCTGCGTGGCGGTGAAGCCGCGCAAGCCGTTGCCCAGCATGGTGAAGAGGAGGAAGGCAAGGAAGGCGGCGGACAGCAGCACCGCAAAGAGGCCGGCGGCCTTGAAGCGGCGTTCGGCAGCATAGCGCCGCGCGATTCGCTTGCGCATCGCATCCGACGTCCAGTCCGTGGGAATGCGTTCGGCGGTCATCATTCGTATGCCTCACGGTATTTCTTCACGACCCGCAGGGCCACGATGTTGAGCAGCAGGGTGACGATGAAGAGGACGAGCCCAAGCGCGAAGGCCGCCAGCGTCTTGGCGCTGTCAAACTCCTGGTCGCCGGTCAGCAACTGGACGATCTGCGTCGTCACCGTCGTCACGCTGGCGAAGGGGTTGAGGGTGAGGTTGGCGGCAAGTCCCGCCGCCATGACGACGATCATGGTCTCACCGATTGCACGGCTGACGGCCAGCAACACGCCGCCGACGACGCCGGGCAGGGCAGCGGGGATCAGCACCTTGCGGATCGTCTCGCTGGTCGTGGCGCCCATCGCCAGGCTGCCGTCGCGCATCGACTGCGGCACGGCGGCGATGCTGTCGTCAGCCATGGACGAGACGAAGGGGATGATCATTACCCCCATCACAAGGCCGGCGGCGAGCGCGCTTTCCGAAGAGGCGCCGCTGATACCGATAGCGACGGCGAAATCGCGCAGCGCTGGTGCCACGGTCAACGCGGCGAAATAGCCATAGACCACCGTCGGCACGCCGGCGAGAACCTCAAGGATCGGCTTCATCCATTTGCGAACCTGCGGCCGGGCATATTGAGTAAGGTAGATGGCGCTCATCAGGCCGAGCGGTATGGCGACGGCCATGGCGATGATCGCCCCGATGAAGATGGTGCCCCAGAATAGCGGCACGGCGCCGAACGCATTTTCATTGCCATAGCCAAGCGCGGCCGATTGCGGGCTCCATTTGGTGCCGAACAGGAAATCGACCGGGCTCACCATCGAAAAGAAACGGAAACTTTGCCACAGCAGGGACGCGACGATGCCCAATGTGGTGACAATGGCGAGCAGCGAGGCGAGCAGCAGCACCGCCATGACGATGCGCTCGACCCGCGTTCGCGCGCGGAAATCGGCACGGACGCGAGTGAAGGCATAGGCGCCACCGGCAAAGGCAAGCACCAGCGCGAGCGCCGCGCCGGCCATGCCATATTTGCCGATGGCGGCCCTATAGGGTTCGACAAGGCCCTGCGAGAGCGGGTTGAATGCTGCAGCCTGGCTGCCCACGGCGATCGCCCGCGCTTCAGCCAGGACGGACGAACGGGTGAAGGAATCGGCAGGCAGGCTTTGCGCCGCCGGACTGCCCAGCACAGCCTGCGTCACCAGACCGGGAGCGACATTGGCCCACACCGCCAGGAAGATGCCGGCCGGGACCAGCGTCCAGAGCGCGACATACCAGCCGTGATAGCCGGGCAGGCTGTGCACGGCGTCACGGCGGCCCGATGCCCGCGCCGCGGTTTGAAGCCGCAGCGCACGGGCACGGGCGGTGACCCAGGCGATTGCGCCCAGGCCAGCCAGCAGCAGGAGGATTGCAGGACCTGTCATCTGGATTTCTTTATTTCAGCTGCGAACCGTCGAGGACGGGCAGCGACTTCACCGCTTCGGCGCTGGCCTTGCGGACGGTGTCGGGGGCCGCGACCATGCCGCGCTTCGTCAACGCGCCATTGGGATCCCAATTGGCCGCGAAGGTGTTGAGATAGGCCTGCAGGCCCGGAATGGCCGCCATGTGCGCTTTCTTCACGTAAATGAAGAGGGGGCGCGCGCCCGGATAGGTGCCCGACGACACCGTCTCATAGGTCGCTTCCACGCCGTTGATCGGCACGTCCTTCAGGGAATCCCTGTTTTCTTCCAGGTAGCTGAAGCCGAACACGCCCAGCGCGTTGGGGTTGGCCGCCAGTTTCTGAACGATGAGGTTATCATTCTCGCCCGAATCCACATATTTGCCATCCTCGCGAATGCGCGTGCAGGTGGCCTTGAATTCGTCCTCGTTCTTCTTCTTGAGCGTTCCCATCGCCGGATCGGTTTCGCAGCCCTTCGTCAGGATCAGTTCGGCGAGCGAGTCGCGGGTGCCGCTGGTCGAGGGGGGGCCGAAAACGGAAATCGGGGTGGCGGGCAGGCTGGGATCAACATCCTTCCAGGTCTGGGCCTTGTTGGGACCCTTGCCATAGGGATTGGCGGCCAGCGCCTCATAGACGATCTTCGGCGTCAGCTTGAAACCTGGGCCCTTGTTCGATTCCGCGAAAGCGAGGCCGTCGACGCCCACCTGGATCTCGACGATGTCCTTGACGCCATTCTTCTGGCAGTCCTCAAATTCCTTTTTCTTCATCCGACGCGATGCGTCAGCGATATCGGGATGCTGAGCGCCGACGCCCGCGCAAAACAGCTTCATGCCGCCGCCGGTGCCAGTCGATTCGATGATCGGGGACTTCATGCCGGGATTGCCCGACACGAACATTTCAGCAACCGCGGTGGCGAAGGGGTAAACCGTCGAGGAGCCCACAGCGCGGATCTGATCGCGCGTACCGCTGGACCCGCCGCCCGACTGTTGACCGCAGCCGGCGAGAGAGAGGGCGGCCGCAGCCGTGGCGGCGAACAAGACAAAATGCTTCACGGAAAACCTCCATAGTCCAGGCCGCGATTCGCATGTCGCTGCCCCCCATGGACAGCCGCCTAGCCGCGGTACATCGCGCCTTTGTGACAATCCAATTGCACTTTTATGACATCGAACGGGAAAGCGGCAGGGTGGACCGCAGAATTGCGATCACGTCCTTGCCGTTGCCCCTTTTTGTGCCTCCACCATGGGCGGCAGCAGCACCGATATCGTGGTGCCCTTGCCAACAATGCTGGCGATGTCGAGTCGGCCCCGGTGACGCTCCACGATATGCTTTACGATGGCAAGCCCGAGACCCGTGCCCCCTATCGCGCGGCTCCGCCCCGAATCCACACGATAAAAGCGTTCCGTCAGCCGCGGCAGGTGATCGGGTGCGATGCCATCGCCCTCATCCGCGACGACCAGCTTCGACATGCCGCTCGGCCCTTCGGTCACCGTCACCCGTATCGGGCTTCCGGGCTTGCCATATTTGACCGAATTGCCGATCAGATTGTGGAGCAGTTGGGACAGCTGCGCGCGATCCCCCTGCACGGGCCGCAGGCCGGCCGTCAGTTCCATCTCCACATCCTTGCCGCGCTCGCCATGACTGGTGCGGAAAATAGCCACCGTTTCGGCAACCAGTTCCGAGAGATCGACCGCGCTGTCGGGGGAGCGATATTTGTCGGCTTCGATGCGGGAGAGCGAGATCAAATCGTCAATCAGCCGCTGCATTCTGCGCGCCTCGCCCTCCATGATGGACAGGAAGCGTTGGCGCGTTTCGGTGTCGCGGCCCAGGTCCGGATCGGCGAGCGTTTCGATAAAGCCCAATATGCCGGCCAGGGGCGTGCGCAGTTCATGGCTGGCATTGGCAACGAAATCGACACGCATCCGCTCGGCCGCATAGGCCCCGCTATGATCGACCAGATGAACCAGTCGGCGCCCCTGACCGATGTCGCCCAGGGGTGCGATCCGCATTTGCCAGCGCTGGTCACGGGTGCCGAGACCGACCAGTTCGATCATGGCAGGCTCAGCCATGGCGGCCTGGCTGGCGAGCCGCTCCGCCGCGGCCGGGTGGCGGATGGCGATGCGCGCATCCTCTCCCTCGATGTGCGAGCCGAGCAGCCGCCGGGCAGAGCGGTTCGCGCGAATGATCCGTCCCCTTTCGATCAGCAGCAGCGGATCGGGAATGCCCTCAAGCAGGTCGGCGAAGGCAGGCAGAAGCACGATGTCGGGCGGAGGTTCGGCCGTTGGCGGTTGTGTGATAGCGGCGCCCTGGACCGTGATGAGCAGGACGGCGACCCCCGCCAGCGCTGGAAGGGCGACGGCAATGGGGGATACGCCGAGCAGCAGGGTGCTGCCTGAGGCAAGCAGCAATACGGCCAGCGAGGCAGTGATCTGAGAAGTCGTCAGTCGATTCATGGTTACCGTGCTGGATTCCCGTCGCATTTACTGCAATGGCTGCGGCCTTAGCGTCCAAACTTTACGCTTTGGCAAGCGCGATAGCGGATCATGAGGATATGAGCGAGCAATTGCCTGACCGGCCCCAGCCGCAAGACACGGACGATAGCGTCGCGCCGGGCGGGGCTTCCCGCCGTCAGCTGCTGATAGGGGGCGCCGTGGCGGCGTCCGCGATCGTGTCGATCCGGCCAGCACTCGCCAGCACGGCGGCCTCGGTGCTCAATTGCACCATTCCGGTTCCCGACCAGGCGCGCGCCGGCAGCTATATCGCCCCCAATGGTCAGGTGGTGCCGGCTGGCACGCCGGGCGCATACCCATCGGCCGGGCGGGCGTTCACCGGCGATCAGGTCCGCCAGGCGCTGGGAGGCCGGCCGCTGCCTGGCACCAGCTACGACCAGAATCAGGCCTATCTCAACTATATCCGCCGTCTCCAATCGGGGACGAGCGGCTTTACCTGCTACGCGTCATTGCAAATGCCGCGTTAGGCACCTGCTTACTCCTCTGCGCTACAGCAGGGGCGACGCATATCCGTAAAGGGCAGGTCGTGGAAGCAGAGCGCCGTTATGGCCCCTATGGCAGCGGGGCAATTATACCCTGCGTGCTGGAGGACATCACGCTGCTCTACCATCGTGCGTCGGGGCAGACGCATATGGTGATTAGTCCGGTGCCCGAGATATTGCAGGCGCTGCGCGACGGCACGTCGATGAGCGCGGCGGAGGTCCACGCGCGGCTGGCGCGTGATTATGACCTGGGGCCGGAAGCGGAGGCGATCGCCCAGATCGAGGCACATCTGCAAGAGCTGGCTTCGCTTGGACTGGTGCCGGCGCAGTGAAACATCAGCTTGCGCTCAGAATCGGACCGGCGACGTTCCGGATCGGGTCGGCCTGGCGGCAGCCGGTCGAAATGCTCGCAAGACTCTACGCCGACTATCCCCAGCCTCAGGGAGAGGTCGCGGATTTCAGCGTGCGGCTGGAACCCGCCGGGATGCTTCGGCGCTGGCTGCGGCCCTCCATCTTCATCACCGGCGACCACGGCCTTGCCGACGCCGCGCCGATGAGCCTCGCGCATGGGCTGCTTGCGGCGGAAATGGGCATGAACCTGCAGATGGCGCTGGGCTGGCGGCGGCATGTGCTGCTCCACGCGTCCAGCGTTGAAAAGCATGGCAAGGCGCTGGTGATGACCGGCGAGTCAGGGTCGGGCAAGTCGACATTGGCTGCCATGCTGGGGGAGCGGGGTTGGCGGCTGATGGGCGATGAGTTCGCCCTTCTGGACCTGGGCAGCGGCCATGTCTTCCCCTTTCCCCGGCTTGTCTCGCTCAAGAATGGCGCGATCGACGCAATGGCGGCGCATGCGCCGGCGGAGCGGATGGGGCCGATGCTTGCCGCGACGGCCAAGGGCGATATCCGCCATCTCGTGCCACGATCCGACGCGGTGGCCCGGATGGGGCAAGCCGCGCCGCCGGCCATGCTGTTGTTTCCTCGTTTCGGCTACGCGCCCGACATTCGTCCGGTGGGGCAGGGGGAAGCCTTCATGCGGCTTACCCAGGCGTCGACCAACTATGTCGCGCTGGGAGAAGGAGGCTTCACGGCGCTGACGCGCTTCGTCAAAACCGTGCCGGCGCGAGCGATCGATTTCCCGACCGGCGAGCAAGCCATCGCCATGGTCGAGGCGCTGTGGGAGGAACTGGCATGAGCGCGGCGGCGGTCGTGCGTGCGCTGCGCGATCCTGATTTCGTCGCCACTTTCGATGGCGTGCAGTGGAATGGAGTGATTGCCGCCGCGCGGGCCGAACGGCTGATCGGCACGCTGGCGTTGCGTGTTGACGACCGACAGGTGCCGGATGCCGTGCGGCCCATCCTTGCCGATGCCAGGCGCGAGGCTGGGCGAGAGGCGCGACAGGCGCTGTGGGAGGCGGATCGGGCGGCAGAGGCGCTGGCCGACCTCGACGTGCCGGTCGTGCTGCTGAAGGGCACGGCTTATGCAGCTGCCGAACTGTGGGCGGGGCAAGGCCGGTTCATTGGCGATCTTGACATATTGGTGCCGCGCGCGGCGATGAAGGCGGTCGAGGATCGGCTGATCCGCGCGGGATGGGAATGGGTCAAGGACGATCCCTATGACGATGCCTATTATCGCCAGTGGATGCACGAATTGCCGCCGCTGATCCATCGCGATCGCGACCGGATGATCGACGTGCATCATACGATATTGCCGCTGACCGCGCGCCAGACGCCTGACGCCGAAGCGATGCTGGAGGACGCGGTTCCAATCACTGATGGATTATGGGTCCTGACGCCGGAGGACCGGGTCTGTCATGCGGTAGCCCACATGTTGGCCGATGGTGATCTCGCCGGCGGGCTGCGGAACCTGTGGGACATTCATTGCCTGCTGGCGGAGGTGGAGCCCGACCGGCTGGATCGGCGCGCCGCACGGCACAGCCTTGTTCCGCATGTACGGCAGGCGCGACGGCTCGCGGACAGGCTATATGGCGAGGGCCGGGCGAGGTTGACCCTTTGGGATCGGCTCGTGCTGCTCCGACTGCTCGCGCGGGATGGGTGGGGGCGGGAACAGCGCAAGATGCTGCGTTTTGCCTTTTATATCCGCTCGCACTGGCTGCGGATGCCGCCGATGATGCTGGCGCGGCATCTTCTGACGAAGTGGCGCAAAGGGCACCGCCCTGCCTGATTCGTCCCCCGTCTGATTCGCTACAGCGGCGAGTATCAGGCTGTTACGGCCACTTCGATGGCACCCGCCGCGACCTTAGCCCTCGCGGGCGTGGAGGCCAACACTTCGCCGTCTATCGAGATGCGCTGGCTGGGACGGGTTTCGATGCGAAAGGACCGTCCGCGAAACTCCTCCGTATGGGAATCGCGGTCGCGCAGTTTGAAGAATTTGGCGTACCAGTCCCAGGCAAGCCGCGCATGGCTGCGGCCGACAACGGCCTGCACAACCAACTCGCCAGTGTCGACATCGGCGCGTTCGGACAGTTCGACCCCGCCATGATAGGAACCGTTCAGAATTCGTACCTCGGTCGACCACATCCGCTTTTCCCCTTGCCCGTCGTCGATCGTCAGGCGGAAGGCGCGGAAGGCGAAGGAGCATTTCACGGCCCAGAGCAGATAGCCGACCCGGCCGAGATAGCGCTTGAGCTCATGCGGCACCGTCCTGCCGATCATCGGTGAAAGACCCAGCGAGGCGGCATTGACGAAATAATCATGGCCGATCATGCCCAGGTCGATGCGCCGCCGACGGCCGGACGCGATCACTTCCACCGCGCCGTCAAGGTCGAGCGGGATGCCGAGCGTCCGTGCGAAGCTGTTCGCCGTGCCCAGCGGCAGTACCCCGAACACGCAGTCCTTGCCGACCAGTTCATCGACCGTGCCGGAAAGCGATCCGTCGCCCCCGCCGACGATCACCATGGGGACGCCGGTCGCCACCGCGTCGCGGACGGTCTGCTGCATTTGGTCGGGGTCATGCACGGCATGGGCGGCGATCAGCCGTACGCCGGCTTGCTCCAGCTTGTCCCTGGCCTGGGTGAATAGCGCCTCGCCCTTCCGGCTGTGGACGTTGACGATCAACACCGCTTCGCGCGGCAGGCTATTCGTTTCCATGCCGCTACAACTCGTCACCCGCCGATCGGGTCCAGCCGCAACAAAAGCGCGCGAATGCTCGTTGGAACGCCATGGCCCGCATCGCTCATCTGTCCGACATCCACTTCGGCGCGCATGATCCGAGGATCGTGTCCGCTGCCGAAGCCTGGCTCCAGCAGAACCAACCCGATTGTGTGATCATCAGCGGCGATTTCACGCAGCGGGCACGGGTGGAGCAGTTTCGCGAGGCGGCTGCCTGGCTTGGCAGGCTGCGCGCGGCAGGCATGCGGCTGCTTGTCATCCCCGGCAATCATGACGTGCCGCTTTACGACCTTGCCCGCCGCTTCGGCGCGCCCCTGCGGCGCTACAAGCGCTATATCAGCAGCGATCCCTGCCCCTGGTATGAGGATGGGGAGGTCGCGATCTTGGGACTGAATACGGCGCGGTCGCTGACCATCAAGGATGGGCGGATCAACCATGACCAGATCCGGATGCTGCGCGAGCGTTTCGCGCCTGTCCCGGCGGACAGGACGCGCATCCTGGTCACGCACCATCCGCTTTTTTCCATGCCGATCGGCAAGGGCAGTGAATTGAGCGAAGCGGTCGGACGGCATCAGGATGCGGTGGCCGCGGCGGCGGACGCGGGCATCCATATAGCGCTCGCCGGCCATTTTCACCGGACCTATGCCGCCGCCGCGCAGAAGATGGTCGCCCATGCCGGCGGCGCGCTGGTGATACAAGCGGGCACCGCCACCTCCACCCGATTGCGCAACGCGGAGCCGCAAAGCTTCAACTGGCTGCATGTGCGGCGCAACGACGAGATCGAACTGGAGGTGGTGGTATGGGACGGGGCCAGCTTCCAGCGGGGCCATCATGTCGCCTACCGACATGTTGAAGGCGACTGGATCGCCGAGGGACTGGCCGATCCGGCCGCGTGCCCGGGTATCCGGGTGGCGCAAGCCGCGCGGAGCGGGCCAGGTCAGACGAAGGCGGGTGCGGCCAACGCTCGACCATGATCGCAAATGGCGCGCGGCCAGCCTTCCGACGCCTGATCGAACCCGGCCCGATCCTTTGCATAGAGAGCGCGGATGGCGGCTTCATAGCCGGGACGGTCGCCTGCCATCACGGTCAGGAAATGATAGGCCGCATCCATCGCCGCGCGGGGTGATGGTCGTTCCTGCGCCGCCTTTCGCGCCGCCTCCACCAGGCGCCGCAACGTGACCGAGGCGCCGCCGGGCTGTGCCGCGAGCCATTCCCAGTGCCGGGGGAGCAGTGTCACTTCGCGTGGCTGTACGCCCAGCCTTGGCCTGCCCCGGCCGCGCGGGCTTACCTCTGCCGGTTCACGCAGATCGATGTCCACCTGCCTGCCCGTGGCATCATCGAACATCAGAAGATTCTGCGCGTCTCCACCCCCGGCAAGGAGGGCCGCGCGCACGTCATCTTCGTCGCCCATTGCGATCAGCCGTTCACCTGCAAAAACCGTCAAACTGCGGGTCATGCCGAATCTCCTTCGGCACGTTATTTATTACCCGGATGTTATTAAGGCAATATCACCCGGATAAATTTAGTCCGTCAGTTCCACCCATGTCGGCGCGTGGTCGCTTGCCTTTTCCCGGCCGCGAAAATCCTTGTCCACCTGGGCGTCGATCAGGCGGTCGGCGGCCGCGGGGCTGAGCAACAGATGATCGATGCGAAAGCCCGCGTCGCGGGGCCAGGCGTTCATCTGATAGTCCCAATAGGTCCATACCCCGCCGCCGGGATGGCGGCTGGCGATCGCGTCGGTCCAGCCATCGCCCAGCAATCGGCGATAGGCAGCGCGGCTTTCGGGCTGCATCAACGCATCGTCGGCCATCGCCTTGACGGAGTAGACATCCTTGTCGCGGGGAATGACATTATAGTCGCCGGCCAGGATCGCCGGCACTTCCTCGGCCCAGATCTGCGTTGCGCGGGAGCGAAGCCGCTTCATCCAGCGCAGCTTATAGTCGAATTTCGGCCCCGGTTGCGGATTGCCGTTGGGCAGGTAGATGCTTGCGACACGCACGCCTTTCACATCGGCTTCGATATAGCGGCTATGCTCGTCCTCGGGTTCCCCCTCCAGCCCGCGCCGGACCTCCACGGGCTTTTCGCCGCGGGCGAGAATGGCAACGCCGTTGAACCCCTTTTGCCCGTGCCAAATCGCGCCATAGCCGACATCCTCGATATCCTTGACCGGGAAGGTTTCGTCGGAGGTCTTGATTTCCTGCAGACAGGCGATGTCTGGCCGTGTTTCGTCCAGCCATTCCAGCAGCCGGGGGAGGCGCGCCTTGATACCGTTGATGTTGAAGGTCGCGATGCGCATGGACGAATTCTCCTTGCGCGCATCCCTAATGACTATCGGCCCCCTTCGACAAGGGCGGCCCGACGCTTAAATGGAGAAGCTGGACCCGCATCCGCATCCGGCGGTCGCGTTAGGATTGGTCACCTTGAAGGCGGCACCACCCAGGTCAGACACAAAGTCCACCGCCGATCCGCGGACCAGATCCAGGCTGACATCATCGACCACGAGCGTCACGCCGTCCCGCTCAACCGTGATATCGTCCGCCTCGACCTCTTCAGCGAGACCGAACCGATATTGGAAGCCGGAACAGCCACCGCCCTCGACCGCAAGGCGCAGTATGGCAGGCTTGCCCTGTTTGGCGGCGATCGCGGCGACGCGTGCAGCGGCGGAAGGGGTAAGGTCAATGTCGGCCATGGCGCCTAGATAGGATCAAGCGAAAGGCCCGGCAAGCCATGGCGCGCCGGGCCCTTGCGGAAACTGGTCATGACTGAAGTTATTCCGCCGCCTTTTCCTCGGCCTTGGTGGGGCCGCCCATGGCAACCGGGGGCTTGGTGCTCATCGCCACCAGAACATCGGGGCCGACGACGAAGGGCATCGGATTGATGGCCTGGCCATCGACGCGCACTTCATAATGAAGGTGGCTGCCGGTCGATCGGCCGGTCGAGCCCATCAGGCCGATCAGCTGGCCGCGATGAACATAGCTGTTGGCCGCGACGATCAGCTTCGACATGTGGCCGTAGCGCGTTTCGATGCCGCCGCCATGCGAAATCTGGACAAGATTGCCATAGCCGCTGGCCCAACCGGCGCGGCTCACGATGCCATCGGCGGTGGCGTAGATAGGCGTGCCCGTGGGTCCGGGTATGTCGATGCCCTTGTGCATGCGGGCGCCGCCGTTGAAGGGGTCGGAGCGGACGCCGAAGTTGGAGGTCAGCGAAAGCCTTTGCACCGGTCGGCCGGTGGGGATGTTGTTATTGCTCGCCCTGGTGCCGCCATCGAGCCGCTGCAGGCTGGCGAAAATATTGGAAAAGCCGATATCGGCCGGGCCGAGCGGGCTGGCATTGATTTCCGAAGCGTCACCATAGGGGTCGTCATCAACGCTTTTCGCCTGAGCCGGGATTGCAGCGCACAGTGTGCCCGCCATGCCCATTGCTCCGATCATTTTAAGCGCAGCCTGGAACCATCGCGCAGAGCGCGCATTATTCGTACGAACAACCAACATGCCGACCCCGACTTATCCCGGAGGCTCTATGCCTCTCGGCGCTCCCCGCGTTTCACATCATTGCGACCGAAATCGCCACCCGCGTCCGCAGAAGGGCATCTCGCGCCTCATTGTGCAAGCGCGCCGTAAAATTCCCGCGTTAAACCGGCTTGTCGACGCGCCGAGTCGTTGAATGGGGGTTTCAGCACCCCCCGGAAATGGCGCTTTACAAGGATTTGGTAATGATTAGCGGGCTCAAGCTCGGCTCTGTTCGTCGCGTGACGGAACCAGGCCGTCCCAGCGGCCACATGGCGAATCTCATCTGTCATAATGCGCCGCAACATACGTGCTGAAATCAGATCTCCGGCGGCTTCGAAACGTTCGACCGTGGCGGGGGTAATGTCCAGAGCGCGGGCCTCCAGCACCATCGGGACGATCGCCAGCCGCGCCATCGCGTCATGCGCCGTCTCAACCGCCGCCTGCCACAATCCCTCATGCGCGGCGAGGGCGCCATAGGCGCTGCCAAGCTGCTTCAGGCGGCGATCCAGCAGCGCGAAATGCATGGCTTCCTCGGCGCCCACCCGCATCCAGTCGTCGATGAAGGTCGCCGGAAACTCATCGCCGAACCTTCCGATCAGGTCGAAGGCGAGGTCTATCGCGACAAATTCTATATGCGCGAGCGCGTGCAGCATCGCGATCCGCGCGCGTTCCGACCCGATCTTGCCGCGCCTGGGCATCTGGTTGGGCGGCAGCAACAACGGCCGATCCGGCCGGGCGGGGCGATCCGGCATCCTCTTGTCGAAGCGGTGCGCGAGCCGACCTGCCTTCCAGGCCCGCGCCGTCGCTCGCGCGACCATCAGCTTGGACAGCGGATCGGCGGTCAGCAGCACATGGGCGCACGCCGCCCCCACTGAATCGATGGTTGCGGGCAGGCTCAAAGCGCGCGCCCAGCCTCCAGGACCTCGGCGGCGTGCCCCTTGACCTTCACCTTGGGCCAGACGCGCACGATCCTGCCATCGGCGTCGGCGAGGAAGGTCGCCCGCTCGATGCCCATATATTTGCGGCCATAGAGCGACTTTTCGACCCAGGTGCCGAACGCTTCGCACGCCTCCCCCGGCTCATCCGAGGCGAGGGTGACGGCGAGGCCATATTTGTCGGCGAACTTCTTGAGCTTCGCCGGCTTGTCCTTCGAAATGCCAACGACGGCCATGCCGAGCGCGGCGAAGTGCGGTGCCAGATCGGTGAAGTCCTTCGCCTCATTGGTGCAGCCGGGCGTGTCGGCCTTGGGATAGAAATAGACGACCAGCGGTTTGCCGCGATAGCGCGTGAGCGTGAAGTCGGCGCCATCGGCATCTTGCAGCGTGACATCAGGCAGGGCGTCGCCAACATCCAGCATCGTCAATCCTCCTTGAAGGGCGCGGCCAATGCGTCCCATGCGGTCCGCACCCTTTGCCGGGCCTGCGCGTAGCTTTCAAGCAGCGCATCCCAGCTTTCCGCGCCGCAGGCACGCGCAACGAGTGGACGCGCCGCTTCGGGCGGCTCGGTGGACTTGGGTGAGACCAGCCGCGAGACGATCAGGAAACGGGTGATGAGGTCATGGGCAGGGATCAACTCGGACGGGAGATGCCCTGCCGCGACTAGTTGCTCCAGCGCGGCGCGCAGGTCCGGATCAAAGGCCATGTTGTGTCGGAACTGGGTAACGTGGATCAGGAATTCGAGATCGACCAGGCCCCCGGGTACGAGCTTGACGTCCAGATCGCTGGCTGGCGGCTTGTGCCGCGCGATGTCGCTGCGCATCTTCACCGCGTTGGCGGCCAGCGCATCCAGATCGTGCGGACGCTTCAGAGTTTCGGTGAGAACAGCGCTCAGCGCGGCCCGTGCGGCGGGCGAACCTAAGACCGGGCGGGCGCGGGTGAGTGCCAGATGCTCCCATGTCCAGGCTTCCTCCCGCTGATATTTGGCGAAGCTGTCGATGCTGACGGCGAGCAGCCCCTGTGCTCCTGACGGGCGGAGCCGGGTGTCGACCTCATACAGGGGGCCTGCGGCTGTCGGGACCGACAGCGCGTTGGTGATCCGCTGGCCCAAGCGATTGAAATATTGCGTCGCGCCCAACGGTCGGGGACCGTCTGATTCGGTCAGGAAGTCGCCGGTGAACAGATAGACAAGATCAAGGTCGGAAGCATGGGTGAGCACGCCGCCGCCCATCCGGCCCAGCGCGAGGATCACCATTTCGCCGCCGGGCACCCGGCCATGCGCCGCTTCGAACTCAGCGATGGTCGCCTGGGCGAGCGCCTCGATCGCCGCCTCGGCGACGCGCGCATAGCCGCGCCCTGCTTCCAGCGGGTCGCCACCACGGATGATCTGCGCGCCCAGCGCGAAGCGGCGATCGTTGACCCGCTGCCGCACCCGGTCGAGCAGAGCCTGATAATCTTCGCCAGCCTCCAACTGCGCGAACTGTCGGGCCAGAATGTCGACCGCGGGCGGGGGATCGAAGGCCGATGTGTCGATCAGCCCGTCAAGCAGTTCGGCGCGCCGGCCCAGCGCGTCGGCGAGCGTCGGCGCGTAGCTCAGCAATTCCACCAACAGTTCCGACAGGCCGGGGCGCGCGGCGAGCAGCTTGAAGAAGTTGATTGCGCTCGGCAGCCGGCCGATCAGGTCGTCGAGCCGATTGAGCGCTCGATCCGGGTCGGGCGCTCGGGCGAGCGTGCGCATGAGACCCGGCAACAGATCTTCCAGCGCGTCGCGCGACGCGGCGCTGCGCAAGGCGCGGACCGCGCCGGTGCGCCAGCGGGTGATGCGCGCGACCGGCGTGTCCGGGTCGGCAAAGCCCATGTCCGTAAGTTGCGCGGCCAGCCTGTCCTCGTCCTGCGAAAGCGACTCCTCCTTTTCAGCTGGCGTCAACTGGTCGTAATTGCGTCCGACCCATTCGACGTGCGGACGCAGCAGGCCGAGCAGCTCGCCACCATCCTCCAGGCCATGCAGACGAGCGACATTGTCCATGGCGTCCCTCGATCGCGGCAGTTCATGGGTTTGCCGGTCCTCGACCATTTGAAGCCGATGTTCGATGGTGCGGAAGAGGACATAGGCTTCATCCAGCCTCGCGGCGACGTCAGGCGCGAACACGCCGGCGGCGGTCAATGCCCGGAGAGCTTCGCGCGTGTTGCCGGACCGCAGAACCGGGTCGCGGCCGCCATGGATCAGTTGGTGCACCTGCGCGAAAAATTCCACCTCGCGGATGCCGCCCCGTCCGCGCTTCAGGTCATAGCCCGGCCCGAAGGCCTGACCCTGGGCATAATGATCGCGGATGCGGCGGCTGATGTCGGTGATCGCGTCAATCGCTCCGAAATCCAGACTGCGCCGCCAGACGAAGGGCCGGATCTGCTGCATGAAATAGTCACCCAGGGCGATGTCACCCGCCGCCGGCCGGGCGCGAATGAACGCTGCCTGCTCCCAGCCAAGCGCCATTGATTCATAATAGCCGATCGCGGCCTCTATCGGCAGAGCGATTGGCGTTGCTTCCGGCGAGGGGCGCAGCCGCAGGTCGACGCGGAACACATAGCCGTCCCCATCGCGCGCGTTCAGCAATTCGCTCACTCTGCGGCCGATCCGGACCGCGGCGTCAGCCGGATCCTCCCGTTCGCCGTGAGGCAGCCGCTGCGGGTCGTAGAGAAAGATGGGATCGATGTCGGATGAGTAGTTGAGTTCGCGGCTGCCATGCTTGCCGAGCGCCAGCACGACGAACCCTTGCGGCTCCGCATCAGGATAGCGTTCCGCAAAGGCGGCGGCGATCGCCTCGTTCAGCGCCTGGTCGGCGAAGTCGGACAGGGTGCGCGTGACCCGGTCGAGGTCCCAGCTTCCCGAGAGATCCCCAGCCGCCGTTACAAGTGCCAACGCTGCCCTGCGCCGCCGGAGTGACCGCGCTATACCGCTGCCTGGCTCCGCGACGGCCTGCGCGGCAAAGAGGGCCGCGTCCACGTCTCCGGTCGCGAGAAGGTCGGTCACCGCCGGGAATCGATCCATCTGCCGCGTGAGAAAGGGGGAATGGGTTCGCATCCGCGTGGCGACCGCAGTCCAATCCGTCACGAGTATCTCTCCCATCCGTTTCAGGCGATATCGCCCCGGCAGGCGCCGAAGGCCAGAAACTTTTCCGCTATCCGGCGGTTGTACGATCATGGAAATGCACCGCAAACCAGCCAGCCGGGTGGCAGAAGGGCGCGAAGGGCCGCATCGCCGGGTACTGACGGTCGGCCTGCCTCAGCCTTATGAAGGCATTGGCAACGCGTTGCGTTCCACTTTCCGCGCGCGTCGCGACTGCTTGCCCGACGATATGATGGATCTTCTGGATCAGCTGGATCGTCATTGACAGGGCGTTCCACGCCGGCAGGAATTTATTTACCCATCCAGCGCTATTGCGATGCATCGTCTTCAGGATGCGTGCCTATGATGTACAAGGCTTTTGCCGCCCTCACCCTGATTGCGGCGCCATTTGTCGTATTGATTGCGCAGAGCGTTGTGCCGCAGCCCGCTCCGATCTCACCAGCCGCGCCCATCGCGCCCGCATCTGTTCCGGCTGCTGCGGCAGTTGTTCCTGCGGTTCAACCTGGACCTGGTGTCGGGCCTGCGCCGATGCCGGTCATGCCGCTTCCAGACCCTGCCTCATTCGGACAGCCTTTGCCTGACGCCGGCAAGCCCATGCTGGCTCCGGGGCATGGCTTGCCGGGAGGCGCTCCGACACCAGCCGCGCCCGAGGAAGGCGCAGGCGATGAAGGCCAGTAGTGGCCGCGCCCGAGTGGATTTTTAATACCCGTCCGCCTCGCCGCTTTACCCAGCCGCGAACGTGTCGCACTGGGCGGGGTCACCGCTTTCGAGGCCCTTGCGCAGCCAGTTCTTGCGCTGCTCGCTGGTGCCATGGGTGAAGCTCTCCGGCACAGGGCGCTGCCCGGCCGCCTTTTGCAGCGTATCGTCGCCGATCGCCTGCGCAGCCGTCATGCCTTCCTCCAGATCGCCCGCTTCGAGCAGGCCGGTCCGCTTTGCCCATACGCCGGCGTAGCAGTCTGCCTGGAGTTCAACCCTCACCTGTAAGGCGTTGCCTTCGCGTTCACCGACCGCGCGCTGACGCTGGCTCACCTGACCCAGCGTCCCTTCGAGGTCCTGGACGTGATGGCCGACCTCGTGCGCGATGACATAGGCCTGGGCGAAATCCCCCGGCGCGCCGAAGCGCTGGCGCAATTCGGTGAAGAAATCGGTGTCGAGATAAACCTTCTTGTCATTCGGGCAGTAAAAAGGACCCATGGCGCTCTGGGCCGCGCCGCAGCCCGAGCTGCCCGACTGCGAATAGAAGGAGAGGATGGTCGGGCTATATTGCCGTCCCTCCTGCTGGAACCATTGTCCCCAGACCCGTTCGGTTGAGCCGAGGACCTTTAGAGACCAGTGCTGTATGTCATTCAGCTTCTGTTGATCATGACTGACTGATGCGTCCTGCGGGACCGGACCGCCTCCGCCGCCGACAAGGCTCAGTGGATTGACGCCCATCACCGCCAGTATGATGAGCGCGACGACGATCCCGCCGCAGCCGAAGCGGCTGCCGATGAAGGGCAGCAACATGCCGAGGCCGCCTCCCAACCCTCCGCCGAAACCGCCAGCCCGGCCGTCCTGCACTTCGAAATTCGAACTTTCCCGTTCGTCGTCCAGCCGCATGTCGCCCTCGCTTTCCGCCCCTGACTACGCCATCTTGAGGCGAGTTGGAACGGCTGCGATACGGCGTTGGTTGCCTCGGCTCGTCAGATTGTTCATCACATTAAGTTGGCAGTGGCGCATCGTTGACTATATTGCACTGCGACATGGCTGATATCGAACCGCATCCTCACAGGCGCACGCCTCTTCCCCTGCCGCGCGACGTCGCATTGTTGTTGCAGGGGGGCGGGGCGCTCGGATCCTTTCAGGCGGGGGTTTACGAACGGCTCGACGAGCTGGGCGTCGATGTCAGCTGGGTCGCGGGCATTTCCATTGGCGCCATCAACGCCGCGATCATCGCCGGCAACCCGCCGCACCAGCGGCTTCGTCGCCTCAAGAAATTCTGGCGCACCGTGTCGGGCGGGATGCCCAATATCATCCTGCCCGAAATCGATCATATCCGCGAAGCCGTCCATCTGATGGCCGCCGGGGCGGTGGCGACTTTCGGTGTGCCAGGCATGTTCCGGCCGCGATTGTGGCCCGCCCTGCTGATGCCCGAAGGATCGCCTGGCGCGATCAGCTTCTATGACAGTGCCCCTCTCAAGGATACGCTCAACGCCTGTATAGACTGGGACTTGCTCAATAATGGGCCCGTTCGCCTGTCGGTGGGCGCGGTTGATGTCGAGAGCGGAAATTTCGCCTATTGGGACACACGCGGCCCGATCGTCAAAACTCGCATTGACGCGCGCCACATCATGGCGTCAGGAGCCTTGCCTCCGGGATTGCCCCCCGTCGAGATCGACGGGCGTTGCTATTGGGATGGCGGTATCGTCTCCAATACGCCGCTGGCGCATGTTCTGGAACATCAGACGGACGACATGCTGATATTCCAGGTCGATCTCTTCCCGGCGGAAGGGCCCAAGCCCCGGCAAATGACGGATGTCTATTCCCGCGCGAAGGACATTCAATATTCCAGCCGCACGCGTCAGGTAACCGATCAATATCTGCGCTTGCGTCGGGAGCATCGGGTGATCGCCAGGCTGCTCGACAAGCTGCCGCCGGAACTCAAGGAAGACCCCGATGCCCAGCGGCTGCGCCAGTATCTGGACCGGGGATCGGTGAACATCGTGCATCTCATCTATCGGAGCCGCGCCTGGGAAAGCGGCGCGCGCGACTTCGAATTTTCCCGCGCGACGATGCTCGACCATTGGAGCCAGGGGCGCGATGCCGTCGAGGAGGTCATGCACAAGGGGGACCTGATCGCCCGTAACATCATGAATGGCAAGAGCGCCACCTTCGACCTCGACTCGCCTGACCACCTCAAGGAGAAGAATGTATGAGCCAGTCGCTGACCGGGAAGACCGCCCTTATCACCGGCTCCACCTCCGGTATTGGCCTTGCCTACGCCAAGGCCCTGGCAGGCGAGGGCGCGAACATCGTCATCAACGGCTTTGGCGATGCCGCCGCCGTCGAGAAGGAGAGGCAGGCGCTCGAACAGGCGAGCGGGGCCAAGGCGCTCTATAGCGGTCATGATCTCACGAAACCGGCCGAAATCGAAGCGATGATGAAGGAGGCGGTGGAGGCTTTCGGGGGTGTCGACATCCTTATCAACAATGCCGGTATGCAGCATGTAGCGCCGGTGGAGGATTTTCCGGTCGACAAATGGGACCTGATCATCGCGCTTAATCTTACCAGCGCTTTCCACACGTCGCGGCTCGCCATTCCCTATATGAAGTCGAAGAAATGGGGGCGCATCATCCAGACGGCGAGCGCTCATTCCCTGACCGCCTCACCCTTCAAGAGCGCCTATGTCACCGCGAAGCATGGTCTTGCCGGTTTCACCAAGACTTTGGCGCTGGAACTGGCGACGTTCGGCGTCACCGCGAACTGCATATCGCCCGGCTATGTCTGGACGCCACTGGTGGAAAACCAGATCCCTGACACGATGAAGGCGCGGAACATGACGCGCGAGCAGGTGATGAACGACGTGCTGCTTGCCGGTCAGCCCACAAAGCAGTTCGTGACGGTGGAGCAGGTCGCCGCGATGGCGCTGTTCCTTTGCAGTGATGCCGCATCCAACATCACCGGCGCTAATATGAGCATCGACGGTGGCTGGACGGCGCAGTGATGTGTTGAGGGCGGCGTCAGGGCACCGCCCGTAGGCCTCCTGGAGATTTCAGGGAGAATAGCCGATGCCTCATGCGTTGACGGCCATCATGGCCGCCGCCAGCCTTTCCTCCATCCCACCCGCCAACGCCCAAGGCGTTTCGGCGGCGGTCGTCACGCCCCCGAACGAGGTCGCCGCTGCCATCGCGAAAGACATGGATGGGCTGCTGTCGCTTTATCGCGACCTGCATGCCAACCCGGAATTGTCGGAACAGGAGGACGCGACCGCCGCGAAGCTGGCTCGTCGACTGAAGGCGATGAAGTTCGACGTTACCGAAAAGGTCGGTGGCACCGGCGTCGTTGCTGTCATGAAAAATGGCGGCGGCCCTGTGCTGCTGATCCGCGCCGACATGGACGCGCTGCCGGTGACGGAGCAGACAGGACTGCCTTTCGCATCGAAGGTGCGCGCGAAGACGGCCGAAGGCGTGGAAACTGGCGTGATGCACGCCTGCGGCCACGACACGCACATGACGGCCTTCATCGAAACGGCAAGGTTGCTGTCGTCGATGAAGGACAAGTGGAAAGGCACGCTGGTCATGATCCTTCAGCCGGCCGAGGAAGTCGGGAAGGGCGCGCGGCTGATGCTGGAGGATGGCCTCTATACGCGCTTTCCGCGTCCGACCCACGCGATTGCCTTTCACGACGCCGCCAATCTGGAGGCGGGCGTCATCGGCTACACGCCGGGCTACGCACTGGCCAATGTGGATAGCGTTGATCTGCTGGTGCGCGGTACCGGCGGCCATGGCGCCTATCCGCAGGCAACCAAGGACCCGATCGTGCTGGGGGCAAGGATCGTGACGGCGCTTCAGACCCTGGTCAGCCGGGAACAGGACCCGCTCGATCCGGCGGTAGTGACGGTCGGCAGCTTTGTTGCTGGTGCCAAGCACAATGTCATCCCGGATGAGGCGCGGCTGCTGCTTACCGTGCGCAGCTATTCGGACGAAACCCGGGCAAGGCTGATCCGCGGGATCGAGCGCATCGCTCGCGGGGAGGCGATCGCCGCCGGCGTCCCCGACGATCGGATGCCAGTCATAACGGTAAAGGACGAATTCACGCCCTCCACCTACAATCCGCCGGTATTTGCCAATGATATGGCGGCGGTGCTGAAAGGGCACTTCCCCGTATCGAGAGTCGTTGAAGCGAAGCCATCCATGGGAGGCGAGGATTTCGGCCGCTATTATCGGGCGGACAAGAGCATCAACAGCTTCATCTTCTGGGTGGGTGGTGTGCCGGCCGACCAGATGGCGAAGGCGGCGGCGGGCGAGATAACGCTGCCGTCGCTGCACAGCCCCTTCTGGGCGCCGGAAGCCGACAAGGTCATTGCTACAGGCAGCGAGGCCATGACCGTGCTGGCGCTGAGCATCATGAAGCGGTAGGCATTAGCGCTCGCCGCCCCCCTTGGAAGGCGGGATTTTCCTCAGTCAGCGCCGCTCACAGGTCTTTTTCGTACAGTTGATAGACCTTGTTCACTTTGCTGCCGATGGCGTCCGCGATGGCGTTCATGCCTTGATTGTCATCCAGCACCCAACCGATTTCGCCCCGGCTCGCGCCATAATGGGCGATGGCGTTGCGACGGATATATTCGATCATCATGAAGGCGAGCTGGCTCGCCAGCCGGGACGACTGCAACCGTTGTACAACGCCCATCAGCGGCACCCGCATGGTGCGGACCTTTGGCTTGCGTAGCCACCACAGCAGCTTCGCCCAGCCGAAGGGGAGCAACGATCCATTGAGCGGGGCGATCGCTTCGTTGAGGTCAGGCAGCGTCATCATGAAGGCCACTGGCTCGCCGTCCAGTTCGGCGATCATGATCAGGTCCTCATAGACGATGGGTTTGAGCTTCTTGCCGGTGAAGGCGATTTCTTCATCCGTGATCGGCACGAAGCCCCAGTTGCGCCCCCAGGCGTCGTTGAGGATGGACAGGATCAGCGCCGCTTCCTGGTCAAACCTGCTCTTGTCGGCCTTGCGGATGCGGATGCGGTCATTCTTCTCGCCCGAGGCGACGATGCGCTGGATCAGCGGCGGAAATTCCTTGCTGATGTCAAGTTCATAGGTCTTGAGTTGCTTGACGGGCCGGTAGCCCGCACCCTCGACCATGGGCTGATAAGCGGCGCTGTTATGGCCCATCATGACGGTGGGCGGATGGTCATGGCCCTGTATCAGCAGGCCGGGCTCCTCCCAAATCGACAGCGATATGGGGCCCAGCGCCCTGGTCATGCCCTTGGCGCGCAGCCAGGCTTCGGCGGCAGCGATAAGGGCCGCGCCGGTTTCGGGATCTTCCGCCTCGAAAAGGCCGAAATTGCCGGTGCCCGGGCCCATGCCCTGCTCGGCCGGCATGGATGTGGCGAGATGGTCGATGTGTGCGGACACGCGTCCCACTACCCTGTCGCCACGGCGAGCGAGGAAATATTGCGCCTCGGCATGGCCGAAAAAGGGGTTCTTGCCCGGCGTGATGAGCCCGTGCACCTCGCTCTTCAGCGGGGCGACCCAGTTGGGATCGTTCGCATACAGACGCCAGGGCAAGTCGACAAAGGCCTTCCGATCGGCCTTGGAACTAACGGGAGTGATCACCAGATCGGATTTTGCCACGGCTGAGCCTTCGCTAAGATGTGGCGAAGCAGTTCGGCGCTTGTTTCCGGATTGTCAATCCGCACTTGGCCTGATGGCGCCCCCTTTACGAAGATGTCATTGCCTTGCCACGATTTCAGCGCATTTGCCGGTTAGGAGCGGTTGCATGACTGTGCATGAACCCATTTTGGCGGACGCGTCACGCGGCCGGGCGGCCATAGCGGACGATGCCGCGATGCTGCGCGCCGCCGCCGATCTGACGCGTGAATATTCCACGCCCAATCCCGCGATCTACTGGCCTGACATGCTTGGTTCGGCCTTTGTTGGCTATGCGGCTCTCGCCGCCGCGATCCTGATCGCTGATCGCGCGATAGCCGTTGCATGCGGGCTATTGGCCATGCTGGCGCTCTATCGTGGAGCAAGCTTCATCCATGAACTCACCCACATCCGCAAGGGTGCGCTGCCGGGCTTTCGTCTGGGCTGGAACCTGATCGTCGGCATTCCGCTGATGATCCCGTCCTTCATGTATGAGGAAGTGCACACCCAGCATCATGCCCGCACCCGCTACGGCACCGTCAATGACCCCGAATATCTGCCGTTGGCGCTGATGAAGCCCTGGTCGCTGCCGCTGTTTGTCGTTGTTGCGGCGCTCGCGCCCGTCGGGCTTATCCTGCGCTTCGGGCTATTGACGCCGCTCAGCCTGATCGTGCCACCGCTCCGTCGCAAGGTGATCGCGGAGTTTTCCGCACTGTCGATCAACCCCGCCTATCGCCGCCGTGCGCCCGAGGGGCATTTCCGTCTGCAATGGCTGTGGCAGGAGGCGGGCGCCTGCCTTTTCGCGCTGGGATTGGTCGGCAGCGTCTTCGTCGTCGGCTGGAAACCGCTGCTTGTCTATATGGCGGTGCATTCGGGGATGACCGTCATCAACCAGCTGCGGACGCTGGTCGCCCATCTTTGGGAGAATGAGGGAGAGGCGATGACGGTGACAGCACAGTATCTCGATTCTGTGAATGTACCGCCACCTTCGGCTCTGGCGGGGATCTGGGCGCCGGTAGGCCTTCGGTATCATGCACTGCATCACTTGCTGCCGAGCGTGCCCTATCATGCCCTGAGCAAGGCGCATGCCCGATTGATGGCAACCCTGGGGGAGGATTCGCCCTACCGGCGCGGCAACTATCCGGGCATGTTGCCCCTGGTTGGAAAGATTGCGCGGAGCACCATGAGTCGGCGCTGAGCCGAGGGTCGGATAGCCCTTCCGGCCGGAAGCAAAAGTCACCTGACGCCGATGAGCAGCCTATTCCTCTGTACGGAACAGAACCGTTTCGCCGACCAACAGGAACAGGAAAAAGGGCGCCCAGGCAGCCAGAATGGGCGGGTAGGCGCCGAGATTGCCCATGGCCAGCGAGAAATTGTCCGCCACGAAATAGGCAAAGCCCAGGGCCATGCCCATAACCGCGCGCACGAACAGATGGCCCGAGCGCGCCAGGCCGAATGCGGCAACCGAACCGAGGATGGGCATCAGCAGGGCCGACAGCGGACCCGACAATTTGTGCCACAGGCTTCCTTCCAGTTCGGCCGTGGGGCGCCCCGCATCGCGCAGGTCGGCAATGGCCGCCCGCAATTCGTTGAAGGTCATGGCGTCGGGATCGACCTTGGCCAAGGTGAACTGGTCCGGTCGGATGTCCCGGCCGAAGCGGACGGTGCCGACCATCCGCTGCGTGCCGCGGGCGACGTCGAACTGCTTGGCATCCTCCAGGAGCCAGCTGCGGCTCGCGACGTCATAATGGGCTCTGGGTGCCCTGATGATCGTGGTGAGGCTGTTGTTGACCCGGTTGAATATCTCGACCTTTCGCAACTGCACTGCATTGCCGCGTCCGGCAACGATTGCGGCGGTGACCAGATTGTTGCCATCGCGCACCCACGGGTTGCTCTTGACCCCGCGATTCTCAGGGATCGGGCCATATTCCACCGCCTGCCAGGCGCTGAGCGAGGCGGTCGATCGGGCGACGACCCGTTCGTTGAAAACGAAGCTGATGGCAGCGACCCCGAGTGCGGACGCGACCAGTGGCGCCAATATCTGGTGGGCGGAAAGGCCCGCCGCCTTCATCGAGATGATCTCGCTGTTCTGGTTGAGGCTGGCCAGCATGATCAGCGTGCCGAGCAGCACCGAAAAGGGCAGGAAGCGTGCAACGATCTGCGGGACGCGCAGGGCGACATAATGCCAGAGTTGGGCATCGCCATTGCCAGCATAGGCAAGGACATCGCCCGATTCGCCAAGCAGGTCGAGTGTCTGAAGGACCACGACCAACAGCGCCAGCACGGCGAAGGTCCGCGTCAAAAACAGCCGGGCCATGTACCAGCTGATCTGACGGGAGGGAAAGAAGTCGAACTGCATCGGCTCAAGCCGCTCCTTGTGCTGGGACATGTGCATGTCGCCGCTTGCCGAAGCGCAGCAACCTGCCAACCTGCTTGCCGAGCTTGGCGAAAGCATATTCAAGGGCGCCGATCGGCTGTCCACCCGGCCGGTGCGCGACGACATGGTACATCCAGAAGATCAGACCTGCGGTCAGCAGGAACGGCCCCCACAGCGCAATAACCGGGTCGATCTTACCGAGAGCGCCGACGCCCTGACCATATTCATTGATCTTGTGATAGGTGACGATGAAGACGATCGAAAGGAACACGCCAAGGGCCGAAGTGGAACGTTTGGGCGGAATGGCAAAGGCGAGCGCGGCCAGCGGCAGCAGCAGCATCATGGCCACTTCCACCATGCGGAAATGGAAATTCGCGCGGATTTCGTTGCGCAGCTTTTCCGGTGTTCCCGGATCATGCCCGATCACGGCGAGCTCCGGAATCGTCTTTTCCCGGTCCACGTCCCGACCGCGGAATCGTTCGATCTGCGGCAGGTCGATCGGCAGGTCATGGCTGGAAAAGGACAGGATTCGTGGGGACTTATATTGTGGTGCATCGTTCACCAGGACGCCGTCGCGCAGGCGGAAGATGATGGTGTCGGGATCATCCGTTGCCAGGAAGCTGCCCTGGGCAGCTGTGACAGCGACGGTTTGCCCCTTCTTACCCTGGGCGCGGACAAAGATGCCTTGCAGGTTGCGGCCTTCATCCAGACTCCGTTCGATGCGGAGCGTCATGCGCTTGCCAAGGCTGGTGAATTCGCCGACCTTGATGGATGCGCCGAGCGCGCCGGAACGCAGTTCGAACCGCAGGGCCTCATAGGCATGGCGGGACAAGGGCTGGACGAACCCCACGATGCCGAAATTGAGCAGCGCCAGCGCTATCGCATACATGTAAGGCACGCGCAGCAGACGGCCGTATGACAGCCCGACAGCCCGCATCACATCCAGTTCCGAGGACAGTGCCAACTTGCGGAAGGCGAGGAGGATTCCCAGCATCAGTCCGATCGGGATGCCGAGCGAGAGATATTCGGGCATCATATTGGCCAGCATCCGCCACACAACACTGACCGGCCCACCCTCCGCCGCCACGAAGTCGAACAGGCTCAGCATCTTGTCGAGCACCAGAAGCATCGCGGAAATCACCAGCGTACCGAGCATCGGCAGGGCAATCAGGCGGGCGAGATATCGGTCGGTGGCGGTCAGCATTTCTATATGTGGTCGTCCCAGCACCATGATTTGGCCGCAAACCCCACGCATAGCGGAATCACGGAGTAATTTCGCGGGGGCGAACAGGGGCTCGCCGTCCGTCTTGGGCGGCTATAGCTTCACGGAGTTGGATGGTCATGTTGAAAGTTGTCGTGGGTCTTTTGTTGATGGGGGCCTCGTTCACTGCCACCCCGGCGATGGCCCATGGTCAGGAGATCAGCAACGATCTCGACCGTTGCGGACCCTCGGCGACGGGGCCCGCGGTACTTGTGGAGGTGCGCGGGTTCGCTGCGGCGACCGGCACGGTGCGGCTGCAAAGCTACCCCGCCACTCGAAGCGCCTGGCTGGCCAAGGGGGCCTGGATCAATCGTATCGAAAGCGCCGTGCGCCCCAGCAGTGGAGCGATGCGTTTCTGCATGCCGGTGCCGGAGCCGGGCCGATACGGCGTCGCCGTGCGGCATGACCGGGACGGCAATGGCAAGACGGACATTTCCCGCGATGGCGGGGGTTTTTCCAACAATCCTTCGATCAGCATCTTCAACCTGGGCAAGCCTTCCGTTGACAAGGCGGCTTTTGTGGCGGGACCAGGCGTGACGCGGATCACCATCAACCTCAAATATATGTCCTGAGCCGATGATCCGCGTCGCGCTCCTGTCCAATCCCAAGTCGACCGGCAACCGGCAGACCCTGCCGCGCGTCCGCAGCTATTGCGCGAACAATCCCGACATATTTCATTATGAGGTGGAACAGGTCGAGCAGATTGGCCGGGCGCTGCAGACCATTGCTCGCGTCGATCCGGCGGTCATAGTCATCAATGGCGGTGATGGCACGGTGCAGGCGGCGTTGACCGAACTGTATCAGGGCGAGCATTTCAAGGGACGTGTGCCGCCGATCGCGGTGCTCCCCAACGGGAAGACCAATCTCATCGCGCTGGACCTGGGCATCCATGGCGACCCGATCAAGGCGTTGGAAAGGATCGTGCAGATCGCCAAGGTTGGTCTCGACGACCATGTGGTCGCCCGTGAACTGATCGCTCTCAGCGATGGCGCCGCCGATACCCGGCCGGTCCTTGGCATGTTCCTGGGCGGAGCGGGACTGGCGGATTATATGCTCTATTGCCGCAACCAGATATACCCGCTCGGACTGTCCAACGGGCTTAGCCATTTGCTGACGGTGATCGCGGTTCTGGTTTCGCTGGTGTTCGGCATCCGCGCACGTTTTCTGCCGCAATCGAGCCGCCCCGTGCGCATATCTCTTATACGCGACGGGCAGCTTGCCGGACGATTCGCGGTGCTGATCGTGACGACATTGGAACGGTTGTTGCTGGGTGTGCAACCCGGCGACAGCCGGCGGGGAAACATGAAGCTGATGGCCGTCGACCAGAGCCTGCCTGCGTTGCTGCGGTTGGGATGGGCGAGTATCACACGGCGCGTGGGCAAGGCACAGATGCAGGGCATCCACCTGGAACAGGGCGATGTCATCCGGATCGAAGGGGACCACAGCAGCGTGATCCTGGACGGTGAACTGTTTCAGGCATCCGAGGGCAAACCCATCGTCCTGCGCTCGACCGAGCCAGTGCCTTTCCTCCGTCTCGCGGCGTAAAGGCGCGGGAGCGAGAACGGCCGAGCCGGGGTACGGTTTGCAGAAAATGGCTTTCGCGGCTTTCCCTTCTTCCGTTCGTGATGAGCCGATACCAGGGACGAGCGCAAAGTCAGCCTCCGCCTAATGCGACAAGCCAAGGACGAAGGGTCTGTCAGGTAAAGGGTGTTATGCAGCGGTCCTTGCAGCCGTCAAGGATGAGTGGACCCGCATCCTACTGCCTCAGTCGTTCAATCGCCTGCGCCAGCGCCACGTAGAGCTTGCCCATGTCGGACGAGAGGATGGCGACGCCCAGCGCATTACCGTCTCGGGCGGTGAGTATGATCCGCAACATCGATTCGAAATCGTGAATATAGCGGTTCACATGCTCGCGGAATTCCTCGTCATTGTCGTAATGAAGCGCGATTTCCCGCGATTCGCCGGCATCGAGCAGCTTGACCGCCCGACGCGTGAAGACGCCCCGATCGCCCTTCAGATAGGCTGACCAGGCGGAATCGGTGACGTCGTTTGATAGGATCTTGGCGACGTCGATCGCGGTGCTGTTGAGCGATTCGATCAGCAGGGCGGAGCGACGGGCGAAATGGTCGCGGTCGCGATCCTCGGCAGCGCGTTCGGCTTCCTCTATACGGGATTGCACAGTGGCGCTCGTGTCCGCGATCGTCAGCAGTTGACGCGTAAGGCGGTCCGATGCCTGATGTGCGGCCTTGACCGCCTCCTCGGCGACCTTGGCGACCATTTCGATCTGTGCGGTCACCTTGCCGTCGATCGCCCGCTGGAGTGCCTCCTCACTGGCGTCGGCGAGCGACTGCGCGGCCTCGGGAATGGCACGGCCAAGGGCCTGGCGCGCGCGTTCCGCGGCTTGGTCCGCCGTGTCCTTGACCCGCAGCAGCGCCGTGACGAGTAGAGGACCCGCGCCTTCGGTGATGCGTGTGGCGTCCTGATGGGCATTGTCGAGCGCGGTGCGCAGTCGCTCGACAAGTTCGCGATTGGCCTCCACCCCGCTCTGGGTGCTTTCCAGCCATTCGGTCAGGCGGCGCCCCTGGCCGCGCAGCAGCTCCTCGGCCTCCTGCGTACGGCCGACAAGCGCCTCGGAAATCGCCTCCAGCCGCTCCATCTCAGGCGCGGCGCTGTCCAGCAGGACGCGGCTGGTGGAGATCCGTTGATCGAACCGCTGCAGCGCGGCGGGGAAGGTCTCGTCCAGTTCGCGCACGCTGGAATCGAGCGCCACCAACAGGGTTTCGGCGCAGCCTATCAGCTTTTCGGCAGTGATGCCCCCAGCAGCCAGCGCGCCGTCGATCCGCTGCGTCTCCTGGGTCAGGCGCGCCAGCGCGTCCATCAGCCTCCCATTACGGGAAAGGGCTGTTTCTTCCATCGCGGCAAAACGCGACTGCGCGGTCTCGACCGCGTCGTTGAGCGTGGAATGCAGGCTCGACACAAGCGAGCGTTGTCCTTCGACCAGATCGTTGATCTGATGCAGGCGGCTTTCTACTTCGTTCATGTGGTCGGCAATGGCAGAAACGCTTTCATCGCCGATGCTCTCGATATGCGCGCGTGAGCGGGCGACGAGGGCCTCAAGGGCCTCGGCCTGCCGGGACAGCCCGTCCTCGGTGAAAGCCATGCCTTCGCGCGCGTGGGCAAGGGCAGCTTCCGTCCGTTCGCGCAACTGGGCGTCGATCTCTTCGGCATCGCGCGAAAGCGCCGCCAGTGCGCCCTGGCTGGTTGTCGTGATGCCGGCTTGCGCGGTTTCTATCAGGGCATGGAGCGATTCCGCCTGAGCCGTAAGCCCGCGGTCGGCGGCCGCCATGCCATCCTGGGCGCGCTCCACGGCTGCTTCGAGTCTCTGGCGCATGTCGGTCTCGACGCGGTTCAGGTCCTGGGTAAGCAGATCCATCGTCGTCTGAGCGCTGGTCGTGATGCCGGCCCGCGCACGTTCCAGCAGGCTGGCAAGCGTGCCTGCCTGCCGGTCCAGCTCGGCCGCGCTCTCTTCCATCGCCTGACGCGCACTGTGCATTGTGGCGCCGATCCGGCCGGACGCGATGTCGGCCATGCCATTGACTTCCTCCGTCGCGGAACGCGTCGCTTCCTGCAACTGGGTGAGCTGGCTGGACAGGCTCTTGGTGGCCGACAAGGTGCGGGCGCGGGCGTCGTCGGACAGTTCGCCGAGCGCGTGCAGCCGCGCTTCGAGTGTGTCTATTCGCTCCGCCAGGGCGTGACCATTATCCACGATCCGCGCGGCCATGCGCTCGGCGCGATCCTCCAGGTCAGGCATGGAAGCGATCAGCGCATCCATGCGCGCAACCAGCGCATGGCCGGCGCGTTCGGCCGCTTCCGCCTTTTCGGTGGTGGTCTGAGCCCGGCTGGCGATGAGTTCGGCCGATGCTTCCATATTGCTGCTGGCGGCCGCGCCATAGCTGTCGAGCAGTTCAGCCTGATCGTGCATGGACTGGCGCGCGATAGCGAGCTGGTTCGTGATTCGGGCAAGCCGAACGTCCAGCATTTCCGCCTCGGCGCGAAGGGCGCGGGCTGTGTCCAGATAGCGGCGTGATTCCGACCGGCTGGTTCGGGCGAGAAGCAGGTAGCAGACGCCCAGCAAAACGACCGGAACAAGCATCGTAGCGACCAAGCCGGGCCAGGCCGCGGGGCCGGCGCGCCATTGCCCGGCGCTGACGGTCGCCCAAGCGGCAAAGCCCAGCCACAGCGCGGCAGCGGCGGCGAAGGCAAACTGCGTTCGGCGTGCCGCGCGCTCGCCGGATTCGGCGGCCTCGCTCTCAGCTTCCAGATTCTCGACCGCCTGCCTCAACAGCAAGCTGTCATCCGCCTGCGTCCCATCGCTGGTCGCAATGCTCTTGTTTCGCCAGAATTCGACGATGGTGCTGCCCCCGGTCATGCATTTCATCCTATCATCTTTTCGGCGCAACAAAATGCCTTGTTACCAAAACTTAACGCAAGCCCGATAGCGTTGACCCCATGTCCTATGATCCTGGCGCCCTCAATGCCGCTCTCGCCGCCGCCGTTGGCGAGGATATCGCGCTGATCGCTGACCTGCGCGTGGCCTTCATAGAGAGCGCGCAGCGCCATATCGACCTGCTGCAACGGGCGCGGTGTGACGCGAACTGGGAACTGGCGGCCTGGCGGCTGAAGGGGCTGGCGGCAAGCTTCGGGCTCACCAGCCTGATGGCGCTGGCCGACGAGGCGGCCGACAGCGCCCCGGGCGACCCCCGCGTGCTGCGGCAGTTGCGGATGGCGCTCGACCGGCTGCAGAACGGCTGACGTTCAGTCGGCTTGCGCGATCGCGCAAGCCTTGCGACAAGGCGGCACGTCAAAGAACGGGGTCGATTTCGTTACGGCATGACTTTCGCGGCTATTCTCAGCGCCAGCAGGGCAGCTTCGCAGGATTCGGCAGGGTCACTGCGCGCCAGCTTGCACTTTGCAGGCCAGACGCTGGTGGAATATCAGGCGCGGCAGGCGGTGCGGGCAGGGGCCGACAGGATCATGATCCTGGTCAGCGTCATCACCCCCGCGCTCTCGCAGGCGGTTGACCGGCTGAGCGCCGATGGAATAGCTGTCGCGCTCGTGCGCGACATGGTGTCGATGGTGCGCGATGCGCCGCGTGACAGCGACGTGCTGCTCGTCGCCGACGGGGTCATCGTCGGCCAGGATCATTTCAACGCCATGGCCGAGCGCGAGGGCGCTGCCCTGCTGGTCACCGATGACAGCCGCGCCAGTGCATCGCTGGAGCGGATCGACGCGGGGCAACGCTGGGCGGGCCTCGCGCGGGTCACGCCCGACTTGCTGTTCGGGACGCTCGACATGATCGGCGACTGGGACCTGTCGCTGACGCTGGTACGCGCGGCGGTACAGCATGGCGCCAGGCGCGTGACCGTGCCGCAGGATGATCTGATGACCGGTCGTGTGGCGCTGGTCGACGGTCAGCAACAGGCCGATCTGGTGGCGCAGGCCGCAATGTCCGGCGGATCGCGCTCGGCACGCGGTCGCGGCGCGGCAGAATATTATCTGCTGGGTCCCGCAGCACGAATGTTGAGCCCCGGGCTGATGCGCACGCAGGTCCCCGCGACGCAGGTGCGCGTCGCCGCGATGGTGCTGGCGGCGATCGCGCTGGTGCCGATCGAACTCCTTTGGCGAACCGGCGGCTTCGTCCTGCTGCTGATTGCGCTGTTGATGGCAGAAGTCGCCGATCGTCTGGATGAACTGGCGCTGCGATCGCCACCGGCAGGCTGGACCGCTTTCATCATTCCCTTCCTCGCCACAGGGGGCATATCGCTTGCAGGCGGCAGCACGTTGGCGACTTATCTCGCGCTGCTGCTGTCCGTTATCCAGTTGGCGGAGCGTTGGCAGAAGCTGGGGGGCGCTCGTCCATGGATGGTCTTGACGCCGGCGAGCGCGCTGTTGCTACTTTCCCTCACCTCACTGACGGGGACGCTGGCGTTCGGTTACGACTTGGCCATGCTGTTCGCGATCGCGTCGACGGGCGCCGTGATTTTGCTCAAGCGCAGCTGAAAATTTCCGGATCAGGGTTTAGTGCATTTTAAGGACGTGCGGCTATGCTGGCCGGCATGAGCGCCTTTTCGTTCCTTACCGGACCAACAGCGGGTGACTGCTGGCCCATGGCGCAAGTCATGGCGGACATGTCCGCTGTTCCGGTCGGTCATGCCATTGATCTGGCATTTTTCTTTCCTGACGAGGGGCGGGAGCGGAACGATGCGATGATGGCCGAGACGCGGCGGCACCTTGGCGCCTGCGTCACCGGGATCGAGGCGGAGCTGCGAATCAAGCTGGCAATGCAGCCGGAGATCGCCGGCTTGCTGGCACAGCGCCCCCAGCCGCTCTGCTGGCCAACCATATGCGCGCACCCGACGCTGCTTGGTCCGGGGCTGCTTTCCCATATGCAGATGCGGGCGGGTGTGACGCTGATGCTGCGGCAGTTCGGCCAACCTGACGATGGCGCCGACCATGGCGAAGCAGATGCGATCCTGCCAACGGATGATCCGGGCATCACGAAAGCGCTGGCCGCATTGGCCGGGGCCGAAGGGCGCTGGCTGGCGGCGGGCGCCGAGGATGAACCGATGTTGGCGGACTTGCCCGCTGAACATTTCGCCGAGCTGACGTGGACTGTCGCTGCTTGTCTTGCCGCCTTGGTGCAGCGCAGCGCAATGCCCGGGGCCGGCGCCGTCTTGCCGGCTTTCGAGAAGGCCGGCTGGGCGCTACTCGCTCAGCATGATGAAACAGCCAGCCCCATAATAGTTGCGGAGCGACTGGTTCGGCAGCTCGGCGCTGCGGCAGACGCGCCGGAGCTCTTGGGCGCGGCACTTGGGCAGCGACGATTCCTCCTGTTTGCCGCGCTGGCGGGCCACCGCCTGCGTATGGCAGCGTCGCATGTCGCGGACATTCTGGTGATGGGGCCGGTGATGGAACTGGCGGCTCTGTGTCGGTCTCTGGGCGGATCGGACGCCGATTACAGGCATCTGCTGTTGGCATTGCGGCCCGTACGGCCGACTTTGACCGACGCGGCGATTATCGGCGAAGCCGACCGCTACGAGACCCTCAGCCACGCGCAGGCGGATATCACCGTGAATACCCTTCGTGTGCCCAAGGCGTTGCGGGCGAAGCTTGATCACCTGTTGCAGGTCACGCGCTGATGAACATGTCGGCGCATCCCACCATCATCAGGGCGACAGTGGCTGCCAACGGCCTGTTGCTGAGCGCGGATGCGCCGCTGCTGGCCCTTCAGCGGGAGGCGGGTGCGGACCTGGGCGCGGTGCTTGCCATTCCTCAGCTGGCCGCGATGGTCCGCCTTGCCTCGCGTCTGGGGGTGACGGTATCCCGCCCGATCACGGCGGCGGCAGAACGCGGCGACATCGACATGTGGGTGCGTGCCAAGCCGGAGGCCGACGGTGTCCAGCTTTCGGTCATCGAATGGAGCGAGCGGCCGGCGGCAACCACATCGGTCGAGACCATGCGGCGGGATGCGGATATCGCGGCCGTCGCGGAAGGATGGAGCTGGCAGATCGATACGCAGCTTCGTTTCCAGATGGTCTTGGCGGGTTCCGGGCCGCAGAGCGCGTTGCCCGAGCTACGGCCGGCAGCGGGGAGCCGCTTTACCAGCTATTTTGACTTGCGCCCCGACGAGGAGGGAGATCTGGCGATCCTTCGCGGTTTTGCCCAACGGCGCGCATTCCGGGACCAGATTGCGACGCTGGTGGATGATGGGGGGCAGAGGTTTCGTTTATCAGGCTTTCCGCTGTTCGACCTGGCCGGTCAGCTCCTGGGATATCGTGGCAAGGCGTTCCCTATCGACCGGGCTGTTGTTGCGCCGCACGTATCGCCCGCGCCAGCCGTCGTGATCTATCCGGCCGAATTCGGCCGAAGGCTTGATCGGTCGCTGCGCCAGCCGCTGGGCCGGATTATAGCAAATGCTGATTCTATCGGCGCACAGTTGAACGGTCCGCTGCGCCAGGATTATGTGGGCTATGCTGCCGATATAGCGGCTGCCGGGCGGCACCTCATGGCGCTGATCGACGATCTTGCGGACTTGCAGGCGATCGATCGGCTGGATTTCACCGTTGCGACCGAAGATGTCGATCTGGCTGATATAGGGCGGCGCGCAGCGGGACTATTCATAGTCAAGGCGTCAGAGCGCAAGATCCGTCTCGCGCCCCCGGTGGCGGGCGTGACAGCCGTAGCGACTGGTGAATTTCGTCGCGCGCTGCAGATCCTCATGAACCTGGTCGGCAATGCGGTTCGCTATGCCCCCGAGGGGACGGAAGTCCGGATCGAAACGGGGCACGATGATGGCCACACCTGGATAGCGGTCATGGACGAAGGGGCAGGGGTGCCCGAAGACAGCCGCGAACGCATCTTCCACAAATTCGAGCGACTTGGTCGCAGCGACCCGGGGGGCAGCGGCCTGGGTCTTTATATATCCCGCCGTCTTGCATTGGCGATGGGCGGAGACATAAGGGTCGACGACGCGCCCGGCGGCGGAGCGCGTTTCACCTTGTCCCTCCCCAACGGGTGCTGAGCACAAGCTGCGGGGCAGGAACGGCGGATCGTTCGATCAGGGCAAGAAAAAAACGGCGCCCTTGCCAGGCGCCGTTTGCAATGGGTGTCGTCAGCGCCTGTCTAGCGACACATAGTCGCGTTGTGTCGGGCCGGTGTAGAGCTGGCGCGGACGGCCAATTTTCTGCGCAGGGTCCGAGATCATTTCGTTCCACTGCGCGACCCAGCCCACGGTACGGGCGAGGGCGAAGAGCACGGTGAACATTTCGGTCGGGAAGCCGATGGCCGACAGGATCACGCCCGAGTAGAAGTCAACATTCGGGTACAGCTTCTTTTCGATGAAGTAAGGATCGTTGAGCGCGATCTGCTCCAGTTCCTTGGCGACGTCGAAGACGGGATCGTCGACCCCGAGCTTTTCGAGCACGTCCTTCGCCGTTTTCTGCATCACCGTCGCGCGCGGGTCGTAATTCTTGTAAACGCGATGGCCAAAGCCCATCAGGCGGAACGGATCGTCCTTGTTCTTGGCGCGGGCGATATATTCCGGAATGCGATCGACGGTGCCGATCTCGCGCAGCATGTTGAGCGCGGCTTCGTTCGCGCCGCCATGAGCGGGGCCCCAGAGGCACGCGATACCCGCGGCGATGCAGGCGAAAGGATTGGCGCCCGAGGACCCCGCCAAACGCACGGTCGACGTAGAGGCATTCTGTTCATGGTCGGCGTGGAGGGTGAAAATCTTGTCCATCGCGTCGACGATCACCGGATCCAGCACATATTCCTCGGCGGGAACGGAGAAGGTCATGTTGAGGAAATTGGCGGTGTAGCTAAGGTCGTTGCGCGGATAGACGAAGGGCTGGCCGACCGAATATTTGTAAGCCATCGCTGCAATCGTCGGCATCTTGGCGATCAGGCGGTGGCTGGCGATCTTGCGCTGCTGCGGATCGTTGATGTCAGTCGAGTCATGATAGAAGGCCGACAGCGCACCAACCACGCCACACATGATCGCCATCGGGTGAGCATCCCGGCGGAAACCGCGATAGAAGGTGGTGAGTTGCTCATGCACCATGGTGTGGCGCGTGATCGTGCGCGTGAAGTCTTCCAGTTCCTTCTTCGAAGGCAGCTCGCCATTCAGCAGCAGGTAGCTGACTTCCATGAAGCTCGACTGTTCGGCCAGCTGGTCGATCGGATAGCCGCGATGCAGAAGGATACCGGCGTCGCCGTCGATATAGGTCAGACCAGAATCGCAGCTGGCGGTGGAGGTGAAGCCCGGATCATAAGTGAACATGCCGGTGTTCGCGTAGAGTTTGCGGACGTCGATAACCTTCGGACCGACCGTGCCACTCAGGATGCCATAATCCTTCGTTTCGCCTGCGACCGTCAAAGTGGCATTATTGTCCGACATCATGTTCTCCTCAATTGCCACGGTCGACCGATGCGTGCGCCACATCGGCCAGCCGTTTCAAGCTCTCGGCCTTTCCCAGAAGGAAAAGGACGTCAAAAATACCCGGCGAAACCGTGCGCCCGGTCAACGCCGCGCGCAAAGGTTGCGCAACCTTTCCAAGGCCAAGGCCAGCTTCCTCTGCCACGCGTCGGATGGCCTCCTCGATCGCTTCGGTCGTCCAGGTCGGGACGGACACAAGAGCGTCGGCTGTATTGCCCAGCAGCTCGCGCGCCGAGTCGTCTAGCAGAGCACTGGCCTTTTCGTCAAAATCGAGGGGGCAACTTTTGAACAGAAACGCGGCGCCCTCGGCAATTTCGTTAAGCGTCTTGGCGCGAGGCTTGAGCGAAGCCATCGCCCGGGTCAGCAACTCCTCGGCATCTTCCCGCAGGGACGCGCCGCCGATCTGCGCGGCGACCTGTGGTGCAACCAGGGCGGCCAGTCGCGCATCGTCCGCCTCGCGAAGATAATGTGCGTTCAGACTTTCGAGCTTCTTGATGTCGAAGCGCGAGGGCGAACGCCCGACTCCGGCAATGTCGAACAGTTCGATCGCCTGATCGCGCGAGATGATCTCCTCGTCGCCATGGCCCCAGCCCAGGCGCAGCAGATAGTTCAGTACCGCCTCGGGCAGCATCCCCATTTCATCGCGATAAGCGTCGACACCCAGCGCGCCGTGGCGTTTAGACAGCTTCGCGCCGTCAGAGCCATGGATTAGGGGAATGTGGGCGTAGATCGGCTCTTCCCAGCCCATCGCATTGATGATGCCCAACTGCCGGAAAGCATTGTTGAGATGATCGTCGCCCCGGATGACATGAGTGACCCCCATGTCGTGGTCGTCGACAACGACCGCCAGCATATAGGTTGGGGTGCCATCGGACCGAAGCAGGACCATGTCGTCCAGCTCGGCATTCTGGACGACCACGCGTCCCTGCACCGCATCCTCGATCACGGTCTCGCCTTCCCGCGGAGCCTTCAGGCGGATAACGAAGGGCGCACCTTGGGGCGCTTCGGAAGGGTCACGGTCCCGCCAGCGGCCGTCATAGCGCGTCGGCTGTTTGGCAGCGCGCTGCTCCTCGCGCAGCGCGGTCAATTCCTCCGGCGTGGCATAACAGCGATAGGCATGTCCCTGCGCCAGCAACTGGTCGGCGACTTCGGCGTGGCGCAGCGACCGTTCGAACTGGAAGACGGGCGGCTCATCGCCGGCAAGACCTAGCCAATCGAGGCCGTCGAAAATGGCGGCGACGGCTTCTTCGGTCGACCGGGCGCGGTCGGTGTCTTCGATACGTAGCAGGAACCTTCCGCCATGATGGCGGGCGAAGAGCCAGTTGAAAAGCGCGGTGCGCGCGCCGCCGATATGAAGAAAACCGGTGGGCGACGGCGCAAAACGGGTTACTACCTGCCTGTCTGCACCCGCTTCATTCACCGCTTCATTCCCTGCCATTCGCATTGCCCATCCATGAACGCGACGCCCCCTAGCATGGCTTTCGAGCCACGACAAACCTCCGTTGGCGGGAATATCCAACGGTGGGCGACCGGGCTTTTTGCAGCGATCGAACGGGGGTTGGAAGGGGAGAGGCAGCAGCTGCCGCTCTGGGTTCCGGTGCAGTTGGGCTGCGGAATCGCTGCGTGGTTTATCTTGCCTAACCAATTGCAATGGCTGGCGTTCTGCTGCGGGGCAATGGCGGTGGCGAGTGCCGCCCTGCTTCTGCCCGCAGGCGGACGATTGCGCCGGGCGATTATGATGAGCGGTCTTCTGGCTTGCGCTGGGTGCCTTCTCATCTGGAGCAAGGCAATAATCTGGGGCCAGCCGCCGCTGCCGCGCGCACTGTTCACAGAGGTCACAGGTGAGGTTGAGAGCGTGAGTCCCGTCCCCGCACAAGCCATGAGTCGCGTACTGGTCCGGCCGCTCGGGGCGCCCAATCTGCCCGCACGCATAAGGGTGAACATCGCAGCGCAGGATATGCCAGCGCGATTGGGGGAAGGCGCGGTGGTCCATTTTCGCTCGCGCCTGATGCCGCCGGCCGCAGCGGAACTGCCCGGCGCTTATGATTTCGCTCGGCGGGCCTATTTCCAGGGCATTGGCGCTACCGGTAAGGCGCTGAAGCCAATCGAGGTGCTGCACCCTTCGACAAGCGCGCCGCCGCTGCGTGGACGATTGTTCGCCCATATCCTGGCGCGGGTCGAGGGCGGCGGCGCCGGTATTGCTGCTGCCTTGGCTACCGGGGACCAGGGAGGCATTTCCGAAGCCGATGCCGAAGCCATGCGTCGCAGCGGCCTGGCGCATCTCCTGTCCATCAGCGGCCTGCATGTGACGGCGTTGATCGGAGCGGTCATCTTTCTGTTGATGCGCATCATGGCGCTCAGCCGTCGGGCTGCTCTCGACTGGCCCTTGATGTTGATCGCCGCGGCAGGCGGCGCCCTGGCGGGCATCGGCTATACATTGTTGACCGGCGCGGAGGTGCCCACCGTGCGGTCATGCGTGGCGGCGCTGCTGGTGCTGGGCGGGCTGGCGTTGGGGCGCGACGCCATTACGCTCAGGCTGGTCGCAGCAGGCGCGATGGTCGTGCTGCTGTTGTGGCCCGAAGCGCTGGTCGGCCCGAGTTTCCAGATGAGCTTCGCGGCCGTGGTGGCGATCGTGGCGCTGGGCGAGCACCCTCGCGTTCGCGCCTTTGCGGCGGCCCGGGACGAGGCGATGCCCCGCCGTCTGGCCAGACTGCTGGCGCACATGCTGCTGACGGGCTTTGTCGTGGAAATGGTGTTGGCGCCGATCGCGCTGTTTCATTTTCACAGGGCTGGCATGCTGGGTGCATTCGCCAATCTGATCGCCATTCCACTCACTACCTTCGTCGTTATGCCACTGGAGGCCGCCGCGTTGCTGCTCGATGCCGCAGGGTGGGGCGCGCCCTTCTGGTGGTTGACGGGGCGCGCGCTCGACCTGCTGCTGTGGATCGCACATGCGGTGGCCGCGAGCCCTTTCGCGGCGATGCGCGCACCGACAATGACTGGCGCGATCTTCGGTCTGATGGTCAGTGGCGGCTTATGGTGCCTCCTGTGGCGCAGCGAATGGCGGTGGATTGGTTTGGTTCCGATCATCGCGGGTGGCGCCGTGACGGCGACCGCTTCGCCTCCGGACATATTGGTCACGTCGGATGGGCGCCATGTGGCCGTGCGGACGTCAGGCGGCGGGATGGCGCTGTTGCGGGCGAGGGCGGGGGACTATATGCGCGACATGATAAGCGAGAGCGCGGGCCACGATGGAGCGCTGGATGCTTTGGAAAATCTTCCCGAAGCGCGGTGTTCGGTCGATCTGTGCGCGGTGCGCCTGCGGGTGGACGGGCGCGACTGGCGCTTGTTGGCGACGCGGACCGATGTGCTGGTGCGAAGGGAAATATTCGCGCGCGATTGTGCGGCTGCAGATATCGTCGTTGCCGACCGCCGGTTACCAGTCTGGTGCCGTCCACGCTGGCTAAAGGCGGACCGGTCAATGTTGGCAAGGACCGGGGGGCTCGCCATTGATCTTGATCACATGAAAGTGCGCACCAGCCAGCTTCCCGGCGATGCACATCCCTGGATCAACCGTCTGATTCCCCGGTCCGGCCGTCGTCGCGCCGATCAGTTGTAACGGCGCAGCAATCCAGCCAGCTTCCCCTGAATGCGGACCTGGCGCGGGTCGTAGACCTGCGGTTCGTAAGCGCTGTTCGCGGGGTCGAGCCGCACCTTGGGCCCTTCGCGGCGGAAATATTTGAGCGTCGCTTCATTCTCGTTGATGAGGGCGACAACAATCTGACCCTCACGCGCGACATCCGTGCGCTGGATCAATGCGAAGTCGCCGTCCAATATCCCGGCCTCCATCATCGAATCGCCGGATACTTCCAGCGCATAATGGTCGCCCGCACCGAGCAACGCGGCCGGGACGGAGAGCATATTCTGCCCTTCCATCGCCTCGATCGGAACACCCGCCGCTATCCGGCCATGGAGCGGGATATCGACCACGTCGTTCGCAGCTATCGGCGGTTTGGCGGCTAACTGAGGCCTCGGCGGCGCGACGACCTTCGGTGCGCGGTGCATGGCGTCAGGAAGCTTGAGCACTTCGAGCGCACGCGCGCGGTTGGGAAGGCGACGGATGAAGCCCCGTTCTTCCAACGCACTTATCAGCCGGTGAATGCCGGATTTGGAGCGAAGGTCGAGCGCTTCCTTCATCTCCTCGAAAGAAGGCGAAACGCCGGCTTCCTCCAGACGGTTTTGAATGAAGCTGAGCAATTCCTGTTGCTTGGGCGTCAGCATGCCTGCTTGTCCTCCATGGAACGGATGGAGAACGCATAGGAAACGGAAAGAGCCAAGTCAAGCGACTAACCGTTGGCCGTAACGAACGGAACGGAGCCGGGCGCCAGTCGTTTAAAGCCGGCCTTCTCCAAGAGGGCGAAAAGGAGAGTGACATGGCTAATCAAAACAATCAGGGCGATAATCAGCGCCGCCAGCAGGGTGGCGATCGTTCCAGTCAGGGCGGACGTCAGCAGCAGCAGGAAGATCGTCAGGGTCAGATGGGCGAACGCCACAAGGACAAGGGCGGCCAGGACAAGCAGCAGCGCTAGTCATAGCGGTTGAAATGAAGGAGGGGCCGCCACGCGGCCCCTTTTTCATGCGCTGATGGGCAGGATGACGACCTGTTCGCCGGATTCGGCAGGAGGCGAGCCAGCGGGACGGAGAATGAGGCTGTCGGCGCGGGCCAGGGCGGCGGTTGCGGCGCTGTCCTGGGAGGTTACGCTGATCATGCCTGATGGGGTATGGAAAGCCCGCAGATAATCATCGCGATCGCCGGTCGCGGGCAGGGGCGCGGCGAGCGGCGCCGTAGCTCTGCGAGGCATTGGGTCGAGCGCGCCAGCGAGATAGCGCACCAAAGGGAGCAGGAACAGGTTCGCGGTCACAAAGGCGGATACCGGATTGCCCGGAAGTCCAAGGAAGATCGCGCCGCCGAGCGTGCCGGCCATCAGCGGCTTGCCGGGCCGCATGCGGATCTTCCAGAAATCGAGCGTGCCGCCAGCCTGGGTGAAGGCGGGGCGCACCAAGTCGTGATCGCCCACCGAGGCGCCGCCGGTAGAGACGATGATATGGGCGGCGGCCGCTTTTTCAAACGCTGCGGTCATGACATCGAGATCGTCGGGCACGATGCCAAGGTCGACGACATCGCAGGGGAGGCTGGCCAGCAATGCTGCCAGCATCGGAGCGTTGGAGCAGGGGAGGGCACCCGGCGGCGTCGGCGCGCCGGGGGGCACCAGTTCGTCCCCGGTCGATAGCAGGGCGATGCGTGGGCGGCCGCCGACCGACAGGGCGCCGTGACCGCCGAGTACCGCAAGGGCGATTTGCGCCGCGCCCAACCAAGTCCCCTTGGCCAGCAGTTCATCACCGGAACGGAAATCGGAAGCGGCGGGGCGGACGTTGCGGCCCGGGGAGGGGGCCTTTCCGATTGGATGAAGGAGATCGCCCTCCAGCCTGGCATCTTCCTGGATCAGAACGGTGTCGGCGCCCTGCGGCAAAGGCGCACCAGTGAAGATGCGGCAGCTTTCGCCGGGTGAAAGAGCTGGAGGCACAGCCGCACCCGCCTTGCTTTCGCCGGTGACACGCCAGGGTCCCGGCCATTGGGCGACACGGATCGCATAGCCGTCCATCGCCGAGAGATCGTGCCAAGGCTGGTCACGCAGGGCGGGAAGGTCACTGGCGAGCCACCGGCGGGCGCAGGCAGAAACGGGTAGTTGCTCGCGGGGGAGCGGGGTCGCCAGTGCCAGCAGACGGGCCTGCGCCTCCGCTACGGCAAGCAGGCTCATGCCGCGCGCCAGTCGCCCGACTTGCCGCCGGTCTTCGCGAGCAGGCGCACGTCGCTGATCACCATGCCCTTGTCGAGCGCCTTCGCCATGTCATAGACGGTGAGCAACGCGACGGTCGCTGCGGTTAGCGCCTCCATTTCCACGCCTGTCTGGCCAGCGGTGCGAGCGGCGGCCGTCACGGCGACGCCATCGCCAGCCAGATCGAAGTCGATCGCGACCGATGTCAATGCGATGGGGTGGCACAGCGGAATGAGATCGGCTGTCCGCTTGGCGGCCATGATTCCTGCGACCCGCGCGACGGCCAGCACGTCGCCTTTCTTGACCAGTCCTTGCGCGATCGCGTGCGCGGCGTCCGCGCTCATCCTGATATGACCGGAAGCGACGGCTTCGCGCGCGGTAACCGCCTTGGCCGAGATATCGACCATGTGGGCCGAGCCGTCCTCGCCCAGATGGGTGAGCTTGCTCATGTCCCGGTCAGCAGCGCGCGGGTTGCCGCCTCAACATCGGCCTGGCGCATCAGGCTTTCGCCGACCAGGAAGCAGCGAACGCCGTGGTCGGCCATGGCGGTGAGGTCGGCATGGCTGCCGAGGCCGCTTTCGGCAACGAAGGTGCAGCCTTCGGGCGCCTGGCCTACCAGTTCATAGGTGCGGGCGAAATCGACGCTGAAATCGCGCAGGTCGCGGTTGTTCACCCCGATAAGGCGCGAGCGCAGCTTCATCGCGCGTTCCAGTTCATGGGCATCATGCACTTCGACAAGGGCGTCCATGCCAAGGCCTAGCGCCGCATCTTCTATCTCCGCCATCTGGGCATCATCCAGCGCGGCGGCGATGATGAGGATGGCGTCCGCGCCCAGCGCGCGGCTTTCCAGCACCTGCCAGGGATCGACGATGAATTCCTTGCGGAGCACCGGCAGGGCGCAGGCCGCTCGGGCAGCTACAAGATAGTCGTCATGGCCCTGAAAATAGGGTTCGTCGGTAAGGACGGAAAGACAGGCAGCGCCAGCGGCTTCATAGGCTCGAGCATGGGCCGGCGGATCGAAATCCGGGCGGATCAAGCCCTTGGAAGGACTCGCCTTCTTGATTTCGGCGATCAGGCCGAAGTCGTCGCGGGCCGCCTTGTCGAGCGCCTTGCGAAAGCCGCGCGGCGGCGTCTGTTCGGCGGCGCGGTCGTGCAGGGCTGAAATCGTGGTCGCGGCCTTGCGACGGGCCACTTCCCCACGTTTCGTATCACAGATTTCGATGAGCCTGTTCGTCATGTATAGGCAATCCAGCAATTGAGCAGGGCGTTGGCAATCCCGCGATCAAGGGTTTCGGCAGCCTCCTCGACTCCTTCCCGCAGATTGCCGACCGCGTCGGCAACGAGCAGGGCGGCGGCGGCATTCAGCAGCACCGCATCGCGATAAGGCCCTTCTTTGCCCTGAAGCAGTGCACGCAGCGCCGTGGCATTGTAGGCGGGATCGCCGCCACGAATAGCCTCTGCAGGATGGGTTGGAAGGCCTGCGTCAGCAGGGGTCAGGCGGCGCATGGCGATGACGCCCTTGCCTGTCACTTCCGCCACGTCGTTGCCGCCCGCGAGGGACAGTTCGTCCAGCCCTTCGTCCCCAGAGACGATCATTGCCCGGTCGACGCCGAGGTCGGCGAGCGCTTCGGCATAGATGGGTACATAGGCCGGTCGAGCGATGCCGACCAGTTGTCGGCGCACCCCGGCCGGATTGGCCAGTGGCCCCATGAGATTGAAGATCGTCCGCTGCCCGATGGCCTTGCGGATCGGGCCAAAACGCTTGAGCGCGGGATGGTACTTCTGCGCGAAGAGGAAACAGATGCCGAGGTCGGCGAGCGTCGCTTCAGCGGTATCGGTGGCGCGGTCCAGGTCGAGACCGAGTGCTTCGAGCGTGTCGGCCGCGCCCGCCTTGGAGGAAGCGGCGCGATTGCCATGCTTGGCGACCGGAACCCCTGCGGCCGCGACGACAAGGCTGACAGCCGTGGAGACGTTGAGCGTATGATGTCCATCGCCGCCGGTCCCGCACACGTCGATGGCACCGGGGGGTGCGCTGACAGGGATCATCCGGGCGCGCATGGCGCGCGCTGCGGCAGCGATCTCGACGGCGGTTTCACCACGCTGCGCCATGGCGACGAGGAAGGCGGCCATGTCCGCGTCCGACAGGTCGCCGTCGAACAGCAGGTCGAATGCGCAAGCGGCCTCTGATGCGCTCAACGGCGTGGAGGGATCGGGCAGGCGGGTCATCGCTGGTGCCTTAAGCGCAGGCATGGCGCGGAGTCGAGAATAATGGTGAAGCGCGCGTTGCTGGTCCCGCGCCGACCCGCGATCAGTCAGGCGCGCGCTCCGTAACAGGGAGTCCCGCGATCCGCATGAAATTGGCCAGCATTTCATGCCCATGTTCGGTCGCGATGCTTTCGGGGTGGAACTGCACCGAATGGATCGGCAGGCTCTTGTGGTGGAAGCCCATGACCGACCCATCCTCGCTTGCGGCGTTGACGGCGAGGCTGTCCGGAATTTCCTCGACGATCAGCGAGTGATAGCGCGTCGCGATAAACGGCGAGGGGAGCCCGACGAACAGGCCGGTGCCGTCATGGCTGACAGGCGAGGTCTTGCCGTGCATCAGTCCGCCGCGCACGACGTTGCCACCGAAATGTTGGCCGATCGCCTGATGACCGAGGCACACGCCAAGCAGCGGCGCGCCCGCATCGGCACAGGCGGCGACGAGGTCGAGGCTGACGCCGGCTTCGTTGGGCGTGCAAGGACCCGGTGAAAGCAGGAAGGCGCTCGCCCCGGTCGAGAGGGCCTGGCCAGCCGAAATGGCGTCGTTGCGGACAACCTCCACCTCTGCCCCCAGCTCCATCAGATAGTGGACGAGGTTCCAGGTGAAGCTGTCGTAATTGTCGATGACGAGGATCATGGGGTTGTCGCTATAGACCGTGGGGCGCTCGCGGCCAAGCCTTCGCGCGGAAGAATGAGGGCATGGCGGAACAGAAGCCGATCTCGACCGCTTCTGGACGACATTCGTTCGTGAGGAGGACAGTCAATGGCCAAGGCCGAGTTCAATAATGCGATCGCCTTGTTGAAGGCGGATCACCGCAAGGTCGAGGAATTGTTCGAACAATTCGAAAAGGCGAAGGGGGACAGCCGCAAGGAAAAGATTGCGCATGAAATCTGCATGGAGCTGAAGATCCACACGACGATCGAGGAGGAGATTTTCTATCCCGCTTTTCGTGGCAAGATAAAGGATGACACGCTGGACGAGGCCTATGTCGAACATGATGGCGCCAAGGTGCTGGTCAACGACATCGAGGCTGGATCGGCTGCGGACGACTTCTACGATGCGAAGGTCACGGTGCTGTCCGAAGAGATCAAGCACCATGTGAAGGAAGAGGAGCGGCAGTCCGACGGCATGTTCGCGCAATGCCGCAAGACCGATGTCGATCTGGTGGAATTGCGCGACCGCATGCTTGCCCGCAAGCAGGAACTGCTCGCCCAGGCCAAGGCGGGCGGATTGCCGGCGGCAAAGCCCAACGCCGTCAATCTGATGCCCGCCTGAGGAGTCAGTTGAAAAAGCCGACGCATTATCCCATATGCGTCGGTGCCGGGTTCGCCCGGCTATGGTGATAAATCGTGTCGTGCAATAGGCGCAGCGGACCCGGGGGCAGTACCCGGCGGCTCCACCATTTACCCCGTTGCGACGAGGTGATTGACGGGGCCGAACTAGGATCGACGTGTGTTGAAAAGCGATATCTTCACCCGGCCTGAGTAAGCCGTAAAAAGGTTCAAAACCTACAAGTGCCAACGATAACGAGGCTCTTGCTCTTGCTGCGTAATTGATGGCCTCACGGCCTGACATTACTCAAAAAGAACGCGGTTGAACCCACCGGGCAACAGAAGGGAATTCAGCGGCTTCCGGAGGAGCCGGGCAACAGAATCCTCCGGACTCCCTTCAAATTGCGTCGATGACCATGCGGTGTCGCGCGAATCCCGGTGGCTTCGGTCGTTCCATTTCCCACCGCGCTTCGTCGCGTGAGCCATCCGTGCTAAAGGCTGCCTCCGCAAACCCTGATGCAAAGGTGGAAGCCGCCGTGACACAGGAAGTCGAATTGAAGCTGGAGCTGGCCCACGAGGCAGTGGATAGCTTCCTCCAGTCCGCCATCCTGCCCGCTGAGAGCGAACAGGCCGACCTGCGGTCCATCTATTTCGACACGCCCGACCGACAGTTGCATGCCGAGGGGTTGAGCCTTCGTATCCGTCAGTCAGGCACAGAGCGGGTCCAGACGGTAAAGGCGGACGAGGGGGATGGCGGCGGCGGCCTTTTCGCACGCGCCGAATGGGAAATGAAGGTATCCGATGATGTTCCGGTGATCGATACGCGAACACCGGTCGCCGCGCTGTTGGGCGAGGAGGTGCACACGATCGAACCCGCCTTTGCCGTTGAGGTGGGACGGCGCAGCTGGCTGCTCAGCGAAGGAAGCGACCGGATCGAGATGGCGCTGGACCAGGGGATGGTGCGGGCGGGTGAGCGGCAGGCGCCGATCTGCGAGATCGAACTGGAGCGTAAGGCCGGCGAAGCAGCGGCATTGTTCCGGATCGCCCGCGACATCGACGCGCAGGTGCCGGTGCGGCTGGGCGTCATCGCGAAGTCGGAACGGGGCTATCAACTGCTGGAGGCAGTGCGCCATGCGTTCAAGGCTGAGCCGGTGCGACTGACGCCGGGCATGCGTACGGACGCCGCCTTCCAGACGATCGCGCGCGCCTGCCTGCGCCACTATCGGCTGAACGAGGCGTTGCTGCTTGAGCAATATGATCCGCTGGCGTTGCATCAGGCGCGGGTTGCGGTGCGGCGGCTACGTTCGGCCTTCACCATCTTCAAGCCGATCCTTGCGGAAGCTGACCGGACACGCTTCCAGGAGGAACTGCGCTGGCTGGCGGGGATGCTGGGAGAGGCGCGCGATCTCGACGTGCTGGCGGAGCAGACGAGCGCGGGAGACTTGCGCGACGGTATCGAGGCGGTGCAGCCCGAAGTGCATGCGAGGGTGATAGAGGCGTTGCATTCGCATCGTGTGCGAGGGTTGCTGCTTGATCTGCTGGAGTGGCTGACACTTGGGGCTGGTCAGGTGGACGGCGAGACACAAGAGCTTCGCAAGGAGGAGGCACAGCGCTTCGCCGCTCGCCGGCTCGCGCATTTGCGCCGGAAGGTCGTGAAGGACGGTCGCGGGATGAAGAGGCTGAACGACGCGGCCCGTCACGAGGTGCGCAAGGATGCCAAGAAGCTGCGTTACGCATCAGAATTCTTTGCGGGCCTGTTCCCGCAGAAAAGCCAGCATCGGCGCCACGCCAGATTCATCACGGCGCTCGAGGGTCTACAGGATGATCTGGGCGCGCTCAATGATCTGGTTAGCATGCCCCGCATATTGGCGCAGTATGGCTTGATCGACAGGGCGGAAGGCAGCGCCAAGCGCAGGAAGCGGCTGATAGCGGCTGCGGCCGATGCGCATGGTGAGCTGGCCGATGCGCAGCGCTTCTGGCGTTGAGGTCAGCTAACGGGCAAAGCGCCGACAGTGGCTGTCTAGCCCCAGGGCTTTTCGCGATACCATTTTGTGATGATATATTTGACGCCACTGCGCACCTTCATGCCGTGATGCAGGCTAGCGCCATTGTAACGGCCGGGACTGAGCCGGTTGTTCCAAGCGAGCAGCTTGCCGGTTTCGGGCTGCACCGTCTTGCCGATCTTGACGAAACGGGTGGCGCCTCCGGCTGCAGGCTGGTTGAGATAGACCATCAACGTCCAGGTGCGGTTGCCCGCCACCGAGCAATAACGCAAGAAATCCGCGCCGTCGGGTTCGAAATAGTCGGTATGCGCCTTGAATTCCTGGCCGACGGCGTAGCGCTGGCCCTGGATCGGCTCGCCATGGGCAGGATCGATGCCGGCGAAGGCGGCGAGCCGGGCATCGATCGCCGCGACGAACGGATCGGTGCTGGAGAGGTCGCAGGTCTCGCTGGTGCGGAATGCCTGGTCACCGGTGGCGTCGGCAATGGTGGAGGGGCGGCGGTTCGCCTCGATCCGTTCGATGAGGCCCGCGCATTCCTCAACAGTCAGGAAAGCGCGCTGGATGAAGAGGGTGAGGTCCGTACCTGGTACCCGCTGCACGCGGGGGTGGGTGGCGATCCAGGCGGAATCGGCATCGGGCGCTTGAGGTGCGGGGTTTTGGGACATAAGAAGGTTCGGCAGGCCAGGCCGCGTATGGCGGCGGATGCCTCACTAGCTATCGCCCGGCGCTGGAAATGCAAGCGTCGTCGCTTGCGGGTTGCTGCTGTCAGGAATAGGTCACATGCTTGTCATCCGATAGTAAAAACAGTTTCCTAGCAGGCGCTGGTATCAAGGGGGACTACCAGGTTTATGCGCGCGCCGTTTCGCGATAATCTTCAGGGATGGGGCAACCGGTTGCCGCCGATTGATTGGCTGCGCGTGGCGGAACGGCTGCTGCTCGGGCTGCTGGCGCTGCAGTGCGCGAGGCTGCTGTGGACCGTGCTGACCCCGGTAGGCAGCTTCGGCCCGTGGGAAGGACGGCAAGCGCAATTCCCTCCGCTCGCCTCGCGGCAGGCGCTTTTTTCGACCTTCGACCCCTTTTTCCGATCCGGGCAGACGCAAGCGAGCAGTGGCGTCGTCACCTCGCTGGCGCTGACCGTCTATGGCATCCGCCTCAATGAAGGGTCGGGCCAGGGTTCCGCTATCGTGGCGGGACCCGACGGCGTGCAGAACAGTTTCGCGGTGGGCGAGGAAATCCTGCCCGGCGTCGTCCTGAAGGCGGTGGCGTTCGACCATATCACGATCGATCGGGGCGGCGTGGAAGAGCAGGTCTACCTTAACCAGTCGCAGCCGGCTCTGGCTCCTTCAGCTGTGGAAGCGCCTGCGGGCGCACCTTCCGCCGGGGTAGCGGGTATCGACAATCCGACCGCCGATGCGCTTCGGCACGACGTGGGCGTCAGTCCGCGTCTGCAGAATGGCCGTGTCACCGGCCTCATCCTGATGGCCCGGGGACCCGCGTTCCAGAACGCCGGCTTCATGTCGGGCGACATCATCACCCAGATTGACGGGCACCCGGTGGGCTGGACCAACGATCTCCAGGCGTTGCAGGGAAAAATGGTCCCCGGCGCGCGCATTTCCCTGACGGTCGAACGCGGCGCGGCGCCAACGACGATCAACCTGACGCTGCAAGGCCAATGATTAGAAAAACGCTTTTTTCCTCTGCCATGGCTCTTGCGCTGGCGATTCCGATCGCGGCGCCCTTGCTGGCGCAGCAGACGCTCAATGTCCGTGACGCCGATATCCGGGCCTTCATCCAGGATGCGGCACGCGTGACCGGGCGGACCTTCATCATCGACAATCGGGTGCAAGGGAAGGTGTCCGTCGTAACGGATCGGCCTCTGTCGCGATCGGAATATTTCGAAATTTTCCTGTCGACCTTGCGCGCCAACGGCTTGGTGGCGGTACCGGCGCCGGGCGGGTCCTATCGCATCCAGCCGGCCGATGGCGCCGCGGGGCAGCCGAGCGTCGTCGGCCGTGCGTCCAACCGCAACCAGTTCGTGACGGAAGTCTTCCGCCTGCGATCCATCGATGCGGCGAGTGCGCTGGAAACGCTCCGTCCCTTGGTCAGCAGGGACGGGTCGGTCACGGCAAACCGTGCCGGCAACAGCGTGGTCGTGGCGGACTATGCCGACAATATCGGGCGCATCCGCCAGGTGATCGCCCGGATTGATCGCGATACGGCGGCAACGCAGATGGTGAAGTTGCGCAACGCCGGCGCGCGGGAGATAGCGACCTCGCTGCAAGCCCTGGTGGCGAGCGGTGGAGGCGAAGGCGCAGCCCGCGCGGCAACCATCGTACCGATCGACAGCAGCAACTCGGTCGCGATCCGGGGCGACGCGGGCACCGTGGCGCGGCTGGCCGCCATGGCGCGCGACCTCGACCGGCAGGCGGCGAGCGGGACGGAAATTCGTGTCTACTGGCTGGAGCATGCGGACGCCGAAAAGCTGCTGCCCGTGTTGCAGCAACTGGTCGGGCAGTCGACCAATATGCCGGTGACTGCGTCGGTCCCGGCTGCGGTCAACGGCCCTGCCTCGCCCGCTCCGGCTCCGACGGTTTCCATGGCGGGCGGTGCGTCGGGAAACGGCATCTCGACGCGCGGTCCGGCGATCGTCACCCGCTACGAAGGCGCAAACGCGATCATCGTGGCGGCCAACAGCGACGTGCAGCGGATGCTGGGCGAGACAATCCGTCAGCTCGACACGCGGCGAGAGCAGGTGCTGGTGGAGGCGATCATCGTCGAAATCAGCGATGCCGCCGCCAAGAAGCTGGGCGTCCAATTCCTGATCGGCAGCACGAAGACCGGCTTCGCCGCGACCAATTACTCCAACGCATCTCCCAATATATTGACGCTGGCGGGAGCGATTGGTGCCAATGAACTGGGTTCCACCACGACTACCGTCGTCGCGCCGGACGGCACCCGGACCACGACGGAGACGCGCCAGAATGGCGATCTGTCGAACACCCTTCAGCAGGCGGCGGTCGATAGCCTGATGAACGCGACCGGCGGCTTCGGCGGCGTGGCAACGCGGCTCGGCAGTAACGGTATTTTTGGGGCGATCATCAATGCGGTGAAATCGGATACCGACAGCAATATCCTGTCGACGCCGTCAGTCATGACGATGGACAATCAAAAGGCGTCGATCCTGGTCGGCCAGCAGGTCCCGATCACGACCGGCGAGGCGCTGAGCCAGAATTTCGACAATCAGTTCCGCACCGTGCAGCGGCAGGATGTCGGCATAAAGCTGGAGGTGAAGCCTCAAGTCAATGAAGGGGGCGCGATCAAGCTGTTCCTCAAGCAGGAAGTGTCGAGCGTTGCCGGGCCGGTGTCCAACAACAACAGCGACCTCATCATCAACAAGCGCGAGATCGAGACGACGGTGACGGTCGACGACGGCGAGATATTGGCGCTGGGCGGGCTGCTGGACGACAATGAGCGCAAGACGATCGAGCGCATCCCGCTGCTGTCCGATATTCCGGGGCTGGGCGAGTTGTTCAAGTCGCGGAGCAAGAGCCGCACCAAGACCAACCTGATGGTCTTCATCCGCCCGACGATCCTGCGATCGAAGGAGGACGCGGCGAAGCTGACCCAGCAGCGCTACGGCTATATCCGCGGCATGCAGTTGCAGCGTAATCCGGATCAGGAGCCGGGCATCGACGAACTGGTGCGTGACTATATGGGCGCGACCCCGCCGACGGCTTCGCAGCCTGGCGACGCGGTCGTGCGGCCGGCTGCTGAAGTGATCGAGCCGACCGCGCGCCAGTCGACCAGCGTAGTGCGGCCGGTGGATATGCCCGCCAGCGAGAGAAAGCGATGAGCGAGCCTTCAACTTCCTTGCGCGACACCGCGGTTGCGCATCACGCGCCGCGCGCGGTGGACATTCCCTATGTGTTCGCGCGCAAGCACGGCGTGGTGATGCTTCCTTTGGAGGGTGAGCGGCTGACTATCGCCGTGCGGGAGGGCAGCGATCCGCGTGCTCTGCTGGAGTTGCGGCGCCATCTGGCCCGTAGCTTCGACGTGCGCTTTGTCGACGGCGCACAGTTCGACCGCCATCTTTCCGATCATTATGCGATGGAAGGCAGCGCGGCCGCCATGGTCGGGTCGCTTGAAGTCGGCGCTGACGAGCTCGACATCCTCGCCGCCGACATTCCCACGGCTGACGATCTGCTCGACAGCGCAGACGATGCGCCGGCGATCCGCCTGATCAACGGCATCATCGCCGAAGCGGCCCGACAGGGCGTGTCCGACATTCATGTCGAGCCTTATGAAACCGGGCTGATCGTCCGGATGCGCATCGACGGCGTGCTGCGCGAGACGCTGCGTATGCCGCCCCATGTCGCGCCAGTGGTGGTGAGCCGCATCAAGGTGATGGCGCGGCTGGACATCGCCGAGCGGCGCGTGCCGCAGGATGGGCGCATCGGGCTGACGCTGGGCGGCAAGCTTCTGGATGTGCGCGTGTCGACGCTGCCGAGCCGGGCGGGCGAGCGGGTGGTGCTGCGTATTCTCGACAAGGAGAATGCGGGCATGAACCTTGACCTGCTGGGCATGGCGGGGGCGGCGGACCGGATTTTTCGTGAACGATTGCAAGAACCGAACGGGATTATTCTCGTCACCGGGCCTACCGGGTCGGGCAAGACGACCACGCTGTATGCGGGCCTGCGACAGTTGAACGATGGTACCCGCAACATCCTGACCGTTGAGGACCCGGTCGAATATGCGATCGAAGGGGTCGGCCAGACGCAGGTGAATGCCAAGGTCGGGCTGACCTTCGCAGCCGGGCTGCGCGCCATGTTGCGTCAGGATCCCGACGTGGTGATGGTCGGCGAAATCCGTGACCGGGAGACGGCGGAGATCGCCGTGCAGGCGTCGCTGACGGGGCATCTGGTGTTGTCGACCGTGCACACCAATGACGCAGTCGGCGCGATCACGCGGATGCGCGACATGCGGGTGGAGCCGTTTCTGCTGGCGTCGACCCTGCGCGCGGTGATCGCGCAGCGGCTGGTGCGGAGGCTGTGCCAGAATTGTCGGGAGCCCGTGCAGGCGGACAAGTCGGCCAGCGCCTTGCTGGGCTTTGATCCGGGCACCATCATCTACCAAGCGGGCGGATGCGAACAGTGTAACGGTTCGGGCTACAAGGGCCGGATCGGCGTGTTCGAGGCGATCGGGGTGGACGATACGATCCGGCGGCTGATCAACGACGGCGGCGATGAATCGCTGATTGCGCGCCATGCCTTCCTGAACGCGCCCAATCTGGGATCGGCGGCGCGGGCGCTGGTGCGCGACGGGCAGACCACGGCCGAAGAGGCGATCCGGGTGTCCCGGCGCGACGCTGCGGAGGCGGAAACCATCGTCGATGGGTGAATATGACTATATCGCGATCGACGCGGCCGGAAAGGAACGCGCGGGCAAGGTCAAGGCCGAGACAGTAGAGGACGCGCGCGCCCGGCTGGACGCGCGCAAGCTGTTCATCGTGCGGATCGAGCCGGGCGCGGCGGAAAAGGCGCGCAAGCGAGCAGGCCTTTTGCTGCGCGCGCCGCGGCTGTCAGCCAAGGAGCTGACGTTGTTCACACGCCAGCTTTCGACGCTCATCCAGGTCAGCCCCCTTGAGGAGTCGCTGCGCACGATCGGGCGGCAGAGCGAGCAGGCGCATGTCCAGGCCATCGTCGGTAAGGTCCATTCGGGCGTGCTGGAAGGACGACGCCTGTCGGATGCGCTTGGCGCCGAGCCGAAAAGCTTCCCGCCGCTCTATCGGGCGATGATTTCGGCCGGCGAAAGTTCGGGCAGCCTGCCGACGATCATGGAGCGGCTGTCCGAGCTGATGGAGCGCCAGGCGGTGATCCGGTCGAAGGTGCTGACCGCCATTGCCTATCCCAGCGTGCTGGCGGCCTTTGCGGTATGCGTGGTTGCCGCGCTGATGATCTTCGTCGTGCCCAAGGTGGTTGAGCAGTTCGACACGGTGGGGCAGGACCTGCCGCTGCTGACCCGGATGGTGATGGGGATTTCCGCTTTTCTGGCGGGCTACTGGTGGCTGCTTGCCGTCCTGGTCGCGCTGGCGGGCGTCGGTTTCTGGCGGGCGATGAAGGTGGAAAGTCTGCATTATCGTTTCGACGCGATGATGCTGCGCCTGCCGCTGCTGGGGCGGCTGATCCGCGATCTGCATGCGGCGCGGATGGCGCGGACCCTGTCGACGATGGTGGCAAGCCGGCTGCCGTTGATGGAGGGGCTGTCGCTTACCACCCAGACGGTTCACAACCGGGTGCTGCGGCAAGCGTCGGAGGAGATTGTCGAGGCCATTCGCCGCGGCGGCAGCCTGTCGGCGGCCCTTCGGCGGGCGGGGGTGTTTCCCCCGCTTCTGGTCTATCTGGCGGCGAGTGGGGAGAGCGCGGGCAGGCTGGACACAATGCTGGAGCGTGCGGCGGACTATCTGGAGCGGGAATTCGACAGTTTTACGTCTGCCGCGCTTGCCTTGCTGGAGCCGCTTATCATCATCGCGATGGGCGGCATTGTCGCCGTCATTATCCTGTCCATCCTGCTGCCGATCCTGCAATTGCAGAGCCTGACGGCGGCGTGAAGGAGCGTTTATGAAATTCCCCGACCTCAAATCCGTCCAGCTCCTGCGCCAACGGACGCGTGCGCGTTTTTCGACTTCGATCGCCGCGAACGGGGCACGGGAGAATGGTTTCACGCTGATTGAGCTGATGGTCGTGATCGTGATCATCGGCCTGCTGGCGACGATCGTTGCCATTAACGTCATCCCGGCGACCGATACGGCGCGTGTGGAGAAGGCGAAGGCCGACATCGCTACGATCGAACAGGCGCTGGAACAGTATCGGCTCGACAATCTGTCTTACCCCTCGGCCACTGACGGGTTGCAGGCGCTCATCAGCCCGCCGGCATCCCTGGCGCAGCCGCAGCGCTATCGACGCGGAGGCTATATCAAGAAGCTGCCCGACGATCCCTGGGGACGTCCTTATAAATATGTGGTGCCCGGCAAGAAGGGCGCGTTCGACATTAGTTCGCTGGGCGCGGACGGCCAGCCGGGCGGCGAGAACGAGAATGCGGACATCTATTCCAGCGAACTGTGACCGTTCGCAGGCACAACTGACGTTTTCGCGACGTTCCGCCGAACACGGTTTCACGTCTTTGCCAGGTTCCGCCGAACACGGTTTCACTTTGATCGAGCTGATGGTCGTGCTGACGATCATCGGCTTTGTCACGGCGGCCGTCGTGCTGGCCATCCCGGACCCGCGCGGGCGCGTGATCGAGGATGCCGACCGCTTTGCCGCGCGGGTTGCCGCCGCGCGCGACGAAGCGATCGTCACCGCGCGTCCGATGGGGGTGTGGGTGTCGGCTTCAGGCTATGGCTTTCAGCGTCGCGATGGGGGGGAGTGGGTCGGACTGGAGGACAAGCCTTTCACAACCGCCAACTGGAAAGGCGGCACGCGGGCTCTGGTCGGGCAGGATGGCCGCCAGCAGATAGGCTTTGATGGCACTGGCTTACCGACCGATCCGATGACGGTGACGCTGGCGCGCGAAAGCGAACGTGTGTCGGTGACTGTGGATATGGCCGGGAAGGTCATGGTCGGTGGGTAGCTTTGGCGGTGATTCGGCCGATGCCGGCCTGAAAAGCGCGATTTTCCGCGATCGCCTTTTCTCGGCCAAGGCCGGGGATCAGCGTGGCTTCACCCTGCTGGAGATGCTGGTTGCGCTGGCGGTGTTCAGTCTGGCGGCGCTCGCTCTGGTGCGCCTGGAGGGGGTGACGCTGCGCACCGCTGCCGATCTCGACAGCAAGGCGATGGGCCAGATCGTGGCGCGCAACCTGATGGTGGAGGTGCAGACCGATCCCGCGCCGCCCGCGCTGGGCTCGCAGGAGGGGGAGGTGGATAATGGCGGACGGCGCTGGCATTGGGTGCGGTCGATCAAAGCGACGGACGACAAGAGGCTGTTGCAGGTTGACCTGACGGTGGCGGGGCAGCCGGGATCATCGCCCGTGGTGCTGAGCTTCTTGCGGGTCGTGGCATGACGCCCGATCCCACCTCCCGGGAGCGCGGGTTCACCCTGATCGAGCTTCTGGTCGCGCTGATGATCTTTGCGATGCTGGCGGCGGCGGGCGTCCTGCTGCTGGGCAACAGCGTGTCGGCACAGGCGCAGATCAAGCGGCGGCTGGACGATATGGCGGCGGTGCAGCGCGCGGCGGGCGCACTCGGGGCGGACCTTGGCCAGGCAGTGCCGCGCATCAGCCGCACCGAAGCGGGCACGCTGGCGCCGGCCTTCTGGTCGCACAGGGAGGGGGAAGCGGTGCCGGTGCTGCAATTCGTGCGCGGCGGCTGGGACAATCTCGGCGACCTGCCGCGCCCGTCGCTGCAGAAAGTCGAATATTGGGTACGGCAAGGGCGGCTGGAGCGGCGGACCTATGCGCAGGTGGATGGCGCGGCGGGCGATGCGCCAGCCGCTCTCCTGGAGCAGGTGGAGGATGTCGCGCTGCGCTTTCGGGACGCGGAGGGCAAGTGGCGCGATGAATGGGTGCCCGCTCAACCCGACCTCATGCCGCGCGCGGTCGAGATGGTGCTGACGCGCACGGGTGAGCCGCCGGTCACCTTGCGGTTCCTGGTCGGGCCCGGTCCCGCCGCCAGGCCCGATGGGGAGGCTACCGGTGGCTGATCCGGGAAAAAGAGGCGAACGCGGTGCGGCGCTGTTGACGGTGCTGCTGCTGGTCGCGGTAATGGCGGTGGTGGCATCGACCGCACTGGAGCGGCTGGCGTTGGCGACGCGCATGACAGGCAATGGCGGCGCGGTCGATCAGGCGCGCGCCCTGGCGGATGCAGCGACGGAAGTCGCGCGGCTGAAGATCGGCGACCGGATCGCAGCCAGTCCCGGCAAGGTGACGCTCGCGGGCAACTGGATGGGGATGCCTCGGACGATTCCGATGCCGGGCGGGGTAGCGACGGTGCGGGTGAGCGACGGGGGCAACTGCTTCAACCTCAACAGCGCGGTTGCGGGCGACAATGAAGCGAACCTGAAAGTTCGGCCAGTGGGCGTGGCACAGTTTCAGGCGCTGCTCCAGGCGCTGGGCGTGGACGCGCGGCAGGCGCAGGGGGTGGCAGTGTCGCTCGCGGACTGGATCGACACCGACAGCGTGCCCCAGCCGGGCGGCGCGGAGGACGAGACCTATGCGCAGGCGGCGCGGCCCTATCGCACCGCCAACCGCTTCATGATCGACCCCAGCGAACTGCGGTCGGTCGCCGGGGTAACCCCGGCCATCTATGATCTTGTGCGGCCCTGGATATGCGCGCTGCCGACCGCCGACCTGTCGCCGATCAACATCAACACGCTGCTGCCCGAACAGGCGCCGCTGTTCGCGATGCTGATGCAGGGGCAGATCAGCGTCGCGCAGGCGCGGCAATTGCTGGCGCAGCGCCCGGCGAGCGGTTACGGCAGCACCGTGCAATTCTGGGCGCCGCTGGCTTCCCAAGGCGTCAACCCGCTGGAAGAGGCGGCCAATCAGGTGAAGCTGACGACCGGGTTTTTCGGCGTGGACGTGTCGGTGAATGTCGGGGGAACAGAAGTCATGGAACGGGCGCTGATTGATGCGCGGCAGAGCCCCGCCGTGCTGATCCGCCGCGGTTGGGGCGGAAGCGCATGAACGTGCGCGAGGGTTTGATCGTTGCGCTGCCCGAGCAGGGCGAGCCGTGGTGGATGCGCGTGGCTGACGGCTCCGTGACGCAAAGCGGCATCGGCGCGAACTGGCTGGCGGCGTGCGGCCTGATCGCGCTGCCCGAGGATGCGAGGGTGTTGCTGGTTGCGCCCGCCGCGCTGGTGACGCTCCATTGGGTCGGGCACCCCGATCTCGCACCGCGCCAGGGTCGTGCGGCTGCCCGTCTGACTGCGCTTGCTGGGGCACTGGTCCCCGCCGACCAGCTGTTCGCCGCAGCGGACGAGAATGAGGACCCCGCCCGGCCGCACCTGATCGCGGTCGCGGCGCGCAGCGACATGCAGCATTGGCTGCTTTGGGCGCAGCATCATGGGCTGGATCCCGACATCATCGTGCCCGCCCCGCTGCTGCTGCCCGAGCCGGCTGAGGGTTTCCATCGCGCGTCGATCGCCGGCGAGCCGGTGCTTCGGGGCCGGGACATGGCGGTAGTGGGTGACATGACCGTTACCGGGTTGATCGACGAGGCGGCGGTGCGGGACGTCCCGGCCGACCAGGTGAGCGCGCTGGCGATCGCTGCGATGGATCAGCCGCCGATCGATCTGCGGCAGGGCGATTTCGCAAAGCGTGTGCGCCGCCCCGTCGATCAGCGGACGCTGGCCCGGATCATGCTGTGGAGCGGCCTTATCTTGGTGGCCAGCCTGCTGATCGCGCTGATCGGCATTGCGCGTCAGCATGTGGCGGCGAGCAATCTGGACGGTGAGAGTCTGGTGCTGGCCCGGCAGGTGGTGCCCGGCGCGGTTGACCTCGACCGGGCCGATGCGGAAATGGAGCGGCAGCTGGCTGCGCGCGGGGCGGGAGCCTATGCCTTCACACCGCCGGTCGCCGGGCTGATGAGCGCGATGCAGGATGCGCCGGGCGTCTCGCTGACAGCGCTGTCACGCGATCCCGACGGAATGATCCGGGCGACATTGGCCGCTGCGAAGGTAGATGACATCAATCAGGTGCTGCTGGCGCTGCAGGCGGCGGGATTCACGGTGACGGCCACCCCGTCGCAGGACCCGGGCGGGCGAATGCTGGCGGACATCACGGTGCGATCATGATGGAACGGGTGAAGATCCTGTGGGCTGAGCGGAGCCCGCGCGAGCAATGGATGCTGGGCGTCATGTTCGCGCTGCTGGCGATTGTGATCATCTGGCTTGGCGTGTTGCGTCCGCTGGACGCGGCGCAGCGATCGGCGGGCGATCGGCTGCGGGAGGCGACAGACCGTAACGCGGCCGTCCGGGCCAAGGTGAAGCTGCTCAAGGCCTTGCCCGCTGGGATCGGCGCGAGTTCGGTGACCGCTGCCATCGACCAGTTGGTCGGGCAGAGCGCGGGCGAAGCCGGGCTGACGCTGGAACGGGCGCAGGCGAAAGGAGGCGGGCGGATCGACATTGCCATCGCTTCGGTACGGCCGGTCGCGCTCTTTTCCTGGCTCGCCGCACTTGAATCGCGCGGTATTCGGGTGGAGACGATGAGCGCGCGGCCGGGGCCCACGGCGGGCAGCGTATCGGTTCAGGCGGTGCTGGTGCGGGGAGAGGCGCGATGATGGGACTTCGCCTCTCGCGCCGTATGCGGATACTGCTGATCGCCCTTTTCATGTCGGGCCTCATCCTGTTCATGCCCATGCGGATTGCGCTTGGGCTGGCGGGGCTGGAGCGCTTCGGTCTCGCCGCGCGCGATGTGCGCGGGTCGATATGGAGCGGGCGCGTTGATCAACTGATGCTGGGCAGCATGTCGTTGGGATCGGTGCGCGCCGCCCTTTCGCCGATCGCATTGCTGACCGCGCGGGCGCGGTTCGACATCTGGCGGCACGAGGGTGCGGCCGACGATGTGAGCGGCGCGCTGACCGTCGGCTTCGGGCGTGTCGGCGCGGATGACGTATCCGGGGCGCTGCCGCTCGGACGGACCTTTGCGCCATTGCCCATTGGCAGTTTCGTGCTGGACGACGTCAGCGTCGTTTTTTCCGACGATCGATGCGCTCAGGCCGGAGGCCGGGTGCGCGCGCAGATGGGGGGGCAATTTCCCGGCCTTAACCTGACCCAGGGCATGTCGGGTACGGCGACCTGCGACGGCGAGGCCCTGCTGCTGCCGCTGGTGAGCCAGTCGGGCCTGGAGAAGATCAATCTGCGTATTTGGCGATCGGGCCGCTATGTCGCGGACATGCGGGTGGAGACGGCCGATGTCACGTTGGCGGACGCGCTGGCCAAGGTGGGGTTTGCTGATGCGGGCGGGGCGCGGGTGCTGAAGATCGAAGGAGCGTTGTGATCCAGCCCTGGACAGCGCTGCTGGGCGGGGTTGCCGGCGCGATCACCGGCAGTTTTCTGGCCACGCTGATCCTCCGCTGGCCCGAGGGGCGTGGCATCATGCGCGGCCGTTCCTCCTGCGACGGCTGCGGGCGGGTGCTGGGCGCGATCGACCTTGTCCCGATGCTGAGCGCGGTGGTGCAGCGGGGACGCTGCCGCATATGCGGCGCACCCATTGATGCGCTGCATGGGCGGGTGGAAGCAGCCTGTGCCATTATCGGGGCGCTTGCGCTCGGCTTCCTGCCGGGGATTGATGGAGCCGGATGGGCGCTGCTGGGCTGGCTGCTGCTGCCCCTCGCCGTGCTCGACTGGCGGCATTTCTGGCTGCCCGATGCGCTGACGCTGCCGCTTGCCTTTCTGGGGCTGACGGTCGGCCTGTGGGTGACGGACGTTCTGTTGCTGGATCGGGTGATCGGGGCGGGGGCAGGCTATGGCGTGATGACGGCGGTGGCGATCGGCTATCGGTTTGTGCGTGGTCGCGACGGATTGGGTATGGGGGACGCCAAGCTGATGGGAGCGCTCGGCGCCTGGTTCGGATGGCGGGCGCTGCCCTTCATCTTGTTGCTGGCAGCGAGTCTGGGCCTGGTGGCGGTTCTTGCGGCGATCGCGGCCGGCAAGCGGATCGATCGCGCGACGCGTGTGCCGCTGGGCAGTTGCCTCGCCTTGGCGGCAGTGCCGGGGTGGGTGCTTTCGGTGCTGATCCGTTGATCTCAACAGCTTTGCTGACCGAGGTCAAGCCATGCCGTCTGGTGACCCCTACGGGAATCGAACCCGTGTTTCAGCCGTGAGAGGGCCGCGTCCTGACCGCTAGACGAAGGGGCCATACGCCGCGCGGGGCAGCGAACAGGCGGTGGCGTTTAAGAGGCTGTCCGCTTCGCGTCAAGCGAAACCGGCCAGCGGTGACCTTCCACAAAAAACCACCCCATGCATCCGCATGGGGTGGCCAAGGTTCAGGGAGGAGACGCCTCCAAAAGGGGGGAGGCGCCCATACGACACACCCGAAAGGGGGGCAGGTGCGCCGTATGTTCGGTAGATAAAGAAGGTCCGCTTCCGTTTCAAGTGGCAGGAAGAAACCTTTTTCAGCAATATATTGATCTATATTAATTATGCGGGTCAGGCATCGGCCGTCTGTGGCGCTGACGCGACGGAAATCGGCCCTTTGCCCTGGCTGACCTGCGCTTCGAATACTTCGCGCATCAACTGCAGCGAAAAAAGATGCGCGTAAATCAGCGGGAGCATCCCATTCTGGCTGATCTTCCGCAACTGATCGCCGCGCATGTCGCGCAGCTTTTCCTCGTTCACCATGCGGAAGCCGCGATAAACAAAAGGTTGGTCGTTGCCTGGCACCTGGATGGCGACTTCGCCGTCCATCAGCAGGTCAAGGTCGGTCAGGTCCTTCATGAACTGACCCGTCCGCCCGGCGGCCTGTTCGAAATCCTCGCAGAACTTGAGCACGCCCTGCGTCACTTCGCTCGGTTTGCCATCGTCGAACAGGGGCTGACCATCTTCGAACTCGCCAATTGCGTCACTGGTCGGGTCGAAGCACAGTGAAAGTTCGTCGCTGTCGGGACGGAGCTTTGCCAGCATCCACGGGTAGCGCCGCACATAGGCGGGGACATAGGTGGGGCCGCGCAGCTTGCCTTCGTCGTCGAGGAACGTGTTGACGCCCTCGTTGAGGCCCATGAGCGCGAGCGGAACCGGCTCTTCACCGGCCGAAAAGATGATCGGCACGAAACGCTGGGCAGCGACGAATTCGTCGACGGTCAGCGGTACGGCATGCTGTGTGACCAGGAACGGCGCGGACTCGACCGAACGGCTGCGCCAGTTGGCATGATCGGCGCTGCTGAGCGGAGTCAGGTCATTGTAGAAAACCGGAAGGCCATTCGCGGGCGCGCTTGCCATATTGCATGTTCCATTCTGTCAAAAGCGGCGCATGCGGGTACGCCACCTGTCTCTAAAAACTGGACGAGGGCGATATAGGCCTTGGCCTGCCCAGGCAACCGCTTTGTCGGCGCATTGGGCGGGAGAAGGCGCTGCCATGTGCTCAGCCCTCGTCGGCGCGTGGGATCAGCTTGTCGGGGTTCATGATCCCCTGCGGATCAAACGCCGCTTTGACTGCGCGAAGGGCGTGGAGGCGCGCCGGGCTGGCAAGCCGGCCGAGTTCCGCGCGCTTCATCTGCCCGATGCCATGCTCCGCCGAAATCGAGCCGCCAGCCGCCACCACCGCATCATGGACGAAAGCGCTGATCGCGTGCCCCTGAACGGCGATCCAGCCCGGGCCGTCGGTCGTGCCCCTGGGCGCGCGCACGTGAAAATGGACGTTGCCGTCGCCCAGATGCCCGTAGGAGGAAGCTGTAGTGCCGGGAAATTCCCGTTCGGCGCCGGCTGCCACGTCGAGCATGAACGCGGGCATGCGTGCCACCGGAACACTGATGTCATATTGCAGCGCGGGTCCCTGCGCGCGTTCTGATTCCGACAGCGACTCGCGCAGGCGCCAGAAGGCCTCGGCTTGCGCCTCGTTGGCGGCGATCGCCGCATCGAGCGCGATGCCCTGGTCGATCGCGGCGGCCAGCGCGCCTTCAAGTCGTTCGGCGGGGCCAGGATCAGTCAGGTCGCCATGATCGACCTCGATCAGCGCATGCCAGGGCGCTCGCGTTTCAATGGGGCAACGCGTGCCGGGAACGTGGGACAGGACATGACCCAGGCTGTCGTCGGCGATCACCTCAAACCCTTCGACACTGTCGCCCAACCGCGTTTCGGACAGACGCAGTAGCGCGAGGGCCGCGGCGGGCGAACGCACGCCGACCCACCCCACCGCTCGCGCCGCGACCGCGGGCACCAGGCGGAGCGCGGCGGCGGTGACGATGCCGAGCGTTCCTTCCGCGCCGATAAGCAACTGCTTGATGTCGTAGCCTCGATTGTCCTTCTTGAGCGCGTCCAGCCCGTCGAAGACGCTGCCGTCGGGCAGTACGGCTTCAACCCCTTCGACAAGCGCGCGCATCGGCCCATGGCGCAGCACCTGCGTGCCGCCGGCGTTTGTCGAAACAAGGCCGCCGATTGTCGCCGATCCCTTGGCGCCAAGGCTGAGGGGAAAACGCCTTCCCACCGCTTCCGCCGCGTCATGGAGCGTCGTCAGGATCACGCCGGCCTCGCACACCGCGAGATTGTCGTCGGGCGAGAGCGATCGGATTTGGTTCATCCGCCGCAAGGACAGGATCAACGCCGAGCCGTCTGCTGGCGGCGTCGCGCCCCCTACCATGGAGGTATTGCCGCCTTGCGGCACCAGCGGCACACGCAATTCGGCGGCGAGAGCGACGGCGATCGCGACTTCCCGCGTCGAAGCCGGCTGGATGATCGCGGACGCCGCGCCATGGAAGCGTCCGCGCCAGTCGGTCAGCCAGGGCGCGATGTCGTCGGGATCGGTGATGACGGCCTTGGGACCGAGCAGTTGTCGGAACCGCGCGATGATGTCTTGTCCTATCATGACACGATGCTATGCCTCGGAATTCATCGACGGTTCAACCGTCGGTTCATAGCTTCCCAGCCCCAAAAGGGGTCCGTCTTGCTTCATTCCGTTCTGTTGCTTTTGATCGCGCCTGATGGCGAAGCCGTTCGGATGGCGCAACTGGCGATCGAACAGCGGCTTATCGTCCGTGTACCCATGGCCAGGAAGGGCAAGGCGCCTGCGCCCATCCTGCCGCAGGCTCGCGACCTATGGAAGGAAAAGAAGGGCCCGCGCTGCGTCGCGCTGCGGTCGATTCGCTCAGCCAGCGTAGTTGTGGAAAACGGTGTCGATCTGTTGTTAGCCGACAATCACCGGTATCGAGCGCGGTTGGAGCGGGGATGCAGTTCCACCGGTTTCTATTCTGGTTTCTATGTCGAACCGGACGAGGACGGCTCGCTCTGTTCCGGTCGGGATCTGTTGCAGGCGCGCAACGGCCTTAGCTGCGGAATAGACAGTATACGACGGCTAGAGGAGGTCGACCGGGGCGACTGAACCGTTCAGCGGGTCAGGACGTTTGCGCGATTTTCTTGACAAGAAGCCGATATTTTCGCAAGGCGCGGCCAAATTCCCGCTGCGCGCGCGGCGGAGATCCTCTGTGTCCCGGACAACTGAATGACCTTTGCCGATCTCGGCCTATCCGACGAATTATTGAAGGCCGTTACCGAGGCCGGATATGACACGCCCACGCCCATTCAGGCACAGGCGATCCCCCCCGTCCTCATGATGAAGGACATTATCGGCATTGCCCAGACGGGCACGGGCAAGACCGCGAGTTTCGTGCTGCCGATGATCGACATCCTGGCTCATGGTCGGGCCCGCGCGCTGATGCCCCGATCGCTGATCCTGGAACCCACGCGTGAACTGGCCGCGCAGGTGGCGGAGAATTTCGAGAAGTACGGCAAGTATCACAAGCTTTCCATGGCTCTGCTGATCGGCGGGGTGCAGATGGGCGATCAGGTGAAGGCGCTGGAAAAGGGCGTCGACGTGTTGATCGCCACGCCCGGCCGGCTGATGGATCTGTTCCAGCGCGGCAAGATCCTGCTCAACGGCTGCAACATGCTGGTGATCGACGAAGCCGACCGGATGCTCGACATGGGCTTCATTCCCGACATCGAGGAAATCTGCACGAAGCTGCCCGCCCAGCGGCAGACGCTGCTTTTTTCCGCGACCATGCCGGCGCCGATCAAGAAGCTGGCCGACCGCTTTCTGACCAATCCCAAATCGATAGAGGTGGCGCGTCCGGCGACGGCGTCGACCCACATCACCCAACGGCTGGTGAGGGTCGATTCTCGCAAGAAGCGTGAAGCGCTGCGGGCCATGCTGGAAGCCGAGGAGGTGCAAAGCGCCGTCATCTTCTGCAACCGCAAGACGACCGTGCGCGAACTCAACAAGAGCCTGCAGCGCTATGGCTTCAAGTCGGGCGAGATCCATGGCGATATCGACCAGTCGACCCGTATTGCCGAACTGGAGCGCTTTCGTGCGGGGACGGTCAACATCCTGGTTGCATCGGACGTCGCGGCGAGAGGCCTGGACATCAAGGGGGTGAGCCACGTCTTCAATTTCGACGCGCCTTGGCATCCTGATGATTATGTCCATCGCATTGGCCGCACGGGACGGGCCGGGGCGAAGGGAGTCGCCTACACCTTCGTGACCGCAGACGATGCCGAAGCGATCGACAATATCCAGAAGCTGATTCATCAGACGATCGAAACCATCGATGCGCCGGGAGCCGCCGCCGCCCCGGTCCAGAAAGCAGATGAAGAGGGGCGGAGCGAACGGGGCAGGCGCAAGGATGCGCCGCGAGGCGAGTTGCGTTCCGATGTCCGCCGCGCCGAAGCGCCTCGCCGCGAAGCGCCTCGTCCCACCCGTGCCCCGGCCGCTGGCTCACGTCAGCGCAGGCCTGAACCTGTGGCCGATGGGCCGGATGACGGCTGGAACGGCCCAGTTCCCGAGTTCCTGTCCTTTGGCTTCAGCGGCTGAACCGGGTCAGCTTTAGCGGCAGGTCTCGGCCGATGCAGTGGGACAAGCGGGGCGCGCCTTTTCCGCCGCCTATAACAGGCCCATTGCGCGCAGGCTGCTGTGGCCCTGTGATCCGATGATGATGTGATCGTGGACTGCGATGCTGAGTCTCTTGCCGGCTTCAGCGATCTGGCGCGTAATCTCAATGTCCTGACGGCTGGGTTCGGGCGATCCGCTCGGATGATTGTGGACCAGGATCAACGCTGATGAGCCGAGGTCGATCGCCCGACGGATAACCTCGCGAGTATAGATCGCTGCCTGATCGATGGAGCCGTCCCCCATATGCTCGTCGCGAATCAGCATGTTGCGGCTGTTGAGATGCAGCACCCGCACCCGCTCCACTGCCAAGAAGGCCATGTCGGCCCGCAGATAGTCGAGCAGCGCCTGCCAACTTGCGAGCACCGGACGCTCCGCAACGTCGTTTCGTAGCATCCGAACCAGTATCGCGTGGATGATCTTGATTGCGGCTGTGCTGGTATCGCCCATGCCTGGCACGCGCGCAATCGCTTGCCAATCCGCCGCCATCAATCCGCCGATGCCGCCGAATTCGCGCAGCAGCGCCTTGGCCAGCGGCTTGGTGTCGCGGCGCGGTATCGCGAGGGCGAGGAGATATTCGATCAGTTCATGATCGTGCAGCGCTTCGCCGCCACTGTCCGCCAGCTTCTGGCGCAGCCGCGCGCGATGGCCCGCGCCGTCATGACTGCCACTTTCGTTCTTTTCCGCCAATGTCTTAATCAGTCCCCTGTGTCGCGGCGGCGGACGCTATGCGTTGCGCAAATGGCGGGCAAGGATATTTAAGCTCGCTGGTACGTTGTGAAGGCGTTACGGATACAATGGGTGAAAGCCGGGGTTGGCCATAGGCATGGAAGATGAGGACGGCGACGAAGAATCGCGCCGGGGCTGGCTCCGCTGGCTGGGAGTGGGAACGGGATCGCTCGCGCTGATCCTGATCGCGCTCTGGACTCAGCGCGGGCCCATCGCGGAAAATTTTATCGGTCGCGAACTCAATCGCCGGGGCGTGGAGGCGCGCTACGATCTCAAGGACATTGGTCTGCGGACCCAGCGGATCGAAAATATCGTGCTGGGCGATCCGGCCAATCCTGATCTGACGGCACGCTGGGTCGAGGTGGACATCAGCTACTCCGGCCTCTCCCCGCATGTGGCCGAAGTCCGGGCGGGTGGCGTCGACATGCGCGCCGCATATCGCAGAGGAGCGCTTAGCCTGGGAGAGCTGGACAAGTTTCGCGACCCCACATCCAACGCGCCCTTCAGCTTGCCTGATATTGGCCTGTCGCTGAAGGACGCGCGGATCCGACTGGATACCGACGCCGGCCTTGCAATGATAAAGGTGGAAGGCGCGGGCAATCTGCACTCCGGCTTTCGGGGCAATGTGGCGGCCACAATGCCGCGTGCCACCTTCTCGGGATGCGCGCTTGCCGGTCTTGAGTCGAGGCTCGATATCGCAATGCGAGACTCGCGACCTCATCTAGACGGGCCGCTGAAGGCCGTTACGCTGGGGTGCCGGGGCGCGGGTATTGCGATCGCAAAGCCGCAACTGGCGATGGACCTCCAGCTCGGCAAGGCGCTGGATCGCTGGACTGGCCAGGTTCAGCTGGTCGCCGAGGCGCTGAAGGCGAACAACCTCCTGCTTGCGAAGCCCACGGCCCGGATCAATTTCGACGGTAACGCGCAGGCGACGGGTGGCCGCGCACGGGTTGAAGCGGTAGCGCTGTCGGGGGCGGGCGTATTGGCCGGCCCTTCGGCGATTGTGGGTAGCTGGCATGCCGGCAAGGGCGACATGGGCTTGCAGGGGCGGCTTTCGGCGCACCAGCTCAAGCTGGCAGGCCCTGATCCGCTTGCGGGGATGCGCCGTTCTGCCGTTGGTACTCCGCTCCAGCCCCTGGCCGACAAGTTCGGGGACGCCGTTGCGCGGGCAGGACGAGACAATATTCTTCAGACCAACCTTGCTCTGGCGCAACGCGGCCAGGGGGGCAGTCTGGTCCTGACGGGAACCCGGCTCGAAGCGCGAAGCGGCGCGCGAGTGCTCATTCCCGGCGACGGACGAGTCGCGCTCAGCTGGCCGGGCAAGGGCGGAGCGGCCATCGACTGGGCGCTGGAGGGATCGGTCACGACCGAAGGGGGAGGTTTGCCCCATGCCGCGCTGCGCTTGGCACGCCGTTCCGGCGGCGGATATGGCGGGCAGCTCTTCGTCGATCCCTATGCGGCGGGTCCGGCGAGGCTGGTGCTGGAACCCGTGCGATTTACCGCTGAGCCGGGCGGCAGGACGCGCTTTTCGACAAGCGTGAGGCTCGACGGGCCCTTGCCGGGCGGTCGGGTGCGCGGCCTGACCGCCCCGGTCGAAGGCCAGTTGAGCGCCGATGGTTTCGTCGCGATCAATCCCCGCTGCGTTCCGTTGTCCCTTCTGGATGCTCGCTATGGCAGCTTTTCCATCGGCCGCACGCGCCAGACTCTTTGCCCGGTGGGGGGAGGGGCGTTGTTTGCCACCGGACCCGGTGGGGTTCGGGGCGGCATGGAAATTCGGAACCTGGCACTGACTGGCCGCAGTGGCGACAGTCCGATGCGTCTGAGCGCGGACAATGCGCGCTTCCTGCTGGGGCAGCAGGGCTTTGCGCTATCGCACGTCGAATGGGCGATCGGTCCTCAGGCTGCTCCGGTGCTGTTGCGGGCGGACGCACTGACGGGCGTAACCTCTCCACGCCTGGGCGGGAAGCTGGTTGGGTCGGGTGGCCGGATCGGCACTGTCCCGCTGATTTTCCAGGATGGCGCGGGCGAGTGGCAGTTTGCCGACGGCGTACTCCGCCTGAAAGCCGCGATGACCGTCCAGGATGCCCAGACGCCCGGCCGGTTCCAGCCGCTCGCGGTTTCGGACTTCGCTCTGACCATGAAAGAGGGGCGGATCGCGGCCAGCGGGGTACTGCGTGTACCGCGCAACAACGGGCTGATGGCGAATGTCACCCTGTCCCACGATTTGGGCGGCGGGCAGGGTCGGGCCGACTTTGTCGTCCCGGGTCTCGTCTTCGGACCCTCGCTCCAACCCGAGGATGTGACGCGCCTGGCGCTGGGCGTCGTCGCCAATGTCAAAGCCACCGTGAGGGGGGAGGGCCATATCCGTTGGACCGGATCGAACGTCACCAGCGATGGCCTGTTCGCCACCGATGACGCAACCCTGGCCGCGGCATTCGGCCCTGTGGAGGGTTTGTCAGGCCAACTGCGCTTCACTGATCTGCTGGGCCTGGTCAGCGCCCCCGGACAGGAAATGCACATCAAATCGGTCAATCCGGGTGTGGAGGTGCGTGACGGCCTGGTCCGCTACCGGCTGGAAGCGGGGCAGAAAGTTCATATAGAGGGCGGCGGATGGCCGTTTTCCGGCGGTAGACTGACGTTGCTGCCTACGACCATGGACTTTGGGGCGGACAGCGAACGTTACCTGACCTTCCGGGTGACAGGCATTGAGGCGGGCGCCTTCATCCAGGCAATGGACCTGAAGAATATCTCGGCCACGGGGACATTCGACGGCATCATGCCGCTGATCTTCAACGCGAAGGGCGGGCGCGTGGTGGGGGGCGTACTGACCGCGCGACAAAGTGGGATGCCGCCGCTCATCATGCCGGAAGGGGTTCTGCCCACGATTCCCTGCGACCCTCATCGCCAGGGCGGCACATTGTCCTATGTGGGCCCCGTGTCCAACGAGCAACTCGGCGCCATGGGACGCCTGGCCTTCGACGCCCTCAAGAATCTGCAATATAAATGCCTTACGATTCTGATGGATGGCGCGCTTGACGGCGAAATGGTGACGAATGTCGTGTTCAACGGGGTCAATCGGGGGCAGATTGGCGGTGCGCCCGCAGGACTGGCCCGCAATTTCACCGGCCTGCCGTTCATCTTCAACGTCCGTATAGCCGCGCCTTTCCGTGGTTTGCTGGGGACCGCGCAATCCTTTATCGATCCCACGACCCTTATCCAGAACAGCATCGGCGACCAGGTGCAGGAGAAGATTCGCGCCGGGGTTGCAGTTCAGCCTGCGGAAAGCGACATTGTGCCAAACAGGGAGCGGAAATGAAGAAAGAAGCGATCTTTGCGGCGGGTTTCGCCGGCTTGGCACTGGGAGGCTGCATTCAGGTGAGAGCGCCCGACAAGCCGATCGAGATCAATCTCAACGTGAAGGTGCAGCAGGAAGTGGTCGTGCGGCTTCAGCGTGACGCCAAGGACCTCATTCAGAATAATCCGGAGTTGTTCCCGCAATGACACGCAAGTTTTTGATGATTGTCGCCGGCGCTGCCGTGGCCCTGGCCGCTGGCCTGGTCGTGACCGCACCTGCACGGGCCCAGTCCAGCGCCGTGGTCGCGGCCATGGCAGAGGGCACCGTTGGCGAGCAGGCCGACGGCTATCTGGGCATTGCCGGGTCGGTCAGCGCCACCATTCGCTCCGAAGTCGAATCGATCAACATCAAGCGGCGGGCGGCCTATACCGATCTTGCCAGCAAGCGCGGCGTCACCGTTCAGGATGTCGCGGCAGCCACCGGATGCCAGACCCTGGCCAGCCGGGTAAAGTCGGGGCAGGTCTACCGCATCGGCGCGGGCCCCTGGCAGACCAAGGGGGCAGCGCCCATCGCCCTGCCTTCCTACTGCTCGACCGCGGGATAGGGTCGGGCACCGGCTGTGTTTCGATCGCGCGCAGGGCGCCCGAGAAATCTCCTGCCCAACTAAGGTTGACTATCCCGAAAGCCCTTTCTAAACGGGCCGCGCCTTGACGGGTGCAGCCGCAAGCGCCATGCCGCCTGCCGTGGGGTCCAAGCCCCTGAAACGGAAAGGAACGGTCATGGCAGCGGATGTGCCCGGGCAAGACCCGGCGGATGAGGACGCGCGGATCGCTTCCCTGGAGGAGCGGATCGCAAAGGCCGAACGAGCCGAACAGGTCAGACAGGGGACGACCGAGCAGCAGGCGGACGATGGATCGCGCCTGGGCAACAGGGTTCTCGCCGAGCTGATCGGTGGTCTTGCTGGCGGTGCCGTAGTGGGTGGGACTTTGGACTACTTCCTGCGGACGTCGCCTTGGCTTCTGCTCGTTTTCCTCGGTCTCGGGATCGTGGTAGCGTTCAGGAACATCATCAAATTGACGACGACGAAGCGTCCCGACCAATAGGGGCGCTTTTATCTTAGTCCGAAGGCAAGACGTTTACAGGGGTCAACGTGGCACAATCCGGCAAAATCGATCCGATGCATCAGTTTGCGATCGAACCGCTGTTCGGTACGGACCACTTGTCGCTCGGCGGCTTCAACATCGCCTTCACCAACAGCGCGCTCTACATGGTGGCGGCTGCTGTAGTGCTGTGGATATTTGTGGTCGGCGGCATGAAGCGAGAACTGGTGCCCGGCCGCTGGCAAATGGCGGTCGAATATATGACCGGTTTCATCAAGAGCCTGCTGATCTCGAACGTCGGTGAGGGGGGCAAGAAGTACATCCCTTACGTCTTCTCGCTGTTCATGTTCATCCTTCTGGCAAATCTGCTTGGGCTTCTGCCTCTGGGGCTGATCGGCCTGCATCCCTTCACCTTCACAAGCCACTTCACCGCGACCGGTGTGCTCGCGATCATGAGCTTTTCGATCGTGCTGGCGGTAGGATTCTACAAGCACGGGCTGCACTTCTTCTCGCTGTTCGTGCCGCATGGCACGCCGCTGCCGATGATCCCGGTGATCTTCCCGATCGAGCTGGTCTCCTTCATGGTACGCCCGTTCAGCCTTGGCCTGCGACTGTTCGTCGCGATGACCGCGGGACACGTTCTGCTGAAGGTGCTGGCCGGCTTCGTCATCAACAGCACGAATGCGGGCGTCGGCTATGGTCTGACCGTCGGTTCGGCGAGCTTTATCCTGATGATCGGCATCAGCGCGCTGGAAGTGCTGGTAGCGGTGATCCAGGCCTATGTGTTCGCGCTGCTGACCTCGGTCTATCTGAACGACGCCGAGAATCTGCACTAAGTTTTTCGACATTTCCTCAACGTTTGTACGAGTTTAGAAAAGGGAGTTTACGACATGGACGCAGAAGCCGCAAAGCTGCTCGGTGCTGGCCTGGCTGCCATCGGTGCTGGCCTCGCCTCGCTGGGTGTGGGCAACGTGTTCGCATCGTTCCTGGAAGGCGCGCTGCGCAATCCGGGTGCTGCTGACGGCCAGCAGGGCCGCCTGTTCATCGGTTTCGCCGCGGCGGAGCTTCTGGGTCTGCTGGCGTTCGTTATCGCCATGATCCTGGTGTTCGTGGCCTGACAACCGCTTGAAGCGGATACAGGACGACGTCATCGTCCTGTATCCGCTTCAAAATTGACGGTGCCCTGATCGAACGGATCGAAAAATGCCTCAAATCGCGCAAATCGCCGAAACCTATGCATCGCAGATCTTCTGGATGCTGCTGACCTTCGGCTTCGTCTTCTTCGTCATCGGCCGTGGTATGGTGCCCAAGGTCCAGGCGACGGCCGATGCGCGTGACGCGAAGATCACGGGCGATCTCGATGCCGCGAAGGCCGCTTTCTCCCGCGCGGATGAAGCTGAAGCCGATTATCGTGCCCGCGAGGCGGAAAGCCGTGCTGCGGCGCAGGCGACGCTGGCTCAGGCCAAGGCAGAGGCTGCCAAGGCTTCGGAAGTGAAGCTGGCGGCTGCAGATGCGGAAATCGCGCAGCTCATCAGCGCTGCGGAGGCACGCATTAAAGCCGCGACCAGCGCGGCCATGTCAGAAATCGAAACAGTCGCCGCCGATGCGGCGCGCGACATGGTGGCCCGCATCTCCGGCGTGAGCGCGTCGGATGAAGCGGCCCGTAACGCAGTAAAGGCGGCATTGGTCCATGGCTGAGGCAGCAGCACAGCAGAGCGAGGGCGCGCCCCCGCATCTGGACGACGCAATTCACAGCGAAGCGATGGAGCCAGTCGGCACCGTCGCTCACGAAGGCGCGGCGCCGCACAGCGATCCGAAGGCCATTGGCATGGATGCCACCGCCTGGGTCAGCCTTGCTATGGCGGTCTTCATCACCATCCTTCTCGTCAAGAAAGTGCCAGGCCTGATCGGTGGCGCGCTCGATGGACGGATTGCCCAGATCAAGACCCAGCTTGCCGAAGCGGCCAAGCTGCGGACGGAAGCGGAAGCGCTCAAGGCCGAATATGAGGCGAAACTCGCATCGGCGGCCGGCGAGGCCGAAGCGATGCGCAAGTCAGCCCAGAGCGAAGCGGAAACGCTGCTGGAAGACGCGAAGGTCAACGCCGCAGCGCTCGTTATTCGTCGTCAGAAGATGGCCGAGGACAAGATCGGCGCGGCAGAACGCGCGGCGATTGCCGGCATTCGCGCGAAGGCCGTCAATGCCGCCACGAGCGCGGCAGCGACGCTGATTGCGCAGAACCACGATGCGGCGGCGGATCGGGCACTGGTCGATGGTGCGATAAAAGGGCTTGGGCCGCACATCTGATCGCAGACATCATGCTTTTAAAGGGGCCGGTGCGTAACATCGCACCGGCCCCTTTTTGTGGCCCGATCGCCCTGCCTCAGCTCAGTGTGGCACTGTCGATGACGAAGCGGTATTTGACATCGCTTCTCTGCATGCGGGCATAGGCGTTTTCAATGTCGTCGGCGGCGATCATTTCGATGTCGGCGACGATCCCCTTTTCGACGCAAAAGTCGAGCATTTCCTGGGTTTCGGCAATTCCGCCAATCAATGACCCGGCGATGGACTTGCGGCCGAATATCAACATCCCGACATGAGGGGAGGGATGGGGATGTTCAGGAACGCCGACCAGCGCCATGGTGCCATCGCGCTTCAGCAGCGCCGTGAACTGGTCAAGATCATGGCTTGCCGCAACGGTGTTGAGGATGAAGTCGAAGCTGTTGGCATGGGCGGCAAGCTTATCAGCGTTGCGCGATACCACCACCTCGTCGGCGCCAAGTTCAAGTGCGTCCGCGCGCTTGGACTCCGATGTCGTGAAAGCCACGACATGCGCGCCCATCGCATGCGCCAACTTGATCCCCATATGACCCAAGCCGCCGATACCGACGATGCCGACTTTCTTGCCGGGCCCCACCAGCCAGTGGCGCAGGGGCGAGTAGGTCGTGATCCCGGCACAGAGAAGCGGGGCGACGGCGGCGAGTTGATCCGCCGGATGGCGGATCTTCAGGACAAAGCTGTCCTTGACGACGACGCTTTGCGAATAACCCCCGAGCGTGTGGCCCGGCTTGTCTGCGGTCGGGCCATTGTAGGTGGGGACGAAACCATTTTCGCAATATTGTTCCAGCCCTTCGTCACAGGAGGAACAATGCTGACAGCTATCGACCATGCAGCCGACGCCAACCGTATCTCCGGGGCGGAAGGCGGTGACCTGCTCTCCAACGGCAGTGACATGGCCAACGATCTCATGCCCTGGTACGCAGGGATAGAGCGTTCCTTCCCATTCCGAGCGGACTTGGTGAAGGTCCGAGTGGCAGACGCCGCAATAGGCGATCTGGATCTGGACGTCGTTGGGACCGACTGCGCGGCGTTCGATTTCGATAGGTTCCAGCGGTTTGTCGGCGGCATAGGCGCCATAGGCTTTCACGGCCATGTGTGTCCCTTCATTCTGCCTGGGAGGGCGGCGCTTGCTTGGTCGAGCGCCAGCACCGATGGGGTAGTCCGATCCCGCCTCTACGAAGGCGGCGCCGCGTAGGTGGGGAATGGCGGCCCGGTTTCAATGGGCGCGAACCCTTTCACCGCGCGTCCGCCATTGCGATTGTCATCGTCCCCGCTATCTCTGCCGAATGTCGCATCCCCAATCGCCCGACCGTTTTCATGAGGACAAGGCCAGTTACACCGTCCGTGGAGCCGGGGCGCCAGACATGGAAGCCGGCGTCGAGGCGATTCGCATAACCTTGAAGACCTTGCCTGCGCGGCCCGGCGTCTATCGGATGCAGGATGCGCGCGGCGACGTCCTTTATGTGGGCAAGGCGCGAGCATTGCGAAATCGCGTGGCCAATTACACGCAGATCGACCGCTTGCCCAAGCGGCTGCAACGCATGGTGGCGCAGACCCGATCGATGACGATCGTCACCACCAACAGCGAGGCCGAGGCGCTGCTCTTGGAAGCGCAGCTGATCAAGCGGTTCCGGCCCCCGTACAATGTCCTGCTGCGGGACGACAAAAGCTTTCCGTTCATCCTGTTGCGCGAGGATCATGCCTTTCCAAGGGTGCAGAAGCATCGTGGCGCGCGTAAATATCAGGGGCGCTATTATGGTCCCTTCGCCAGCGCCGGGTCGGTGACGCGGACGATCAATGCGCTGCAGAAGCTGTTCCTGCTCCGCAGCTGCACCGACAGCTTTTTCGCCAACCGCTCGCGCCCCTGCCTGCTCTACCAGATCCGTCGCTGCTCGGCGCCCTGTGTCGGGCGGATCGACGAAACGGGCTATGCCGAACTGGTGAAGGATGCGCAGGATTTCCTCGGCGGAAAGTCGACTGCGGTGCAACGGAAGCTGGGGCAGGCCATGGAAGCGGCATCCGCCTCGCTCGACTTCGAACAGGCAGCGGTGCTGCGCGACCGGCTGAAGGCGCTGACCTTCATCCAAGGGAGTCAGGCGATCAACGCCGAAGGGTTGGGGGACGCGGACATATTCGCGTTGGCGACCAGGGGCGGCGCAATGTGCATCCAGGCTTTCTTCATCCGGGGCGGCCAGAATTGGGGCCATCGCAGTTTCTTCCCCGTGCATACCGCTGAAGTGGCGGAGGATGAGGTGCTGGCGAGTTTCATGGCGCAATTTTACGAAGAGGTGCCGCCGCCGCGATTGATCCTTGCGGACCGTGCGCCTGCGGAATGTGACCTGATTACCCAAGCTTTGGGCGAGCGGATCGGCGCGAAGGTACGGATCGAAGTGCCCCAGCGGGGCGATCGGACGCGGTTGATCAAGCAGGCGCAGCGCAATGCGGTGGAGGCGCTTGACCGTCGGCTCGCCGAAACGACTACCCAGGCGAAGGTGCTGGACGAGATGGTCGATACCTTCGGGCTCGATGGCGTGCCGGACCGGATCGAAATCTATGACAACAGCCATATCCAGGGCAGCCATGCCCTGGGGGCGATGGTGGTCGCGGGGCCGGAAGGTTTTCGCAAGAGCGCCTATCGCAAATTCAACATGAAAAACCCCGAGACTTCCAACGACGATTTCGCGATGATGCGGGAAATGTTCGAGCGGCGCTTTGGACGGGCGGCACGCGAGGATCCGGACCGGGACAGCGGGGAATGGCCCGACCTGGTGCTGATCGACGGGGGCAAGGGACAGTTGTCGGCCGCGCGCGCGATCCTGGAGGATATGGGCATCGAGGATGTCTGCATGATCGGCATCGCCAAGGGGCCGCATCATGGGCGCGAAGGGCGGGAGATTTTCCATATGCCCGACGGGCGGGAGATCAGCTTTCCGCTCAATCATCCGGTGCTGTTCTACCTGCAGCGGTTGCGGGACGAGGCGCATCGCTTCGCGATCGGGGCGCATCGGCAGAAACGCAGCAAGGCCATCACCGTCAGTTCGCTGGACGAGGTGCCGGGGATCGGGCCGTCGCGCAAGAAAGCGTTGCTGATGCATTTCGGGACGGCGAAGGCGGTCAAGAGCGCCGCGCTGGAGGATCTGCTGAAAGCGCCCGGCGTGTCGAAGGCGGTGGCGCAGCAGGTGTATGACTATTTTCATGGATGATCTCGCGAATTGACGGCTCGCGAAGATTTGCACTCCATGCTGCCGGCTAGGCGTTTGTTTCACTTGCGTTTATCATGATCTGGGTTAGCTTCGACCAACCGTCGGAGAGGGGAACCCAGTCGCTGAACGTTATGGGCGCGTGCTTGCAAGTATCGGAATTTCCCTGGACGAAATTTTATGCTTTCCTGTATTTTGGATTAGGGAATGAGCTTGTAAGTTAATCATACCCAATACGAGACCAGACCAAAGTAATATATCCAAAATAATAGTCGTAACGGTCATGGGGAATGTCAACGCGTGCAGCATGAGCATGGCGAACTGGCGAAATTATTGAACAGGCGGCGCCTGCAATCGCTCTCGCCTCTCCGGCCATGGCGTATGCTGGACGTGACGAGGCTGACGCTGGCGATCGTCTATGTGCTGGCAAGTTTCCTTTTCGCCAGTCCGCGTTCCTGGGCCGAGCAGGCGGAACATGCCATCCTGCTGGCCATGCTCGCGCTGGCGGCCGGTGCATTGCTGCTGTCGGGGCGGTCCTGGGTCGTCGAGATGCGGATCCGCAAGCCCGTCGTGTTTCTCGATGCGTTGCTTTTCCTGGCGCTGCTGGTGGTCACCAATCCGTCCAGCAGCCCCTATTTTCCCGGCAGCCTGTTCGTGGCGGTCGAAACCGCGCTGATCGTCCGCCGCCGCCTGGCGCTGCTGGTGGGCCTGGTCGTTGGCCTGCTGGCCGCAGCGACGATATGGGGCGACGAATTGGCCCTCGTGCCAGCCGAGCCTGATACCGAGCGGATCGCGCTGAGAGTGTTGTACCTGGTCATCGTCATCGCCGTGACCGGGGCCCTGCTGGGGCCTCGCCGGGAAAGATTGCTGGAGCGCGAAAGCGAGGCGCGGCTTGCCGACGCACACCTGCCACCGATAAAGGAAGGGGCGGGCGCCTTCCTGTTGCAGGCCCTCAAGGGCGCAACCGAGGCAGACAATATTGCCGTCCTTTTCCGGTCGTCCAACCATGATCGCTATCATTTGACGTCCAGCCGCGATGGCGACGCGGTACCGCAGGGGACGGGAGCACTGCTGGCCAGCGACACGGCCTGGCACGACCGGCGCCGTGGCGCTTCGATCAGCCTGTCGCCGGACGGCGCGAGCCAGCTTCGCCCCCTCACGCGGGGCGGTCAGGCGTGGTGCGATCTGCTCCTTGGCGCGACGGTGATGACGATCCGCGTTTCACTGGGCACGTTCGAGGCCGTGGGCGCTGCCCAACTGGACGATCCCCGTCATGAAGATGCCCTCGCCATTGCCCACCGCCTGTTCGAGCGCGCGTGCGAGGAATTGATGGTCCGCAACAGCCTGGACCTGGCCCATGTCATTGCCGGCGCGCGCGAACGGGAGCGATTGCAGCGCGAACTGCATGACAGCGTGCTCCAGGCGCTGGCGAGCATCCGGTTCCAGGTGGCACCGCTGCTGAACCGGACCATCGTCGACCCGCTTCCTGTGGTCGAGAATATCGACCGCATCGCCAAGGACCAGATCGCCACCATCCGCCATATCATTAACCCCGAGTTGGATGATGATGACTTCGCCTATCTGCCCGAAACGCTGGCGATGGTGGTCCGGTCGCTGGGCGAGCAATGGGGCATCCGCTGCGAGTTGAACGTCGAGGACGGCAATTGCGCGACAAGCGCGATGATCGGCCGCGAACTGAGCTTCGCCATGCGGGAGATCGTCGCCAATGCTGTCAGGCATGCCAAGGCGGGGGCGGTCGAATTTTCGCTTCGTCCCGAAGGCAACCGGATCGCGCTGCAGGTCACGGACGACGGCGTTCCCAACCTGGCCCGGCTGGGTTCAGGGGGGGTGGTCCCGTCGCGATCGCTGATGCGACGGGTTCAGGCGCTGGGCGGTGAGGTCTTTCTGCGCAACCTGGGTGGCCGGACCATGATCCAGATCAGCGTCCCCAGGAAATAGATGCGCCGGATAACGCCCGACGCCGTTATCAGCCCGCCGCCGAACTTTACCGCCCCTCGTGCATTTACGATGGGTTTACCACAAGCGCGCATAGTGGCGTGACTTGAGGCATGGTTCGATCTGGAGGGTCCCGGTTCCATGGTGCGTGCGGTGAAGGATCATCTCTATCGGAAGAGCGTCTCGCTGGTCCTGTCGATGCAGGTCAATCTGGAGCGGATTATTGCCGTGTGGGTGCTCGTTGCCGCCTTTGCCTGCGGCCTGCGCCTTGCCTTTCCTGCAACGCCCTATGCCGGCCTGCCGGCGATGAGCGGGGCGGCTATCCTTCCCTATCTGCTGGTGGTGGGCGCTCCGGTGGGCAGCCTGTTGCTGGGGCTGAAGCTTTTTCCGGCCGGGCGGGTCCATGCCCAGCCGGCCTATCGGCTGGCGCAGGTCGGGCGCTGGCGGAAGATCAACTGCCTGCAGGCGCGGGAGATGTCGCAGTTCGGCCTGTATGGCGTTATGGCGTCGCTGCTGGTCGGCATCGCGCTCAACGTGCCGGTGCGGACGCTGGAGTTCCTTGCCTCCGTCCCGGCCCTGGGGAGCTACCCGCCGTCATGGTTTGTCGGCCTTTATACGGTGATGCTGGCGGACGTCGTGCTGCTGTCCAGCCTCTACATGTTCGCTTTCGCCATGGCCCTGCGACTGGTGCCGCTGTTCCCGCGCTTCCTGGTGATGGTGTGGGGCGCCGACCTGCTGGCGCAGATGGGCATCGCTCGCCTGGTTGCCGGGATGGCCAATGTGCCCGATGCGGTGGACGCGGCGCTGGTCGACCTGCTGACCGGCAATGTGAAGAAGGTGCTGATCAGCGCCGCGCTTTGGCTGCCCTATCTGCTGCTGTCGGACAGGGTGAACATCACATTCCGCAATCGCGTGAGCGCCTGAGGCCGCAAGGCCTCTCGCCGCACAGGGCAATTCCACTTTCCGATTTGCGCAAGGCTTCCACCACAAGCGGGTGCGAGGGGGGGGCTCGGGCGTCCATAGCCTTTCGGTGCGCCTTTGGTTGCATGATCCGACTCGCGCCGAATCGCGGCATTTTCACGGCGGAATGGGCTTTCGTCGCGATGAGTCGTTTGCGGGATCTGAGCGCAGCTTCGTACGCTTGACGCGACCTGGGACTTTCGGACGCCGTCCATCAATCAGGCTATTACGACCTTCGTGAGGCTGTCCGCAGCTCGTTCTCTTTAGTTATATACCTTGTTGATTGCGTGGAAAGCGCGTCTTTCTACGAAGAATATATTATGTATATATAGAATTTATTCTTGATGACTGTCCCGGTTTCCGATGGATTGTGATGATTACTCGAAGATAACGCCATGTAAGTCTTTAAAATGCGGTAGGTATATAACTAAAGATATATTAATTTTTATATGCTTTTTACTTTCGGAAACAAATATCATCATCGAAAATGGTTAACAAAAAATCGGCATAACATATTGTAAAATAATGATATTTTTTACCATGTTGACATGTGACCGCATTGGGTCATTTTAGCTTCAAGTTCTACGGGAACTGCCAACTACCTGGCGAGTGGGTGATAAATCACCGCCGGGGTCGCTAGGTGGTCAGGCCCCTACCGCAGAGCTGGGCAAGAGCAGCCGGATCATGGGCATCCGGCTCATTAGGGGTAAAAGATATGAGCTTTATCAAGACTCTCTGGCGAGACCAGAGCGGTGCATCGGCGGCCGAATATGCGCTGATCCTGGCGATCGTCGGCACTGGTATTGCGCTGGCCGCTTTCAACCTCGGGGGAGCGATCAAGAATTCCATGGGCACCGCTACGAACTGCATTGCGGCTAATCCGCCCACGGGAACCTGCTAAATCGTAAATAGGGGAATAGGTATGGCCTTTTTCAAAAAGATCCTGAATGATCAAAGCGGCGCTTCTGCAGCTGAATACGCATTGATCTTGGCAATTGTCGGCACGGGTATTGCGCTAGCTGCGTTCAATCTCGGCGGTGCGATCAAGAACTCGATGGGTAAGGCAACAAACTGTATAGTTAATGCTCAGTCCACTGGTTGTTGATTGCTAATTGGTGAGAACCGGCTGGTGTTGCCAGCCGGTTCAAATATTCAAAATTCCGGGGGGAGCCGTCGTGGGGCAGCGCAGATCTCTCATCATCCTTGGCTTTGCGATTTTGCTGGGCCTTGCGGCGGTGTTCATTGCCAACAGTTATCTGAGCAGAGCCGAGCAGCAGCAGGCCACCGCGCAGGTTGGCATGGTCAAGGTGGTGGTGGCGTCCATGCCCCTGCCTTTCGGCGCGGCGATCACGCCGGAAAAGATCAAGGTGGTGGATTGGCCGGCGGCATCAGTGCCTCCCGGCGCTTTTCGCGATCCGGTCCAGCTGACCTCGCTCGGCAAGCAGCGCGTGGTGCTGCGCCAGATCGAACCGGGTGAGCCGGTCCTTACCTCCAAGCTTTCCGCGGAAGGCGGCCGCGCCACCATGTCCGGTGTGCTGCGGCCCGAAATGCGTGCCGTCGCTGTCCGCGTGAGCGACGTGGCGGCGGCGGGCGGCTTCATCCTGCCGGGCGATACCGTCGATGTCTTCGTTACCCGCACGGCGCAGGAGCCAGGCACTGGCGCGAGCCAGCAGATCACGGACGTGCTGCTGCAGAATACCCGTGTCATCGCCATCGACCAGAATGCGAATGACAGCTCCAAGGACCCGGCCGTGGGCAAGACCGCGACGCTGGAGGTCAATCAGATCGACGCGCAGAAGCTGGTGCTGGGCCAGCAGGTCGGCCAGCTGACGCTGGTGCTGCGCAATGTTACCGACCAGCCCAACCCGGCGGTACAGACCGTCAGCACGGAAGATCTGCGTGATGGCGCCTATGTCGGCGGCTTTGCCGGTCCGCGTGCCCGCATTGCCGAGGCCGCCTATCTGCCGGCGCCGGCGCCGGCCATGCGTGCCCCACGCCGCCATGTCCCGACGAATGTTTCCGCTCTGCCCGCGACCGCATCGGTCGAAATCGTGCGCGGCACGACCGGCACCAGCTATGAGGTGAAGCGCTATGGTTCCCGCTAAGTCATTGTCGGCCCTGGCGCTTTCCATGGCGCTGGCCACCGGCGCGGCGGCGCCCGCCCGGGCACAGGTCGCTTCGCTGACGACGACCAATGTCAATCATGCCGGCCAGCTCGACGTGCCGCTCAACAAGAGCCAGGTGCTGACGGTCGACCGGCCTTTTGCCAAGGCGCTCGTCGGCAACCAGGACATTGCCGATGTCCTGCCGATGACCAACCGGTCGCTCTATGTGCTGGGCAAGAAGGTGGGGACGACCAGCCTCACCCTTTATGACAGCCGCAACATGCTGATCGCGGTGGTCGACGTGGCGGTCGGGCCGGACGTGGTGACGCTCAAGCGTCAGCTGTCCGAACTGATCCCGGGCGAGCCGATCGGCGCGCGCATGTCGAACGACGCGGTCGTCCTGACCGGCACGGTGTCCAATGCGGCCGCGATCGACCGGGCGGTGCAGATCGCCAAGACCTATTCGGGCGGCGAGGACAAGGTCGTCAACATGATGTCGGTCGGCGCGTCGCAGCAGGTCATGCTGGAAGTGCGCTTTTCCGAGGTGAACCGTTCGGCGGCGAAGGATATTGGCCTCAACCACAGCTTCGTGGGTAGCAAGACCGCCGGCAGCATCGGTGACCTGTCCGCGCAGTCCGTGGTCCCGACGAACAATGGCCGGGTGCCTACCATCGGGCTGAGCGGCCTGTCGGACACCTTCGGCGTCGGCACCTGGGCGTACAAGATCGGCAGCCTCAATATCTTTTCCGCCCTCGACGCGCTGGAGCGCAAGGGGCTGGTGAAGACGCTGGCGGAGCCCACGCTGGTGGCGCTGTCGGGTGAGACGGCGTCGTTCCTGGCGGGCGGCGAGTTCCCGATCCCGGTCGTTCAGAATGGCGGCGGGGGCGGCGGCACCGGCGGCAACAACGGCATCACGGTCGAGTTCAAGCCGTTTGGCGTCAGCCTGGGCTTCACCCCCACGGTGCTGAGCGACGGGATCATCAACCTGGTGGTCGAACCGGAAGTCAGCTCGATCGATCCATCGGCTTCGGTGACGATCAACGGGCTGGTCGTGCCGGGCCTGCTGACGCGGCGCGCCAAGACCGTGGTGGAACTGCGCGATGGCGAGTCCTTCGCCATCGCCGGCCTGCTGCGCAACGATTTCCAGGATACGGTGCGGCAGCTTCCCATTCTCGGTTCGATCCCGATCATCGGCACCTTGTTCCGGTCATCCGGTTTCCAGAAGCAGCAGACCGAGCTGGTCATGATCGTCACGCCGCACCTGGTGAAGCCGATGCGTGCCGAGGATGCCCAGCTGCCGACCGACCGGGTGGGCAATCCGCACGAGCTGGACCTGTTCCTGATGGGACGGACCGACAAGGCGGTGGGCATCAATCCACTCAACCCGGACGCCATGCCGCCCGAGACACGCAAGGCTGTGCCGGCGCCCAGCGCCCCCGCCCCTGCGGCGGCTCCCGCGCCGGCCCCGGCTCCGGCCCCGACATCCGCGCCAGCGGGCAAGACGAAGAGCGGTTACGAACTATGAGCGGGAGTGCAACCATGCGCAAATTGTCTCTGGCCGCGATGCTGATTGCGCCGGCGCTGGCGGGCTGTACCACCAATGATCCGACTTTCGGCGGTGCGGTGCGCAACAATTATGCCATGCAGGTCATCAATCCCGACCCGCATGCCGAGACGGCTCTCGTCGAAGGCGGCGAGGGCACCCGCAGCGCGGCGGCGGTCGAGCGCTATCGCAAGGATGCGGTGAAAAAGCCCACCAGCATTAGAACGACGTCAGGCTCCGGCGGCTCCGGTGGTTCCGGCGGCTCCGGCGGTTCGGGTCAGTAAGAAGGGAGGGCTTCCAACCATGTCTGCCCGTCGGAAAAGCCTCAAAAGGTCGACCAGCGGTGCGGTGGCGCCGACGGTGGCCCTGTCGCTTTTCGGGCTGGTCGCGGCGGGGGGGCTGGCATTCGACTATGCGCGGATGGCGAGCCTCGATTCCGAGCTGCAGACGGCGGCTGACCAGGCCGCGCTGGCGGCGGCGACCCAATTGGATGGGAAGAGTAATGCGCGGACGCGAGCCACGAACGCGGTCAACAATCTCATCGAAAATGACACCCGGTTCGCCAACGACAGGTGCGGAACGGCGGTCAATGTCGGCGGCACGGTTCCGACGGGCTGCGACAGCAGCGGGACGCTGACCTTCTACAAGGACAAGGCCAAGACCACCTTGGCAACGTCCGATCAGGATTCGAATTTCGTCGAAGTGAAGGTCAATTCGCGCACTGCCAACTTCGCGCTGACGCCGGTTGTGAGAGCCTTCTCATCGGGATTGCTGTCGGCGAAAGCCTTCGCCGGCGTGGGCTCTGCTATCTGCAAGGTCCCGCCGGTGATGATCTGCAATCCAGACGAGCCGAGCGGCAATGCCAATGAGGATTATGCGTTCAATCCTGCGCGCGGGGTGGGGTTGAAGCTGGTTACTGGGGATGCGAGCGCGCCAGGAAATTTCGGCTGGTTGGAATCTGCCTTCAAAAATGGCGCCAACGGACTTGCGGCAGCGCTCGGCTATAATGAGATACAGGCCGACTGTCAGCAAATGGACGGCGTGACGACGAAGACGGGCATGAGCACATCCGTTCTAGACTCGCTCAACACACGCTTCGACGTCTATGCCAACGGCAATACCTGCCCCTCGCAATATGGCGGCACATGCTCGCCGTCCACCAATGCTCGCAAAGACTTGGTCTGTAATCCCAACAATACCAACACCGCCTGCACGAATGCGTTCGACATTTCGGCCAATCCCTACCGGCCGACTACTCCAGTGGCATTGACCAGCGGTTATCCCGACGTCATGGGTTATCCCCGCGATCTGTGTCATGCTGTCCCGCAGGGTTCGCAAACCTGCGGAATTGTTGGCAGCGGTACATGGGATCGTGATGCCTATTTCAAGGTCAATTACGGATGGAATGCGGCTACCTGGCCCGATGCGGTCGGCCTAGGATCAACGCCGACCCGATATGAGATATATAATTGGGAAGCCACTCATACCAGCGTTGGGTCGCCAGCACATGGTATTGGAGTGCCGCAGCCGGCGGGCAGCAAGATGGCCTTTGGCTCTCCAGCGAACGGGATTGCGGGTATCGCGCCCAGTTCGGCAGGCGTAGACCGCCGCCGCATTTCGGTCGCTGTCCTCAACTGTTACGCTCTGAGTTTGCATGGCAAGACTTCGGGCATCGACCCAGCGAAATGGCTCGACGTGTTTCTGGTCGAACCGTCCATCGATCGCAAGGTTGGCGGGACAAAATGGACCGAAAAGAAAGAAGTCTATGTCGAAGTCATTGGAGATACCGGCAGTGGCGTCAACGGAGCAAGCAATCCCCAGGTGATCGAGCGGTCGGTCCCCTATCTGATTGAGTGATGGCGATGAACCCCTCGTTTCTCTCTCGTCTCACCGACTGCAACCGCGCGGCAGCCGCTGCGGAGATGGCGTTGGTCACGCCACTGCTCATCACCCTGATGTTCGGTTCGTTCGAACTCGGCAATTACTTCCTGAGCGAGCATGTCGTCGCGAAAGCCGTGCGTGATGGGGCTCGCTACGCTTCGCGTCGCGCCTTTACCGATTTTACCTGTCCCAGCACGATATCGAGTGATGTTATCGACAAGACGCGCAATATCACCCGTACCGGGCAAGTCAGCAATGGAGGCACAGCAAGGCTGGCGAACTGGACCACAGTAACGACGGTTTCGGTGACGCTAAGCTGCACTTCTAATAGTGGGAACATGTACCAAGGCATCTACAAGGGGATGTCGGATGTCCCCAGGGTCAAGGTTTCCGCGACGGTTCCCTATACATCCTTGTTCAACAGTCTGGGCTTCACCAGTTCATCGCTGACATTGGTGTCCGCGTCGGAAGCCGTGGTGCAAGGGATATGAACCGTGGCCTCGCCCTACTCCGAGACACGCGCGCATCGTCGGCGGCGGAGTTCGCGATCGTGCTGCCTCTGCTCATCATGTTGCTGTTCGGCATCATCGATGTCGGACGGGTGATGTGGACGTGGAACCAAGCGGAAAAGGCGACGCAGATGGGCGTGCGCTATGCGGTGGCCACTGACATGGTTCCAAACGGGCTGGCCGCTTACAGCTTTGTGGTGAGCGGGTCCCTTACCCAAGGCGATCCTATCCCCGAATCATCCTTCGGCGGAGCGTCTTGCAGTCTGAGTGGCGGGGCCGTGAGTTGTTCGTGCAAGGCGGGCGCTACCTGTCCAAGCCCGCTGATCAGCGACAGTGCCGCCGCACTTACAACTTTCAACAATCTGGTTTCCCGGATGAAATTGTTCATGCCGAATATCACGGCGAACAATGTGACCGTGGACTATGATTATTCGGGCCTGGGCTACGCCGGCGATCCCAATGGATCAGACGTTTCACCGCTGATCAGGGTATCGCTGAAACAGATGACCTTCACGCCGATCGTCCTTACACCATTTAGAGCGAGCATCACCCTGCCGAGCTTCAGCTCAGCCCTCACCATGGAAGACGGCCAGGGCACGGTAGCAAATTGAGGAACAAGATCTTGGGCATCGTGACGAACACAGCGGAAGCGGCCGAGAGCTGGACCCTCAATATCGGGGATGAGGGCATCCACCTCATATTGTCCGAGCAGGAGGTGCAGGCGTCGGACATTTTGGGGGATCGGCTGAGCGGCGAGGCGCTGACGTTGTCGATGCTGGCGCCCGGCGCCCCGCTGCCGCAGCCGCTGGTCAGCGAGGCGAAGGCAATCCTCCTGGAGGTGCAGCCGGACGACGATGCGTCGATGCGGCGGCTCGCCGGGCTGCGGGCGGCCCATCCGGCGCTGCCTGTCGTCGCCGCGGTGCGCGATGCGGAAATACCGCTGGTCCGTGCCTTGCTGAAGAGCGGAATCCATGATGTCATCGCCTTGCCGCTGCGCGCGGCGGACCTGGTTTCCGTCCTCGATGACCTGCGCGGGCGGATCGCGGCAGAGGGGCAGAGGGACGTTCGCACCGGCACGCTGGTTTCGATCATCAAGAGCGTGGGCGGCGTCGGCGCCACGACCATCGCGACGCAGGCCGCCAGCCTGCACGCCAGGTCGCTGAAGAAGGGCGAGGGGCAGGTCTGCCTGTTCGACTTCGACGTTCAGTTCGGCAATGCGGCGACTTATCTGAGCGTATCGTCACCGCTGACGCTGGCCGACCTGCTGCAGGGCGGTGCGCGGGTCGACGGGGAATTGCTGCGGTCGGTCACGGTGCAGACGGCAACCGGACTGCATCTGGTGCCCGCGCCTTCCGAAATCATTCCGATGGAGGCGGTGAACGCCGACCAGGTTTTCCGCGTCATCGAACTGGCGCAGCGCAATTTCGATACCATCTACCTGGACCTGCCGGGCAACTGGACCAACTGGTCGATGTCGCTGGTGGCGCGATCGGAAGTGATCTTCATCGTTTGCGAACTCACCATCGCCAGTCTGCGCCAGGCGCGACGCCAGATCGCGCTGCTGCGCGACCAGGATATCGATCCGGCGCGCATCCATGTGATCGCCAATCGCGTCGAAAAGAAGCTGTTCCGCGCGATTGGCCTTGAGGATGCGGCGGCGGCGCTCGACCATCCGGTGAAACTCAGCATCGCCAACGACTTTCCGCTGGTCAGCTCCGCGCTCGACCAGGGGGTGCTGATCCAGGAATTGAAAGCGCGCAGCCGGATCTGCAAGGACATGGCTGACATCGTCGATTGCTGCACGCAGGCGATCGCGGCGCGGCGCGAAGCGGAGAAAGGCTGATGTGGCAGATTCGCAAGGGCGACGGCCGTCATGGCGAGGTACGCGATGAAGTGGGTCCGACCGATACCGAACTGGTCCACTGGGAAGAGGACCGGCACACCGAACTGAAAGTCGCACTGCACCAGAAGCTGATCGACATCATCAACCTGTCGGCGCTGGAGAACATGTCGCGCGCTCAGGTGGAAGTGGAGGTGGGCGAGATCGTCCACGAACAGCTTGCCCTGCAGAAGCATGCGTTGAACCTGGAGGAACGGCGGCGGCTGGTGTCCGACATACTGGACGAGCTGCTGGGCCTGGGGCCGCTTGAGCCGCTGCTGAAAGACAACAGCATCACCGACATATTGGTGAACGGCCACAAGATCGTCTTTGTCGAGCGCAACGGCCGGCTGGTGGAGACCGCGACCCGATTCAAGGATGAGAGGCACCTGCTGCGCATCATCCAGAAGATCGTCTCGGCGGTAGGCCGGCGCGTGGACGAGCAGTCACCCTTCGTCGACGCGCGCCTTGCCGACGGGTCGCGCGTCAATGCGGTCGTGCCGCCGCTGGCGGTCGACGGATCGCTGCTGTCGATCCGCAAATTCGCCAAGGTGCCGATCAGCATGGCGCGGCTGACGGAACTGGGCAGCGTGCCCGCGCCGATGGCGCAGGTGTTGTCGGCCGTGGTGGCGTCGCGGCGCAACGTGCTGATTTCGGGCGGCACGGGTTCGGGCAAGACGACCCTGCTCAATGCCATGTCGGCGAGCATCGACGAGGCCGAGCGCATCGTCACGATCGAGGATTCGGCCGAGCTTCAGTTGCAGCAGCGCCATGTCGTGCGGCTGGAGACGCGCCCGCCCAATATCGAGGGCCGGGGCGAAGTCACCCAGCGCGACCTGGTCAAGAACGCCCTGCGCATGCGGCCCGACCGCATCATCGTGGGCGAGGTGCGCGCCGGCGAGGCGTTCGACATGCTGCAGGCGATGAATACCGGTCACGACGGGTCGATGACCACCGTTCACGCCAACACGCCGCGCGACGCCTTGTCCCGCGTAGAACAGATGATCGGCATGAGCGGCATCGACATTTCGCCACGCTCCGCGCGCGCGCAGATCGCGTCGGCGCTCAACGTCATCGTCCAGGTGGGGCGCCTTTCCGACGGCCGTCGGCGGCTGCTCAGCATCTCAGAAATCACGGGCATGGAAGGCGAGGTCATCACGATGCAGGAAATCTTCCGCTTCAAGATGACCGGCCGCGAGGAAAATGGGATGGTTCGGGGCCATTTCGAAGCGACCGGCATCCGGCCCAAATTCATGAGCGAACTGACCGACCGGGGCATCCATCTGCCGGCCGAACTGTTCCGGCCCGACGCGGTGGTGCAATGATAAATCCCCTCTACATCCGCATGTTCGTCCTGGTGCTGCTGTTCGTGGCGGTGATCCTGACGATCGAGGGCGTGAGCAGCTGGATGCGCGCGCGCGCCGGCAAGGAGCATGTCGTCAACCGCCGGCTGAAGATGATCGCGGCGGGCTATGAGCGCAGCACGGTACTGTCCAAGCTGCGGCGAACGGACGAGAGCCTGAGCTTCAATCATGACAGCCTGCCTGGCCGCATGGCGCTCAGCGTCCTGCGCGCCCTGCACGGCGCGGGGCTCAGCATCCGCGCCCGCACGGTGCTGACGGCGATGGCGATCGCGACAGGGCTGTTGTTCGTGATCGTGCTCGTAGGCGGGCTCGCCGCGGGCTATGGCATGACGGCGGGGATGATCGTGATGGCGGCGGCCTTTGCCGGATCGCTCGGCATCATCCTGCCCATCATGGTGTTGGGCCGCATGAGCCAGCGGCGGCGCAAGAAGATGGAGGAGCAGTTCCCCGTTGCGCTCGATACCTTCGTGCGGGGCCTGCGCGCCGGCCATCCGATCGCTTCCGCGCTTGACCTGTTGACAAAGGAAATGCGCGATCCGATCGGCAGCGAATTCGGCATCGTCGTCGACGAGGTGACCTATGGGTCGGATCTGCGGGACGCGTTGCAGCGCATGGCCGAGCGGTGGGACATGAATGAACTGCACATGTTCGTCATTTCCCTGTCGGTGCAGAGCGAAACGGGCGGCAACCTGGCCGAGATCCTGGAAAATCTCTCCGGTGTCATCCGCGAACGGGCGAGTCTGTTCATGAAGGTGCGGGCGCTGAGTTCCGAAGGGCGCATGACCGCCGTCATGCTGACCGCGCTGCCGATCCTGGCGTTCGTCGCGCTGTTCATCTTCAATCCCGCCTTCTACCTGGATGTCGCCCAGGACCGGATGTTCATCTTTGGCTTTTCCGGACTCATCCTCCTCTACATCATCGGCTTCGTCACGATACGCCGCATGGTCGACCTGAAAGTGTGATCTGATGCTGGACTTCGCACTCATCATGCAGCTTCGGCCGATCTTGCTGATCCTGCTGTTCGTCGCGATCGTCGCGATCGTCTATGGCGTGTCGGAGATGGTGGCGCGCAACGCCAGGGTGCGCGGCCGGCTGGACGTCGTCAGCGAGGCGGGCGGCGCCGTGCAGGGTAGCGGCCACAGCCTGCGCAACGAACGCAACGACGGCGAATGGAAGCGGCTGGTCGAGCGGATCGAGAAGCTGGGCATCTCGCTCGCCGACACGAAGAGCGACAATTTGCGCCGGCGGTTGATTGCGGCGGGCTATCCTTCTCCCGAAGCGCCCAAGCTCTACACGTTCGTGCGCCTGGTACTCACGCTCGCGCTGCCTGCGGTGCTGGTGATGATGCAGCTGAGCAAGCCAGAGCCGCCGAGCCCGATGAAGCTCTATTTCATGGCGATGCTGGTGGCCGTGATGGGACTCTATCTGCCCAACCTCTTCATTTCGGCAAAGGCGGCGCGGCGGCAGGAAGCGATCATCCACGGCTTTCCCGACGCGCTCGACCTGATGCTGGTGTGTGTCGAGGCGGGTCTGGGGCTGGAAGCGGCGATGGACAGGGTGGGGCGCGAACTGGCGCTGTCGCATCCGCTGGTATCGCAGACGCTGGGCAAGGTGGTGCTGGAACTGCGCGCGGGGCGCAGTCGCGCCGACGCCTTGCGGCGGATGGCGGACGATGTCGATGTCGACGAGATCCGCTCCTTCGCGACGCTGCTGATCCAGTCAGACCAGCTGGGGTCGAGCGTCGGCCAGACGTTGCGCATCTATGCAGCCGAAATGCGTGAGAAGCGGCGCATGCGGGCGGAGGAGAAGGCGCACCGGCTGCCGGTGCTGCTGTCGGTGCCGCTGGTTGCCTGCATGTTGCCGGTGATGATCGGCGTGCTGATGCTGCCCGCGGTCATCCGCGTGGTGCGGGACATCCTGCCGATAATGGCGCGTTAGAGATGGGGGGAGGGGGCATGAAAAGACGCATGGCAGCCATGGCGCTGGTCGTCGCAATCACGGGGTGCAGCTCCGCGAACAAGAATGTCGCGATCCGACCTTTGAACAGCGGGATGGTGACGACTGCGCAGGATATGCTGGCGCGGGGCGACCTGCTGTTCGCGCGAGGCGACCATGCGCTGGCGCTGGACGCCTATCGCCGGGCGATGCGGCAGGACCCTGCCGATCCGCATGCGCTGAACGGCGTCGCGATCAGCTATGCGGCGATGGGGCGGCACGACCTGGCGCGACAGTTTTTTGAGCTGGCGCTCGCGCGCGCGCCGCAGGATGAGCGGATCTATCGCAATTTCGCGCGCAGCCTGATCGCGCAGGGACAGAAGGGTGAGGCGGATGCGCTGCTGGCGCAGCTGGGCGGCGACGTATCCGGCCTGCCACGCATGGCGAACCGTCCGACGCTGGCGCAGCTGGCGGCGGGCAGCGCGACTGTGCCCACGGGCGCGCCGAGCTGGCCGGCGAACGGGGGGCTGGAGCGCCTGTCGATGGGCGAGGTGCGGCTGCGCACGATCGGCGGACAGCCAGCGCTGCCGGGGCGGATGTTGTCCCAGTTGACAACGTCGATCGTGACGGTGGCCGATGGCGGGGCGACGGTGCCCGCCCTGTCCCTGACGCGCGAGTTGAAAGCGCCGATCGTGACGGCGGCGGCCGCCCAACCGGCAGCGCCCGCGCCCGCGCCTGCGGTTGCGCTCAAGGGCAAGGCGCCCGCCAAGCCGGCATCCGCAGCGCTCGCCGCCGAGGTTGATGGCTGCGCCGGCGCACGCGCGAAGGATAGCGGCTTCCGCTTGCCGGCCACCGGCTATTCGATATCGCTGGCCGGCGCCAAGGTCGACGGCCTGCAAAAATGCGCGAGCATGGCTGGGGGCGATGAACCTGACAGCCTGTTCGAGAAGCTTTGGAAGTGGAGCGGAAAGCTGGGATGAACGTCCTGCTGCTCCCGCTGCTTGTCGCGGCGGCCGCGCCCGTCGCAGCCATCCCGGTCCCGTCGCCGGCTCCGCCGATCGACTATGCCCGGATGATCGATGAGGCGATCGACGGCGATCGCATGATTCAGGCGCAGACCATGCTGGAGCAATGGCGCACAGATGCTGGGCCAGCCGATCGGCAACCGATGGACATCGCGGCGGCTCGGCTTGCGCTGGCGACCGGGCAAGTCAGCGAAGCCGGGGCGCGTTTCGCCGCGATCCGTGAGGCGGGATCGACCGATTGTCGCGTCGACGAAGGGCTGGGCATCGCCCTCCTGCGATCGGACCGGGCGCCGGAGGCGCTGGCGCCGCTGCAGCGCGCTGTCGCCGCCTGCGCGGGACGCTGGCGGGCCTGGAATGCACTGGGCGTGGCCTATGATGATGCGCGATCCTGGACGCTGAGCGCCGCCGCCTATGAGCGGGCGTTCCAGTTGACCGACAAGCCCGTGCAACTGCTCAATAATTATGGCCTGTCGCTGATGGCGCAGGGCCGGGCGGCGGAGGCTGCCGCGATCTTCGACAAGGCTCGGGACATGGCGCCCGACGACGGCAAGGTGATCGGCAATCGCGATGCCGCCTATGTGATGGCGGGCCGCGACATAGAGCGCGGTCCGACCGACAATGCCGATGCGTGGGCGCGACGGTTAAGCGACGCGGGACAGGTGGCGCTGCGCATCGGCGACGTCGCGAAGGCGCAAGCCTATCTCAGTCGTGCCGTCACGGAATCGGAGCGCTTCCTGCCTGAAGCCGCCGCCGCGCTTGCAACGATCGGACCGCCCAAGCCATGATCAAGGACATCCTTCTACTCGCTGTCTCGCTCGTGCTGGTCGGCGCGGCGCTTGAGGATATGGCGAAGCTCAGGATATCCAACATCCTGGCGCTGCTCGTCATGGGGCTTTATGTCCCATGGGTGGCCGTGACGGGCTGGGAAAGCGACATCTGGCATAACGGCACGCTGTTCCTGGCGGTGTTCGCGCTGGGATCGCTGTTGTTCGCGATGCGATGGATGGGCGGGGGCGACGTCAAGCTGATGGCCGCCTGCGCGCTGTGGTTCGACTGGCACGCAGCGCTTGCCTGGTTCGTCTATGTGACCGTGGGCGGCGGCGTTCTGGCGCTGCTGATCATCGCTGGAAGACGCTTGGTGCCGCAGTCGGTGCGGGAGGGATCGTCGGTCGCGATTTTCTCTGCCAAGGGACCGATCCCTTACGGCGTGGCGATCGCCCTTGGTACGATCATGGCTCTCTATGTCGTCGGTCCCAACCCCAGCGGCGTCGCGCATCTTCCCGACTTCGTAAGAGGCTTGCGCCAAACGCCGTAACCCCGGTGTTGATCCGGCGTTGGAGCGAGGGGCACTGCCCCTCAGTGTAATCCGACAGCCGGCATCTCGCTGTCGCTCGTCATCATCATGATGATCAGCTCCGACCGCGACTTGATGCCCAGCTTCTGAAAGATGCTGTGGAGGTGGACCTTGACCGTCCCCTCAGTCAGGCCGCAGCGTGCCGCGATTTCCCGGTTGCGAAGGCCCGCGCGGATGAGTCCGGCAATTTCCAGTTCCCGCTCGGTCAGCGCTGACAGCATGTTCGCGTCGTTCGCGGGCGCGGAGATGCTGTGGACCAGCGCCTGTTCCATCACGAAGGGCGCGATGCTTTTGTTGCCGCTGAGCACCTGACCAATGCAGGTAAGCAGTTCGTTGGGATCGCTGTCCTTAAGCACCACGCCGTCGATGCCGAGCTTGATGGCCTCCAGCGTCTGTTCGGGCCGGATATGAACCGTCATGAAGATGACCGGGACCGTGTTGCCGCTGTTGCGGATCGCCGACAGGACGGCGAGACCCCCGCCATCCTTCATGCTGACGTCCAGGATCACCAGGTCGGGTTGGTCCGTCTGGAAGCGGCTGATGGCTTCATCCACCGATCGCGCGCAGAAGATGACATCGTGGCCATGGGAACCCAGAAACTGGACCATGCCGTCCAGGAAGATCGGGTGATCGTCAACTATCGCTATCTGGGCCATCATGTGGGGGACCTCGGTAAGGATGAAGGGAGTCTAATCGAGATTAATGAATTTATGCTTAAGTTATGGAAGTAGGCGGTGCCGCCGAGCTTCCCCAGCCGCTTCATGATCGATTGTGACTGGAGTTCGAAATCGCCGGTATAGCTTTCCCGCGCGACCTGCTGCGCGCCCGGATTGTCCTTTAGCGCGATCAGGATTTCGTCTTCCGCCTGCGCCAGCGACACGGTGATATGGCGCGCCGCTGCATGCTTTACAGCGTTGGCGGTCGCTTCGCGGATCAGGAATTCGACCTCGGTCGCGGTTTCCGGCGTGACCATCACCGGCCGGTCGACGGGGTTGAGCCGGCATTCGATTCCCCATTGCAGCGCGATGAAGCGGCAACAGCGTTCGACTTCCGCGCCAAGATCGACGCGGGTCCCCCCTGCCTTTTCCGTGCCCAGCAGCCGGCGAAGATGCGCCTGTTCGGCCGTGACCAGTTCCTCCATCGCCTGCAGTTCGGCAAGCTGGCCGGGTGCTTCAATGCCCTCCATTCCGTGGATCGTGGTCGCCAGCCGGACCCGCAGCGCGGCGAGCGTTTGCAGCACGCTGTCGTGCAGGTCGCGGCTGAGCGCCAGCCGCGCCTCGGCAAAGGTGCGCTCCCGCCAGGCGAGGAAGAAGAAGTGCCGCTCCAGGAACAGTTCCAAACCCTCCTGGATGCGGAGCGATCGCAGCAACGAGGCGGGAGACCAGCCATGCCGCGCGCCGATGAAGATGCGTCCTCGCAGTTCGCCGGACTGGACGCAAAAGCTCGTCCCCTGTCCGGGGCCGAACAGGTCGCGCACCGTTTCGGTTACGTCCGACGCCTTTTCATTGCGGAAGATGCCGAGCCGGTTGCGCAGCAGCACGCGCCGCGTCTGGCTGGAATAGAGGAAGGGCGCGTCGCGTGGCGTGACGAGCAGCAGGCTTTCGGCCTGCTTGTTGGGCAGGGAAAGGCTGCGCGCGCCTTGGGCGTCGATGATGTCGCAATGAACCGGCCCGTCTTCCCACATCTGCCAGACAAAGGCGCAGTAGCGGGCCGCCATGAGCTGCGAAATCTGTTCGATGACGAAGCCCGCGAGCGACTTCTGGAAGGAGAGGCCCACAGCCTGCAGCCGTTCGGACCACGCGATGAGCCGGCGTTCGAGGATCGACATGCTCAGCATCGCGGCTGCGATGGTGCAGCCGATCAGCACCGTCAGCCCGTCGATCGCGCGATCAACCTCCAAGACGTGGCGCGCCGACGCCCAGGCTTCATAATAGCCGCGCACGAGGAAGGAGAGGACGAGGCAGACCGCCAGCACGATGATCGAACCCCGGCCGAACCGGTCGGATGCGGACCATGCGACGAAGAACAGGCAGGCGAGCGCGGCGATCTGTAGCGGTTCGCACAGCACGATTGCCGTCAGGAACAGGATGAGGTCGACAACGAGGGACAGGGGGCGCAGCAGCAGGCCGAGCGGTGGCGTCACCAGATGCTGACCGATGCCCGTCAGCGTCCAGAACCAGACCCCCGCCTCCAGCCAGTGGGCGGTCCGGGCGAAGTCGGGTTCATTGCTGAACATCGCCGTGATCTGCCAGGTCGCGGCCACGGCGAAGGCGACGCGGGATATGGCGAAACCCAGGGTAGGCGACCGACCCAACCAAAGCACCAGGCGATCCATTGCAGAGGATGACGCCCCGGGCACGTTCAACATCGTTATATGTCCCCCGACATCCGTCCCCACCTGCCTGTTTGACCACAGGAGGCGCGGAAATCAACTTATATCAAGCAGACGATAACAGCTTCCCAACATCCGATGGCGTCCAGCGCGGTGTGGCGGTAGGAAGGGGGATGGCGACGCTCATCACCCCCGCGCTGGTGTGCGCTGTGCGGACCCATGGCGAACATGGCGCGATCGCCCGGCTGCTGACGCCGAACGATGGCCTGGTGGCAGGCTATGTGCGCGGTGGGCGTTCGCGGGGGCTGCGGCCGGTGCTGTTGCCAGGCAATGAGGTCAAGGCGGAATTTCGCGCCCGTACCGAAGAACAGCTGGCTGGACTGACGGTGGAACTGGAACACAGCCGCGCCGCGCTTTTGTCCGAACCGCTGCCCGCCGCCGCGATCGACTGGGTCTGTGCCCTCACTGCCGTGGCGTTGCCGGAAGGAACGCCTTATCCCGCGCTCTATCAGGCGCTGGACGGCGTGCTGGGCGCGGTGGAGGCGGCACCGGCGGCGCGCGGATGGGCGGCGGCGCTGGTGCGCTACGAACTGCTGCTGCTGGCGGAATTGGGGTTTGGCCTGGATCTTGGGCGCTGTGCGGCAACGGGTAACGCGCGGGACCTCGCTTATGTGAGCCCGCGCAGCGCCGCCGCCGTCAGCCGGGCAGGGGCTGTCGGCTATGAAAGCCGCCTGCTGCCCTTGCCCGCCTTCCTGCTGGAGGGGGGCACCGGAGACTGGCAGGCGATCCTGGACGGCCTGCGCCTCACCGGCTTCTTCCTGGAGCGGTCGGTGCTGACCGACTGGCGCGCCGATGTGTTGGCGGCGCGCGAACGGCTGATCGATCGACTGGCGCGGGCGGCGGCTTGAAAAGCGGTTGCGCGGGCCGCTCGCATCTTGCAAGGGCGGGCCGCTATTTGTGAATGAGGTTGGACATGTTGATCGCCCTGTTGCCCGGAGATGGTATCGGTCCCGAGATCGTCGCGCAGGCCAAGCGCGTGCTCGATGCGCTGGCGATAGACGGCCTGATCTATGAGGAAGGGCTGGTCGGCGGCGCGGCCTACAAGGCTGTCGGCCATCCACTGCCGCCCGAGACGCTGGAACTCGCGACACGCGCCGACGCGATCCTGTTCGGCGCGGTGGGTGATCCAAGCTGCGACTCGCTGGAACGGCATCTGCGCCCCGAACAGGCGATTTTGGGGCTGCGCAAGGAATTGGGTCTCTTTTCCAACCTGCGCCCCGCCAAGGTCTTTCCCGAACTGGCCGACGCGTCGGCGCTCAAGAAGGAGGTGGCAAGCGCCATCGACCTGCTGATCGTGCGCGAGACCAATGGCGACGTCTATTTCGGCGAGAAGGGCATGCGCAAGACCGCCGAGGGCCTGCGCGAAGGCTATGATATCATGTCCTACAACGAGGAGCAGGTGCGCAAGATCGCGCACCAGGGCTTCCAGGCGGCGCGCGCGCGGCGGGGCAAGCTCTGTTCGGTCGACAAGGCCAATGTGCTGGAGACGAGCCAGCTGTGGCGCGACGTGGTGATCGAGGTGTCGGCGGACTATCCCGATGTGGCCTTGAGCCACATGTATGTGGACAATGCCGCGATGCAGCTGGTGCGCAATCCGGGTCAGTTCGACGTGATCGTCACGGGCAACATGTTCGGCGACATATTGTCGGATCAGGCGAGCATGTGCGTGGGCTCTATCGGCATGCTGGCTTCGGCCACGCTCAACGACAGCAACCAGGGTCTGTATGAACCGATTCATGGCTCCGCACCTGACATTGCCGGGCAGGGCAAGGCCAATCCGCTGGCAACGGTCCTGTCGGCGGGCATGATGCTGCGCTACTCGCTGGGGATGCCGGAACAGGCCGACCGGATCGAGGCGGCAGTGGCGAAGGCGCTCGCCAACGGCGCGCGCAGCGCTGACCTGGGCGGCAGCATGACCACCGTCGAGATGGGCGATGCCGTGCTGGCGGCGCTGGTTTAAGGAAGCGGACAATGAAGCGCAGGAGCGGGCAGGACCCGAACATCACGAAGAACTGGCGGCCCGCGACGCTCGCGGTCCGTGGCGGCAGCGCGCGCAGCGAGTGGGGCGAAACGTCCGAGGCGCTGTTCCTGACCAGCGGCTACAGCTACGACCGGGCGGAGGACGCAGCCATGCGCTTTGCAGGCGAGCAGCAGGGCATGACCTACAGCCGCCTCCAGAATCCGACGGTAGAGATGCTGGAACAGCGCATCGCCCTGTTGGAAGGTGCCGAGGCGTGCCGTGCTACCGCGAGCGGTATGGCCGCGATGACGGCGGCCCTTCTGTGCCAGCTCTCGGCTGGTGACCATGTGGTGGCGGGCAAGGCGCTGTTCGGGTCCTGTCGCTGGCTGACCGATACGCTGCTGCCCAAATTCGGTATCCAGGCCACCACGGTGGACGCGACCGACAATGCTGCCTGGGAAGCGGCGGTGCGGCCCAATACGAAGGTTTTCTTCTTCGAAACGCCCGCCAATCCGACGATGGATGTTGCGGACCTGGCGGCGATCTGTGGCATCGCGAAGAAGCACGGCATCGTGAGCGTCGTCGACAATGCCTTCGCGACGCCCGCATTGCAGCGGCCGCTGGATTTCGGCGCTGACGTGGTCGCCTACAGCGCCACCAAGATGATGGACGGACAGGGCCGTGTGCTGGCGGGCGCCATCTGCGGTACGGAAGATTTCATCATCAACACATTGCTGCCCTTTCACCGCAATACCGGACCGACGCTGAGCGCGTTCAACGCATGGGTCGTTCTGAAGGGTCTCGAAACGCTCGACCTGCGCATCCGCCGCCAGAGCGAAAATGCGATGAAGGTCGCCAAATTCCTGGAGGGTCGGGTCGCGAAGGTGCTGTATCCGGGGCTCGAGAGCCATCCGCAGCATGCGTTGGCGATGAAGCAGATGGCGATGGCCGGGCCGATCTTCTCGCTCTATGTGGGGGGCGGGCGCAAGGAAGCGCACGGCCTGCTCAATGGGCTGGAACTGGTCGACATCAGTAACAATATCGGGGATTCCCGCTCGCTGATGACCCATCCCGCGTCCACCACCCATTATGGCATGGCGGAAGAAGCGCGGCTGGAGGTCGGCATCACCGAGGACATGTTGCGGCTGAACGTCGGTCTGGAAGATCCTGACGATGTCATCGAGGATCTTGATCGCGCGCTGCGGTCGATAGGGCGTTGACGGAATCGGCCTGAAAGGCGCATCTTCCAAAAGTGAACGCGCTTTTCCCCTTCCATGCGACCACGCGCGACGTCCATGTGCATGTCGCCGTCACTTTCCTGCCCGAACAGTCGGAGCCGGACCGGGGCCGCTGGTTTTGGGCCTATCATATCCGCATTGAAAATGGGGGCGACCAACCGGTGCAACTGCTGACAAGGCACTGGGTGATTACCGATGGCCGGGGCGCGCAGCATCGGGTCGACGGGGACGGCGTTGTCGGCGAGCAGCCGGTCGTGCAACCGGGCAAAAGCTATGACTATGTGTCGGGCTGTCCACTCAATACGCCGACCGGATCGATGAAGGGCCATTATCACATGATCGGCGCCAGCGGGGAAACCTTTGACATCGCCATCCCCCATTTCGCCCTCGTAGCGCCGGCGGTCGCCGAATGAAGCGTACCCATTTGCCGCTCAACGGCCTGCGCGTGCTGGATGCGGCGGCCCGTCACCTGTCCTTCACCCGCGCCGCCGACGAGTTGGCGGTGACGCCTGCGGCGGTCGGGCAGCAGATCCGCGCCCTGGAGGACCTGCTGGGGGTCGTCCTGTTCCGCCGCACGCCCAAGGGGCTGGAACTGACGCCCGAAACGGAGGCAGGGCTGGAAGCGCTGCGCGCCGGGTTCCTGGAATTCGAGGAAGCGGTACGCGCCCTTCAGGCGGGGCAGTCCAGTTCCTCGCTCACCATCGCCGCGCCGCGCGACATTACCGCCAAATGGCTGCAACCGCGCCTGGCAACTTATGCCGCCAACCAGCCCGACCTCAAATTCGCGCTGGTCGCGGCCGACGAGAGCCTGGACTTCACCGAAGCCAATCTGGACCTTGCCCTGCGCCTGACCGAGGGACCGGGTGAGCATGAGGGGGTGAAACTGGGCGAAGCGGTCTTCGTCACGGTGGAGGCCGCCCATGGTGGGCCGGCGCATCGCATCGATTGGCCTGGCTGTCCGTCAGGCACGGAAACCGCCACGATCCGCGTTGCGGACGCCGGGCTGGCGATCGAGGCGGCGGCCAACGGTTTCGGCCATGCCTGCGTGCCGCTGTTGTTGGCTCAGGCGGACATCGACGCGGGCCGGGTTCGCGCGGTCGACGATCCGCGGCCCTCGTCGCTCGCTTATTGGCTGATCGCACCGCTGCCCCAGTGGCGGCAGAAGAAGGTCAAGGCGTTGATCGAGGCGCTGACGGCAGGCGCTTGATCGCTGCTGCCTGCGTGGGTCGAAGCGTTAGGCTGCGTTCCTGTTCCCCGCATTTGCCTTTTCCTAACCGCTGCCACCGCATAGTCTCGCGACAGGGTCTCAAACTCGGGGAGGGGTCATTGTCGGTGCGCACCGTGAGGAGAAGCCTTCATCCTGCGCTGCTCCTGCTGCTTGTGCTGGTTCAGCCGGCCTATGGCCAGGCACCCTATGTTCCCGACGTGACCGAGGCTCGGGAAAAGGAATGGCGCAGCCTGACGGCGGCCGTCCAGTCGGCCTATGTCAGCGGGCGCGCCGCCGAAGGCGTCGAGCCTGCCCGCAAGGCGCTGGCGCTGGCGGATGAACTGTTCGGCGCCGATGATCCTCGCACCCTGATATCAGCCAATGACCTGGCGTTGCAGTTGGACGCGATCGGCCATTTTCGTGAGGCGGAAAGCCTGCTGCGGCGTGTGTTCGATGGTTATCGGCGGACGCGCGGCGAAGATGATCCCAATTGCCAGATCGCGCTCGAAAATCTCGTCGACTTCTACGTTGCCCGCAAGCGCCCGGATGCCGCTCAACCCCTGGCCGAATATGCGCTGACCATGTTTCGCCGCACGACGGGATCAACAAGCGAGCGCAGCCGCAGGATGGAAGCGGTACTGGCGGGCATGGCACCTGCATTGCCGGATGCCGCGAAGATCGCGGATGATGCGCGCAGTGCCGTGACGCAGGACATCACGCGCTGACCCAGAATTTTCGTGGGCCGTTGATCCCGGATATTTGCCCATTTATTTCGATTATTCAACAACATCGCCTCGCCGCTAACCTAAGCTATACCCCTTCGGGTGAATTGCGGATGTGATCGCGCTGCTTATCGTCCGTCTGCATCGGAGGGGGTGCCTTCATTTTCCCGTAGGTTATCACCAGAATAAGCACTGGTGGGGGGCCGGGAAAGCGAGATACGCTCCGCAATATAACCTACGGGTCGCAAACAGGGCGGGCGATCAGTCGAAAGGCTGGTCGCCCGCTTCATATATCAGCGCCACGTCAGCGCTGCGGCCGATGGGACAGAAAACAGGCTGGACCGAGCTTCGGCTCGCCCGCAATCGAGTCGGTGTCCCCCTTCGAGTCGTTAACCTCGATCAAGATGGCGGCATAGACTGAAAGATATAGCGTGAAGTTTTCATCTATATCTTTGGCAATATATTCTTGGCATCTTTTTGATCTCTATCGTCCTAAAATGGTTAACAAAACTTGATTCCTCGTGACTCTATTGTGTCCTGCCCCATAAGATCGGCCTTCGGGTCAGATGATATAAGCATAGGGTTAATCCGGGGCGGTTTTGGACTTGGGGAAAAGTCCCGCCGGCGGGAGATTGCAGACAAGGGGCAATAGCTGATCCGCTAATGCCAGCTGTCCGGAACGATCGAATTTCCGAATGTATCGTCATTCGGAAGCCGATCTTTCGCGCGCTCCTTCCAGCCCGCTCCATGGCGACAGGTGGGATGGAACGATGGATTTCGATCGCGATGCAAATGTCGATGCCGCCGCTGATCACCAGCAGGCGCACGGTCCGGATGTCGCCGCACATCCTGGATCGACGAAGGCCGCGCCGCACCATCATGGCCATCATCATCATACCGGCGCGATGCGGACGGTTTCTGTCCACGATGGCGTCGTTGTCCTGCCTGCGGGCACCGACATAAATCATATAGAGGTCGATGGCCGCAACCTGGTCGTCACCTTGCCCGATGGCACCGAAATGGTGATCCTGGACGGCGCCGTTGTGGTCCCGCGCATGGTCGTGGGTGATGTGGAAATCCCGTCGGTCAACCTGGCCGCGCTGCTGATCGGCGAGGAGCCGCAGCCCGCCGCTGGTCCAGCCCGCAGTTCGGGCGGCAATTTTCTCGCCGCCGACGGCAATGTGGGTGACCCGCATGGACTGGGCGACCTGTTGCCGCCCACCGAGTTGAACTTCGCCCAGCCCGAGCAGCGCGAGATCCTGCCGATCGCGCCGAACGACAAACCCGTTGTCGAGATTGTCACGCCCAATCAGCCGGCGGGCGCAATCAGTGCCACCGCCAATGTCAGCGAGGCGGGTCTACCGGCGCGCGGAGAGGAGCCGGCCGGGTCGGCAGCAGGCAGCGGCAGCGACCGCACCACCGGCACGATCGTCTTCACCGCCAATGATACGCCTGCAGTCGTCACGATCAACGGCGTCGAAGCGACGTTGGGCCAACACATAGACACCGCGCACGGCACGCTGACCATCACATCGGTTGCGAACGGCGTTGTCGGTTATAATTATGTGCTGGCCGACAATGTGATCGGCGCCCCTCCGGCAGAAGTCTTCAATGTCGTCGTCACGGATTCGAATGGCGATCAGGCGACTGCAACCCTGACAATTTCCATCGCGGACGACGCGCCCCGCGCGATCAACGATGTGGACAGCGTGACCGAGGACGGCGCGCAGGTCGCGGACGGCAATCTGCTGACCGGTCATGGTGGTTCTGACGCGAACACAACCGATGGCGTTGCCGATGTGCAGGGCGCGGACGGGGCGACCGTCACCACGCTGGGCACGTTCCACGGCACTTACGGCACGCTGACGATCAGCGCGGGCGGCGGGTATAGCTACGTCCTCGCCAACGATAATGCCGCGGTGCAGTTCCTGGTGCCGGGCGAGACGCTGACTGATCATTTCAACTACACGATCACCGACGGGGACGGCAGCACGTCGACGGCGACTTTGACGATCACCATCAACGGAGCAGACGATGGCGTTACGATCACTGGCCTGACCGATGGGCCGGGCGCTAATGGCGCTGAACTTGTGGTGCAGGAAAATCATCTTGCCGATGGCAGCGCGCCCGACGCCGCCGCGCTGACGCAGAGTGGTTCTTTCAGCGTGACCGGTCCTGACGGGTTGGCGAGCGTCACCATCGGCGGCGTGTCGGCTATGGCTAACGGCAGCTTTGTGACGGGGCAGGTCGTGACGACCCCGCTCGGCACGCTGACCATCACGGGCTTCACCGCCACCGCGCAACAGGGCAGTGTGGCGACTGCGGGCACGTTCACCTACAGCTTCCTGCTGACCGACAACAGCCTTGGGCATTCGGCGGCCGGCGCGGACGATGTGTTGCAGAGCTTCGCTGTCGTCGCGACGGACCGCAATGGATCGACCGCCAATGGTTCGATCGACGTCCAGATCGTCGATGACCTGCCCGTCGCGCACAATGATGTGGATGGCGTCGCTGCGGGCACATACGGCCCTGAAGGCGGCAACGTCATCACCGGCGAGGGCACCGTTTCCGGCGCGGCCGGCGCTGACGTGAAGGGTGCGGATGGTGCGGCGGTAGCCGGCGTCGTCGCGGGAGCGGGCGAAGGCGCGCTTGTCGATCCCACCACGATCGGCGAAGGCATCCATGGGCTTTATGGCACGCTGACGCTCAACAGCGACGGCAGCTATAATTATGTCCGCGATGCCGGCTCGCCCGGCGGCGTGAGCGACAGCTTCAGCTACACGCTACGCGACGGCGACGGTGACCTCAGCGTCGCGACGCTGCGGATCGACATCGCCGACAGCAATGTCACGATCCTTTCCGTGCCGCGTACAGGCGAGGGAACGGTTGTGAGCGAGGCCGGGCTGGATGCCGGCGTCGGACCGGCGCCGGGCTCTAACGCGGCGGCCAATATCGAAACCACCGCAGGCACGATCACCTACTCGGCGCCCGACGCCCCTTCGACCGTGACGATCAACGACATCCTGATCACGCAGGCCGGGGAGACGATCCAGACTGACAAGGGTGTCCTGGTGATCACCTCGATCAGCGAAGGGCGTATCGACTATAGCTACACGCTGACCCATGACAGCAGCGGCGACAATGTGACCGACAGTTTCGCGGTCACCGTCACTGATGTCGATGGCGACAAGGCCAGCGACACGCTGGTCATCACCATATTGGATGATCACCCCACCGCGATCGCGGATGTCGATTCCGTGCGCGAGGATGGCCCGCTGGTCGCGGACGGCAATGTCCTGACAGGTCAGGGCGGCAGCGACGCCAACAGCACCGACGGCGTCGCGGACATTCAGGGCGCGGATGGCGCTCATGTCACCGGCATTGCCTTTGGCGGTGCGACCGGCGCGGTAGGCGAGGTGGTCCAGGGTACGTACGGATCGCTGCTGATCCACTCTGACGGAAGCTATTCCTATACGCTCAACAATGAAGATGGCGTGGTTCAGGGGCTGGATTCGACGCAGCATCTGACCGAAACCTTCACCTATACGATCACCGACGGTGACGGCGACTCATCGCAGTCCACGCTGACCATCACCATCAACGGCAACAATGACGGCGTCACTATCACCGGCCTGGATGGGGAAGGACCGGAACTCACCGTCAACGAAGCCAATCTGCCTGACGGCAGTTCGCCCGATGCGGCGGCGCTGACCCAGGCGGGCAGCTTCAGCCTGTCCGCGCTCGACGGCGTGTCGACCGTCACGGTCGGCGGCCAGTCGATCTTCGCTGGCGGCAAGTTCATCGCCGGCGTGACCATAGCCAGCGGTTACGGCACGCTCAGCGTCGACAGTTTCACGCCCGTCATCGGCGCGGACGGCGATGTCATCGGCGGCACGATCGGCTACCATTATGTGCTGGGCGACAATACGCTGCTGCACACCGGCGCCAATGATCTGAGCCTCACCGACAGTTTCGCCGTGGTGGTGCAGGATAGCGACGCCAGCGTGGCGCAGGCCAGCCTGGACGTCAGGGTCATCGACGACACGCCCCATGCGCTGGATGATGTGGGTAATGTCGTCACGGAGGATGCTGCGCCCAACAGCCTGTCGGGCAATGTGCTGGCGAACGACGTGGCGGGCGCTGACCAGCCGGCGAGCTTTGTCGCCTGGAGCGCGGGTGACGCCGCGGCGATCGCGGCGCTGAACACCTATGGCACGCTGACACAGAACGCCGACGGCAGCTGGACCTATGTGCTCGACAACAGCCGGGCGGCGACGCAGGCGCTGGGAAGCAACTTCAGCCAGGATTACGCGCTGAACTACACGATGAAGGACGCGGACGGCGACCAGTCGTCGGCCAAGCTCGTCATCACCGTCAAGGGTGCGGCCGACGATGCGACCATCGCGACGGCCTCTCCGACCGGACCCGACAATACCGTCTATGAAGCGGGCTTGCCGACTGGTTCAGCCCATGACGGATCGCATGTCACGACCGGCAGCTTCACGGTGACAGCAACCGACGGCATCGCCAACATCGTCGTCGGCGGGACCACATTCACGCTCGCAGAAATGCAGGCTTTCGCTGCGACCAACGGCGTGGTGGACACCGGCGAGGGCACGTTGCGACTGACCGGCTACACGGCTGCCACGGGCGTCGTCAGCTACAGTTACACGCTGGCCGCGACCATCGACAATGATAGCCATCTGGGTGCCACGCCGACCGGATTTGACGACCTGATCGTGCTGACGGTGAACAGCGTGGGCGGCTCTACTGGCAGCGACGATCTGATAGTCCACATCGTCGACGACACGCCCCTTGCGGTAAATGACGCGGGCGGCACCGTGACCGAGGATGCGGCGCCCAACAGCCTGTCGGGCAATGTGCTGGCGAACGACGTGGCGGGCGCCGACCAGCCGGCGAGCTTTGTCGCCTGGAGCGTGGGTGACGCGGCGGCGATCGCGGCGCTGAACACCTATGGCACGCTGACGCAGAATGCCAACGGCAGCTGGAGCTATGTGCTCGACAACAGCCGGGCGGCGACGCAGGCGCTGGGGAGCGGGTTCAGCCAGAGCTACACGCTCAACTACACGATGCAGGATGCGGACGGCGACCAGTCGTCGGCCAAGCTGGTCATCACCGTCAATGGCGCTGCGGACAGCGCGAGCGTGGTCACTGCCTCGCTCAACGGTCCCGACGCCACCGTCTATGAGGCTGGCCTGCCGAGCGGCTCGCTGCACGACGGATCGCATGTGACGACCGGCAGCTTCACGGTCAGCGCGACCGATGGCATCGCCAACATCGTCGTCGGCGGGACGACCTTCACCCTGACGCAGATGCAGGCGTTTGCAGCGACCAACGGCGTCGTCGACACAGGCGAGGGCACGCTGAAGCTGACCGGCTACAATGCCGCGACCGGTGCGGTGAGCTACAGCTACACGCTCAAGGCTGCACTCGCCAACGGCACCTACCCAGGTTCGAACGGCACCGGTTTCGATGACAGCGTTCATGTCACGGTGAACGGTGTTGGCGGCACGACCGCGGGTGATGACCTGGTGGTCCACATCGTCGACGACACGCCCCTTGCGGTAAATGACGCGGGCGGCACCGTGACCGAGGATGCGGCGCCCAACAG